>NZ_CP162759.1:0-1022500 GCF_054668335.1 Pseudomonas sp. S2_F03 | reverse complement strand
TAACGGGGCTCAAACCATACACCGAAGCTACGGGTATCACTTAGGTGATGCGGTAGAGGAGCGTTCTGTAAGCCTGTGAAGGTGAGTTGAGAAGCTTGCTGGAGGTATCAGAAGTGCGAATGCTGACATGAGTAACGACAATGGGTGTGAAAAACACCCACGCCGAAAGACCAAGGTTTCCTGCGCAACGTTAATCGACGCAGGGTTAGTCGGTCCCTAAGGCGAGGCTGAAAAGCGTAGTCGATGGAAAACAGGTTAATATTCCTGTACTTCTGGTTATTGCGATGGAGGGACGGAGAAGGCTAGGCCAGCTTGGCGTTGGTTGTCCAAGTTTAAGGTGGTAGGCTGGAATCTTAGGTAAATCCGGGATTCTAAGGCCGAGAGCTGATGACGAGTGTACTTTTAGTACACGAAGTGGTTGATGCCATGCTTCCAAGAAAAGCTTCTAAGCTTCAGGTAACCAGGAACCGTACCCCAAACCGACACAGGTGGTTGGGTAGAGAATACCAAGGCGCTTGAGAGAACTCGGGTGAAGGAACTAGGCAAAATGGCACCGTAACTTCGGGAGAAGGTGCGCCGGTGAGGGTGAAGCATTTACTGCGTAAGCCCATGCCGGTCGAAGATACCAGGCCGCTGCGACTGTTTATTAAAAACACAGCACTCTGCAAACACGAAAGTGGACGTATAGGGTGTGACGCCTGCCCGGTGCCGGAAGGTTAATTGATGGGGTTAGCTAACGCGAAGCTCTTGATCGAAGCCCCGGTAAACGGCGGCCGTAACTATAACGGTCCTAAGGTAGCGAAATTCCTTGTCGGGTAAGTTCCGACCTGCACGAATGGCGTAACGATGGCGGCGCTGTCTCCACCCGAGACTCAGTGAAATTGAAATCGCTGTGAAGATGCAGTGTATCCGCGGCTAGACGGAAAGACCCCGTGAACCTTTACTATAGCTTTGCACTGGACTTTGAATTTGCTTGTGTAGGATAGGTGGGAGGCTTTGAAGCGTGGACGCCAGTTCGCGTGGAGCCAACCTTGAAATACCACCCTGGCAACTTTGAGGTTCTAACTCAGGTCCGTTATCCGGATCGAGGACAGTGTATGGTGGGTAGTTTGACTGGGGCGGTCTCCTCCTAAAGAGTAACGGAGGAGTACGAAGGTGCGCTCAGACCGGTCGGAAATCGGTCGTAGAGTATAAAGGCAAAAGCGCGCTTGACTGCGAGACAGACACGTCGAGCAGGTACGAAAGTAGGTCTTAGTGATCCGGTGGTTCTGTATGGAAGGGCCATCGCTCAACGGATAAAAGGTACTCCGGGGATAACAGGCTGATACCGCCCAAGAGTTCATATCGACGGCGGTGTTTGGCACCTCGATGTCGGCTCATCACATCCTGGGGCTGAAGCCGGTCCCAAGGGTATGGCTGTTCGCCATTTAAAGTGGTACGCGAGCTGGGTTTAGAACGTCGTGAGACAGTTCGGTCCCTATCTGCCGTGGACGTTTGAGATTTGAGAGGGGCTGCTCCTAGTACGAGAGGACCGGAGTGGACGAACCTCTGGTGTTCCGGTTGTCACGCCAGTGGCATTGCCGGGTAGCTATGTTCGGAATAGATAACCGCTGAAAGCATCTAAGCGGGAAACTAGCCTCAAGATGAGATCTCACTGGGACCTTGAGTCCCCTGAAGGGCCGTCGAAGACTACGACGTTGATAGGTTGGGTGTGTAAGCGCTGTGAGGCGTTGAGCTAACCAATACTAATTGCCCGTGAGGCTTGACCATATAACACCCAAGCAATTTGCGTCGAAAGGCCAGATTGCGGTGTGTGAAGACGAAACGAACCGAAAGTTCGAGATACTCACAAAACACCAAACTATCGCATACCCAATTTGCTGAAGCGCGGCCGACTGGCCACGATTCGGTACCCGAATTTCTTGACGACCATAGAGCATTGGAACCACCTGATCCCATCCCGAACTCAGCAGTGAAACGATGCATCGCCGATGGTAGTGTGGGGTTTCCCCATGTGAGAGTAGGTCATCGTCAAGATTAAATTCCGAAACCCCAATTGCGAAAGCAGTTGGGGTTTTGTTTTGTCTGCAGAAAGTCGGTATTGTCCTTTTGACGCTCAAGAACAACCGTTCGAGGAAATCGCACTCAAGTGACCGGGCAGTTTTTGGTATGGTGCAGCTCGTTTTTTAACGGACTGATTTCACGCCTACGGATCGGCACCCTTTTTTAGTCAAAGAGTTGCCGCAGAAATGCCCGAACCGATTCCGATCAAAGACCACGAAAAAGAAACGCGCCTGGTTAAGAAAAGGCTGATGGCTTGCGGCTTGTTCGTCGCCGCCATTACCTGCGCGCTGGTGGTGCGCATGTATGTCCTGCAGGTGGTCGAATTCGACTATCACTCAACCATCTCCGAAAACAACCGCGTCCACGTCCTGCCAATTACTCCCACCCGTGGACTGATCTACGACCGCAACGGCGTGGTGCTGGCAGACAACCGGCCAAGCTTCAACCTGACGATCACCCGTGAACGCGCTTCCGACGTGAAAGAAGAACTGGATGAGGTGGTAGACCTCCTGCATCTGCCGACAGAAGATCGAACACTCTTCGACAAGGCGATGAAGCAGGCCCGTCATCCGTTCGTGCCGGTCACCCTGTTCTATGAACTGAGCGAAGAGCAGATCGCGATACTGGCGGTCAATGAGTTCCGCCTGCCGGGAATCGATGTCGAGCCTCAATTCGTTCGCCATTACCCGATGGGCGCGCACTTCGCGCATTCGATCGGCTACGTCGGTCGCATCAACGAGAAAGAATCCAAAGCCCTGGATAACGTGGAGTACCGTGGCACTCAATCGATCGGTAAAACCGGCATCGAAAAATTCTACGAGTCCGAGTTGCATGGCCACGTCGGTTACGAAGAAGTCGAAACCAATGCCCAGGGCCGCGTTCTGCGTGTACTCAAGCACACCGACCCTATCCCCGGTAAAAACATTGTCCTGAGCCTGGACGTTAAACTCCAGGAAGCCGCCGAAGAAGCCCTGGGTGATCGTCGAGGTTCAGTCGTTGCGCTTGACCCCTCCACCGGTGAAGTGCTGGCAATGGTCAGCAAGCCAAGCTTCGACCCGAACCTGTTCGTTACCGGGATCAGTTTCAAAGAATACGCGGCGTTGCACGACTCCATCGACCGCCCACTGTTTAACCGCGTGCTGCGCGGTCTCTACGCGCCGGGTTCGACCATCAAGCCGGAAGTGGCCATTGCCGGCCTCGATGCGGGCGTCGTCACGCCCCAGACCCGTGTCTTCGATCCGGGTTACTACCAGCTCCCGGATTTCGATCACAAATACCGTAACTGGAACCACAGCGGCGACGGTTGGGTCGACATGGACGCCGCGATCATGCGCTCCAACGACACCTACTTCTACGACCTGGCGCACAAGCTGGGCATCGATCGGCTCCACGACTACATGGCGATGTTCGGCCTCGGAGAGAAGGTCTCGATGGACATGTTCGAAGAGTCTGCCGGCTTGATGCCGTCCCAGGCCTGGAAACGGGCTACGCGCCGACAGGCCTGGTTTCCTGGCGAGACGGTAATCCTCGGTATTGGTCAGGGCTACATGCAGGTCACACCGCTGCAGCTGGCCCAGGCCACTGCGCTGATTGCCAACAAGGGTGTCTGGAATCGTCCGCATCTGGCCAAGTCAGTGGACGGTGTTGCGCCAGTAGATGAGCATCCGATGCCCAACATCCTGCTTAAGGATCCACGTGACTGGGAACAGGTCAACCACGGCATGCAGATGGTGATGCATGACGCTCGCGGGATTGCCCGGGCGGCAGCGCTCGGGGCGCAATACCGCATTGCTGGCAAGAGCGGTACTGCGCAAGTCGTTGCGATCAAGCAGGGCGAGCGCTACAACCGGGCGAAAACCCTGGAACGTAACCGCGACAACGCCTTGTTCGTCGGATTTGCCCCGGCTGAGCACCCGAAGATTGTCATCTCGGTGATGATTGAAAACGGCGAGGCGGGTGGTCGCGTCGCAGGTCCCGTGGTGCGACAGATCATGGACGCCTGGCTGCTCGATCAGGAAGGTCACCTCAAGCCGCAATACGCCGCGCCGAGCAAAGCCCCGGGTGATCCACACGTTTAAGTGGTCGTTCTGAAACCACAGGTGCTGTAAGGCACTTGCCATCGCCCTGACGTTAACGTAAAGATTGCGGCAGGGCGCTGATTTTAAAAATAGCGCAGGGCGGACCGACTCGGAGCGCTTGATGACGCTAATAAAAACAACACCACCCAAACTGCACCGTGAAGCTCGCCTGGCCCGGGAAAAACTCCATCTCGAGGGCGAAGTTCCCGACGGCGTGTTGCGCGCAGAAATCGACGCCTCGTGGCGACGCAGTCTCAGCCACGGTGTGCATTTCAATGGCAAACACGAATTGGCGCTGGAATCGAGCGCGAGCCTCGACGTGTTGCTGGCGAGCAACCGACTGCTGATCGACGCAGCATTGCCAGCCATCGATTACCTGGCCGAACGTCAGGGCAAGGAAGGCCTGGTTATCCTCGCCAACTCCGATGCCACCATCCTCGCCGTCGAAGGGCGCGCCGATCGCCTCAAAGGCAGCGGCCTGCAAGACATCACCTTGGGTGCCTGCTGGAGCGAAGCCGCTCGCGGCACCAACGCGCTAGGCACCGCCCTGGTCGAAGCCCGGCCAACGATGATCGATTGCGGCGAGCATTATCTCGATCGCCTGACTGATTTCTCCTGTACCTCGGTGCCGATTTATTGCCCTCAGGGCGACATCCTCGGCGTGCTCGACCTGACCCGTGAAGGCCCGCTAGGCCGCGTCCATGACAGCACCGCGTTGTTAGCCATGGCGGTCAGCCAGATTGAAAGCCGCGTCTTCAACGCCAGCTACCCGGACGAAATCGTCCTGGCGTTCCACAGCCGTCGCCAATACCTCGAATCTCCATGGCAAGGCCTGCTGGCAGTGAGCCTTGGGGGCCAGATCCTTGCGGTCAGTGCCCAGGCCTGTCAGTTGCTTCACGCCGAACGCTCGGCGTTGGTGGGCCGACGTTGCGAAGAGTTTTTGGGCGTCGATGGCCTGCAATTGCTGGCTCGCCTGCACCAGGGCGGTGTCGGCAGCCTGCAAACTGCCAAAGGCGAATTCTTCTACAAAACCCTGCGTGCACCGCAACGCTCGATCAGCGTCAGCAGCCCTCCACGCAGCACCGTCAAAACCGCCAAACCGCAACCGGACCTGGAGTCCCTGGCCGGCAGTAACGTGCGATATGCCCGAGCGTTGCGCATGGCTCGTCAAGGCCTGGCCAATGAATTGCCGGTGTTGCTGCTCGGTGAAACTGGCACCGGCAAAGAAGTCATCGCCCGCGCTTTGCACCTGGCCGGTGCTCGCTGCGACAAACCCTTTGTGGCGGTGAATTGCGCCGCCATTCCCGAAGGCCTGATCGAGTCGGAACTGTTCGGTTACCGCGAGGGCGCGTTCACCGGTTCCCGTCGTGGTGGCATGGTCGGTCGCTTGCAACAGGCCCATGGCGGCACCTTGTTTCTCGATGAAATCGGCGACATGCCGCTGGCCCTGCAAGCGCGTTTGCTGCGGGTGCTGCAAGACCGCAAAGTCGCGCCATTGGGTGCTGGCGAAGAGCAGGACATCGACGTCGCGCTGATTTGCGCCACCCATCGTGACCTCAAGCGCCTGGTGGATGAAAAGCACTTCCGAGAGGACCTGTTCTACCGGGTCAACGGCATCAGCGTGATGCTTCCGGCCCTGCGCGAACGTGAGGACTTCAGTGGTCTGGTCGGGCGATTGCTGGCCAAGCTCGATGCGCCGGCCGTCGTGCTGCATGACGATTTGAGCCGCTTGCTCGGCGGTTATCACTGGCCCGGCAACATCCGCCAACTGGAGATGGTATTACGCACCGCGCTGGCCATGCGCGAACCGGGAGAGACCGTCCTCACGCTCGATCACTTGCCCGACAGCATGCTCGACGAGTTGAGCGCGAGCGAACGACCACAGGCTGGCAGCATCCGCGAGAACGAACTGGAGCTGATTCGGCAGTCCCTGGACACTCACCAGGGCAATGTCTCGGCGGCCGCCGACGCGTTGGGCATCAGCCGCGCGACGTTGTATCGCAAGCTCAAACAGTTGCGTTCGTGATGCAGCGCCTGATCGTCCGGCTGATCGACAGCCAGCACCCCGAAGCCTTGCAAGCGGCATTGCGCTGGCTCTACAGCTTCGTGCGTCCGCATCGTTTGGCCATTGTCGGGCTGCTCGGTTTATCGGTGTGCGCCTCGCTGCTGGTGTTGGTGCAACCGTGGCTGACCAAGCTGCTGATCGACGATGGCCTGCTAGCCCGCAATTTCCCGATGCTGGTGTTGATTGCCGGGTTGATGATCGTTGCCGGGCTGCTCGGCACGGCACTGTCGGGCATCAATCGCTACCTGCACACGCGGTTGTCCGGGCGGATTCTTTTTGCTTTGCGCGATGATCTCTACCGGCATTTGCAGACACTCTCACCGAGCTTCTACGGTCAACGGCGTATCGGAGACTTGATGTCGCGCCTGGATGGCGACGTCGCGGAGATCCAGCGTTTTGCCGTGGATTCATTATTCTCGGCCGTGTCGAGCGTGATCGGTCTGGTCTGCGCGGTGGCGATGTTGTTGACCCTGTCATGGAAGCTGTCGTTGCTGGCCCTGGTGCTGATTCCCCTCGACGTGCTCTGGCTGCGCTGGATGCGGCGCAAAGTCGAGCGCGACGTACGGCAATTACGCGAGCGCTCGGCGGACATGTCCTCGTTCATGGTCGAGACCTTGCCGGTGATGAAATTCATCCAGTCCGCCGGCCAGCAACAACGTGAATCGCGGCGTCTGCAGACGCTGGGCCAAGGCTACATGAGCCAATTGCTGCGCCTGCAAGTCACCGAGTTTTTCACCCAGGCCGTACCGGGCACATTGACCTCATTGTCCCGCGCCTGTGCGTTTTTGATCGGCGGTTACTGGGTGGTGCAGGGCACTTGGCAATTGGGTGCCTTGATTGCGTTTTCGACCTACCTGGGCATGGCCGTCGGACCGGTCCAGAGCCTGCTCGGCCTCTACGTCGCCATTCAACGGATGACCGTCAGTCTCGGACGCGTGATGGAGCTGCGCGGTGAAGAGCCCACAGTTTTGACGCCGGTCCAACCGCAACCGATGCCGATCTGCGGCGACCTGCGATTCGACGATGTGCACTTCAGCCATCCCGGCCGCCCGACGACTTTGCGGGGTATCGAAGCGCGAATTCCCTACGGCTTGAAAGTCGCCCTCAGCGGCGGCTCCGGGGTCGGCAAATCTACCCTTATCGATCTGCTGCAGCGTCATCACGATCCGCAGTCCGGTCGGGTGTTGCTGGGGGAGGTTGATCTTCGGGAGCTGGACCTGTTCCAGTTGCGGCAGCGGATTGCCGTTGTCAGCCAGGACATCGTGCTGTTTCGCGGCAGCCTCGCCGATAACCTCGCTTACGCGGTGCCGGACGCCAGTCGCGAGGCCATTGCCGACGTCGCGCGCCTGGCACAACTCGACAGCCTGATCGAGTCGTTGCCCGAGGGGCTCGACAGTCCGTTGGGCGAGCGTGGCCAGCAGTTGTCCGGCGGCCAGAAACAGCGCATCGCCATTGCCCGTGCACTGCTGCAGGATCCGTTGATTCTGGTGCTGGACGAGGCCACTTCGGCGGTGGATGAAGCCACCGAGCGCGAGGTCATCGAGGCCATCGACCGACTGTTTGCCGGGCGCACACGCATCTTGATCAGCCATCGTCCCTCAACCCTGGCCGATGCCGACCTGCGCTTTGAATTGCTCGACGGCGTACTCACTTCGAAAACGGTGCTGCATGAAGCCTGAACTACGCATCGGGGTGGTCGACAGCGGGCATTCGGCGGCGCAACGGGTGGAGGTCGTGGCCGGGCGACGATTTTCGTTGTTGGAGGATGGGCTGGCCGAAAGCGACTTGCGTGATGATCCATTGGGTCACGGTAGCGCAGTCATCGAAGCCATCGGACGTCGGGCACCCTCAGCGGTATTTTGCGTGGGGCAGGTGTTTGACCAGCGCGGCGTCACCAGCGCCTTGCAGATTGCCAGCGCCATCGACTGGCTGGTGGCACAGGACGTCCGGTTGATCAATTTGAGCCTCGGTTTGCGTCAGGACCGCAGCCTGTTGCGCGAAGCCTGCGCGGCGGCGGTGAGCCAGGGCGTTTTGCTCTGCGCCTCCAGCCCGGCGCAAGGTGAAGGTGTGTTCCCGGCGAATTATCCACAGGTGTTGCGCGTCACCGGCGACGCGCGATGCGCTGAGCAGGAGTGGTCATGGCTCAACAGCGCTCAAGCGGATTTCGCCGCGTGTGTGCATGGGACTTATCCGGGGCAGTCCGGCGCCAGTCTTGGCTGCGCAGCGTTGAGTGGACACATTGCCGGTTTCCTGGTGGCACACCCTGAGGCGAGCAACGAGCAGGTCATCGAGTGGCTGCGCGAAAACGCTCGTTATCGCGGTCCTGAACGGCGCGTTGGCCCATGATTGTGATTCTCGGCGCAGGACCGGCGGGGGCCGCAGTCGCCCTGGGTTTGCGCCGACTCGGCTATCCCGTCACGCTGGTCAGCGAGTGGCGCCGATTTGCGGCGCTGGAAGGCGTTTCGGTCCGTGTGCTGGAGGCCTTGCGCGGTGCGGGTGTGCATCAGGCGCTGGCGGACGCGGCGTTGCCTTCCCAGCGGCAGGTGTCGTGGAACGGCCAGCAGCACGCGCAGAACATTGAGTTTTTACTCGATCGCCCATGCTTCGACCGAGGCCTGCGCGAGGACCTGCGCCTGGCTGGCGTCGAGCTGATCGAAGGTCGAGTGTTGACCGTTGAGACCGACGCGACGGGCCATCGGATCGACATTGATGGGCGCGAAACGCTGCTCGCAGACTTTTTAGTGGAAGCCCGCGGTCGCCAGGCCCCGGCGCTCGGCAAAGGCCTGCGCGGGCCCGAGACGGTCAGCTTGCTCAATCGCTGGCAAGGCCCTCCGGGCACCACCGCCAGCGCCGTGGAAAGCCTTGAAGACGGCTGGGCCTGGATGGCGCGGCGGGCTGACGGCCAGTGTTACTGGCAATGGACGGTGGACGTGGCGAGCGCCGACCTGCCGGGCAAGGCGCAGTTGCTCGACTATTGTCGTCAGCGGCGCCAGGGTTCGGCGTTGGCTCAGGCGTTTTTCGCTGACCAGGCCGAAGTCGATCTGCAATTGCATGCCCGCAGCAGCACCGCGATTCTATGCCCGCAGGTGTGCGGCGATCACTGGATTCGGGTTGGCGATGCCGCCATGGCGGTGGACCCGCTGTCGGGCAACGGGATTTTTCAATCACTGTCTTCGGCGCTTCAGGCGCCGGCAGTAATCAACACGTTGTTGCGCAAACCCGAACGAGCGGCGTTGGCCCAGCGCTTTCATCAGCAGCGGGTCGAGCAGTTGTTTTTGCGCTTTGCACGAATCGGTCGGGATTTTTACGCCGATGAACTGCGTTGGCTGGATCAGCCATTCTGGCAAGCGCGGCGGCGTTGGCCGGATGCTGAAGTCGCCCATGCCGAGGCTGATTTTTCAGCATTGAGGATCGAGCGAGCACCGGTGCTCAAGGACGGATTTGTCGATGAGGCCGAGGTGGTGATCACGACGGATCAACCGTTGGGCATCTGGCATGTGCAGGGGGTTGAATTGGCGCCGCTTGTGCGGCGGTTGCGCACCGAGCCGGCGGAACGGGTATTGGCGGGGTTGACGGTGGAGCAGGGGCGGGTGGTTCGGGGGTGGTTGTTGGCTCAGGGTTTCAAACCTTGAGATTTGTAGTGGCCGGTCTGGCCCCTTCGCGAGCAAGCCCGCTCCCACATTGATTCTGTGTCGAGCACAAATTAAATGTGGGAGCGGGCTTGCTCGCGAAGGCGGCCTAACCAACGCAGACAATCACAGCTTGATCAACACCGACTTCAACTCGGTGTAATGCTCAATCGCCGCATACCCCATTTCACGCCCGACCCCCGACATTTTGTACCCGCCAAACGGCAGGGCCGGGTCCAGTGCGCTGTGGCAGTTGACCCACACCGAACCCGACTTGATCCGCGGAATCATCCGGTGCACCGCCGCCAGGTCATTCGACCAGATGCTCGCTCCAAGCCCATAAGGGCTGTCATTGGCCATGCGCAACGCATCGGCCTCGTCATCGAACGGAATCGCTACCAGTACCGGGCCAAAAATCTCTTCCTGCACCAGCGAGTGTTTTTGATCGACGTCGACAATCACGGTCGGCTTGACGAAAAATCCCGGTCCGAACTGCTCACCACCGCAGGCGATGGTCGCACCACTTTCCCGGCCCTTTTCGATATACCCGTAAACCCGTTCCTGTTGGCGCCGGGAGATCAATGGCCCCATTTCAACACTGGGGTCCAGCCCGTTGCCGAGCTTCATGGCATTGGCGATATCGCTGATGTCCGCCACCACATTGTCGAAATGTTTGCGCTGCACATACAGCCGCGAACCGGCGCAGCACACCTGTCCCTGATTGAAGAAAATTGCACTGGCGGCACCGGCCGCGGCGGTTTTCAGGTCGGCGTCGGCCATGACAATGGTCGGTGATTTGCCGCCCAGCTCCAGGGTTACGCGGGTCATCGAATCCATGGCGATCTTGCCGATCTCCTTGCCCACGGCAGTGGAGCCCGTGAAGGTCAGCTTGTCCACCAACGGGTTGTGCGTCAGGGCTGAGCCGGCGGTAATACCGGTGCCAGTGACCACGTTGAACACGCCTTCGGGGTAACCGGCTTCCAGCACCAGTTCGGCAAGTTTCAGCGCGGTCAGCGGGGTTTCATCGGCGGGTTTGAGCACCACGGTGCAGCCAGTGGCCAGGGCCGGGCCGAGCTTCCAGCAAGCCAGCAGCAGCGGGAAGTTCCAGGCGACGATGGCGCCGACCACACCCACCGCTTCGCGACGGATGAAACTGTGGAACTGATCGTTGGGCATCAACGGCAGCGACACTTCGACACTGGAGCCTTCAATCTTGGTCGCCCAGCCGGCCATGTAGCGCAGGAAATCGATGGCCAGTTGCACGTCCATCACTTGCGCCACCACCGCGCTTTTACCGTTGTTGAGGCATTCCAGCTGCGCCAGCAGTTCGGCGTCGCGCTCCATCAGGTCGGCGAGTTTCCACAACAGGTTCTGCCGCTCGCGTGGGCGGGTGCTGGTCCAGGTCGAATCATCAAAAGCCTGGCGGGCCGCGAGCACGGCGCGGTCGACATCCTCGGGCGTGGCCCGTGGCACCACACACAACACTTCGCCGGTGGCGGGGTTGTGCAGGGGCATGGTCTGGCCATCGGCGGCCTCGACCCAGTCACCGCCGATCAGCATGCGCGGGGCGCGCTGGATAAACGCGGAAGTGGCGGGAAGCAAATTAGGGAGCGACATGGCGAGGCCTCTTATTATTCGTGAGAACAGGGCTTTCGCAATGGCTGTGCCAAGTCGCCGCAAGGTCAGGCGAACCGTTGATTGGCCGGGGTTCGCCAGGTGAAAAGGGTTGGTAACGCCGGTGATTTTTTTCGCAAATTGCGACAACGGCTGAGACGACGAGCAACCCGGTTGCGCCCTTGAGACCCCTCGTGTTGAGGAATAGAATTTTCTGGCTCGGTGGGTGAAGTGATGGAGCACTCTCCCGGCCACACATCTCGCGCAAGGGAGGTACTGATGAACCTTTCAACCCTGGAGATTCAAAGCATCATTGAGCAGAGTTTTCTGCCTTCGGTATGCACCTGCAGTATGGCGCCGGATCAGTCGATGACGATTCGGGTCTGCGATTGCACCACCGGCAAAGTGGACCTGGTGAGCCACGTTGCAGTCTGGGAACTGGACACTGCCCATGCGATCACGGCGTTGGTGACGCAGATGCAGCAAGAGATCAGCGCACACAAAGGCCTCCTCCCTCCGACGTTTCCAGGCTGAACCGGCTAAGCCGCACCACCGCGCGTGGTGCGGCTCGCGTTGACACACTCATGACGGTACTTTTCGGTAAATTTCCTCGAACGTGTCGCTATCAACGGCAGCGAGTAGCTTTTTGTCATCCTTGAGCGTGGCCAGGAAGGTCACTTCGGTTTCCTTGCCTGCCAGCATGAACCCCGCAATCGCGCCGATTGGGCCCAGCAGCATGGCGCCGGCCACGCCGAACCCGATGGCGTCCTTGAAGTTGTTGATCGACTCCTCGTTAGCCACTTCCACACGCTTGAACGATGAGAGCGGAAGACTGAGACCGGGCCACGGGTGAAGCGGCGTCCTGAGGGTAAAAACGCCGTCCCTGTACTCTCCATCACCCTGCAGGAAGTCCCCCGCCAAGACAGTGATGTTTGCCATTTTTGATCCCCTGTCGGCAATCGGTGAACAACCATTTCGCCCCTTGATCCCGATGCCGTCAATCGTCGAGCGATGAGCTGTTCCGTGCGGGCATCTATGCTTGTCGCAGATTGCAACAACTGTCGCGATATTAGACGCAGGTGATCTGGTCGACAGCGCTTCGAACGCCATCTTTTTAACGCAACTGATTGATAGGAAAGGATATCGGCAAGCTGGCACGCTCCGTGTATTGCTCATCGCAGACGTTTCTCTTGCCTGCGTCGGTGGTTCGCCGCTGACGCTAGAAACCATAAAAACGATAAGCCACAAAAATAAGAAAGCACCGTGCGAGGTTCGACGTTGATGAAGAGAAAACTCCGATCAGGCCTGAGCGCCAGCCTGCTGGCCGTAGCCGCTTGTGTGGCGCTGCATGCGCCGGACAGCCAGGCAGCCCGAGACGCCCAGACCATCCTCAAGGAAACCTGTCAGGGCTGTCACACGCCCGAAGCCGGTAACGCCCTCAGTCGTATCAGCCACCAGCGCAAGACCCCGGAAGGCTGGCTGATGAGCATCGCCCGAATGCAGACCATGCATGGTTTGCAGATCAGCGATGAGGACCGCCGCACGCTGGTCAAGTACCTGGCCGACACCCAGGGCCTGGCGCCGAGCGAAACCGACGGTGTGCGTTATGCCCTTGAGCGCCGGCTCAATACCGTCGAAAAATTCGACGACCAGACCAGCCAGATGTGTGGCCGCTGCCACTCCGGTGCACGGGTTGCACTGCAACGCCGTCCGGCCCAGGAATGGGAGCGTCTGGTGAACTTCCACCTCGGCCAGTGGCCGTCGCTGGAATACCAGGCCCTGGCCCGCGACCGTGACTGGTTCGACATCGCCCGCAAAGACATGGTGCCGTTGCTGGCCAAGCGTTATCCGCTGGATAACCCGGCCTGGAAAAAATGGCAAAGCGTCGCGCCCAAATCCGATGCACTGGTGGGGGACTGGAGCTTCAGCGGTCACTTGCCAGGCAAGGGCGAACTGGCCGGCGTGATGACCGTCAGCGCCGATGGCAGCGACACCTTCAAGGTCAGCATCAAAGGCCAATACGCCGACGGCAGCCCGTTCAACGGCGACGGCAGCGCGATTCTCTACACCGGCTATGAATGGCGCGGCAACGTGACCATCGATGGCGTGACCCTGCGCCAGGTATTCGCCGCCCAAGGCAATGCCATGCAAGGCCGCATGTTCGAGGCCGAGCATGACGAGCGTGGCCTGGACTTCGTCGCCGCCAAGCAAGGCTCCAGTCGTTTGTTGGCGGTGCAACCGGGTTACGTGAAAGCCGGCAGCGAAACCGAAGTGACCCTGATCGGCAGTGGTCTCACCGGCAAACCGAACTTCGGCAAAGGTGTGGAAGTGCTCGAAGTCGTCGAACAGAGCCCGGACCGGATCAAGGTCAAACTCAAGGCCGCCGCCAATGCCCAACCGGGCCTGCGCACGGTGACGGTGGGCACGTTGAAAGGCCCGAGCCTGTCGGTCTACAACTCCATCGCCGAAGTCAAAGTCGTGCCGGAGTTTTCGGTCTCGCGGATCGGCGAGGGTGGTGGTTCGACGCCGAAAGTCCAGGGGCGTTTCGACGCCGAGGCATGGGGCAAAGGCGCCGACGGCAAGCCTTATCGCATCGGTGTATTCCCGGCGCAATGGAAAGTCGAAGCCTTCGATGATCGCGCCAAGGAAGACGAAGACGTCAAGTTCGCCGGCACCATGCAGGCTGACAGCGGCGTGTTCACGCCGGGCGATGCCGGGCCGAACCCGCAACGCAAAATGTCCACCAACAATGCTGGCAACCTCAAGGTGATCGCCGCCGTCGACGACGCAGGGAAATCCCTGACCGGCGAAGGCCACATGATCGTCACCGTGCAACGCTGGAACAATCCACCCATTCCGTGATTTGCCCTGAAACCCAAGGCTTCAGACACTTTCGGAATGACCGCAGGCCCCGTCGAACGGGGTTTGCACAGGAGGTTGCAATGGGCGCTATTTTGAATCTGGTCGAACGGAACCTGCACGAAGTGCACGTCGATGCCGACCGCATGCTGTTTCACATCCCCAGCAGTTCGCTGTTCGCCAGCGATGAGTTGACGGGCACCATCATCGATACCTTGCGCGGTCCGGGCTGTTCGTCCGATGACCTGATCCAGCGTCTGGCCGCGCGCTTCAACGGCGAAGAAATCACCGAGACGCTGCGTGAATTGATCTCGCTGGAACTGGTCAGCGACGGTTCGCCGCTGACCCCGGACATCGGCACCAAACGGGTCGAACGCACGGCGATCAATACCGTGGTGCTGAACGTCAACACCGGCTGCAATTTGAGCTGCACCTACTGCTACAAGGAAGACCTCGACAAGCCTTCGGCCGGAAAGAAAATGGACGTGGAAACGGCGATTGCCTCGGTAGAAATGCTGCTGCGCGAATCCCCCGACGAAGAGCGTTTCACCGTGGTGTTCTTCGGTGGCGAACCGCTGAGCAATCGCAAGCTGATCGAGTACATGGTCGACTACTGTGAGAAACGTTTTCGCGAGGCCGGCAAGTTCGTCGAATTCGTGATGACCACCAACGCCACGCTGCTCACCGAAGAAACCGTCGACTACCTGAATGCCCACCGCTTCGGGCTCTCGGTGAGTATCGACGGGCCGAAGACCGTGCACGACCGCAACCGCATCACCGTGGGCGGGCAGGGCACGTACGACGTGGTGCGGCGCAAGGCCGAGATGCTGCTGTCGCGCTACAACAGCCGCCCGGTCGGTGCCCGTGTGACGTTGACCACCGGCGTCACCGATGTCGAAACCATCTGGGACCACCTGTTCAACGAGCTAGGGTTTGCCGAAGTCGGTTTCGCTCCCGTGACCTCCGGCGATATCAGCACGTTCAACCTGACCAGCGACGAGCTGATCGAAGTGTTCGCCAACATGAAAAAACTCGGTCGTCGTTACCTGGAAGCCGCGCTGGAGCACCGCAACATCGGTTTCTCCAACCTGCACCAGTTGATCACCGATATCCACGAAGGCCACAAAAAAGCCCTGCCGTGCGGCGCGGGCCTGAAGATGCTGGCGGTGGATCACAAGGGCGAGCTGAACCTGTGCCATCGCTTTACCGGTTCCAGCCTGCCGACGTTCGGCAACGTCCACAGCGGTGTGAAGCAAGTCGAGTTGAACGACTTCTTGTCCCAGCGCCTGGACCGCACCAACACCGGTTGCGAAGACTGCCAGATCCGCAACCTGTGTTCCGGCGGCTGCTATCACGAGAGCTACGCCCGGTATGGCGACCCGACCCATCCGACCTATCACTACTGCGAACTGATGCGTGACTGGGTCGACTTCGGTATCGAGGTCTACACCCGGATCATGGCCAATAACCCTGCGTTCATCAGCAGCTACATCACTCCGCGCAAGGCTCACTGATATGAAACATCTCAAGGCAATCAATAACAAAGCGCTGAAAATGGATCAGGCCGCGGCCGAAAACCGCATCGAAGAAGTGGTCGCGATGAGTTCCGTGGCGGGCTGCGCCTCGACCACCGACCCGGGCTGGGAAATCGACGCGTTTGGTGGTGTGTCGTCGCTCTGCCAACCGATGGAAGCCGACCTGTATGGCTGCTCCGACCCGTGCTGGTGGCCGGCCCAGGTGCCCGACATGATGAGTACCTACCCGGACTGGAACAAGGATGCCCAGGCGTCCAACGAAAACTGGCGCAACCTCGGCACTGTCTTCCCGAAAGACAAGTGATCAGATAAGAAGAAGGATTCCAGCATGCACAGCATCAAAGCCTGCGGCCTGGCCGCATTCGCCGCCCTGAGCACGTGTTCGTTCACTGTTCTGGCCGATGAAAACACTGCATTGCAAGACGGTCACGAGTACATGTTGACCACCAATTACCCGAACAACCTGAACGTGATCGACCTGGCCACCGACACCTTGCTCAAGACCTGCAAGATGCCTGACGCCTTTGGCCCCGGCACCGTGCAATTGTCACCGGACCGCAAGACCGCCTACGTGTTGAACAATCACTATGCGGATGTCTACGGCGTCGAACTGGACAACTGCAAGCAGGTGTTCCACGCCAGCATCACGCAAAAAACGGGGGAGAAAGCGCGCTCGATGTTCGCCTTCACCCTTAGCCACGACGGCAAGGAACTGTACACCGTCGCCAACCCGACACTGATGCTCAACGACCGCTACGAAGTGCAGCAACCGCGGCTCGATGTGTATGCCACCGATGCCGGGATGGACGCCAAACCGGTGCGCAGTTTCCCGGCACCACGGCAACTGACCATCATGCAGAGTGGCGATGACGGCACGCTGTATGTGGCGGGGGCGGACGTTTACAAGGTCAATGTGAAAACCGGCAAGTTCGACGTGCTGATCCCCAGCCGTCACTGGAAACGCGAGAACTACAGCGCGCCGGACGTGCTCTACGTGTGGAACCAGCAGACCTATCGTCATGACTTCTCGCTGCTCTACACCGCCGCGAAATTCAAGGACAAGAAGCAGGACCCGGCCACTGCCGAGTACCTTTACGGACTGTTCAGCATCGACCTGAAAACCGGCAAGACCGAAACCACTGACTTCGGTCCTTTGACGGAAATCTACTTCAGCGGCATGCGCTCGCCGAAGGATCCGAACCTGATGTTCGGCGTGCTGAACCGCTTGGCCAAGTACGACATCAAGGAAAAGAAAATGCTGCAGGCGGCGACGCTGGATCATTCCTACTACTGCATTTCCTTCAACAAGGACGGCAGCAAGATCTACCTGGCCGGGACGTTTAACGACGTGGCGATTTTTGATGCCGACAGCCTGAAGCAGATCGGCAGCATCAAGATGCCGGGCGGGGACATGGCGATTACCACGGCACAGGTGTTTGTCCGGTAATCATTTTTGCCTGATCAGACGCCATCGCGAGCAGGCTCGCTCCTACGCACATCCAATGTAGGAGCGAGCCTGCTCGCGATGAGGCCCTTGAGAACGCTGGAAACCTTACTGTCCCGGCACCGGGCAGCCCAAATCCCCCTCCTGACACTTCAAGTAAGTCTTGAAGGTCTCGGCTCGCGCCTTGGTCAATTCAGTCACGCAATTGCTGTAGATCAGTGGATAAACACTCCCGCCTTCCACCCCGGACGCCGAAAAATTGCATTCGGCATCCCGAAACGCAATCCACGCACGCTGCGCACCCACTAGCGACTTCTTGCGCTCGGGCTCACTTTGAGTCGCGTGGTGATTTGCTGATACAGCGCATTCAACTCCTTGTCAGCCGCCGCATGCTGCTGCGCCGCGCACTGGTTCATCGTGGCCTGGTCGGCGGCATTGTCGCAGTCCAGAGCGAAGGCCATCGAGGTAAACAGCACGGGTGTCAGTGCCAGGAGAACGCGTGAGTACATGGAGGAAAACTCGCTGTGACAGAGGAGATTGAGGTGCAGTGTAGCGAATCGTTTTTGCCTTGCGCCGACAGAAGACCTGCCACCTGTGAGGCCCCGCCAGCCAACAGTCTCGTCCGTCTGTCAGAACTTATGCATGCAAATGCGGCCGAATATTGCGGGCAAGGTTGATCGCGGCAAGCGATTGATACATTTTAGGGTTGGTCTTGTGGTCTTACTGACCTACTGTTCAATACAGGAGGTGACTTATGAACGCAGCATCTGATCGCATCGAAAGGAAAGTCCTGCTCAAGGTCAAGCGTTCGCACGTCTGGCGCGTGCTGGCCAACGCAGAGGCATTCGGGCAGTGGTTTGGCGTGGCACTGGAAGGCAAGCGTTTCATCGCCGGTGAGTGGACTCAGGGGCAGATAACCTATCCCGGTTATGAACACTTGCGGTGGAATGTCCTGGTGGAGAGCGTTGAGCCGGAGCGGCTGTTTTCGTTTCGCTGGCACCCTTATGCCGTCAACCCGGACGTCGACTACTCCCAGGAGCCGACCACACTGGTGAAATTCGAGCTTGAAGACGGGGACGACGGCACGTGGCTCAAAGTGTCCGAGTCCGGTTTCGATCACGTCCCCCAAGCTCGTCGTGAAAAGGCTTTCCGTATGGACAGCCGCGGTTGGGAAGAGCAGATGAACAACATCGAACAGTATCTGATCGAAAACGCCAAGGCCCATGAGCGTGAGGGTGGCTGATTGGCTGGAAGTCTCTGTACCGAAGCTCTCCGGCGAGATGCCTGAGGCGTCTAGGGGTTTTCGGAAGGGTGGCTATAGCGAATGTCTTACACGCGGTGGTAGCTATGTCGACTATTGCAGATTGGATCCGACGCGTAATCTAGCTCCATCAACTGAAGCACAGGAAGCGCTTCAGGATCACGGATGATCGACCATCAGCAAGGATTGGCTACCGACAGGGAGTCGATAATGGTCTTGGGGAAAACCCGCTTCGGCGGGTTTTTTTTTGCCTGTCGAAAAGTCTGGCAGTGCTTAGAGCCTGGCCGCTGCCCGTTGGGTGATCAGTGCCCGTTGCTCAATCGAGGCGGCGGCACGGCGATGCGCTTCAGCCAGAACACTCTGCGGCGCGGTGTCAGGGCTGCCCGACTGGAACGGCGGTGCCGGGGCATATTCAAGCTGCAACTGCAGCAGTTGCGCCGTGTCCTTGTCGAACAACTCTGCCGCCAGGGTCAGGGCAAAATCGATCCCCGCGGTGATCCCGCCACCGGTCAGCAGATTGCCGTCGCGCACCACCCGGTCCTTGACCGGGATCGCGCCCAGCGGCTTGAGCAATTCGTGATAGGCCCAGTGCGTGGTCGCCCGTTTGCCCTGGAGTAAACCCGCTGCGCCGAGCACCAGCGCCCCGGTGCAGACCGACGTGACATACCGCGCGTTGACGGCTTGAGCCTTGAGGAAAGACAGGGTTTGCTCATCCTCCATCAACGGCCCGACGCCGCTGCCGCCGGGAACGCAAATCACGTCCAGCGCCGGGCAATCGTCGAACGTCGTGGTCGGTTTGAGCATCAGGCCGGTGCTCGCGGTCACCGGCACCAGGTCCTTCCAGATCAAATGCACCTTCACGTCCGACAATGAGGCCAACACATCGTAAGGGCCGGTCAGGTCGAGTTGCTGAACCTGGGGAAACAACAGAAAACCGATCTGCAACGTCATGGCTTATTTCTCCTGAAGTGGGTGGACGTCTTCACTGTAGGCTCGTAGGATTTGGCGTATCCGCCAATTACCCCACGAATTACGCCAACCATGCCGAAATCCATTCACGTGCTCGCGTTTGCCAATGTGCAACTGCTCGACGTCACCGGGCCGTTGCAAGTGTTTGCCTCGGCCAACGACATCTGCCGTCAGAAAGGGCTGCCACCGCCGTATGCACCCTCGGTGATTGTCAGCGGCGGCGGGGCGGTGATGTCGTCGTCGGGGTTGGCGTTGTTGGCTGAACCGTTACCCGAAAACGGCAGTGACACGTTGATCATTGCCGGTGGCAGGGGTGTTTATGCGGCGGCGGAAGACGCGTCGCTGGTGGCCTGGGTGCGTGAGCATGCGTCGGGTTGTCGGCGCGTCTCGTCGGTGTGTACCGGGGCCTTTTTGTTGGCGGCCAGCGGCTGGCTCGATGGTCGTCGAGTGGTCACGCACTGGACGCGTTGCGAGCAGTTGGCGCAAAAACATCCGCGCCTTCAAGTCGAACCCAATCCGATTTTCATCAATGACGGCCCGGTCTGGACCTCGGCGGGCGTCACGGCTGGCATCGACCTGGCGCTGGCCATGGTCGAAGAGGACCTGGGCCGCAACACCGCGTTGGAAGTCGCCCAGCAACTGGTGGTGTTCCTCAAGCGTCCGGGCGGCCAGTCACAGTTCAGCGTGACCTTGTCTTTGCAGAAGCACGGTGACCGTTTCGACGAGCTTCACGCCTGGATCAGTGAAAACCTCACCCAAGACCTCGGCATCCCGACCCTGGCGTTGCAGGCGGGCATGAGCGAACGCAGCTTCGTGCGCCACTACCGCGCCGACACCGGCCAAACCCCGGCACGCGCCATTGAGTTGATTCGGGTCGAAACGGCGCGACGGTTGCTCAGCGACACCGGCGTGCCGATCAAGCGGGTGGCGGTGCAGTGCGGGTTTGGCAGCGAAGAGACGCTGCGCCGTAGTTTTCTGCGAGCGATGGGGGTGACACCGCAGGCTTATCGCGAGCGTTTCAGCGTCAGTCCCCAAGCCGAGCCGGTCATGCTCTGATGTCAGGTTGGGGCGATTGGCCGCCAAGTAGTGGACGAAGCTCGTGATGCAAGTCGACCGTATGCCTCTCCCTAAGCGTCCACTTCCGCCATCTGATTAAAGTACTTCGACCGATCCGGTGTAAACGTCACCACCATTCCGGTCCTGGAGCAGGCCAACGCCCGCTCTTCGCCCAAATCAACATCCAGATCCTCCCCGCGCAACCCTTGCCATTGGGCGAGGTATTTGAGAGATCCGTATTTTTCGAGTTTTTTCAGGCTACGACTGACGCCACCCTTCCAGCCGAGCACCGGCAGTTCACCGGCTAGGCTGCGTCGGGCGAGTTCAGGGAAGCGGGTGGCGCGTTGACGGCCGATTTCCCAGCATTTGATCAGGCCCTTGTCCGGACCTTCCCACAATTCATCGCGGTTCAGGCCGGACCGGAGGGGGGGCGTCGATGCTGCGGTGGATGCGCTGGTTCATTCTGGTTCCTTGAATTCGGGTTTTGTTGGACAGCTCCGCTGTACCCGTTGACGCTGGATGTTAGGGGGCGATGTAACGACTGGCAACAAGGTATTTCCGAGTGTAGGAATGTGCTGTGCCGGAGGAGGACGGGGCTCATTGTTTGGGTTTTGTCGGCTACAAGACCACAGCGCCCGCCAGCATTAGGGTGTTATGCCTTTGGGGGATGTTTAAGTTCCTTGTAGGTAGGTCTCATTCCTACAATTGGCGGCGTAAAACGGGAAATTTCCTACGGGTTTTGTCGGTTGCAGGGGCCCCTGCAGCAAAGGATCTCCCACAGGGTTATCGGTACGCCTAATTCCAGGTGTGCTTCATCCGTTCTTCTATACAGACTAATTTTTTGAGGAAAGCCCGGTGACCCAGCTGACATTGCTGTGCTTGCCCTATTCGGGCGCCAGCGCCATGGTTTTCAGCCGCTGGCGGCGCAAACTGCCGCAGTGGCTGGCGCTGCAACCGGTGGAGCTGCCCGGCCGCGGCGCGCGGTTTGGCGAGCCGTTGCACACCGACATGCGGCGGCTGGCGCTGCAACTCGCACACGAACAAAAAGCCACGCTCAAAGCCCCTTATGCACTGTTCGGCCATAGCCTTGGGGCATTGCTGGCTTGTGAAATGGCCCATGCGTTGCGCTCGCTGGGCTGTCCGGAGCCCGTGGCGCTGTTCGCTTCAGGCACGGCCGCGCCGACAATGCGTGCTGACTATGATCGCGGTTTTGCCGAAGCGAAAACCGATACCGAGTTGATCGAGCAACTACGCACGTTCAATGGCTCCCGCGAAGAGGTGTCGGCCAACGAAGAGCTGATGAGCCTGACGCTGCCGGTCTTGCGCGCCGACTTTTTGTTGTGTGGACGCTTCGAGCCGCAGCAGCGCCCCTTGCTTAAATGCCCGGTGCACGTGCTGGGTGGCAAGGCCGACCGCGCCACCACTGAACAGTTGATCGGCTGGAGCAAGGAAACCCACGGCAGTTTCTCCGTGGACATGCTGGCGGGTGGTCACTTCTTTATTCATGAGCAAGAGGCCAAGGTGTTGCGCGTGATCAAGGACCATCTCGATGTTCACCATCGCCGACATGCCCTGGCCGCCAGCGCCTGAGCCTGCAAAAAAATCGGGCGCTTGCTCCGGCGGCGCTCCGACGAATAAGCCCTGAAGAACACGCCCCAACCTCAATGCTGAACCCTTCCTGAAGAACCCTGCGATTCCCCCGTCTCACGCCGTTCCTTCGTTTACTCTGAAAAAATCGGGGCGTAAGCTTCGCGCGTTTTCATCAATAGCGGAGACCCACAGTGGGTACGTGTTCGAGTGACAGTAGTCGGCCGGTTTCAGTAACCGGCACCTTCTCGGCAAGCTAACGCGCAGCTTTTTTTGTGCCGTTGTCTCGCCGTACAGCGAGTAGCGGCCTCCCGGTCGAGCCAGTCCTGGCCCGGCTCCCGATGTCCTCTCATCGACACACTATCGTGTGATGGCGACTGCCCTGTCGTCATCGCCGCGACTCGACACGCCTGCTCGAAGGTTTCCCGGCTGACCCTGGGGCAACGCCATGAACCTGACCCTGCTAAAGGAATTCTTCGCCGGATTCCTGCGCACCCGCCACATCGCCCGGCACTTCCGTCGCCTGGCATTGCTTGAATCCTTGACCGACACCACGGTCAGCCGTGAAGTGCCGCCGGCGCTGGCGCAAACCCTGGTAAGCGCGGCCAACAGCGACACCGGTCAACTGCTGGAAAAATTGGGTACGCACACCGATGGCTTGAGCGAACTCGAAGCCGACACCCAGCGCGAGCGTTTCGGCCTCAACGAGGTTGAGCATGAGCAGCCGCTGCCCTGGTGGACCCACCTGTGGCACTGCTATAAAAACCCGTTCAACCTGTTGCTGACGCTGCTCGCGGTCATCTCCTGGCTGACCGAAGACATGAAAGCCGCCATTGTGATTTTCTCCATGGTGGTGCTCTCGACCTTGCTGCGGTTCTGGCAGGAAGCCAAGTCCAACCAGGCCGCCGATGCGCTGAAAGCGATGGTCAGTAACACCGCGACGGTACTGCGTCGCGATGCACTGCGCACCGAGTTGCCGATCAAACAATTGGTACCGGGCGACCTGATCGTGTTGTCGGCCGGCGACATGATCCCGGCCGATTGCCGGGTTCTGAGTGCCAAAGACCTGTTCGTCAGTCAGGCCGCGATGACCGGTGAATCGATGCCGGTGGAGAAGTTTCCCGCCAGCAAGACAGCGACACTTACAATCCGCTGGACCTCGACAACATCCTGTTCATGGGCACCAACGTAGTGTCCGGCACGGCGATGGCGGTGATTCTCGCCACCGGCAACAACACTTATTTCGGTGCCTTGGCCCAACGGGTCGGTGCCACCGATCGCGCACCGACGTCGTTCCAGACCGGGGTCAACAAAGTCAGTTGGTTGCTGATCCGCTTCATGTTCGTGATGGCGCCGCTGGTGCTGTTCATCAACGGTTTCACCAAAGGCGACTGGTCCGAAGCATTGCTGTTCGCGCTGTCGATTGCCGTGGGCCTGACCCCGGAAATGCTGCCAATGATCGTCACCTCGACCCTGGCCAAGGGCGCGGTATTCCTGTCACGTAAAAAAGTCATCGTCAAACGCCTGGATGCGATCCAGAACTTCGGCGCCATGGACGTGCTGTGCACCGACAAGACTGGCACCCTGACCCAGGACAAAATCTTCCTCGCGCGCAATGTCGATGTCTGGGGCAACGACTCCGACGACGTGCTGGAAATGGCCTACCTCAACAGCTATTACCAGACCGGTCTGAAAAATCTGCTGGACGTGGCCGTGCTGGAACACGTGGAAATCCACCGTGAGCTCAAGGTCGGCACGGCGTTTCGCAAGATCGACGAGATCCCGTTCGACTTCACCCGCCGGCGTATGTCAGTGGTGGTCGCCGAGCGCGAGCATGCGCATCTGCTGATCTGCAAGGGCGCGGTAGAAGAAGTGCTGGCGGTGTGTACGCGCGTGCGTCACGGCGTTGTCGATGAAGCGCTGAGTGATGAACTGCTGGCGCGGATCCGTCAGGTGACTGCTGCCTTCAACGCCGAAGGGCTGCGGGTCGTGGCCGTGGCCGCGCGTCCCATGATCGAAGGGCGTGACACTTACAGCCTGGCCGATGAACAGGCGCTGACGCTGATCGGTTACGTGGCATTCCTCGACCCTCCCAAGGAAAGCACCGCACCGGCTCTAAAAGCGCTGGCGGCTCACGGCGTGGCCGTGAAAGTGCTGACCGGCGACAACGAGCTGGTGACCGCGAAAATCTGTCGCGAAGTCGGTCTTGAGCAGCAAGGCCTGCTGATGGGCAACGACATTGAGCGCATGAGCGACGCTCAATTGTCCGTGGCGGTCGAGACCACCAACGTCTTCGCCAAACTCACGCCGTCGCACA
The DNA here is from genome assembly GCF_054668335.1 of Pseudomonas sp. S2_F03. Lineage (NCBI taxonomy): Bacteria > Pseudomonadati > Pseudomonadota > Gammaproteobacteria > Pseudomonadales > Pseudomonadaceae > Pseudomonas > Pseudomonas sp. S2_F03. The sequence continues at coordinate 998,022 of NZ_CP162759.1, read as the reverse complement.
AGGAGCGTATTGTCCGGTTGCTCAAAGGGAACGGCCATGTGGTCGGCTTCATGGGCGATGGCATCAACGACGCCCCGGCGCTGCGTACCGCCGACATTGGTATTTCGGTGGACAGCGCCGTCGACATCGCCAAGGAAGCCGCCGACATTATCTTGCTGGAGAAAAGCCTGATGGTGCTGGAGGAGGGCGTGCTGGAAGGGCGCCGCACCTTCGCCAACATGCTCAAGTACATCAAGATGACTGCCAGTTCGAACTTCGGCAACGTGTTCTCGGTGCTGGTGGCCAGCGCGTTCATCCCGTTCCTGCCGATGCTGCCGATGCACCTGTTGGTGCAAAATCTGCTCTACGACATTTCGCAGATTGTCATCCCGTTCGATAACGTCGATGAAGAAATGCTCAAGCAGCCCCAGCGCTGGCAACCGGCGGACGTCGGGCGCTTCATGTTGTTCTTCGGGCCGATCAGCTCGATCTTCGACATCAGCACGTTTGCGCTGATGTGGTACGTGTTCGACGCCAATACCCCGGATCACCAGACCTTGTTCCAGTCCGGCTGGTTCGTGGTCGGGCTGCTGACCCAGACGCTGATCGTGCACATGATCCGTACCCCGAAAATCCCGTTCCTGCAAAGCCGTGCAGCGATGCCATTGATGGTGATGACCGGGATCATCATGGCCGTGGGCATTTTTCTGCCGATGGGGCCGTTGGCGCATTACTTCAAATTGCAGGCGCTGCCTTCGATGTACTTTGTGTTTCTGCCGGTCATCCTGTTGGCGTACATGGCGCTGACACAGGCTGTGAAGGGGTTCTACATTCGGCGGTTTGGCTGGTAGTAGTACCTGTCGTTGTGTTGCCCAGCGTCAGCAATTGCTGGCGCTGGGGTGCACGCCAGGGCAGGGCAGACCGGTATGCGCGGCCGATGAGCGGTGAGGATTTCATATGCTGGCTGCAACGACGCGATGATCCCGTGACTGAGCATTGAGCTCACGTTTACATCAGATTGAATGACGTGACATTTAGGAAAAGTCCTACATCAACCGTTATGGGTCTTCCGTAGTCTTTGCGCCTCACGAATACATCAGCCTACGCAGGCTTTATCATGAAGAACAAAGCTTTACGTATCCTGATCGCCGACGAACAACACTTTAACCGAATGAAAATCGAACGCCTGTTCAATCAGCTCGGTTACTACGGGGTGGCACCGGTTCAACACCTTGAAGAACTGCTGAGCCTGGTCGAGTACGGCTGTTTGCCATTCGATCTGGTGGTCATCAATGCTTCACTTACGCAGGGAGCCTTGGACCTGCCAGGTCTGTTTCTCGACAACCCGCAGGTTCGTCATACCCTGATCTTCAATGTGCCACGCGAGCCATCAGCGCCGATGCCTGCCCGCGGGCGACAGACGATTCATGTGAGCCACGCAGGGTATCCCGACCTGATGTGCATCCAGCAATTGATGTCCTCCCTCGACTCGTTGGTGCCTGCCGGTCAGCAAAAGGCCGGTTGATCGGGGGGTGACCATTCGTCGGAACTGTCATTTATGACAGGTAGTTTTCATCTGCCCGCCATGCAAGAGTTTTCTCGCACCTGCTGCGTGTATTCGGCCTTTTGTAGCGGGCATTCGTGGCGTCATCGTCGATTTTTGCACAGGGAGTTTCCATGAAGTCAGTGCTGATTGTGGACGATCATCCGGTGGTTCGCGCCGCAGTCAAACTGGTACTTGAGCAGGAAGGTTTCAAACAGATACAAGAAGCCTCCAACGCGGGCGAGGCGTGGTCGATACTGCGTGAGCACAGCATTGATCTGGTGATTCTGGATCTGGTGATGCCCGGCGGTAACGGGCTGGATGTGCTGGAGCGAATCCGGGTCGGCAACCTGTCGTGTGTGGTGCTGGTATTCACGTCGCTTGAACCGTTGTTTTTTCAAGAGCGCTGCATGCGTACCGGCGCCTTGGCCTATGTCGCCAAGACCAACGAGCTAAGTCAACTGCACAAGGCCGTACACGCCTTGAAGGCCGGATATACCTATTTCACGCAGCTGCCCAGCGGATCAATGAACACGCTGCAGCGCAGCGAAAAACAATTGATCGATCATCTCTCCAACCGCGAGTTGACCATCCTCCAGTACCTCGCCCGGGGAACTCCAAACAAGGAGATCGCCACGGCGATGCACTTGAGCCATAAGACGGTCAGCACCTACAAGATCCGGTTGATCGAAAAACTCGGCGTAAACGCGGCCGTGCATCTACGTGATTTCGCCAAGCGCAACCAATTGATCTGAGGGTGCCAGAACGTGCGTGTCCTGTTATGCGCCTTGATGTTGTGCCTGATGCCACCGGCGCAGGCGGCCTGGGGGGACGGGCCGAAGTCCTTGCAATTGCTGGGGCGTTCCACCGTGGAGGGTTACGAGGCCGCTCTGGATGACAAGCGACCGGCAATGGCTGCGCAGCAAGCGTGTCTTGCGCCTCGGAGTCAGTGGCGCGGACTACCCGCCCTTCGAAGTGACGCGCAGCATGGATGAGCTGGAAGGCATCACCGCCGATTACGCTCAACTGATCGCGCAACTGCTGAGCGTTCCGATTGAAGTGCAGCGTTATGCGACGCGGGAAGCAGCCATGGAGGCCCTGAAGTTCGGCGAGCTTGATCTTTGGGGACCTCGAACAGTTTCGAAGCGGCCGACCCTGAACTGACCCTGTCCAGCCCCTACGCTGAAGATCAACCCATGCTGGTGACCCGACTGGACGAGCGCATGCCCGAAGATCTGGCGGGTAAACGCATCGCCATGGTCGATGACTATCTGCCGGCGAAAACCGTTGAAACGTTTTATCCCAAGGCCAGCCTGCAGCGTTATCCATCGGCGCTCGATGCGCTGGGAGCGGTGGCCTATGGGCAAGATGACGTGTACCTCGGGGACCTCATCAGCGCCAATTACCTGATCAACAATAACTACCTCAATAACGTTCAACTGATGGGACCGTCCGGTCTCGACGCCAACCCGTTCGGCTTTGCTTTGGCGCGGGACAACCTGGTGCTCAAGGACATCATCGACAAGGCGCTGGCAGCGATCCCCATGGATCAGCGCGCAACCATCGACCTGCGCTGGAGCGCCGGCAGGGTCAACAGGCTGGGGCAGTCACGGGTCAATCTGAGCGCCGGCGAACAGGAGTGGCTGGACCGTCATCCACAGGTGAAAGTCGGGGTGGTCGAGAACTTTGCACCTCTGACATTCTTCAATGCCGAAGGGCAATTCAATGGCTTGACCGCGCAATTGCTGACACTGATCAGCCAGCGCAGCGGATTGAATTTCAATGTGCTGCGGGGCCGCTCTCTTGACCAGCAGATCGAGCGACTCAGGGCCGGCGAGATCGACCTCATACCCGCCATCATCCCGGCGACTGAAGGTGTAGCAGACCTGCATTTCACCAGCCCCTATGTGACCAATCCGTACACACTGGTCAGCGCCGACACCCCCGATAGCCCGAAGACACTGGGCGAGCTGACCGGTAAACGTCTGGCGATTTATCACAGCCACCCGGCGCGCGCGTTCATTCTTGCGCAGGTGCCAGGCGTGCGGACGGTGGATGTTGACAACCCGGCGCAAGGCCTGGAGTTGGTCATGAACGGACAGGCGGACGCGGCCGTCAGCTCATTATTCATGACCCGTTACCTGATTGCCCGGTACTACCCGGGACGTTTGCGCATCCGCAGTACCGTGGGCGATGAACCGGCGCGCATCGCCATGGCCTCCGATCGCGGTGCCGTGGAATTGCATTCGATTTTGAACAAAGCGTTGCTGAGCATTTCGCCTGAAGAAATGGACGGTCTGGTCCTCCGTTGGGGCAATGATGTGGTGGAGGATGACAACTATTGGCTGCGTTATCGCCCCACCATTTTGCGGGCGTTTGCCGCTGCTGCTGTATTGCTCACGCTGGCCCTGAGCTGGATCGCCTGGCAGCGCCGGCAGATCCGCCAGCGCCAACAATGGTTACAGCAATTGCAGGACGCCAAGGACGCCGCCGACGACGCCAATCGTGCGAAAACCACCTTCCTGGCCACCATGAGCCACGAAATCCGTACGCCGATGAATGCCCTGATCGGCATGCTTGAATTGGCCGAAATGCGGGCGAAAGAAGGGGTGGCGGACCGTTCCGCCCTGGAGGTGGCGTCCACGGCCGCGCAGCAGCTACTGGCATTGATCGGCGATATCCTGGACATCGCCCGCATCGAATCCGGACATTTATCCCTGACCCCCGAACGTGTCAATTTGCAGGCTCTGGTGGCATCGGTATGCCGGGTGTTCGAAGGCTTGGCCCGGGAGAAAAACCTGGTATGGCGTGTTGATCTGGACGCACGCAGTGACCGTGACGTGTTGATCGACCCCACGCGTTTCAAGCAAGTGTTGTCCAACCTCTTGAGCAACGCGGTCAAATTTACCGATGAAGGTGAAGTGAGCCTGACACTGCGGGTGGTACCAGGGATTTCAGGTCATCTGGCGGTGAACATACACATCGAAGACAGCGGCATCGGCATCAGCGCGGTTGATCTGCAGCGCTTGTTCAACCCGTTCGTCCAGGCTGGCAACAACCAGCAGTCGGGCCGCAAGGGCTCCGGGCTGGGGTTGGTGATCAGTCGTACCCTGTGCGAAATGATGGGTGGGCGGCTGGTGCTTGGCAGCGTCCTTGGACGGGGCACAGAGGCTGAAATCAGCCTGTCGCTGGTGGTGTTGAAAGCCTTGCCTGCCAGTGACGTGGCGGACACTGGGCTGGCGGTTTCCACCCGTCCCCTGACGATTTTGGTGGTCGATGACTATCCGGCCAATCGCTTGTTGCTGACGCGTCAGCTGAGCTATCTGGGGCACTATGTCCTGGAAGCCGAGGATGGCGAGCAAGGGCTCGAACAGTGGCGCGCGCAGACGTTTGATGTCGTCATCAGCGACTGCAACATGCCCCGGTTCAGCGGTTATGAACTGGCAGGTGCGATTCGTGATGAAGAGCGCGCCTACGGCATGCCGCCGACTCTGATACTGGGCTTTACCGCCAATGCGCAGCCTGAGGAAAGGGTTCGATGCCTGGAAGCGGGCATGGACGATTGCCTGTTCAAACCCATCCTGCTGGCGGATTTGAGTGCCTGGCTGGCATCGCGATTTACCGGTGAATTGCCGGCACCGCTTGAGCCGGTTGAAGCGCCACCAACAAGCGAAATCGACTTGAGCGGCCTGGAGCTATACGTCGGTGAAGACCGGACCCTAATCAATCAATTGTTGCGCGAACTGGCCGAGTCCAACCGTGAGGACCGAATTGAGTTGCTGCAAGCGCACGTTGGCGACAACCGCTTTCGTCTTGAAGAGTTGGCGCACCGCATCAAGCGGCAGTGCGCGGATGGTCCGCGCAGCGCGATTGATCGAGTGTTGCGAGGATCTGGAGCGAGCCTGCGCCGAAGGCTGTGCGGCACTGATCGATGAAGCGGTCGACCGGTTGCAGCGCGCCATGAAAAGTCTTGGGCAGCACCTTAAGCGCGACTGACGCTTAGTCCCAATGCGGTGCAATGCCTTTTGGGTTGGTCAGCCGTTGGTTGCGATCAAGACCGGCGATCAACGCCATGTCGGCCTCGCTCAAGATCAAGGTGCAGGCCTTCAAATTGCTTTGCAGGTTCGCGTGTTTGGTCGAGGAGGGGATCACCGAGTAACCCGACTGCATGGCCCACGCCAACGCGACTTGCGCTGCGCTAGCCTGAAGGCGTTCGGCGATCTGCTGGATGATGGGGTCCTTGAGCACTTCGCCATAAGCCAGGGTCATGTACGACGTGATGTGGATGCCCTGGCTTTGCGCGAACTCGACCACCTTGCGGTTTTGCAGGTACGGGTGCAGTTCGATCTGGTGGGTGGCGATGTGTTCGGCACCGACGGCGGCGATGGCTTGTTGCATCAGGTCGACGGTGAAGTTGGAGACACCGATCAGCCGGGTCAGGCCCAGTTGTTTGGCTTCGAGCAGGGCCCCCATGAATTCTTCAACCGGCACCTGGTTTTCCGGGGACGGCCAGTGGATCAGCGTCAGGTCCAGGTAGTCGGTTTGCAGTTTGCGCAGGCTCTCTTTGAGGCTGTCGATCAACCGCTCTTTGGCAAAGTTGGCGACCCAGATTTTGCTGGTGATGAACAGTTCGTCGCGGGCAATACCACTCGCGGCAATGGCCTCGCCGACCTCGGCTTCGTTTTCGTAGATTTGCGCGGTGTCGATCACCCGGTAGCCCAACGCCAGGCCTGTGCTCACCGAATCGATGAGCACCTGGCCTTGCAGGCGAAACGTACCGAGACCGAAGGCGGGAATAGACATCTATGACTCCAGGGGTTGCTGTAGGAATGGGCACGAGTATCCGCGCCTGCATCCGTGAGAAAAACCGCTGGAGCGGCAAAGCAATGTTTACCGGAAGTCATGAATCCGCGGAACCTACCCCCGCGCCTCAAGAATCATGCAAGTCGTCGACCCCGTGGCATACAACCGTCCATCCACATCATAAATGCGCCCTTCGGCCAACGCCGTGGAGCGTCCCAGATGCACAATTTTCCCCTCGGCCCGCACCGGTCCACTGGCGCCCGTCAGCGCACGAACATAGCTGATGCGCAGATCCAGCGTCGTATAGCCCTGGCCCTTCTTCAGCTGGGTATGAATCGCACACCCCATGCACGAATCCAGCAACGTCGCCGCATACCCGCCATGCACACTGCCCAACGGGTTGTAATGCCGTGCGTCCGGTGTGCCCTGAAAGATAAACAGCCCGGCCGACCATTCGATGGGGATGAAATCCATCAGCGCACCAATCGGCGGTGAGGGCAGTTCACCGCTGCCAATGCCTTCGAAGAATTCGGTCGGCGACAATGCGCTGACATCAGCCATGGACAGGCTGCCAGGGCCAGCGAGGCGGGCACGCATGGCCTGTTCCTGAGCGATCCATTGAGCGAGCGTGGCTTCGCGGGTGGGACTTTGCATGATCGTGTCCTCGGACGGGGCGGATATTATGGTTGTAATTCCGATCGATATTATGTCCGAAATAAAAACTCCGCCAGCCCCGCGTGTCGCGTCATTCAGGCAATGTCTGCGTGATTGAATTCCTCGCCCAGAAAATCGATCAATGCCCGCACCGAGGGCAGCAGCCCACGGCGAGACGGGAAGATTGCATGGATGATTCCGCACTTTGGCGCCCAGCCCGGCACCAGATCCACCAGCTTGCCGGCCGCAACGTCATCACGTACCACCACGCTGGGCAGGTGCACGACGCCAATCCCCGCGACGGCTGCGTGACGCAACGCGAGCAGATCGTCCGTCACCATGCGGGGCGCATGCCGAATCAGCGCGCTGGCGTCATCGGGGCCGAACAATTCCCACTGATATTCACGCTGCGCCGCGCCCCAATGCAGGCTGGGCAAACCGCTGAGATCAGCCGGGGAGGCGGGTGACGACAGGCGTTCGGCAAAGCTCGGGCTGCCCACCAGGCATTGAGTGCTGTTGCCCAGCACTTTCATCACCATGTCGGTGTTTTCCAGCGGTGGAAAGCGCACGCGCAAGGCGATATCAAACCCTTCGTGTATCAGGTCGACCCTTCGGTTGGTGCTTTCGATGAAGAGCTCCACCCGCGGGTACTTGAGCATGTACCGCGTCAACATCGGCCCTACCCAGGAGTTGAGCAGTGCCGTCGGACAACTGATGCGCACCAGGCCTTGGGGTTCGGAGCGATTGCGCTCGATCAGTTCGGCGGCGCTTTCCGCTTCCACGCGCATGGCCAGGCAGCGCTGGTAGTAGGCCTGGCCGATTTCGGTCAGTGAACAATGTCGGCTGGTGCGATGCAGCAGCCGGACCCCGAGGCGTTCTTCAAGCTCGGCAATTCGCCGGCTGAGCTTCGATTTAGGCATGTCCAGCGCGCGTCCGGCCGGGGCGAAACCGCCGTGTTCCACCACTTGGGTGAAGTAGTAGAGGGTGTTGAGGTCTTCCACCATCGTTCTCCAGATAGAACGCTAAGACTGATTTTTGCAGTCTAGTGCACTAATGGTTGCGGTTTTAAGCTTTGTCCATGGCTTCACTCACCTCATCAGGAGACACCATGAAAAACATCATCGGTATCTACACCAGCCCACGTGCCCATTGGGTCGGCGACGGTTTTCCGGTTCGCACGCTGTTTTCCTACGACAACCTGGGCAAGCACATCAGCCCGTTCCTGCTGCTGGATCATGCCGGCCCTGCAGAGTTCACCCCGACCACCGAGCGGCGTGGCGTTGGTCAGCATCCGCACCGTGGGTTCGAAACCGTGACTATCGTTTATAAGGGCGAACTGGAGCACCGCGACTCCACTGGCAGCGGTGGCAAGATCGGCCCTGGCGACGTGCAATGGATGACCGCCGCCTCAGGGATCCTGCATGAGGAGTTCCACTCCGAAGGTTTCGCCAAGCGCGGCGGCACCCTGGAAATGGTGCAGCTGTGGGTCAACCTGCCGGCCAAGGACAAAATGGCCGACGCCGGTTACCAGACGATTCTCGATGGCGACATCCCGAGCATCCCGCTCAAGGACAAGGCTGGCAGCCTGCGCCTGATTGCCGGTGAGTTCGATGGCTACACCGGCCCGGCGCGCACGTTCACCCCGATTGATGTCTGGGACCTGCGTCTTAATGGCGGCAAATTGCTGACTCTGGACCTGCACGAAGGTCGCAACACCGCATTGGTGGTGTTGCGCGGTACGGTTCAGGTCAATGGTCTGGAGTCGGTGCGTGAAGGGCAGTTGGCCCTGTTCGATCGCAAGGGTGACAGGCTGACGCTGCAAGCCAGCCAGGACGCCGTGGTGCTGTTGCTCAGCGGTGAGCCGATCGACGAGCCGATTGTCGGTCACGGCCCGTTCGTGATGAACACCGAGCAAGAAATTCACCAGGCGTTCGCCGACTTCCAGTCCGGTCGCTTCGGCCAGATGCACGGTTAACCCGTAGCGCCTCAACAACCCGCTCTACACAGGATGCGTAGGCCGGTTCTCAGGCCAGGGATGGCTGTTGCCCAAACGAAAGAGGAAACGCACATGAATACCGTCAACGCGGCTAACTTCAACGGCCTGAAACCGACCATCGACCCCAATGACAGCGCCATGCTGTTGATCGACCACCAGAGCGGACTGTTCCAGATCGTCAAGGACATGGATGTACCGCAATTGCGCGCCAACGCGATTGCCCTGGCCAAGGCCGCGACCCTGTTGAACATGCCGGTGATCACCACCGCCTCCGTCCCGCAAGGACCGAACGGACCGTTGATCCCCGAGATTCATGAAGCCGCACCGCATGCCCAATACGTGGCACGCAAAGGTGAAATCAATGCCTGGGACAACGCCGAGTTTCATGCAGCAGTCAAAGCCACCGGCAAGAAAACCCTGGTGATCGCCGGCACGCTGACCAGTGTTTGCCTGGCGTTTCCTTCCATTGCGGCGGTGCATGAAGGCTACAAAGTGTTTGCTGTGGTCGATGCCTCGGGCAATCACTCGAAACTGGCCACTGATCTGACTGTGGCCCGTTTGACGCAAGCCGGGGTGGTGCCGATCGACATCATGGCTACGCTCTCTGAGCTGCAAGGCTCGTGGAACCGTCCGGATGCCGAGCAGTGGGCCGCTGTCTACGCCCAGGCCATGCCGCATTATCAATTGCTGATCGAAAGCTACCTCAAGGCTCAGCAAGTGGCGAATGAACACGAAGTGCTGGACTCCCAGCGCTGAACGGCAACCCCACGCCGATTTCCACTCGGCATCGATAACACGCGAGGACTATTGCAATGACCACTTCCTACAAGCGTCTCGACAAGAACAACGCCGCCGTTTTGTTGGTTGATCACCAGGCGGGGCTGCTGTCACTGGTGCGCGACATCGAACCGGACCGTTTCAAGAACAACGTGCTGGCCCTGGCTGACCTGGCCAAGTACTTCAAGCTGCCGACCATCCTCACCACCAGTTTCGAGACCGGCCCCAACGGCCCGCTGGTGCCTGAGCTCAAGGCGCTGTTTCCGGATGCGCCGTACATCGCCCGTCCTGGCCAGATCAACGCCTGGGACAACGAAGACTTCGTCAAGGCGATCAAGGCCACCGGCAAAAAACAACTGATCATCGCCGGCGTGGTGACCGAAGTCTGCGTGGCATTCCCGGCACTCTCGGCGCTGGCCGAAGGCTTTGAGGTGTTCGTGGTGACGGACGCTTCCGGCACCTTCAACGAGCTGACCCGGCAATCGGCCTGGGACCGCATGTCGGCCTCGGGCGCGCAGTTGATGACCTGGTTCGGCCTGGCCTGTGAACTGCACCGCGACTGGCGCAATGATGTGGAAGGGTTGGGCACTTTGTTCTCCAACCACATCCCGGACTACCGCAACCTGTTTACCAGCTACAACGCGCTGACCAACAGCAAGTAAATCCGGCAACACCTATTCAATGTGGGAGGGGGCAAGCCCGCTCCCACATTGATTTTTGGTGTTTAGAAAATTGCATTCATCTTGCAGAATCAAACACTCCTACACTGTGGCCAATGTGTGCGATCTTTGCGCCATCGGTCCTTGATGGAGTTGCTCGATGCTGTCTTTTTCACCGATCATCCGTTGGTCTGCGCTCTGGTCCTGATCCTGATAGACCTTGGGCTGTGGCGTTTGATTACCGCCAGCGGCAGCAACTGGAAGCTGCTGGTCCGGCTGGTGATTTTCTCGTTGTTCAGCGTTCTGCTGTTCAACGAAGGCTTGAACCCACTCGAGATAGCCCCCTGGCCCGACAATGTGCCGTTGCACCTGGCGGCCACCGGTTTGCAGATCGGTTGGTGGCTGTTCGGCGCGCGGACCCTGACGGTGCTGATCGGTGCGGTAATGATGCAACGGGTCGGACACACCGGGCGCTTGCTTCAGGACTTGCTCGGGGCGGTGATCTTCCTGATCGCGATCATCGCGGCGTTGGCGTACGTGCTCGATCTGCCCGTCAAAGGCGTGCTGGCAACCTCCGGCGCCGTTGCGATCATCGTCGGCCTGGCCTTGCAAAGTACCCTTAGCGACGTGTTCTCCGGGATTGTCCTCAACACCACCAAACCGTATCTGCTGGATGACTGGATCTCCATAGACGGCACCGAAGGCCGGGTCACTGACATCGACTGGCGCGCCACGCGCATGCAAACCGCCCAAGGCAGCATGGCGGTGATCCCCAACTCGTTGGCGGCCAAGGCCAAGATCATCAACTTCAGCCGGCCGAGCGACATTTTCGGCGTGTCGATCAGCCTGCAACTGAGCCCGCACGCGCGCCCGCAAACGGTGATCGACGCGCTGGAACGAGCGATGCAGGGCTGTCGTTATTTTTTGAGTCATCCGGCACCGTGCGTAGCCCTCAAGGGCTCCAGCGCCGCGGGCGTGGAATATGAAATCAGTGGTTTCGTGGTCTCGATGGATCAAAAGCGCATGGTGCGCAATCTGCTGTATGACCTGGCCTACCGGCATTTGCAGGCGTCTGGTATCAACCTGTTGTCGAGCGTTGAGCCCAATGCGCCGGCGAACCTGTCGCGGGCACGCGCTTTGCTGGACAGCTCGAACATTTTTTCGACCCTGCGCCAGGATGAGAAAGAGACTTTCAGCCAGCACATGACCCTGCAAAACTTTCGTGCCGGGGACATGATTCTGCCGGCGGGGGAGATCAGCGACCATTTGTTCATCATCGAATCCGGGGTGGTTTCGGTGGAGATGAGCCGTGGCGGGGTCAAGTTCGAGCCGGGACGCATGGGGCCGGGCGAGGTGATCGGCGAGGGCGGGATTTTACTGGATGCCGCGATGCCGGCAGACTTCGTCGCCAAAACGGCCTGCAGCTTGTACCGGATCGAGAAGGAGTACCTCAAACCCTGCCTGGAGGCGCGGCATGACATCGGCGAGTCGATGAAGGCGCTGCTGGATTTCCGCTTGAACAAGGCGCAGACGTTGACTCAGGAAGTGCCGAAGGTGGTGGCGAGGAAGGGGTTTTGCAGTGGCTGCGTAACAGGGCTTAGAGGACTGCGGAGGATGGCAATTTCAGACCCGGCTAATTTCTCATTGGTCTCCAATGGCCTCCTCGACTTCTGGAATATTGGCTATTTGTCAGAAGGGCGGGTGGGATTAACTTAGCTCCACGCCCACTTGCTATTGGAGTCCACCATGAAACCTCGTATCGATTTCTACACCGCTTCCCCAGATGCGCTCAAAGCCATGATCGCCCTGGAGACCGCTGTTTCGAAGCTGCCGCTGGAAAAAAACCTGATCGAACTGGTCAAGCTGCGGACCTCGCAGATCAACGGCTGCGCCTTCTGCCTCGACATGCACAGCGCCGATGCCCGCAAGGGCGGGGAAGACGAGCGCCGTCTGTTCACGTTGTCGGCCTGGCGCGAAACGCCGTTCTTCACCCCGCGTGAACGCGCGGCACTGGCCTGGACTGAGTCCATGACGCTGGTGAGCCAGACTCACGCTCCAGATGAAGACTATGAACTGGCCGTGTCCGAGTTCAGCCCGAAAGAAATGGTCGACCTGACCGTGGCCATCACCACCATCAACGCCTGGAACCGCCTGGCGATCGGCTTTCGCAAAATGCCTCAAGCCTGATCAGTGAGCATCCGCTGACGGCGCGGCCGGTGGTTGCACCTTGCGCATCAAGGGCACCATCGCCGTGGCGATGATGAAGCAGACCATGATCATCAAGAACGCGTCGCCATAGGTTTGGGTCTGGGCTTCGCGGTAGGTCAACAGCCATAGCTGATGCAGGCTGGCGGTGACGCCCGTGTCGCCGCTTTGGCCGAGGGCAGTGAAGTTGTTGCCGACCTGTGACAGCCACTGGTTGAGCGCTTCGTTGCTGCTGTTCAGGTGTTCCGCCAGCCTTGTGAAATGCAGGTTGGTGCGGTCGTTGAGGATGGTTGCGCAGGCGGCGATGCCGATGGCGCCTCCCAGGTTGCGCATCAGATTGAACAACCCCGACGCATGCTTGAGCCGTGCTGGCGCCAGACCACCCAGGGTCAACGTCACGGCCGGCGGCACCGCCAGTTGCTGGGCAATCCCGCGCAATGCTTGCGGCAGCATCAATTCCCTGGCCCCCCAGTCATGGGTGATCGGGCTGAAATCCCACATCGATAACGCGAACAACCCAAGGCCGGTCATCATGATCCAGCGCAGATCGACGCGGTTGGCCAGAAAGGCATACAGCGGAATCGCCATGATCTGGAACACTCCGGTGGAGAAAACCGCCAGGCCAATGTCCAGCGCGCTGTAGCCACGCACCCGTCCGAGAAACAGCGGCGTCAGGTAAATGGTGGCGAACAGGCCGATGCCGGTGACGAACGAAAAGAAGCAGCCGAGGGCGAAGTTGCGGTCCTTGAGGGCGCGTAAATCGACGATCGGGTTGGCCACGTGCAAGGTCCGGCCGATGAAAGCGAGGCCGGCGAGGCCGCTGATCCATGCGGTGATAAGAATGGTGCTGTCGCTGAACCAGTTCCAGCGCGGGCCCTCTTCGAGGGTGTATTCCAGGCAGCCGAGAAACAGCGCCATAAACACCATGCTGAGGTAATCGGCGCCCTTGAGCAGCGACAGTTCTGGCTGGTCGATTTTCACCAGCATCGGCACTGCCACGGCAACGAAAATCCCCGGCACCAGGTTGATGTAGAACAGCCAGTGCCAGGACGAAATATCGGTAATCCAGCCGCCGATCACCGGCCCCAGGGTCGGCGCCAGCGAAGCCACGGCGCCAATGGTGGCGGCGGCAATGACGCGTTGTTTGCCGGTGAAGAAAAAGAACGCCGTGGTGAACACCAGCGGGATCATCGAACCGCCGATAAAGCCTTGCAGGGCGCGGAAGGCGATCATGCTCTGGATGTTCCAGGCCGCGCCGCACAACAGGCTGGCCAGGGTAAAACCTACCGCCGAAGCGCAGAACAGCCAGCGGGTGGAAAACACCCGCGACAGCCAGCCTGAAAGCGGAATCACGATGATTTCGGCAATCAGGTAGCTGGTCTGCACCCACGCCGTTTCGTCGGTGCCGGCCGAGAGCCCGCCGCCGATGTCACGCAATGAGGCTGAAACGATCTGAATGTCCAGCAGCGCAATGAACATGCCGATACACATGCTGGCGAAGGCGAACACCTTGGTCGCCGTCGCCATGTTGGCCGGGTTGAACGGTTGCGCCGGGACGGCGAGGGCGCGGCTCATGGTGCGCTGGCCACGTCTGGGGTTTCAGCGCTTTTGCGGGTGTCGACTTCAGCGGTTACGGACAGGCCGGGGCGCAAGTGGCCGAGCACACCGTCGGCCGGATCGAGGACGATACGCACCGGTACACGCTGGACGATCTTGGTGAAGTTGCCCGTGGCGTTTTCCGGTGGCAGCACGCTGAACTGCGAACCGCTGGCCGGCGCGAGGCTGCCCAGATGACCGTGGAATTCCTGCCCGGACAGCACGTCGGCATGAATGATCACGCGTTGGCCCGGAATCATCCGCGCCAGTTGATCTTCCTTGAAGTTGGCGTCCACCCACAAGCCACTGGAAGGCACCACTGAGAGTAATTGCGAACCCGCCTGCGCATACGCGCCGACCCGCGCCCGGCGATTGCCGATCACACCATCCACCGGGGCTTTCAGTTCGGTGTAACCGACATTCAATTGCGCCAGGTCCCGTTCGGCCCGTGCCTGCATCAGTGCGGCGCGGGCTTGCTGTTTCTGGGTTTCGATCACGTTCAACTGGCGCTGCGCCGCCAGCAACTCGGCCTGGGCTCGCGAGCTGAGCGCCTGAGCGGTCTTGAAGGTGGCATCGGCGCGCTGTGCACTTTCGACCGAGACGGCGTTGGTGCTTACCAGTTTTTTGTAGCGGGCATTGTCATCCCGCGAGCGCGCGGTTTCGGCACCAGCGGCCTCGATTCCGGCGCGGGCCTGGCCGATGACCGCGTACTGCAATTGTTCAGTGGCGTCGAGATTGGCCAGCAGGGCTTCTTCGGCGGCAACCGCGCCTTCGGCTTTGGCGAGATTAGCGCGATAGTCGCGGGAATCGAGGCGAATCAGCACATCGCCGGCCTTCACTGGCTGGTTGTCGGTGACCAGCACTTCTTCGATATACCCGGCCACTTTCGGGCCGATTACCGTGACGTCGCCGCCAATGTACGCATCGTCGGTTTCTTCGATGAAACGACCGGCCGTCCACCAGTGACTCGCATACAGCCCGGCAAACACCAGGGCTGCAATAACCGCCGTCAGCAGGATCAACCGTTTGAGCAGGGGAGGCTTGGGTGTGCTCACCGGGACTGCAAGGTCGGATTCAAGGCTGGGCATGCTGGTCATGGGGTTTACCTGTAGGAAACGGGTGTTTATTACGTAGGTAATATGACGTATGTAATATTTGGTGGCAATTGATTTTTGCTGCCGGTCGTCAGGATGTTCGCCGACCGGGCATCCACCATCGCCAACCCATCCTGCGCGTCCCGATTACCTCCCCTGTCAGTCAGTCCTGCAATATTGCTGGCTTTGTCATATCGACTATGTTGTTGTCATAAAGACTCCTTTATACGGAGTCCTTATGACAACGTTGTTTTGTAATCTGTTGATTTATAAGTATTAATAAGTTGGCATGCTTCATGAAATGACGAGAGCAACGTAATCGAAACAAGGAAGATGTCATGCCTCGTTCAATCCCGCTCAGCTTCACATTGTGTTTGTTGATCTCACCCTTTGCATGGCCGATCAGGTCGTGCGCGAAGTCCCTGATACCACCGCTGGCAAAGGTTTCGGTGCGCTCACTGGAATGATGGTCGGCGCGGTGGGCGGTCCTGCGGGCGCGCTGGTCGGCCTTGGGGCTGGATTCTTTGCCGGCAGCGCTGTGCAGCAAGCGTCCGGCCATACGGAAACCGCCTACGAAGTAAAAAACGCCCAAGGCGAAATCAGCACCGTGCGCTCGCCCAATGCGCGCTTCGAGGTGGGGCAGCAGGTCACGCGTAAAGGTCCGCGTCTGGTGGCTCAGGACAACTGAGTCGCCACTCCATAAAAAATAGAAATGCATAGACCGTGGGCTGGCCCGATTTGAATTTGATGTACCAACTTTTGATCCTTTAAGGGGGCAACACAATGCAAGCCATCAACGCCAAAGTATTGGGCGCGCTGGAAAACGTCATGGTGATTTCCACCACCGACTTGCAAGGCAACATCACCTACGTCAACGACCTGTTCTGCAAACTGACCGGCTACAACAAGGAAGAACTGCTGGGCCAACCCCACAGCATCGTCCGCCATGCCTCCGTGCCAAAAAGCACCTACAAGCAGATGTGGGACACCATCAAAAAAGGTGAAATCTGGACCGGCGTTATCCCAAATGTCGGCAAGGGTGGGGGTTCTACGTGGTCGACACCACGGTGCAACCGCTGTTCGACGAGCAGGGCAACATCGTTGAGTACATCAGCATTCGTCGTGTGATTAACGACTTGATGGGGGACTTCGAAGCACTGGAATTTTCCAAGGAGCAATTCGACGAACACTACGACAGGTAATCGGCCATGCCAGGGTTAATCGAACGCATCGTGATCGGTTATGGCTCTGAGTCCGGCAATGCACGCGGGTTGACGCAACGGTTGTTGCGTCTGCCCTGTGTGCAGCCGTATGCATTGGCCGTGCAGGATCTGAATGCACTTGAGCTTGAAACGCTGACCACTCGGGATCTGTTGATCGTTGTGTGCAGCTCGTTCGGCGACGGCGAACCGCCGGGCAACGCCGATCGTTTTCTGGATCAACTGATCCAGTGCGAACACCTCAGTAGTGTGCCTTACGCGATCTTTGGTCTGGGTGACACTGCTTACCCGACTTTTTGCGGTTTCACCAAAAGCCTGGACGCTGCACTGCTGCAAAAGGGCGCCGCGCCCTGGATCAATCGCGTGGACGCCGACACCGATTTCGAGGGCTTTTTCGAGACCTGGTGCGCCACCCTCGAAGCGGTCTTGAAGGGCGACCGCCGGGCCGGCACCACGTTGCAATTGCAAGTCACCGCCTACGGCGAAAACGCCGCGTGGCCAGCGCGGGTGATCTCCCGTACGCGGCTCAATGCGACGGCGCCTTATGCCTGGCAGGTGCGCCTCGATATCGAAGGCAGCGGCATCAAATACCGCGCAGGGGACAATCTTTATGTGCTGGCGCAAAACGATCCACAACTGCTGGCGCAGATCGGTCAATGGTTCGGTCGCGACGATGCCCATACGCTGCTGGCGACCAAGGAGCTGCGACAACTGGGCAAATCGCTGTTGCGCGACATGGCTCGGGTCAGTCAGCACGACACCTTGAAAACCTTGCTCAAAGTCAGCAACCGTAAAGAGCTCGAAGGTTATTTGTACGGCAAGGACTTGCTCGATGTGGTCAGCGACTTCTGTGAGCCAGGGCAAATGAGTCTGGAAGAATTGGCCGAGTGGCTGCCGGATGTTTTGCCGCGTGCCTATTCCATTGCCTCTCACGACCAGCCGCACTACGTCGACCTGTGCATTCGGGAAATCGCCTATCAATTGGCCGACCGCCCGCGTATCGGCACCGCGACCGGCCATCTGGCGGGCAAGCTTGCCCAGGTTCAAGTGTTTGCCCGCAGCAACGTGCGTTTTCACCTGCCACGACAGGCCGATCATCCCGTCGTGTTGATTGGCACGGGGACTGGCATTGCACCGTTGATCGCATTGCTGGAGCAGATAGAGCAACAAAGCAGCCCTGCACAAACGTGCCTGATCTTCGGTGATCGACGCCGGGCATCGGACTTTCTCTACCAGCCGCGCCTCGAAAAATGGCAGGAAACGGGCGTGCTGGATCAGCTCATCACCGCGTTTTCACGAGACGCTGACCGTCGCTATTACGTGCAGGATGCCATGCTCGAACACGGTGCCTATCTGTGGGCCTTACTCAGTCAGGGCGCGCATGTGTATGTGTGCGGCAATAAAAGCCACCTGGAGCGAGCCATCGATGAGGCGCTGGTGAACATTGCCATGAGGTACGGCCATTTGGCCGAAGAAGACGCGCAGCAGTTTGTGGCCGACCTGTCGAGCTCGGACCGGGTACACAAAGAGCTGTATTGAGGGCGTGGGGTTTGAAATGAACGAAGGCCGGTGATCTACCCGATCACCGGCCTTCGTTGTTTTAACGCTTAAACCCGCTCAAAAATCGCCGCAATCCCCTGGCCGCCACCGATGCACATGGTCACCAGCGCATAACGGCCGTTGGTGCGGTGCAGTTCGTGGATGGCTTTGGTGGCGATGATTGCGCCAGTCGCGCCGACCGGGTGGCCCAGGGAAATACCCGAACCGTTCGGGTTGACCTTGGCCGGGTCGAGGTCCAGTTCCTGGCTGACCGCACAGGCCTGGGCGGCGAAGGCGATGTTGGCTTCGATCACGTCCATGTCGGCGACGGTCAGGCCGGCACGCTTGAGCGCCAGGCGGGTGGCAGGCACCGGACCGAGGCCCATCAATTCCGGTTCAACACCGGCGTGGGCGTAGCTGACCAGACGGGCCAGCGGGCGCAGGTTGTTGCTCTGTACAGCGGCACCGGTGGCCATGACCAGCGCAGCGGCGCCGTCGTTCAGGCCAGAAGCGTTGCCGGCCGTCACCGAGCCATCTTTCTTGAACGCTGGCTTCATGCCCGCCAGTTGTTCCAGCGTGGTAGCGCGAGGGTGTTCGTCGACGCTGAACAGCTTGGTTTCCTTGCGATCACGGATTTCCACGCCAACGATTTGCTCGCTGAAGTAGCCATTGGCGATGGCGAAGGCCGCGCGCTTCTGGTCTTCCAGGGCCAGGGCGTCTTGCATTTCACGGGTGATGCCGTTGCGTTCGGCAACGTTCTCGGCGGTGATGCCCATGTGGATGCCGTGGAACGGGTCATGCAGGATGCCCAGCATGTAGTCGATGGCCTGGATGTTGCCCATGCGCGCACCCCAGCGGGCGGCTGGCATGATGTACGGCCCGCGGCTCATGGATTCGGCGCCGGCACCGACGACGATGTCGGCATCGCCCAGCATCAGGGTTTGCGCGGCATTGATGATCGCTTGCAGGCCGGAACCGCACAGGCGGTTGACGTTGTAGGCCGGGGTTTCTTTCGGGATGCCGGCGTTCATGGCGGCAACGCGGGAGATGTACGCGTCGCGGGTTTCGGTCGGGATCACGCTACCCATCACCAGATGGCCGACTTGCGCCGGGTCTACGCCGGAGCGTTGCAGGGCGGCCTTGACGGCCGTGGTCGCCAGGTCGGCCAGCGGAACGTCTTTGAGCGAACCACCAAAGGTGCCAATGGCGGTACGTGCGGCGCTGACAACAAAAATATCCGGGGTGTTCATTACGGCTTTCCTCTTGGTGAATGCTTTTCTGTACTGCGATTGAGTAGGGCGGTCAACGCTGTTTGCGCTTCAGGCGTGTTGACGCGCTCGATGAACAACAGGTTTTCCTGACGAATGGTGGCTTTGAGCTCCGGCAATGACGCCTGTTTGAGCAGTTGCCGGGTCTGGCGCAGGGATTCTTGTGGCAATGCCAGCAGGCGCCGGGCCAGAAATTGTGCGGCGGCGAGGCATTGTTGGCCGTCGTCGAACAGTTCGTTGGCCAGTCCACACGCGACCGCCGCAGCGCCGTCGAGGCTGTCGCCCCATAACAATAGACGCGCGGCGCGAGCGTGGCCGAGCAGGCGCGGCAACAACAGACTCGCGCCGAATTCCGGGCACAGCCCCAGGTTTACAAACGGCGTGCGCAGCTTGGCGTTACGCGTGACCAGCACCTGATCGCAATGCATCAGCAACGTGGTGCCAATGCCGATGGCCGCGCCGCAAACAGCAGCGATCAGCGGCTTTTGCAGATGAATGACGACATTCATCAAGCGAAACGCCGGGCTGTCCAGATGCGTCGGCGGATGTTCGAGAAAGTCCGCCAGGTCATTGCCGC
This sequence comes from Pseudomonas sp. S2_F03, assembly GCF_054668335.1. Classification (NCBI taxonomy): domain Bacteria; kingdom Pseudomonadati; phylum Pseudomonadota; class Gammaproteobacteria; order Pseudomonadales; family Pseudomonadaceae; genus Pseudomonas; species Pseudomonas sp. S2_F03. The sequence goes on along the minus strand of NZ_CP162759.1, from coordinate 978,112 downwards.
TGGTAAAGCACGTAGGGCCACCGGTGAGCACAATCACGCCGACGTCGTCGTCTTCATCAGCGGCCAGCAAGCGGTCGGCCAACTGCGTGTACAGGCTGTTGTTCAGTGCATTGAGCTTGTCGGGGCGGTCAAGGGTGAGCGTCAAAACGCCTTCGTTTCGATCGTGTTTGATCAGCTCGCTCATGAAATGCCCCCGCCTGTTTTGTCCGGCAGCCACTCTAAGCGCCCGGCCCGCGCGGGAGCTATGACAAAACGAGTCAACGAATCTGCTGCTTTTTGCCATGTTGCACCACGGCGCCAGCGGTCAAACGGTTCACACACCCATTCGGGGTATGGTGCCGATTGCCCAATCGCTCAATAGTGGCGTCAACCGGTCATCCAGAACCGACTTCGCTTGATAAGGTGAATTTGCTATGCGCAAGGCCCTCATGGTGATTTCCAGTCTGTTGCTTGTTCCGCTGACATTGAATGCCCACGCCGACGACGTGAACGAGAGCAATACCCTGCGGCTTTATAATTGGGCCGATTACATTGGCGAAAAAACCATTGCCAATTTCGAGAAAGCCTCCGGCATCAAAGTGATCTACGACACGTTTGATGCCTATGAAACGGTGCAGGCGAAGTTGCTGACCGGGCACTCCGGTTACGATCTTGTGGTGTTGAATGCCTCCCTTGCGCCACCGCTGATCAAGGCCAAAGTGTTCCAGCCGCTAGACAAGAAGTTGCTGCCGGGCTGGACCAATCTTGACCCGAAAGTCTTGCAGGACTTGCAGGGTTTTGATGCCGGAACGGTGTACTCCGCGCCTTACACCTGGGGCAGCAACGGCATCACTTACAACGTCGACAAGATCAAGGAGCGCATGCCGGATGCGCCAATCGGTTCGCTGGCGATGATTTTCGATCCAAAAATCGTCTCACGCTTTGCTGACTGCGGCGTCACCCTGGTCGATGCGCCCACTGAAGTCATTCCCCTGGCCTTGAAGTACCTGGGACGCGATCCGCGAAGTGCGGCCCCGGAAGATCTGAAAGCCGCGCAAGAGTTGCTGTTGACGGTCAGGCCTTACATCAAGAAGTTCGATTCGGTGAACTACCTGACCAGCCTGCCCAATGGCGATGTCTGCATGGCCATGACCTGGTCTGGCGACTACGCGACGGCCATGGCCCGCGCCGAAGAAGCCAAGTTGAAGATCAAACTGGCCTATTTCATTCCCAAGGAAGGTTCGCTGATCTGGTTCGACAACATGTACATCCCCGCCGATGCCCCGCATGTCGCCAATGCCCACAAGTTCCTCGAGTACTTGATGCAGCCGCAGGTGATGGCCGACGTCACCGACTTCATTCATTACGCCAACAGTAACGCGGCGGCCACCCCGTTAGTGGATGCCGACGTGCGCAACAACCTGGCAATTTATCCCGATGAAGAAACCCGCCAGCGCCTGTTTCCGCAAAAGACTCAGGACGCCAAGGAAATGCGCGCCATCACCCGCGTCTGGAGCACGGTGAAGAGCGGGATTTGATCGTTTAACCCTTCGGTTTGAGGTTTTTGTATGGTTACTCCAACGTTGAAAGTACTGCCGACCGTGAATGACGCCCATTTGATCAAGGCTGATAAAGCCCATTACATGCACGGCTATCACATGTTCGACGAGCACGCCGAACAGGGGGCGCTGAACATTGTGGCCGGTGACGGTGCCTACATCTACGACGCTCAGGGCAACCGTTTTCTCGATGCGGTGGGTGGCATGTGGTGCACCAACATCGGTTTGGGCCGTGAGGAAATGGCCCTGGCGATTGCCGATCAGGTGCGGCAACTGGCGTATTCGAATCCGTTTTCCGACATGTCCAACAACGTCGCCATTCAGTTGTGCGAAAAACTCGCCAGCCTGGCGCCGGGCGATCTCGACCACGTGTTCCTGACCACTGGCGGCTCCACCGCTGTGGACACCGCGTACCGCCTGATTCAGTACTACCAGAACTGCCGTGGCAAACCGGAAAAGAAGCACGTCATCGCCCGTTTTAACGCGTATCACGGCTCCACCACGCTGACGATGTCGATCGGCAACAAGGCCGCCGACCGCGTGCCGGAGTTCGATTACGCCAACGACAAGATTCACCACGTGTCCAACCCCAACCCGTACCGCGCACCGGACGGCATGGACGAGGCGCAGTTTCTCGAATTTCTGATCAAGGAGTTCGAAGACAAGATTCTTTCCATCGGCGCGGACAAGGTGGCGGGCTTCTTTGCCGAGCCGATCATGGGTTCCGGCGGGGTGATCATTCCGCCCAAGGGTTACCTCAAGCGCATGTGGGAAGTCTGTCAGCGCTACGACATTCTGTTTGTGGCCGATGAAGTGGTGACCTCGTTCGGTCGCCTGGGCAAGTTCTTCGCGTCTTATGATCTGTTCGACGTGCAGCCCGACATCATCACCACGGCCAAGGGCCTGACCTCGGCCTACCTGCCGCTGGGTGCGTGCATTTTTTCCGACCGTATCTGGAAGGTTATCGCCGAGCCCGGCAAGGGCCGCTGCTTTACCCACGGTTTTACCTACAGCGGTCACCCGGTGTGCTGCACGGCGGCGCTGAAGAACATCGAAATCATCGAGCGCGAACAGTTGCTGGCGCATGTCGATGTGGTCGGCGCTTATCTGGAGGAACGGCTGGCGACGCTCAGCGACTTGCCGCTGGTGGGCGATGTGCGCTGCCAGAAGTTCATGGCGTGCGTGGAGTTCGTGGCCGACAAACGCACCAAGGCGTTGTTTGCCGACGAGGTGAATATTGGCGAAATGATTCACTCCCGTGCCCAGTCTCGCGGCTTGCTGGTGCGGCCGATCATGCACCTCAACGTCATGTCGCCGCCGCCTGATTCTGACGTGTGCCCAGGTCGATGAAATCGTCGAGATTCTGCGGGTGTGCATTCTTGAAGTGGCGACCGAACTTGAGAAAAACGGCCAGTACTTCGGGCAATGAATTCGCTCAATCTGCGGTTACCCGGTGCCGGTTCTCCCGCTAGACTGCGGGGCATGAGCAAACCCAACGACGAAACGCTGATCGCATTGCCCTTCGGGGCGTTGCACAAATGGCACGGCGACATGCGCGAAGCATTCGCCCATGTCGACAAGCCTGATGCGCTGCAATACCTGGCGTCGGCGTTCGGGCACCTGGTGTCCATCGAGTCGGTGATGATCAGCCTCGAACACAAGGACCGGCCGCCGCAGTTGCTGTATCAGCGCGGCATCCCGGAGGAGTATCGGGAGTCGATCATCGACCGTTATTTTTCCGGTGGTTACCTGCTCGACCCGTTTTGCCTGGCGGTGGAGCAGGGCTTGGCCGAAGGGTTTTATCACCTGGAGGAAATAGCCCCGGACAACTTCTTCGACAGCGAGTACTACAAGACTTATTACGTGAAGGCCGGGTGTTCGGAGGACAGTTTTTACCTGATCGATACCGGCCATGACAGCCAAGTCTCGGTCAGCCTGTTTCAGGGTTTTGGTGGGGAAAGCCTGCGGGCGGAACAACTGAACCTGTTGCGGGCGGTCGAGCCGTTGGTTCGCGAGTTCATCAGCGAGTTCGGCCGTCGAGGCCTGGCGCGCAGCACGGTGATTGAAAGTGTGCGTGATGATCTGAAGCAGCGCGTGCAGTGCGCCTTCGAAAACTTTGGCTGCGAGGTGCTGACCGAACGCGAGCGGGAAGTGGCGCACATGGTGCTCAGGGGGCACTCGGTGAAATCCACCGCGAGCCAACTGAGCATTTCCCCGGAAACCGTGCGCATGCACCGCAAGAACCTGTACCTGAAACTGCAGGTCGGGTCGCAGTCGGAGTTGTTTGCACTGTTTATCGAGTGGTTGCGCCAGCACTGACCCAAATCTACAACCCACCCGAAAAAACCTGTGGGAGATTCTATGTTGCAGGGGAACCCTGCAGCCTTAAATTTGGCTGGTATTCGCTCTGGTTTTTCATGAGAGCGAATGCCACCCGGCATAGCTTGCGGGCGAGGATCACCAGGGCTTGGGTTTTTGCCAAGCCTCTGACGAGATAGGACTCATAGTACGGTTTCCAGGTGGCAGACCGACAAGCCGCCATCGCCGCGTTGTGAGCCAGGCGCCGCAGCTCCGTATCGCCTTTTTTGGACAGGTGGCGAGGGCTGTTCTTCTTGCCTGAATCCTTTGCTCGCAAGTCCATCCCCAAAAAAGCAATGAATGCATCGCCGTTGGCGAAGTGACCGCGCATGAATGCGGTCGCCAAGCCCATAGCCGTAAGCTCACCGATCCCCTCAATGGCTTTGCAGCGCTTGATGTTTTCGGTGATGCCTGCCTTTTTGCTGACTTTGTGCAGTAATTTCTGGATGGCTTGCTCCGCTTGTTTGAAGGACTTCAATTGCCGGGCCAATTCATCCTTCAGAAGCGGTTCACCTGACCAACTCAGCGTCATGCCCACACGCACATTGATAAGCTCTGCGCGTCTATGAAGCAGACTTTTCAACACCTTGTAGGCCTGCGGAGGTGGACTCCAGAGGCGCAGTCGATCCTGCTCGCTAGACAGGTAACGCGCGAGCAGGCGCGCATCACAAGGGTCGGTTTTCGCCCGTTGGCCAATGCTTTCGCGGTAGTGGCTCAGACGATAAGCATCCACAACGTAAACCCGGTGTCCCATTTCATGGGCCAGTTCGACCGTGTCCAAGTGGTAAATGCTGGTGGCTTCCAAAGCAATTGAGCTTTGCGCAGGCAGAGCTTTGAGCCAACGCCCAAGAGTCTCTCGGTCGTTGTTGATGTGTTGAGTGGTTTGCATGTCTTCGCGGTAAGCGACGATTTCGGCCTTGGCTACATCGATACCGATTACCGTTGGCGAGGTAAGGATTGTCATGACGAATCCTCGGAGCTAGGGTTTAAGGGCTTGTCGGGGTTTACCCTTGCGCTGGCTTGCCTCTATCGTCGGTTTTACCGATGAATTCCTTATCGGCGCTTCGGGTAGAAGGGGCGGGACGAGAAGTCTCCCACGGTCCGTACTGGCTAGAGTCGGAATCGAGCTTTAGTCCCGCCCACCCCTTCAAGTCTAAACATACAAGCGAGCTTGCTCGCGATGAGGCCATGACATTCAACATCAATGCTGAATGTAAGTCCGCTATCGCGAGCAAGCTCGCTCCCACAGGGAGAGGGGTTGACCACAATATTTGTGGTCAGTCCTCGCGTTTAACGACAAGGGTCAGAATGTCGTAACTGGCCACCAGCTCTCCCAGCTGGTTAGTCACCTCAACATCCCACGCCACCACCCCTTGCGGAATGCCTTGCGGGCTCTTCTTCCCTTGGTCGATTTTGCGTTTGCAGGTCAATCGCGCCTGAATCGTGTCGCCAATCCCCACCGGATTGATAAAGCGCAATGTATCCAGGCCATAGTTGGCCAGCACCGGCCCCGGCGCTGGGGAAACGAAAAGCCCGGCCGCCGCCGACAACACGAAGTAGCCGTGGGCGATGCGTTTGCCGAATTGCGATTCCTTGGCGGCGATGTCATCGAAGTGCATGTAGAAGTGATCGCCGGACAGGCAACCGAAGTTCACCAGATCGGCTTCGGTCACGGTGCGACGGTGCGTCAGCAGCGACTCACCAATCTGCAGATCCTGGAAGAACCGGCGGAATGGATGCACCTCGGTTTCGATGACCTGGGCGCCGCGTACGTATTCACCGGTGACGGCGGCCAGCATGGTCGGCGAGCCTTGTACCGCTGCGCGTTGCAGGTAGTGTTTCACCGCGCGCAGACCGCCGAGTTCCTCACCGCCACCGGCACGACCCGGGCCACCGTGCTTGAGTTGCGGCAGTGGCGAGCCGTGGCCGGTGGACTCGGCGGCGCAATTGCGATCCAGCACCAGCAAGCGACCGTGCCACGCCGCTGCGACAGGGATGGCCTTGGCGGCGATCTGCGGATCCTTGGTGATCAGACTCGCCACCAGGCTGCCTTTGCCGCGTGCCGCCAGTACCAGCGCTTCGTCGAGATCGTCGTACGCCATCAGGGTGCTGACCGGGCCGAACGCTTCGATATCGTGCGCGCCACCTTCGGCGTGCGGATCGCGAGCTTGCAGCAAGGTCGGGGCGAAGAACGCGCCCTGGCTGACGTTCTCGCCGCGCGGTTCGAAACCGTCACGGGCGCCGAACAGCATGTCGCTGCTCTGCAACAGGCTTTCCAGGCGCTCGGCCACGTCTTTCTGCTGATCGTGGGACGCCAGCGCACCCATGCGCACGCCTTCCACTCGACGGGTCTCCGACCACGACTTTGGCCAGGCGATCACGCAAGCGGGTCGCGACCGCGTCAATGTGTTTGGCCGGCACGATGGCGCGGCGGATGGCGGTGCATTTCTGCCCGGCCTTGGTGGTCATCTCCCGGGCGACTTCCTTGATGAACAGCTCGAATTCTTCGTCGTCCGGGGTCACGTCCGGGGCGAGGATCGCGCAGTTCAGCGAGTCGGCTTCGGCATTGAACGGCACCGAGTTGCGGATCAGGTTCGGATTGACCCGCAGCTTGGCGGCGGTGTCGGCGGAACCGGTGAAGGTCACCACGTCCTGGCCCTGCAAGCGGTCGAGCAAGTCACCGGTACTGCCGATGATCAACTGCAAGCTGCCCGGTGGCAGCAAGCCGGATTCGTCCATCAGGCGCACCACGGCTTCGGTCAGGTAGCTGGTGGCGCTGGCCGGTTTGACGATGCACGGCATGCCGGCGAGAAAGCTCGGTGCAAACTTTTCCAACATGCCCCAGATCGGGAAGTTGAAGGCGTTGATGTGCACGGCCAGGCCACCCCGTGGCACCAGAATGTGCGTGCCGGCGAAGGTCCCGAGTTTGCTCAGCTGCATCGCCGGGCCTTCATGGACGATGTTGCCCGATGGCAATTCCCGCGAGCCCAGGCTGGCGTAGGTGAAGAGGGTGCTGTTGCCGCCTTCGATGTCGATCCAGCTGTCGGCACGGGTCGCGCCGCTGTGGTGGGAAATCGCGTACAGCTGTTCCTTGCGCTCGCTCAGGTACAAGGCCAGTGCCTTGAGACGCTGGGCGCGTTGCTGGAAGTCCAGCGCCATCAGGCCGCTGACGCCCTGGCGGCGGCCGTGCTCGATGGCTTCGGCGAAATCCGGGCGCTCTTCGTGAGTGCGGGCGATTTCATGGCCGTCGATGGCGCTGCGCAGGATCTGTGCGCCTTGTTGACCGATCCAGCGACCGGCGATGAAACTCTGCAGAGTAGGGGCATGCAGTGTAGGTGAAGAGGACATCACGATTGCTCCTGATTGTGAACGGTTGTGGCGCGGTCGCAACCGCGCCCTTTCGGAATTACCAAAGCGCCAAGGTGTAACCGACGATCAAGCGGTTCTCATCGATGTCGGTCGTCAAGCCATTGCCGGAACGGAATGTCACGTTGCGCCAGCGCAGGCTGACGTTTTTGAACGCACCGCTCTGGATCACGTAACTGATATCGGTGTCGCGCTCCCATTCGCTTCCGTTGTCGACCCCGCCCGCGTTGACATGGCTGCCGTCGGTGTAGCGGGTCATGAAGGTCAGGCCGGGAATGCCTTGCGCGGCGAAGTCATAGTCATAACGCAGCTGCCAGGAATCCTCGTCGGCGCGGGTAAAGGTGTTGAAGGTCACCAGGTTGACCACGTACGGATCGCCACCGTTGAGGAACGGAAAGGCGCTGTCGCCGGACAACTGCTGGAAGGCGGCGCTGACCTTGTGGGCACCGTGGGACACGGTGAACATGCTGTTGAAGTTACGGTTGTCGATACGTCCGGCCTTTTCGGCACCGTCGCCGCGGCTGTCGAAATAACGCAGGTCGCTGCGCAGGTTGAAACCGTTGCCCAGCGGCAGGGTATGCACTAGCCCGACGAATTGCTGACGATAAATCTGGTCGAGCTTGCCGTAGTAGTAGCTCACATTCAGTTGCGGACTGAACGCGTAGCCGCCGCCACCGAAGTCGAAGTGATCGCTGGTGGCGGCGGCGTAGCCGATGTCATCGTTGCTGGAGGAGTCCCGCAGGTTGGCCTTGGTCAGGCGCCCGGCATTCACCGTCAGGCCGTCGATTTCCTGGCTGGTCAGCAAGCCACCTTCGAAGGTAGAACCCAGAAGGCGTGTGTCGTTGTAGGTCACCACCGGTAGCAAGGGTTGCAGGGTGCCGAGCTTCAACAGGCTTTTGGACACGCGCAGTTTGCCGGTCAGGCCCAGCTCGCTGTACTCGTCGTCGGGCTCGTGGCTCTGCGGGCCGAAGGGCAGCAGCCCGGTGCCACGGCGATCCGGGCTGGAGTCGAGCTTCAATCCAAGCTCTCCCAAGGCGTCGAGACCGAAACCGAAGGTGCCGTCGGTGAACCCGGACTCGATGCGCGCAGTAAATCCCTGGGCCCATTCCTCGGCTTTGGATTGCGGCGCGTTGTTCTGCCGGAAATCACGATTGATGTAATGGTTGCGCATTTCAATCCGGGCCTTGCTGTCGTCGATGAAGTCGGCCATGGCGCAGGGCGCGACCATGGGCAGACTTAATGCGGCGGCGAGCGAAAACAGTGACTCGTAAGGTGCAGTACGTGCGGGTTGCATTATTTTTATTCCCTGCCAACTGATCGGTCGTTATTTAGTGTTTGCTGGCGCCGGAGGCACCAATGCCAGTCATCGATCGGATGAACTGCGCCAGATAACGGCCACGCTCAAGGGCTGCACGAGGTGACGTGTCGGTGACAGAAAATGCCCAGGCACTGAAGAACGCCAGGCTCATGGAAAACAGCGCCGGGTTGGAGTAGGGGAACAGTGCCTTGTCGTGATGCAACACGTTGACCCATACCGCCGGGCTCAGCACCAGCAACACAATCGCCGAGACCAGCCCGGACAAGCTGCCGAGGACGGCGCCACGGGTGGTCAGGCCTTTCCAGTACATCGAAAGGAACAGCACCGGGAAATTCACCGACGCGGCGATGGCCAGTACCAGGCCAGAGAGGAAGGCAATGTTCTGTGATTCGAACAACAGGCCGAGAATGATCGCCAGCACCCCGATGCACAGCGTGGCGATTCGCGAGACGCGGATTTCCTGCTGCTCGGTTGCCTGACCTTTGCGCATCACACAGGCATACAAATCGTGGGAAACCGCCGAGGCGCCGGACAGCGCCAATCCGGCAACCACCGCCAGAATGGTCGCGAAGGCAACCGCCGAAATGAAGCCGAGGAACAGGTTGCCACCCACGGCCTGAGCCAGGTGCACGGCAATCATGTTGCCGCCGCCGATGATCGCGCCGCTGGCATCGCGGAAGGCAGGATCAGTGCCGACCATGACGATGGCGCCGAAGCCGACGATGATCAGCAACAAGTAGAAGTAGCCGATGAAGCCGGTGGCGTAGAACACGCTTTTGCGCGCTTCCTTGGCATCGCTGACGGTGAAGAAACGCATCAGGATATGGGGCAGGCCAGCGGTGCCGAACATCATGCCCAGTCCCAGGGAAATCGCATCGATCGGGTTGGACAGCAAGCCGCCTGGCGCCATGATCGCACTGCCCTTGGCATGCACCGCGGTGGCGCCGGCAAACATCGCTTCGGTGCTGAAACCGAAATGCTTGAGCACCATGAAGGCCATGAACGTGGTGCCGAACAGCAACATCACGGCTTTGATGATCTGCACCCAAGTGGTGGCGAGCATGCCGCCGAAGGTCACGTAGAACACCATCAACACGCCGACCAGCATGACGGCGTAGAGGTAATCGATACCGAACAGCAATTCGATCAGCTTGCCGGCCCCGACCATTTGCGCCACCAGGTACATCAGGGCGACAGTCAGGGTGCCGAAGGCCGAAGTCAGGCGTACCGGGGTTTGTTCCAGTCGATAGGAGACTACGTCGGCAAAGGTGTATTTGCCCAGGTTGCGCAGGCGTTCGGCAATCAGGAACAGGATGATTGGCCAGCCGGCCAATACGCCCAATGCGTACAGCAAACCGTCGTAGCCATTGAGGAACATCATCGCGGAAATGCCGAGGAACGAGGCTGCCGAAATCATGTCGCCAGCAATCGCCAAACCATTCTGGAACCCGGTCATGCCACCGCCCGCGGTGTAGAAGTCGCTGGCGGATCGGGTTCGCAGTGCTGCCCAGCGAGTGACGCCGAGGGTGAACAGGACGAACACCAGGAACATGCCGATGGCGTTCCAGTTCAGAGGACGGGACACACCGTCGGCGGCTGCCGCAAAGTCAGCAACAAAAGCCAGGGGCAACAGGAGTAATCCAGGAAGACGGCTCATCGGGCGCACTCCTGCTTGAGTTTTTCATTCAGCGGATCGATCACGTTGTTGGCGCGATAGACATAGAAACCGGTCAGCGCGAACGCCAGCACGACAATCACCACGCCCACCAGCATGCCTACGGTGGTCACGCCACCACTGAGGGATTGACCGAGGGTGCTGGGAGAGAACGCAACCAGCAGGACGAAACCGAAATAAATCGCCAGCATGATCATCGACAGCGGCCAGTACAGGTTCTGTTTACGTCGTACCAACTGGATGAAGTCGGGATTCTGGCGAATGAGTTCTATGTCTTGGGGTGTCATGGCACGCTCTCTTTTGTTGTTTTTGTTGTGGGGTAAACGGTGTATCCGGGATTGATCACTGAAACTGTGGGCGCGGGCTTGCCCGCGATGAGGCCATCACCTTCAACATTGCCGGTGGTTGACCCATCGCTATCGCGGGCAAGCCCGCTCCCACAGGGGTTGGGTAGTTCCTGCAAACGGGGTTTCAGAGTTGATCGAAATCCAGCACCACTTTGTCGCTGATCGGGAACGCCTGGCACGACAGCACATAGCCGGCGGCCACTTCGTAGTCTTCCAGGGCGTGGTTGCTGTCCATTTCTACTTCGCCTTCGATGACCTTGCACTTGCAGGTCGAGCACACGCCGGCCTTGCACGAGTAGGGCAGTTCGGCACCCTGGGCGTTGCCGGCATCGAGGATGCTCTGGCTGTTGCGCGGCAGATCGAAGGCCAGCGCGCGGCCATCGCTGATGACGGTGATCTGGCTGACCGCCGCATCCACCTGGCGGGCCGCCTCGCGGGCTTCACGTTTCTGCTGGCTGCCAGCGGCGGCGAACAGTTCGAAATGGATACGCTCAGGCGCCATGCCTTTGGCCTTGAGGCTGTCGCGCACGGTTTCAGTCATCTCTTGCGGGCCGCAGATAAACGCGGCGTCGAGGGCTTTGACGTCGAGCCAGCGGGAGAACAACTGTTCGCATTTCTCGGCGTTGATCCGGCCGTTGTACAGGTCGACATCCTGCTGCTCGCGGCTGAACACGAAAATCAGGTTCAGACGCTGCAAGTAGCGGTTTTTCAGGTCCTCCAGTTGCTCGCGAAACAGCGCGCCGGAGCTGGAACGGTTGCCATACAGCAGGGTGACGCGGCTGTGCGGCTCGGTTTCCAGGGTGGTCTTGATGATCGACAGGATCGGCGTGATGCCGCTGCCCGCTGCTACGGCCAGGTACTGGCCGTGGCGCGCCGGGTCGAGTTCGACACTGAAGTGCCCGGCGGGCGGCATGACGTCCAGCGTGTGCCCTGCCTTGAGTTGCTCGTTGGCAAACGCCGAGAAGCGCCCACCCGTCACCCGCTTGACCGCGATGCGCAGCTCACCGTCATTCACGCCGGTGCAGATCGAGTAAGAACGGCGGACTTCTTCGCCGTCCAACTGGGTGCGCATCACCAGGTGCTGGCCCTGGGTGAAGTGAAAACTGTCCTGCAGGTGTTGCGGAATCTCGAAGGCGATGGACACCGCGTCACGGGTCTCGGTGCGCACGTCCTTGATGGTCAGGCTGTGAAATTTACTCATTATTGTTCTCCAGCTGGGACGGCCGATTGCCGCTCAGATGCACTTGAAATAGTCGAACGGTTCCCGGCAATCGATGCAGCGATACAGGGCCTTGCAGGCGGTGGAACCGAACTCGCTGAGCACTTCGGTGTGGGCGCTGCCGCATTGCGGGCAGACGACCACCGGGCTTTCGCCGAGCAGGCTGCGCTTGCTGGTGCTGCCCTCCGGCGGGGCGATGCCGTAGGCGCGCAAGCGTTCACGGCCACTGGCGCTGATCCAGTCGGTGGTCCACGCCGGGGTCAACTTGCGCTCAAGTTGCGGCGCCTTGAACCCGGCCAGTTCCAGTGCCTCGCGGATGTCGCTTTCGATCACTTCGGTGGCGGGGCAACCGGAATAGGTCGGCGTGACCACCACGTGCAAGTGACCGGCCTGCCAATCCAGGTCGCGGACGATGCCGAGGTCGACCACGCTGACCACCGGCACTTCCGGGTCCATGACCTGCGCCAGGGTTGCCCACGCAGCGGCCAGGTCGGTCGGTTGTACCGCCCGGGCGCCCAGGTCGCTGGCGATCAGCTCACCAGGTTGCATCGGGGTACGCTCGTGGCAGGCATTGCATCTCTGCCAGCAGGATGCCGAGGTGTTCGGTGTGCAGCCCTTTGCGTGCGTTCAGGTAGAAATAATTTGACGCGGCGGGTACGGGCAGGGTAGCGCTGGCGAAGATCGCGCTGACCCTGGCTTGCCACTGCGCGGCAACGCTGGCGATGTCCGGGGTGATGCCGGCTTCGCACAGGCGCTGCTCGCTGTCATCGGCGGCAATCAGTTCGACGGTGAAGCGCCAGACCTCAGGGATCGCCGCCAGCATGCGCCGATGGCTTTCCTCAGTGCCGTCACCCAGGCGCTCGACCCACTCGCCGGAGCGGCGCAGGTGATAGGTCACTTCCTTGACCGCTTTGGCGGCGATCCCGGCAATGCGCTCGTCGCTGGACTGGCTCAGGCCCTGCAACACCGGCAAATGCCAGGCGTCATAGAGGAACTGCTTGAGCATGGTCACCGCGAAGTCGCCGTTGGGTTGCTCCACCAGCAGCAGGTTGCGATAAGCGCGCTCGTCACGGCGGAACGCCAGGTCATCGGCGCTGCGGCCGTCGTTCAGCAGTTCGGCGGCGTATTCCAGCCAGTTACGCGCCTGGCCCACGAGGTCGAGGCCGACGTTCATCAACGCCAATTCTTCTTCCAGCGCCGGGGCCTTGCCGCACCATTGGCACAGGCGCTGGCCCTGGATCAGGGCGCTGTCGCCGAGGCGCAGCAGGTATTCGATCAGATCAGTCTGGTTGTTCATGGTCGACCTCACATGTGCCCGACTTCGGCCGGCAGCTCGTAGAAGCTGGCGTGGCGATACACCTTGTCGTCCGACGGATCGAACAGCGGGTCTTTTTCATCCGGCGACGAAGCGGTAATCAGTGCCGACGGCACCACCCACAGGCTCACGCCTTCGCTGCGACGGGTGTAGAGCTCGCGCGCGTTCTCGATGGCCATGGTGGTGTCGGCGGCGTGCACGCTGCCGACGTGCTTGTGGTTGAGGCCGTGCTTGCTGCGCACGAAGACTTCAAAAAGGGTCCATTCAGACATTTCAATGACTCCACATCAGGTGGCCGGATCAGGCGGCGTTCTTGTTTTGTTTTTTGCGGGCGTGGGCGACGGCGGCTTCGCGAACCCAGGCACCGTCTTCAATCGCCTTGCGGCGGGTGGCGACGCGTTCCTGGTTGCACGGGCCGTTGCCCTTGAGCACTTCGTAGAATTCGCTCCACTGGATCTCGCCGAAGTCGTAGTGGCCGGTTTCGGCGTTCCACTTCAAATCCGGGTCCGGGCAAGTGCAGCCCAGCAGTTCCAGTTGCGGGATGGTCTGGTCGATGAAGCGCTGGCGCAGTTCGTCGTTGCTTTGGCGCTTGATTTTCCAGGCCATGGACTGAGCGCTGTTCGGCGAGTGTTCGTCGCTTGGGCCGAACATCATCAGCGATGGCCACCACAGGCGGTTGATCGCGTCCTGGACCATGTCTTTTTGCGCCTGATTGCCGTGGCGCATCATGGTCAGGAGGATTTCGTAACCCTGGCGCTGGTGGAAACTTTCTTCCTTGCAGATCCGCACCATGGCCCGGGAGTAGGGGCCATAAGAGGTGCGCTGCAACACCACCTGATTGACGATTGCCGCGCCGTCCACCAGCCAGCCCACCGCGCCCATGTCGGCCCAGTTCAGCGTCGGGTAATTGAAGATGCTCGAATACTTGGCCTTGCCGCTGTGTAGCTTGGCGATTTCTTCATCGCGGTCGGCGCTCAGGGTTTCCATGGCGCTGTAGAGGTACAGGCCATGGCCGGCTTCATCCTGAATCTTCGCCATCAATTGCAGTTTGCGTTTCAGCGTCGGCGCGCGGGTGACCCAGTTGCCTTCGGGCAGCATGCCGACGATTTCAGAGTGAGCGTGCTGGGAAATCTGCCGAATCAGGGTTTGCCGGTAAGCATCTGGCATCCACTCTTGGCTTCGATCTTGATTTCTGAATCGATTTTTTCCTGGAAGGCGCGTTCCTTCTCGGACATCTCCGAGAGGTCTTTGATGCGCTTTACGCCGGTTTCTACGAGCTGTGCGTACATTTTTGGTCTCCCCCGCCGTGAATCTGTTTGATGGCATGGAGAACTTTATAAGCGATACAGAAATTAATATCAAACATAAAATGGTGTGTCGTATGTGTTTTTGTATCGCTTTGGGATGGGTGGTTGGTTTGGTCGGGGGCATATCCGTTTTTTTTGTGATGGCTTCTATTGGTTCCGCTCTTACAGCGGGTCACTTTGGAAGAGCGCCAAAGTAACCAAAGCGCGTTTGCCCCTTTCGTTCGGTGCCTCGCCTAGGCTCGGCATACCCTCGCTCCGGTCCTGCTCCGTGGGCCCGCCGCCATCGGCCATCCATGGCCGGGGGCGGCTAACCCGGCATCCTTGCCGGGTTGCCCACTGCGCAGAACCTGCGCTCGGCCTCTCGAGGGGGCGGTGCGTCAAGATCAAAGGCTGCAGGCGAGCTAACGCTCGGCCTTGAGTGGTGAGAAGCGAAAGCCTTGCGCCGATTTTTTGTAGGAGTGAGCCTGCTCGCGATGCTTTTGCTTGATCGTTCCCACGCTCTGCGTGGGAATGCATCCCCTGACGCTCCGCGTCACAGAGGCTCCGATTTCTGGACAGCCTGATGGCTACCTAGTAGCATCCGCCGCATACGGATTTTCTCCTGCGCGTCGACTGACGTGGGTCTATCAAGGAATCGAAATGCACACTTTCACCCATGGCGATAAATCGGTTGTTTTCACTGTCCTGAGCGGTGAAGTGGTGGGCAGCGAAAAGCTCAGCGAAACCCGCGTGACATCCACTGGCGGCGTTCATGTGAACGGCAAGGACAGTGAAGTGACGCCGGTGCGTGTCAGTTCGGTTTCGATCATTAATCATGAGTTCTGGGTCAAAACCCCGGACGGCGTCGAGCACGACGTGAAGTTGCGCGGTGTGGATATTCCGTTGCGCACCGGCCAGGACATCTCGTTGATCAGCGCTTTGAAAAGGATGGTTCGCCGCTGCATGCCATTTTGCAGAACCACACCGCCTCCAAACGCTGGGTGTTGCGCGACGGCAACGCGCTGCACACCGAGCTGGAGTTGGCGCCCTTCAACTGGAATACCGTGCTGATCGTGTCTGGATTGTGTGTCGCCGGTATTGCGACCGCAGGTCTGGGGCTTTTAGCGGCAGCGGGCTATTTGTTCTATGCGATTTATCAGGGCTCTCAGCGCAAGAAGCTGCTGGTCAGCGATTTGAACGCCTACCTCGAGAAGCTGGAAAATCAGGTCGCCAGTCGCATTCAGGGCACCAAGCCCTGCACAGGTTATGCAACCGGCCCAGACCGATCTTTTTGCCCTGGCAGAAGTCATTGTTCAGGAAGAAGAGGTTGTACAGGCAAGCGTCGAGGCTCCCGCAGAAAACGCAGTGCTCAACAGCGACAGCGTACGCCGGGCGCTGTCACGCAAACTCTGAGCAATAGGCCTTTGAGGGTTCTTGCGCAGACCCAAACCTCGCATCGATAACGGGACGCAGAGCATCCTCGGCGGCGTCTCCACGCGGAGCGTGGGAACGATCAAAGCAAAAGCATCGCGAGCAAGCTCACTCCTACAAAAATCGGGGTACGGCTTTGGCTTCTCACCACTCAACAGGCCGAGTGTTAGCTCGCCTGCCGCTTTTGATCTTGACGCACCGCCCCCTCGAGAGGCCGAGCGCAGGTTCTGCGCAGTGGGCAACCCGGCATGGATGCCGGGTTAGCCGCCCCCGGCCATGGATGGCCGATGGCGGCGGGCCCACGGAGCAGGACCGGAGCGAGGGCATGCCGAGCCTTAGCGAGGCACCGAACGAAAGGGGCAAAAGCGCTTTGGTTACTTTCGCGCTTTTCGAAAGTGACCCGCCGTAAGGGCGGAACCAATAGCCGCCGTAACCGCAAAAATGGATATGTACACCCGATAGAAAATGGCCGGCTGCCAGAAAGCTATCGCGAGCAGGCTCACTCCTACAGAGGGCGTACGCGTTCCAGCTAAAAAAAGCCCCGCAATTGCGGGGCCATAAAGGGTGCAGCAGTCATGCTTTAGGGCGTTTGTCCAGAACGTGGCAAGCCTTGCCCTCAGATCGCTTGATCGAGTGAAACGGCTGCAAGACGATCCGCGAACTGATCCCGATATACGTCTTGATGTGTTTGCTCAATTCACCGCAAACAGCCTTCTGCTGATCATCGGTCAGGTGCTGGTGCTCAGCCTTCAACTCGACATGCACATCAACACTGTCCATGTTGCCATTGCGATACAAATGGATCTCGTAACACTCGGCCAGTTGTTTAACTTTTAAAACCTGCTCCTCAATCTGCGTCGGGAACACGTTGACCCCACGAATGATCAGCATGTCATCGCTGCGTCCGGTGATCTTGTCGATACGACGCATTGGCCGCGCGGTGCCGGGCAGCAAGCGCGTCAGGTCGCGGGTGCGGTAGCGGATCATCGGCAAGGCTTCTTTGCTCAGCGAGGTGAACACCAGTTCGCCCATTTGACCATCCGGCAGCACTTCGCCGGTCACCGGGTCGATGATTTCCGGGTAGAAATGGTCTTCCCAGATCGTCGGTCCGTCCTTGGTCTCAGCGCATTCCATGGCGACACCCGGCCCCATGATTTCCGACAGGCCATAAATATCCAGTGCAGTAATGCCCAAGCGGTTCTCGATGGCGCTGCGCAGCTCGCCGGTCCACGGCTCTGCGCCGAAGATGCCCAGGCGCAGGGCCAGTTTGTGCGGGTCGATGCCCTGGCGCTCGATTTCATCGGCGATGTTGAGCATGTACGACGGCGTGACCATGATGATGTCCGGCTGGAAATCCTTGATCAGCTGCACTTGTTTTTCAGTCTGCCCACCGGACATCGGAATCACCGTGCAACCCAGGCGTTCGGCGCCGTAGTGGGCACCGAGACCGCCGGTGAACAGGCCGTAGCCATAGGAAATATGCACCTTGTCACCACGACGCCCGCCCGCCGCACGGATCGAACGGGCGACCACGTTGGCCCAGGTGTCGATGTCGTTCTGGGTGTAACCGACCACGGTCGGCTTGCCGGTGGTGCCGCTGGAGGCGTGCAGGCGCACCACCTCGTTCATTGGCACGGCGAACATGCCGTAGGGGTAGTTATCGCGCAGGTCGGATTTGGTGGTGAACGGGAACTTCGCCAGGTCGTCCAGTGATTTGATGTCGTCCGGGTGCACACCCAGCGCATCGAAACGCTGACGGTACAGCGGCACATTGTTGTAGGCGTGAGTCAGGCTCCAGCGCAGGCGATCCAGCTGATGTTGACGCAATTCGTCGATGCTGGCGGTTTCCAGCGGGTCCAGCACAGGATCAAGCACGGCTTTGGCAATTGGCATGTTCATGAGTTCACTCGAATTGTTTTTGTGTTCCGGCCCGGCCGCGGCAGGGCTTTGAGTGCATGCCCCAAGGATACCTCTGGGCGCCTTGGGAATCGCGGTTCTTTAGTCGGATATACGCTCAATGATCAGCGCGATTCCCTGGCCGACGCCGATGCACATGGTGCACAAAGCGTAGCGGCCCTGACGTTCTTCCAGTTCATGCAGGGCGGTGGTCACCAGGCGCGCGCCACTCATGCCCAGCGGATGGCCAAGGGCAATCGCGCCACCGTTCGGGTTGACCCGAGGATCGTTGTCGCCAAGGCCCAGTTCACGCAGCACCGCCAGGCCTTGCGCAGCGAAGGCTTCGTTGAGTTCGATCACGTCCATGTCGGCCAGGCTCAGGTTGGTCAGTTCCAGCACTTTGCGGGTCGCCGGCACCGGGCCGATGCCCATGATGCGTGGCTCGACACCGGCGGTGGCCATGGCGACCACCCGGCCGCGCGCTTTCAAACCGTGGCGTTTGGCGACTTCCGGGCTGGCCAGCAGCAGCGCACACGCGCCATCGTTGACCCCGGACGCATTGCCAGCGGTGACGCTACCGCCTTCGCGAAACGGCGTACCGAGTTTCTGCAGTTGCGCAAGCGTGGTATCGCCGCGCGGGTGCTCATCGTGCTCGACGATTTTGGCCGGGCCTTTGCGTTGCGGGATGTCGACCGCGACGATTTCCTTGGCCAGACGGCCACTGGCTTGAGCGGCACCAGCGCGCTGCTGGCTGCGCAGGGCGAAGGCGTCCTGGTCGGCGCGGGAGACATTGAACTGCTCGGCGACGTTCTCGGCCGTCTCCGGCATGGAGTCGATGCCAAAGGTTTTCTTCATCAGTGGATTGACGAAGCGCCAGCCGATGGTGGTGTCGTAAATCTGCGCATCGCGGGAAAACGCCTGTTCGGCCTTGCCCATCACCAGTGGCGCGCGGGACATCGATTCAACACCGCCGACCAGCATCAGGCCAGCCTCGCCACAACGAATCGCTCGCGCCGCGGTGCCGATGGCATCCAGCCCGGAGCCGCACAAGCGGTTGAGCGTGGTACCGGGCACGCTGACCGGCAAGCCGGCCAACAGCGCTGACATGCGGGCGACGTTGCGGTTGTCTTCGCCGGCCTGGTTGGCGCACCCGTAAATCACGTCATCCACGGCATTCCAGTCGACCTGCGGGTGACGGCGCAGCAGTTCACGCAGTGGCACCGCGCCGAGGTCGTCGGCACGTACGCTGCTCAAGGCTCCGGCGTAGCGACCGATCGGGGTCCGCACCGCGTCGATGATCAAGGCGTCATTCATTCGGGGTCTCCTGCGCCAGCACCGAGCCGCGCACTTTGTAGGATTTGCCATGGAACAGGGCGATCAACTGGCCCTGTTGGTTTTCGATACGTACGTCGTAGTTGCCGGTGCGCCCGGAACGGCTTTGCTCGGTGCACTCGGCAGTCAGGGTGTCGCCCAGGCGGGCTGGGGCGATGTAGTCGATGCTGCAACCGATGGCCACCGTGGCGTCGTTGTAGCTGTTGCAGGCAAAGGCAAACGCCGAGTCGGCCAGCGCAAACAGGTAGCCGCCGTGGCAGGTGCCGTGGCCTTGAAGCATGTCGGCGCGCACGCTCATGCCCACGCGGGCACAGCCGGGGGCCGCCGAGAGCAGGCGCATGCCCATCGCCTGGCTGGCGGCGTCGCGGTTGAACAGGGTTTTTGCGCAGTCGCTGGCCAGGTTCATCGCTTCGTGATTAGTCATGGAAAGTCCTCCCTTCGGCGACCCGACGGCGCAACAGCAGCGAGGGCCGATAACGCTCTTCGCCGTAACTGGCTTGCAGGTTTTCCAGCACCTTGAGCACGTGCGACAGGCCGACGGCATCCGCCCAGGCCAGCGGGCCTTGCGGGTAATTGACCCCGGCGCGCATTGCCAGATCGATGTCGGCGGCCGACGCCACGCTTTGCAGCACAGCGTCGGCGGCTTCGTTGGCGAGCATGGCGACAGTGCGCAGCACGGCGAGGGCCGGGCTGTCGCTGAGCAGGCTTACGTTGAAACCGGCCCGTTGCAGCAGGGCAACGCCTTGTTCGAGGGCCACCGGCTCAATGTCCGCTGTGCAACTGATCGCGATTCGGCTGGCGTTGCCGTAATCGAGCACGAGGTCGAGCAGGATCAGATTGCGCAACCCGTCTTCCCTGGCGCGCTGACAGGCCATGCGCCCATCGCTCAACGCCAGCACCGCGTCGCCCACCCGCAACAGGCCTTGGCCGTCGCGTTGAATGACTTCGATGTTGTGTGTGCGCAGGCGCGGGATCAGCGCATTGGCAGCGCCGAGATCACCTTCGATCACGCAGCTTTCAACGGTCTGCTCGCTGCTGATGGTGGTCGGCTGCGGGCGTTCGGCGTTCTCGGCGTAGCTGTAGAAACCGTGACCGCTTTTGCGCCCCAGACGCCCGGCGTCCACCAGGTCTTTCTGGATCAGCGAAGGCTGGAAGCGGGTGTCGGCGTAATAGGCGTCGAACACTGAGCAGGTCACCGCATAGTTGACGTCATGGCCAATCAGGTCGGTCAGTTCGAAAGCACCCATCGCAAAGCCACCGGCATCGCGCATCAGCGCATCCAGCGTCGAGCAATCGGCAACGCCTTCCTGCAGCAGGCGCAGGCTCTCGGCGTAAAACGGCCGGGCCACGCGGTTGACGATGAACCCCGGCGTTGAACGGGTGTGCACCGGTTTTTTGCCCCAGGCCTTGGCGGTGTCGTACAGGCAATCGGCCAAGGCTGGATCGCTGGCCAGCCCCGAGACGATTTCCACCAGCGCCATGATCGGCGCGGGGTTGAAAAAGTGCAGGCCCAGCAGGCGTTCTGGGTGATCCAGTTGTGCGGCGATGCTGGTGATCGACAGCGACGAGGTGTTGCTCGCCAGAATGCAGCGCTCGCCGCAGATACCTTCCAGTTGGCGGAAGAGGGCGCGCTTGACCTCAAGGTTCTCGACGATGGCTTCGATGACCAGTTCGCAATCGGCCAGCGCTTCGATGGCTTCCACAGGCAGCAAACGAGCGATGGTCGCGGTGCGGGCGTCGGCCGAGAGCTTGCCTTTCTCGACGCGTTTGCCCAGTTGGCGGTCAATGCCGTCGATGGCTTGAGCCGCGGCGCCGGGGCGATTGTCCAGCAGCAGCACGGTGTGGCCGGCCTGTGCCGCGACCTGTGCAATCCCGGCACCCATGGCGCCGGCGCCGATCACTGCGATGGGTGCGTTGGTGTTCAGTGCGGTCATGACTCAGCGCCCCTTGAAGCTTGGGCTGCGTTTTTCCATGAAGGCGCTGACGCCTTCACGGTAGTCCTCGCTGCGCCCGGCCAGGCGTTGCAAGTCTTTTTCCAGCTCGAGCTGCTCGTCGAAGGTGTTGCTCAGGCTGGCATTGAGGCTGCGTTTGATCAGTGCCAGGCCGTAGGTCGGTTGCGTGGCGAGGTGACGGGCCAGTGTCAGCGCTTCACTACGCAGTTCGGCGTCGTCCACGCAGCGGTAGATCAGGCCCCATTGCTCGGCCTGTTCGGCGCTCAATCGATTGCCGAGCAAGGTCAGGGCTTTGGCGCGGGCCATGCCGACCAGGCGCGGCAAGGTCCAGGTGCCACCGGAATCGGGGATCAGGCCAAGTTTGCAGAAGGCCTGGATGAAGCTCGCCGAACGCGCCGCCAACACCAGGTCGCAGGCCAGCGGGATGTTGGCGCCAGCGCCAGCGGCCACACCGTTGACCGCGCAGATCACCGGCATTGGCAGGTCGCGCAATTGGCGGATCAGCGGGTTGTAGAACTTCTCGATGGACTCGCCCAAGTCCGGCGCGGCATTGCCCGGCGCCACATTGCGATCGCCCAGGTCTTGCCCGGCACAGAAGCCGCGACCTTCACCGGTCAGCAGCAAAACGCGTACGTCCGGGTTTTGCCGAACCTGCTTCAGGGCTTCTTTGACTTCACCGTGCATCTGCGCGTTGAAGCTGTTCAGTTGCTCGGGGCGATTGAGGCTGAGCAGGGCGACACCGGCCTCGATGGAAAACAGGATGTGTTCGAAGTTCATGGTCATGGCGCTCTCTGGAGGTCGTTCGCTTTTTTGTAAAAAGGGCGGGGTGATTACTGGCCCGTGAAGTTCGGTGTGCGCTTTTCCTGAAAGGCCTGAATGCCTTCGTCGCGGTCGCGGGTGCCGGCCAGCACGGTGAAGGCATGGCGCTCGAAACGCAGGCCGCTGGCCAGGTCGGTGTCCATGGCCTTGAGCAGCGCTTCCTTGGCCAGGCGCACCGCCAGCGGTGCTTTGCCGGCAATGTTGTGGGCGATCTGCAAGGCGCGTTCGACGGTGAATTCCGGCTGGGTCACTTCGCTGACCAGGCCGGCGCGTTGCGCCTGGCGGGCGTCGATCGGCTCGCCGGTCAGGACCATTTGCATGGCCATGGATTTGCCGACGGCCCGCAGCAGGCGTTGGGTGCCGCCGGCGCCCGGCATGATCCCGAGGTTGATTTCCGGTTGGCCGAAACGCGCGTCTTCCCCGGCAATGATGATGTCGGCGTGCATCGCCAATTCACAGCCACCGCCGAGGGCGAAGCCGTTGACGGCGGCGATCAGCGGTTTGTTGAAGCGGGTAATGGTTTGCCACGACGCCTGGCGCGGGTCGTCGAGGATGCCGACCAGATTGCGCTCGGCCATTTCCTTGATATCGGCGCCGGCCGCGAAGGCTTTGCGGCTGCCGGTCAGGACCACGGCGCGGGTGTTGGCGTCGGTTTGCGCGGCGTTCAGTTCATCGGCCAGCTCACCGAGCAATTCGGTGGTCAGGGCGTTCAGCGCTTGCGGGCGCTGCAACGTAATCAGGCGAACGCCCGGTTCGATGATCTCGACAACAAGGGTTAGAGGCATGGCGGATGCCCTCACGGTGCACGCTCGGCTGTACTGCCGGCTCATTATTGGATCGGCGCGGTGGGCCGGTTTTGCCTGAGTATACCTACAACGTGATACGCAACAGCAACATAAAAGTTCATTTAATGTGTCTTATTGATGAGCGGTCGGTTTCTTTCAGTCCGCGGCTTAGGGAGCCTTGTGAACGAGTAATCACTGGTTTTTCTGGCTTTAATGCCCGGTTTACAGCGCGTGAGGTGCGGTTATTCGGCGCCTTGACTAAGTGATACGGATTTTTGTCTTTGTGCTGTTAAAAGTGATGTGATACAAAATGAGCCTCTATCGGCATCGCTTTGCGAAGATGCCCGGCACTGCGCTTGAAGGAATGTCCAATGACCTGCTACAGCCTCGATGGCTTGACCCCGGTGGTTGATCCCACCGCTTACGTTCATCCGTCAGCCGTACTGATCGGCGATGTGATCGTCGGTGCCCATTGCTACGTCGGGCCGCTGGCGAGTTTGCGCGGGGACTTCGGCCGGATCGTGCTGGAGGAGGGCGCCAATGTGCAGGACACCTGCGTGATGCATGGTTTCCCCGAGAGCGACACGGTGGTCGAGCGCAATGGCCACATCGGGCATGGCGCGGTGCTGCACGGTTGCCGCATCGGCGCCGATGCGCTGGTGGGCATGAACGCCGTGGTGATGGACAACGCACGGATCGGCCCGCGCTCATTCGTGTCGGCGGCGGCGTTCGTCAAGGCCGGGTTCGAATGCCCCGACCAGTCACTGGTGATGGGCGCACCGGCCAGCGTCAAGCGCGGCCTCAGCGACGAAGAAGTGGCGTGGAAGCAGGCGGGCACCCGCGAATATCAACAACTGGCCAAGCGTTGCCTTGAGCGGATGCAAGTTTGCGAGCCACTGACCGAGCCGGAAGCGGATCGACCGCGCATCAATGACAGCGGCTTTCGCCCAAAAGGCAATACCCTGTGAATGCCTCTGTAGCCGCTGCCGAAGGCTGCGTCCGGCTGCGAAGCAGTCGCCATCGGGTCGATACGATCTTCCTGAAACACCGCATGTTCAGGCTTTACGACTGCTTCGCAGCCGGACGCAGCCTTCGGCAGCTGCTACACGGGTACGTGTGAGTCATATGAAACCGGTATATTCCTTTTCTTTTTTCAGCCCGGTACGCCCATGTCGTCCCTGACACCCTTGAACCAATTGATCACCCGCTTCCAGGAGCAGACGCCAATCCGCGCCAGCTCGCTGATCATTACCTTGTACGGCGACGCCATCGAACCCCATGGCGGAACGGTCTGGCTGGGCAGCCTGATTCAATTGCTCGAGCCCATCGGCATCAACGAGCGGCTGATCCGCACGTCGATTTTCCGCCTGACCAAAGAAGGCTGGCTGACCGCCGAGAAAGTCGGGCGCCGCAGCTATTACAGCCTCACCGGCACCGGTCGCCGGCGATTCGACAAGGCGTTCAAACGCGTCTACAGCTCCACTGTTCCTGCGTGGGACGGTTCCTGGTGCCTGGTGATGCTCACGCAACTGACTCAGGACAAGCGCAAACAGGTGCGCGAAGAACTGGAGTGGCAAGGTTTTGGTGCGATTTCGCCGGCGGTGCTGGCGTGTCCGCGCAGTGACCGCAACGATCTCAACGCCACGTTGCTCGACCTCGGCGTTCAGGAAGAGACCATCGTCTTCGAAACCACCGTGCAGGACGTCCTGGCCTCCAAGGCCTTGCGTTTGCAGGTGCGCGAAAGCTGGAACATCGAAGAACTGGCGACCCATTACAGCGAGTTCATTCAACTGTTCCGACCGCTCTGGCAAGCGCTTCGCGAGCAAGAGAACCTGCAACCGAGTGACTGCTTCCTGGCACGCGTCCTGCTTATTCATGAATACCGCAAGCTGCTGTTGCGCGACCCGCAACTGCCGGACGAGTTACTGCCCGGCGATTGGGAAGGTCGGGCCGCTCGCCAGTTGTGCCGCAACATTTACCGGCTGATCTACGCCAAAGCCGAAGAATGGTTGAACAGTGCACTGGAAACCGCCGATGGTCCGTTGCCGGACGTGGGCGAAAGTTTCTATCGACGGTTTGGCGGGCTGAAGTAGCCCGTCATTGTGGTGGGAGTGTGTTGGTTAGGGAGGACCTGTGGATTGGCGTAGATAATAAAAATAAGCCTGCGTGAGGCCCGACATGATTTCTGCAAATGCACAGCGCCGTGATGGATTTGATCAGTGGATTCATCAGATCAACCAGATCTGCGGCGCCTTCAATGCGCAAACCCTGGGCGATGAGTTTTCCGGCCAGATTCGCGAATACCAAAGCGGCGCGCTGAAACTCAGTTTTGTCGACGCCTGCCAGGCGCGGTTGTACCGCACACCTGCCGAAGTCGCGGTGGGCGAGGGCGGTAAATACTTTGCGGTGTTCCAACTCGACGGTACGGCAGGCATGGCTCAGGGCGACGACAAGGTGTTGCTGTCGGCCGGTGACATCACCCTGATCGACGCCTCGCGCCCCAGCGACTTCACCTACAGCGAAAACTCCCGGCAGTTGTCGCTGATTTTGCCTGCGCCGTTGATTGAGCAATCCTTGCGCTTCAACCAGATCAAGTGCGGTCACCGGATCGCCGCAACGTCACCGATGGCGATGCTCTCTCACCATCTGATTCTCGATGCCTCGCGCCAGAGCAGCCTCAGCCTGCCCGAAAGTGAGGCGACGCTGGAGGCGATTGTCAGTCTGCTGCGCCCGGCCATCAGCCAAGCCGAAGACAGCAACGATTTGCACGAGCGCATCTTTCGCAAGACGCTGGAATGCATCGACGAGCACATTCGCTCCGAAGAGCTGTGTCCGGAATGGCTGGCGCGGGAAGTTGGCATGTCGGTTCGAGGGTTGTACCGGATCTTTGCCAAGAAGGGCCTGGTGGTCGCGAAATACATCAAGAATCGTCGGCTGGACTTGTGCGCCCAATCCCTGCGCCAATCGCGCACCGAACAGAAACTGTCCGTGCTGGGCTACTCCTGGGGCTTCTCCGATTCGAGTCACTTCTCCACGGCATTCAAATCGCGGTTTGGCATTTCCCCCGGTGAGTACCGAAAAAACCGCGCCTGAGATCTGCCTGAATCAACGCATACCCCCTGTGGGAGCGGGCTTGCTCGCGAAGGCGGAGTGTCAGTCGACATCACTGTTATCTGACACTCCGCCTTCGCGAGCAAGCCCGCTCCCACAGGCGATAAGTGTGTGTTCAAGGTTTGAGCATCTGGCTGAACGCCTCCAGCTCGCTTTTCTCCAGATCGGATACCAGCACAAACCGCATGTGATTCGCTTGCCAGGACACCACGTTAAAACCACGAATGGACTGACTCTGTAGTGGCTTGTCCACCTCCGGCGTGGGCAGGATAAACACGTTGATAATGTGTTTGGCCCGTCCATAACTCAGGGCCGCCGTGGTCTGGTGCTGCAAGTAATCCAGCCGTCCGCCCAACAGCACAAACCCTTGTGCCGAGTAATCGACGACCGGTGGCGAGAAGTCGAGTTTGCCGGTGAACCAAGGCTTCACGGTGTGACGGTCGGACGACACCACATCATTCAAATGCTCACCCATCAACGAGCGGACATGACTGGAGACAGCTTCGTCCATCAACGGCTGCTCGCTGGCCGGCGTAGCCACATAAAGCACCACCGCCAGGCCCAACGCTGCCGCAGAAAAGGCCGGTGCGAACCATGTTCGCCAGCGCCTCGACAATGTTTGGGCGCGGGGCAGCAGCGGCGAACACACTGGCGGTCAACGATGCCGGGGCCGTGTAATACGGCGCCTGGCGTTTAACGCCGAGCATCAGCAGCCTCGCCTGATCGTGCAAGCGCGCGCATTCGGCGCACTCGGCCAAATGCCCGGCTACCGTTGCCGTCGTCGGCGGGTCAAGTTCCTTGTCCAGATAGCCGTGCATCAACGTCTGGCAAACCGTGCAGTCGAGTTCATTCATGATCGTGCAACTTCAGTATTTCGAGCTTGAGCATGGCGCGCGCCCGAGCCAGTCTCGACATGACGGTGCCGATGGGGATATCGACCACCAGGGCGATGTCCTTGTAGGGCAGGTCTTCGAGTTCTTTCAGAACAATCACCTCACGAAATGCCGGCGGCAGGGCGCACAGGGCTTGCTGGATCAGCGCCGCATTTTCCGTATGAATGGCCAGCAGTTCCGGGGTTTGGCCATGACCCAGCGCGGCGTCCTCTTCGGACAATTCATCGCCGATCGCGACCCAATGGCGCCCGGCCGACGCCTTGAGCCAGGTGTAGCTTTCGTTGCGCACGATGGTCAGGAACCACGCCTTGGCGTTGCCATCGGCGAAGCGGTGTAAAAAGCGGAATGCGCGCAGGGCACTTTCCTGGACGACATCGCGCGCGGCGCTGTCGTTGCCGGTGAGCCAGCGCGCGAGGTTGTAGGCCGCGTCCAGGTGGGGCGCAAACAGTTCCTCAAATCGCTTCATAGTGGTTCCCGCACTGTCCCACCTCTATAACCGCGCTACTCCGCATTTTATTCCCGAAAAAAACAACTTTTCCAACACACAACTCAATTCCCCCCCCCCCCCCCCCTGTAGCCGCTGTCGAGGCACGAGGCTGCGTTGGGCTGCGTAGCGGCCCCCGAAGGGCGGTCCTGCGGACACGCAACGCAGCCTCGTGCCTCGACAGCGGCTACAGACGTTCAATGTCGTGGAATAAAACGCCGTCCTGATGGGTTGTACCTTGTGTCAGCACCATCACTGTAGTTCGCCAGCGAGGGAAAACCGATGGACATTCAATCAAGACACCCGCTTCGCACCGACGGCCCGCTCAACCCCGACCGCCGGACACTGCTGAAATGCTCGGCGTGGGCCGGAGCGGGGGTCATCTGGGCCTTGAGCGGCGGCATTCCCCGGGCCTTTGCCCTAGATGCGACGGGCAACGTTTCCGACCCCAAGGCACTGGCCAGCACCTTCCACTTCGTGCAGATCAGCGACTCGCACATCGGCTTCAACAAGGAGGCCAACCCGGAACCGGTGAAGACCTTGCAGGTGGCGATCGACAAGGTCATCGCGCTGCCAAAACCACCGTCGCTGATTCTGCATACCGGCGATATCACCCACCTGTCCAAACCCGAGGAATTTGACACGGCCGCGCAACTGCTCAAGGGCCTGCCGTCCACCGTGCACTACGTCCCGGGGGAGCATGACACCCTCGACGAGGGCGGCGGCAAGCTCTACCTGGAGCGTTACGGCAAGGGCACCAAAGGCAATGGCTGGTACAGCTTCGACGACCACGGCGTGCATTTTATTGCGCTGGTGAATGTCTTCAATTTCCAGGCGGGCCGTGAAGCGACCCTCGGCGCCGATCAACTGGCCTGGCTGGCCGATGATTTGCGCGCCGTGACCAGCAGCACGCCCATTGTGGTGTTTACCCATATCCCGTTGTGGACGGTTTATCAGCCGTGGGGCTGGGGCACCGAGGATGGCGATCAGGCGATTGCCATGCTGCGCAAGTACGGTTCGGTGACGGTGTTGAACGGGCATATCCACCAGGTCATCCAGAAAGTCGAAGGCAATATCACCTTCCACACCGCCCGTGGCACCGCTTATCCACAACCCGCACCGGGTGCGGCACCGACACCTGGGCCGATGACGGTGGCGGCTGATCAGCTGCGCAATTACCTGGGGATCACCGATGTGCGAGCGACGCAGGGTGATCATCCGCTGGCGCTGATCGATTCGACACTGGTTTAGGGGGAGGATACTCGGATGAAAAAGCGACTGTTGGCTGCGGCCTGCCTGATGCTGTCGATGCCGGTGTGGGCTCAGGAGGTGAAAATCGATATCAAGGAGTTCATGTTCGGGCCCAAGGATTTGAACGTGGCCGTGGGCACCAAAGTGACGTGGGTGAACGACGACCAGATTCCGCACACGGTGGCGGAAACCCACAAGGTGTTTCGCTCAGGGGCGCTGGACACCAATGACAGCTTTTCCTGGGTGTTCAATACGCCGGGAGAGTTTGAATATTTTTGTGCGCTGCATCCGCAGATGATTGGGAAGATTGTGGTTAGCCAGTGATGCTGCAAATACCTTGAACAACCCCGGACCCCTGTGGAGCGAGCTTGCTCGCGATAGCGGTGTGTCAGATTACGTAGATGTTGACTGACACTCAGCCATCGCGAGCAAGCTCGCTCCCACAAGTTCTGTGTGTGTAGTTACTGCGGGGCGTTGAGGTTCAACGTTGGCGTCTCGTCAAAGAAGTTCCACGGCTTCAACAGCACGTGAACCCACTCGGTCGGCATGATCGGCCATTCCTCGGCCCGCGCAATGTGCGTGGTGCCGGTGGTCAGCCAGACCACATCGTCCGAGTTTTCGATGGACTGGTTATCCGCGGTGAACTGCCCGAGCCCGGAGTCTTTATCCGAACGGTTCGGGTATTTGCCTTCCGGGTACTTCTCCTGCGGATCGTAGCGCGTCACCCACAGTTGTTTGTCCATGAAGCTGAGGCGGTGATAGAGCCATTCGTCCTTGCCGAAGTTGGCGCCCTTGGCCACCGGGTGCGTGCCGCCGGCATACGGAATCAACTGATAGGAAACCGGGTTGCCGACTTTGTTTTCCTTGCTGAAGTTGGTCATCAGGCGAACGGTCGAAGGGTCGAATTTCTGTGCAGCTTGTTGTTCGTTGCTGACCACGTTGTGCTCGGTCTGCATCGTGCTGGTGCGCGGGCCGCCACGGTCGTTGGGCAGCACCACCGGGTTCACCTCAACCAGCGAGTTGTTTTCGCCGTCGACGTCCATGTCCAGGCGGAAGTTGTAGATGTGCTGGTGCGTGGTGCCGACGATGTTGTGGTCCAGCAGGGTGCCGTAGCGCGTGTCTTCCTTGGCCGTGGCTTCGTGCATGGTCTTGGACTGCACGCCCTTGACCGCTTCGATCCCGGTGGCGCCGGCATCGATGCCGATGGTGCCGTTTTGCTGGAAGACCCAATCGACGATGTAGTCGTAGTTGCCCACGGTGCTGATCCAGCGCACCACCAGTTCACGCCGCTCGGTGCTGAGGTTGGGCTGGCCCATTTCCTGGTGTTTGTATTCCGGGCCGGCGTAGCGTTCGAACACCGCTATGGCGCGGGGAATCGACTGCGGCGCGCCGGTGTAGTCGGCGATTGTGGCGTCGAGCAGCACGGCGTTTTGCGGGGCGTCTTTGCCGCGGGCAATCGGCGAAGTCAGGGTACCCATGCCGTATTCGCCTGAGTCCAGGTAAGCCTTGAAGTACCAGCCGGCGTCGGGGTCGCCGTAAGGCACGATCATCCCGCCCAGCGAGCCTTCGTACATGATTTTGCGTTTCTTGCCCTTATCGTCGTACGTGACGGTGGACAGGATCGGGCCGACCCGCGAATCGAGGCGAACATGGAAGTCCCAGTTCTGCCAGTGAATGCTGTTGCCGGTGATGGTGTAGTTTTTCCCTTCCGGCTCGATGATTTCCAGCGGCTTGACCTGCACACCCTTGCGGCCACGGCCGTCGTACGGCGTCGGCTTCATCGGTACAGGAATCAGTGCCTCGTCTTCGATCTTGATCAGCTTCTTTTGCTCAAGGTCGACAATCGCCACCAGGCCCTCGATCGGGTGCGCCCAGTAGTTGCCGTCATCGGTGTTGAGGTAGCTGACGATTTTCAGCAGGCGTTTGTCCTGCGTCAGCCCGTCCTTGCCATCGAAGTAACCGACCGTCAGCGGCGTGGCGACGACCTTCTTCACATCATTGATGCCACGCTTGGCCAAGGCTTGCGCGTACTCGGGGCTGTTCTCGACGGCCGACTGCACGGTGGCGAAATCGTCCAGCAGGACCATGCCGTGGGCACCTTCGATCGGCTTCCAGGACTTGAGCGCCTTGGCGTCGAGATCGACCAAGGCTTCAATCACGTGCTTGCCGTCCAGCACCACGATGTTGGCCTGGCGCGGTTGCGTGACATTCTGGCCAGTGAAGACGAAGTTCCAGACCTGATCCTTGGGCGGCTCATTGACGGAGACTTCGGTGAAACGAAAACCGGGTTGGTAATGCTCGGACTGCTTGACGATGTCCACCGCTGCCTTGATTTCGTCCGCGCTCAACGGGTTGAGCGGGTTAGGGCGGGTTTCGACGACAAAGGTTTTATCCAGGCCGGACTGGAACACCTGATTGATGAAGTCCTTCGACATGTACGCGGTGTCGTGTTTGAACACCACCGGGACCGACAGCTCCATGCGCTTGCCGTTGAGCATGGCGACTTTGCTGTCCGGTTTGACCTTGAGGTAGACACCGTCCTTGGCAATCACGAACAGGTTGGCGTAACTGTCCCATTTGACCGTGGCGCCAAACTCTTCAAGCGTCGATTGCAGCGGCACCATCTCGGCAGCCCCGCCGTGGGCCTGTGCGCTAGACATCAAACCCGGCAAGCCGAAGGTACTCAGGGAAATGGCCAGCGCGAGCCGGGCCAATGGTTTTCTTTTTAACGAGACAATAGAGGTGAACATTTCTGAGTTCCTTGGTAAACCGGTGTCAGCACAGCACACTTTGCTACAGCCAGTGGATGGCTTCTTGTGAATTCCTGCCAGATTTCTGTTTCTGCGTGCCTAAATGAGCGGTTGACCAAGGTTAATCCACAAACAACAACGTGGCGTCGGCCAGCTTCCAGTTGGCCTGATCTGTCGCATAATGAATATGCGTGTCTTGGCTTCCAACGTTAACGTAATCAAGTGGGTCGAACATTGATCGAACGACGGCAATTCAGCGGCGGCATGAAAGGCAAAAATCTCCGCTACCTCAATGAGCATTCCAACGCGCCGGTGCAACTGACGCGAACCGGTTTTTTGCTGCTCGAACACTTTTCGCTGCCGGCGTTCACGCAAGCGCTGGACACGATTGTCACGTCCAACCTGCTACGCCCCGGATTGTTCTCGTCCCGCACGTTTGGCTTGAATGACGGGGAGGTGGTCAGCGATCTGGGGTTGGTCATTCGACCCGATGCCCGATTCAATGCGGGGGCGCTTCAACAGCTGGATCTGCTGGTCATTTGTGGCGGCTACCGGACTGAACTGAAGGCAAGCGATGAACTGATCAGCGTGCTCAAGGCTGCGGCAGAGCAGGGCATCACCCTGGCCGGGCTGTGGAACGGCGCGTGGTTTCTGGGCAGCGCCGGCCTGCTGGACGGCTACCGTTGCGCCATTCATCCAGAGCATCGGCCCGCGCTGGCGGAGGTTTCCAAGGCTGCTCATGTCACCAGCGAGCCCTTTGTGATTGACCGGGACCGACTCACGGCGTCCAGCCCTGCGGGGGCTTTCCATATGGCGCTGGACTGGATCAAGGGGCTGCACGATAAAGCGCTGGTCGAGGGTATCGAGGACATTCTGGCTTTCGAAGAATCTCGCTACCGGCGCATCAAACCGGCGGAAAACATCTGCGTGAGCGCGCCGTTGCGTGAGGTGGTCAAGCTGATGGACGCCAACCTCGAAGAACCTTTGGAGCTGGAACAACTGGCGGTCTACGCCGGGCGTTCACGTCGCCAGCTCGAGCGCTTGTTCAAGGAGCAACTGGGCACCACGCCGCAGCGCTATTACATGGAGCTGCGCATCACCGAAGCGCGTCGACTGCTTCAGCACACGGAGTTGTCCCAGGTGGACGTGTTGGTGGCGTGCGGGTTTGTTTCGCCGAGCCATTTCAGCAAGTGCTACAGCTCGTATTTTGGCTACCGGCCGTCCAAGGAAACACGGCTCGTCAAATAAACAGCCATGCCCTCTCCCCGGCAGGAGAGGGCGGTTGTTCACCTTAAGTGTGATGAATCTCGCGGTCCTTGGTTTCCGGCAGGAAGAACGTGCCGAGTACGGCCGTCATCACCGCGATCACGATCGGATACCACAGCCCGTAATAGATATCCCCCGTGGCCGCGACCATGGCGAAGGCCACCGTGGGCAGAAAACCGCCGAACCAGCCGTTGCCGATGTGGTACGGCAGCGACATCGAGGTGTAGCGGATGCGCGCCGGGAACAGTTCCACCAGCCAGGCGGCAATCGGGCCGTAGACCATGGTCACGTAGATCACCAGGATGGTCAGCAGCAGCAACACCATCGGGTAGTTGGTCTTCGCCGGGTCAGCCTTTTCAGGGTAACCGGCGTCCTTGAGGGCGGTGCCGAGGGTGGCGACAAAGGCATCGTTCCTGGCCTTGAAGTCGGCGGCCGGCAGGCTGGTGCCCTCGAAGCTCGGCAACACCTTGTCGCCGATGCGGACCTGCGCGACGGTGCCCGGTTCGGCCTTCTCGTTTTTGTAGGGGATGGCTTTCTTCGCCAGCACGCTCTTGGCGAGGTCGCAGGAACTGGTGAATCTGGCCTTGCCCACCGGGTCGAACTGGAACGAGCACTGGCCGGGATCGGCGATCACCGTCACCGGGTTCTTTTCCTGCGCGGCGAACACGTCGGGGTTACCGTATTGGGTCAACGCATGGAAGATCGGGAAGTAGGTCACTGCCGCGAGGATGCAGCCGGCCATGATGATGCCTTTGCGGCCGATGCGGTCGGACAGGCTGCCGAATATGACGAAGAACGGCGTGCCGATCAGCAGCGAACCGGCGATCAACAGGTTGGCGGTTTGTGGGTCGATCTTGAGCATCTGCAATAGAAAAAACAGTGCATAGAACTGCCCGGTGTACCAGACCACCGCCTGGCCGGCGGTACCGCCGAGCAAGGCCATGATGACGATTTTCAGGTTGCCCCAGCGGGCGAAGGATTCGGTCAGCGGTGCCTTGGAGGCTTTGCCTTCCGCCTTCATTTTCTTGAACACCGGCGACTCGCTCAGTTGCAGGCGGATGTACACCGAGACGATCAGCAGCAGGATCGAGAGCAGGAATGGAATCCGCCAGCCCCAGGCCTCGAACGCTTCGGTGCCGAGCAGGGTGCGGCAGGCGAGAATCACCAGCAGCGAAAGAAACAGGCCCAGGGTCGCCGTGGTCTGGATCCACGACGTAAAGTAACCGCGCTTGCCGGGCGGCGCATGTTCAGCCACGTACGTCGCGGCGCCGCCGTACTCACCGCCCAGGGCCAGGCCTTGCAGCAGGCGCAGGCTGATCAGGATGACCGGCGCTGCCACGCCGATGGTGGCGTAGCCCGGTAGAAAACCGACGATGGCGGTGGAAATACCCATGATGACAATGGTGATCAGGAAGGTGTGCTTACGTCCGATCATGTCACCCAGCCGACCGAACACGATGGCGCCGAAAGGCCTTACGGCGAAGCCTGCGGCGAACGCGAGCAGTGCGAAGATGAAGGCCGTGGTCTCATTGACCCCCGCGAAGAAGTGCTTGGCGATGATGGCGGCGAGGGAGCCGTAAAGGTAGAAGTCGTACCATTCGAAAACGGTGCCCAGGGAAGAGGCAAAAATGACCTTGCGCTCCTCCTTGGTGATCCCGCGTTTGGGCGTGCTGCCCGTGGTTGTGCTGTCGATTACGGCCATGAGTGTTCTCCGTCTTGCTCTTGTTATAGGCCGGAGTACCTCACACCATTTACCGCACCCAGGCCCTGGGGCTGATGTCGTCGGATTGCAAATTGCACGAAGTCTGGATGCAGCTGACCGCCTCGGATAGGTGCCGGGTTAGTTGAAGCATAATCACCTTCGCGCAGATATCCACTCGCCATCACGCAGACTACAAATCAGTGCCCCAAAAAAACCGAAAACCTTCGTAATGCTCAAGCCAAAGCGAACCCTGTAGCAGCTGGCGAAGCCTGCGTTCGGCTGCGCAGCAGTCGTAAAATCAGACGATGCAGTGTTTCAGGAAGTCCGCGCGCTCAGGATTTACGACTGCTTCGCCCGAGCGCGGACCGGCCGACGCAAGCTTCGCCAGCTGCTACAGATCGTGGGTTCCTTAAAGGGCGGTGCTTACAGCAGCGAAATCGTGTAATTGACGATAAAGCGATTCTGGTCGACGTTGCGCCCGGCGTCCGTATTGGACTTGGCGTTACGCACGGTAAAGCCCAGGCCCTTGAACGTGCCCGATTGCAGTACGTAGTCCAGGGTCATGTCGCGCTCCCACTCGGACTGGTCACTGGCGTTGCGGGCCTTGATGTCCGTGCCTTTGAGGTACGCCACAGAGGCTTTCAATCCTGGAATGCCCAGGGGCGCGAAGTCATAGGTGTACTGACCGAAATTAGTCTGCTCACCGGCGCGGGCAAAGTTCTGGATCATCTTGTCCGTGGGCAGGTAAACGCTGCCGCCACCGGCGCCCTTGTCCACCAGGCTGCCCTGGTTGGGCTGGACGAAGTTGCTGCCGTCGCTCACGCGTTGATGCCCCAAAGACACCGCATGACCCCCGTTCACATAGGTGATCATCGCGGACCAGGTGTTGTTGTCGATCTCACCGTTGTTGTTCTCGGTGAAACCGGACATGCCATAACCTTGCGCCCGGCCGGCGGCGGTGCTGTTGGCGCCGGTCGAGGTCGTGTTGAAGTAGCGCAGGTCGGTGGTGAGCGAGCTTTTGCTGTCAATCGGCAGGACGTGGACCAGCCCCAGGAAGTTCTGGTTGTAGAAGTCTTCCAGTTGCGCGAAGTAGTACTGGGCCTTCAAGTCTTTGGTGATGCTGTAGTCGCCACCGGCGTAGTAGAACGTGTTGCTGTCCTGAGTCGAGCCAGGCACTGACAAGCCGGTACGGTCGGTGGAGGCTCGGCCGACCGCGTGTTCAATCACGCCACTGGTCAGGGTCAGGCCATCGATGTCGTTCGAGGTGACTTGGGCACCGGTGAATGACTGCGGCAATACCCGGGCATCGTTGGCAATGAGGATCGGCAACTTTGGCAGCAGGGTGCCGTAGCGAAATTCTGTTTTCGAAATGCGCATCTTCGCCGTCGGGCCGAAGCTGCTCCAGGCGTCAGCCGCACCGTCGCCGTCAGTCGGGATCATGCCGCTGCCGACATGCCGGCCTGCGCCACTGTCCAGCGTGATGCCCTGCAGCGCCTGCGCATCCAGCCCGAACCCGACCGCGCCTTGCGTAAACCCGGATTCATAGCGCAGCACCAAACCCTGGGCCGCTTCTTCGGTTTTCGAGGGGGCGGCGGTGCCGTCGCGGTAGTCGCTGTTGAAATACAAAGTGCGCATCGAGAGGGTGGCTTTACTGTCTTCCAGAAAGCCGTGCGCGGCGGTGTCTGCTGCCTGCGCGCACATGGAACTGGCGGCCAGCAAGAGGGCGGTGGGGACTGCTCGTTGGTACATACGGTGCTCCTGGTGAATTCTTATGATTGTTCTGGAGGTTCACCGCCAACCCGAAACCGGCGCGCAACAGGGCGCATCCGATGAGCGACCCTGAACATCAGGCCGTCGGGATGACGTGTTTTTTGGTTCGACCGGAATACGGTTAAATCAGGCAGGAAAGTCCGAAGGACAGGGTCATGCGGTACTCCTCGAAAGGGTCACGTCGAATGGGTTGTGAAACTCTTTAAAACATTTCGAGAGGTGATTTTCAAACGAGGCGAAAGTAATTTTCGTGGAGGGATAAGGCTTGTCGTACAGAGGTATGGGGCGTCGGTGTTTTTGAAACTCGGCCGGGCGGATTTTCATCCATCTGCGCCTGCTGGCGTTCAGTCAGATGGGGAGGCCAACTGAACAGGAACGTTGCAGGCGATCGAGTGGGCCTCGGCGTAATCGGAGACTGAAATCGGCAGACCTGGATTGCTTCGCAGCGCTGTCTTCAAGCGCTCCTGACCCATTTATAGAGTCGTTTCAGGTTGTCCAGATAGTTCCAGGCCAAGGTAGACCCAATGACAACGCCAGCCAGGCCAAACTTGAACACGGTTTGCTGCCAGTCATGGGACTCGTCGAGTACCAAATGGCCAAGCCAGTAAGCGTCCAACGAATGGTGTGTTCTGTAAGTAATCAAAAAGGCGATCAGGCAAAGCCCTAAAGACAAACAGAACAGAATGAATCCAAACCTGTTGACCGGTTTTTCAAGTTTTTTCAGGTTCATGCGCGGGACTTCCTTATCGAAAAGCCCAGCATTCAATCAATCTCGACCCGCAAAATCAATCCGTTGCGAGAACAATGGCATTCACACTCCTTGATGGTAGTGTTTGCGTGATTTTATGGATTGCTACTCAACTGATGGAGTTGTCGCGATGGCCGAAAAGATTCTGAAGTCCAAGCTGGTCAATTTTCTGGTGGCCGACGTCGAGGTGAATTACGCCAACGTCAGCGATGTGTACGCCGTCGCCGAGAGTGGTGATGTGGACGTGTTGGCCGGGGTGCTGGAAGCATTCAAGGAAGCATACGGTGGGTTGTGGGTGGGCGGGAAACTGGAGGTGACCCCAACCGTGGTTCGCTTGAACGCCAATGCCATGAACCGCCTCGTTCAGGATGGCACGCTGGACATTGAGCTCCCGCTGGCATGGGTCCGAAAAGTCAGCGTTGAAGGCGGGTTTGTGACGAAGATCGTCCGTCTGGACACCGATGCCGGCAGCGTCAAATTTCGCTGTTTTGGAGCGAAGGACGTCGCCTCGCTGATAGAGAAGCTGACGTTTCAGTGAATGACGAGCCAAACCGGGCAGTTGGAAAAAGCAGGGACGAGCCGTCTCGATGCTTGAAGGGGTTTTATCAACGACAAGGAGTCCGTTCATGAAGATGAACATGTTGGTGCCAGAGATGATCGTCTCTGACTTGCAACGAAGCCTGGCGTTTTACTGCCAGGTTCTGGGTTTCCAGGTTGAATACGAAAGGCCTGAAGACAAATTCACCTTTTTGTCTTTTCAAGGCAGCCAATTGATGCTGGAACAAGATGATCTGCAAGCATCTCCATGGCGCGTTGGCCCTCTAATGGCACCCTATGGCCGAGGAATGAATCTGTCGATTCAGTGTTCTGACTCCAAAGCGTTGGCTAGAGCCCTCGAAGAGGCCGGTATTGAATTGCGCAGACCCATTCAAGAGTGCTGGTACCGAGATAACGAGCGCCTGCACGGTGAGCTTAATTTCCTGGTACTTGATCCAGATGGCTATCTATTGCGGTTCACTCAAAGCTTGGGAATCAGGGCGGTCGAGCATCATGTAACAGCCTGAGAGCATGATGTCGCGTAGCGTGAGGGCTGAGGATTTTAATGTTCATTTCTGGTCGTTTTCTGCCTGTCGTGACGGGCAGCAAACAACCCGAAGCGGCCAGTGGAAAAACGACTACTAGCTCCTCCTTGAGCTGCAGTAGCGATGGTGCGGCCTCTTGGCTAGCCCCGAATTACTTTACGCGGACCGTCCCCCATGCAGAAACGCCCCGCGCGATTTGCCAGCGAGAGACAGGGACTACCGCGCCGCGCTCTTGACCTGTTGCATTTTTTGATCGAAAAGCACCCCATTCTTCAGCAATCAGCTTAGGCGTCTCCAGCGTGATGGTCAGCTTGTCGAGCGTGCCGGTAAAGCGGAACGGCGGCAGCTTGGCGTCTCGGATGGTCTTGCTGTTGTCTTTTCCGAAGTTGGCGAATGGTTTAAACAGCCGGTGGGCCACATCAGCTCGACATTGCGTTGTGATTTTTGTTCCAACCGCCGACTCAATTGAATGCGGTTGAGCCAGTCGTAGATGTAGATCTTCATCAGGATCGCGAGAGGGTAAGCAGGTCGGCCAGTATCTGCTGGAATGACCCTTTCAAAACCCGACGAAGACGTCGACTACGCGCACAGGATTGGTATCGCTGATGTACTAACACTCGAATAGATGTACTACGCTGCATCATAGGCTGCAATTCTAGATACAAGCAGCGAGGCAAGATTCGGTGCCCTCCAACACATTCGAGCCTTGAGGAAGGCAACGCCAGGTTTCTGTTTCCGTTGCCAACGATGGAGAGGGAGACGCGTTGCCGGAGGAGTTGAGGGTGAAACGGGGCTCGACGGAGCTCAATGGTGAACGACATGCTGAGGTAACAGCAAATGCTCTCGCCCGTCCGCCCGTCCCGCTTCGCGTGTACATCGCGATGGCTACCCACTGTTGCAATAAGCATGCTGGCTGTTCTTGCGCAGAAGACGGCGTACGCCCAGCCAGTCGTGATCGATGGCGGCGAGACGGTCACGGTGCCGAGCACCACCCAACCGAGCCCCTGGATCGTAGGGGAGCAACTCATCATCGGTTTCGCCGGCCAGGGCAACCTGATCATCCAAAACGGCGGAAACGTGGTGAGTAGGACTCCTGGCAGCACGCCGGCCGGAAGCCTGGGAGCATTGCTGGGCAGCGTGGGGTCGGCCACGGTTACTGGCGTGGATTCCGCTGGCGTCCGTTCCACTTGGGACAACCTCAATGGCGAATTCCAGGTCGGTCAGTCGGGCCATGGAACCCTGCTGATTTCCGATGGCGGCCTGGTGAGAATGTTTGCCATCTTCGGCACCCGCATCGGCACCAATACACGGGGTGTGGGTGAGGTGACGGTCACGGGCTCCGGGACCAGCATGCAAATGCCCGGTGAGATGGATGTGGGCTTCAGCGGTCAAGGCCACTTGACTATTAGTGCTGGTGCCACCGTCAACAACGACGGCGGCCGCATTGCGCGCAACCCGAATTCGATCGGTGATGTAGTGGTAACCGGTTCGGGCTCGACCTGGACCAACACCGATACCTTGACGGTCGGCATCGGCGGCGCCGGCAGCCTCACGTTGGCCGACGGCGGTCGGGCCATCGCACCGCGTGTAGCCATTGCACAGGACGCGGGCTCCAGTGGCGTGCTCACCATCGGCGCTGCCCAAGGTGCGTCCCCCGTCGCGCCGGGCACCTTGTCGACGATAGGGCCCGTGACCTTTGGTGCCGGCGCGGGGCGTATCGTGTTCAACCATACCGATACCAGCGGCGCCTATACTTTTGCTCCCCTGATTGCAGGTGCTGGCCAGGTCGTCGCCTTAAGCGGCACCACCGTGCTCAGCGCCAACAACTCTTACTCAGGCGGTACCACCCTTGGTGGCGGCGTGCTGCAGATCGCCAGTGATGCGAACCTTGGGGCTACTTCGGGAGCACTGTCCTTTGACTCAGGCGCCTTGAGCACCACAGCTGACATTTCGACCACCCGGCAAGCGAATCTCGGTGCGGGTGGAGGCACATTCGAGACGCAGTCCGGCACAACGTTGAACTATGGCGGCGTGATCTCCGGCAACGGCGCATTGACCAAGGCAGGTGACGGCACGCTTGTATTGAGTGAGGTCAACACCTATGGCGGGGGCACCACCATCAACGCCGGCACTGTCTCAGTCGACAGCGACAGCAATCTTGGGGCCCCAGGCGGGTCGTTGACCATTGGTAACGGCACACTCATCACCAAGCAGACGTTCGCGACAAATCGCCCAGTAACCCTGACCGCAAACGCCACACTCATACAAGCTGTCGATACCGGTTTCACCTTGAATGGTGTGATCAGTGGCTCCGGCTCTTTGGCCCTGGACGGTGATGGCGGTTCCGGCGGGCTTGTCACCCTGAATGCCGGCAACACCTACACGGGGGCGACAAACCTGAACCGCGGATTCCTGTTCATCAATGGCTCAATCGCAACCTCCAGTCAGTTGATAACCAACCCGGGAACCTTCCTCGGTGGCACGGGTACGCTGCCGCAAACCACTGTCGGCGGTATCGTTTCACCGGGACCGGCCCGCGACACAACCGGCACCCTCAATATTGCCGGGAGCCTGACCACCGCCCCCACGGCCAATTACATCGTGGACTTCAACCTCCGGCGCGCATGACCTGATTCACGCCACCGGCGTCGCTACGCTGAACAATGCCGACGCCACCACCTTACTCAACGGCTTTATCCCGGTGGTGAACCAGCGGTACGCGATCCTCACCGCTGACGGTGGCGTCAACGGCACGTTCAATTACCCGACCCGAGAGCTGCCGCTGTCGACCGTCAGCCTCACCTACGACCAGAACAATGCCTACTTCCTCGTCGCCCGCAATCAGGTACCTATTGGCGGCACACCCGAACACCCGATCATCATCCCGCCACCGGGGGGCACACCAGACCCCCCGATAGCGATCACCCCACCTCAAGAATCAACAGGGGGCGCCGTGGATGAGTTACCGCCGGACAACCCGATCCTCGGCGGGATCATCCTGTTGCCCACCGTGGGTGAAATCCGGGTTGCTCTCGATCAATTGTCGGGTCAGATCAACCCATCGCTCATGACCGTGATGCTGGAGGACAGCCACTTCGTGCGGGACGCGGTCTTTGACCGTCTCGACACGCCATTGGGGGCGCCGGTCACCCCCCACCATGCAGCGGACAATACGGTGCAACT
Source organism: Pseudomonas sp. S2_F03 (assembly GCF_054668335.1). Classification (NCBI taxonomy): domain Bacteria; kingdom Pseudomonadati; phylum Pseudomonadota; class Gammaproteobacteria; order Pseudomonadales; family Pseudomonadaceae; genus Pseudomonas; species Pseudomonas sp. S2_F03. The sequence goes on along the minus strand of NZ_CP162759.1, from coordinate 937,235 downwards.
GGCTTCGAACCTGACCGCATGGATACAAGGTGTCGGCGCACACCGCGAACAAGGTGACCTATCGGTTGACACCGGCGGGACGTTCCTGGGGTTTGACTCGCGCATCACTGATACGACAACACTGGGCGTTTTGTTCGGCTACACGCGGTCCAATGCAGACGCGCGCTACGGCTCGGCCGATGGCGACAATTACACCGTGGGCGCGTACGTCGGGACGCTGCTCGGGCCGTGGTCGCTCAAGGCCGGCACCAGCTACACATTCAACGAGATCGATACGCGCCGGACCGTGAACTTCGGCGATTTCAGTGACTCCCCTCACGCCGATTACTCAGCCAATACCACTCAGGTTTTCAGCGATGTCGGGTACAGATTGAACGCGGGGCCCGTGGTGCTGGAGCCCTATGCCGACCTCGCATGGGTGAAGGTGAACGCCGATGGGTTTACCGAACACGGTGGGCCTGCCGCTCTCACAGTGGACAGCAGCGACAACGACGTGACGTACAGCACATTGGGAATACGGCCCAGCTACACATTTGTCGCCAACGAGATGCCCATGAGAGTGAAGGGCGGGTTGGGCTGGCGCCACACGTTCGGTGACCTCGAACCCTCCGACAAAAACGCATTCGCCCGGACCACAAATACATTCGCGATCCCCGGTTTACCGCTGGCCGAGGACGTGACGGTCGTCAATTTGGGGGTAGAAGCCGCCCTGACACCGAGTACCAACCTGAGCCTGATCTACAGTGGCCAGTTAGCCAGCGACGCGCATGAGAACGGTCTCGTGGGGTTGTTGCGGGTAACGTTCTAATTAGCCTCCCAAGTGTGCAGGTTGGCCGGCAGGTGGAGCGAGTGATCGACAACGGCTGATGAGCGCTCAACGTCTGGCCTCGTCACGTAGCGTTCATTGCGAGCCTCAATTACCACCACATGAAAATCTTCGACGGGCTGCTATTGGCCGATGGCGGTCTGTCACGAATGGCAGCTAATGGCTGTGACAGCCTCGGGCAAAGAGCTGCAAACAAACAGTCAGGACAGTGGCCATAAGTGTTGAATCGACCGGTTGAATCCACCCCCATCGCTACCACTGACCGGCGGTAAAACATCGTTCCGTCAAACTCACCCCACGGCGATATGAGCACTCTGATGTGCTCATATCGCCTGGCGGTGTCTCTCGTTACTTTTTCTGCAAATCGCCAGGTTTCCAGGCTTTATCGAAGAACGCCTTGGTCGGGCCGTACAAACGCAGGATGACGAAGAAGCCCTTGTCAGGCAGAGTCCGAATCCAGCTTTTTCCAGCCCCCGGTGACTCGGGGCCGAAGTGGACGTCGATCGAGCCGTCGGCGTTGGCCACTGGTTTGTCCATGGTGTTCAGCGATGGGAAGGGTTGCCCGTTATCCAGACCGGAGGCGGTCACCGAGTCATAGGCCGTGACCGACCAGAACAACGCCGCCGGAATGCCTTTTTGGCAAGTTCAGCGTGTAAACGTTGCTGCCCGACAGGAATTCCCCTTTGGCATCGACGAACGTCGCCGGGTACTTGGCCCCGACGTTCTCCATGTTCACCGCCATGCCTGGGCTCGCCGAATAGGCGTTGGTGAAGAAGCCTGTGCGCGGGTCGATGTAGTTGAAAGTGTCGGCAGTAAAAGTGGCGTTGCCGGGGAATACATTCAGCCACTTGCGATCCGGATACCAGGTGCCACCGGTGACAATGGTCTGCGGGGTATAGGAAATGGCGTGGCCGATCTTGCTGGCGGTTTTCGCGGCCTTGTCGAGCAGCTCCCGCGTTGCCGAGTCAGGCTGGAACGGTTTGCCCTTGACGATGCCCAGGGCGGCGAGCATGCCGCGCATTTCCATGTCTTGCGGGTCGACGTATTCGTGGTCGATAAAGCGCGAGAGCATGTCGAATGCGCTGCCATCGGTAGGGTAGAGCATGTTGACCGGAGTTTTCGAAGCGTTCGGGAACACCATTGCCTTGGCCGTGGCTTTTTTACCCAGCGGATAGATGCGCGTCTGTTCCATGACCTTCACTGGCCCCTCAAGCTGCTTCGGATCCTTGAAGAACCCGCGCCAGAACACGAACACGCCATAGGTGCGCGAGCGGTAAGTCAGGTAACCGGGCGGCACTTCACCTTTGAAGTCCGGTGGCAATACCAGGTACTTGGCGCCCTTGCCCTTGTCCGGTCCGGGCAAGCCGACATCGCCGCACCACTGGCGACCTTCAATCGGGCCCTCGGAGCAAATCGGGCGCTGGAAAAAATCGTCGAGAATGCCCTGCAAGCCCGGCGGAACCTCGATCACCATCGGACCTTCCTGCTTCAGGTCGAGATAGCCCATGGCATAGATCACGTCGGAGTTCGGCGTGGTCACGAGTGTCCTGGCATTGAGTCGGTCTTTCCAGATCGGCAACACGTTGTAGCCCGCGCCGAAGGTTTTCTCCGAGCCTTCTTTCATGGCGTACATGTTCAGCGCGGGCAAGGCCCAGATGTAAGACTGCACGGCGCGCTGGAACAACAGCTCGTTTTTCAGTTGCGCCACACCGTCGAGTGTTGGATAGCCGCCGGCAAACGGCAAACGGCAAACGGCAAACGGCAAACGGCAAACGGCAAACGGCAAACGGCAGATCGGCCAGTTGCTCGTAGTGCGTGGCGGCCTGGGCGCTGATGCTGATTGCAATGCCCAGGGTCAAGGCAGTCAGGGTTTTACCTGAGGTACTCATGATTGACGTCCTGTTCTGATTAATCGGCTTTGACTACGGCTGGCGGAACCCACTGGCCATTCAGTGCGGCGGGCTCTGGCCAATAGGCACGGATATACAACGAGTAGTCCGCATCTTTGGGCGAAGGCAGCCAGTTGCTTTCCTTGTCCTTGCCCGGCGATTCGCTCTGCACATAAATCGTCAGCGAGCCGTCGGCGTTGGCTTGCAGGGATTTGTTCTTGGTGCCGATGGAATAACGCTTCAGGTCATTGGGCGCGAAAAAGTGTTGTTCGTTGTACAGCGTCAGCGACCAGAAGCCTTTGACCGGGGGCAGCTTGTCTTTGGCGAAGGTCACGCTGTAGCCGTTCTGACCATTGAGACGCGCGCCTGCCTGATCCAGATCCTGATAGAAGTATTTGGTCTCTTTCTGCTGGTTAACGAAAATGTTCGAGCGTGCCACGGCCGTGCGGGTGAAATAGTCGGTACCGAACGCCGCGCCGTTACTGACGGTACTCCAGTGATCCGGCAATTGCAGGCCGTAGTTGCGGAACTGCAACAGCGGATCGATTACTTCGCTGTCGGCTTTTTTCGCCTCGTCGATCATCGCTGCCTTGAGCTGCGGATCTGCGTTGGCGATAGCACTCAGGGCGGCCATTTGCGCATAACGGGCTTCTTCACCCGGCAATGGCTTGGCATCTTTGAGAAGGGCAGGCAGTTCGTCGAAGAACTTCTCTGGCATCACCCACTTGGTTTCGGCGTTGCCTTGCGCTTGGGCGGGAAATTTCGGCAGCTTGGCCCAGTCACGTTTTTTGACCTTGCCGTCGTACTTGGACAACGGGTACATGTCGATCCCGGCCAGCGCCGGTTGCACGGTCTGGCGGTCGGCGGCGGTGTCGTCCTGGAACACGCGGGGAATCACGAAACCGGTGTTGGTGCGCGCACGAAACACTTTGGTAATGCCGGCCGGGACCTTGCCATTCCAGTCCGGCCCGACCAGCAAGTAGAAGCCAGGTTGAGTGCCGTACATTTTGCCCAGCTCGGCGAAGCTGTCCGAGCGCAGATCAACCACCTGATACACCCAAAACCGACTGCCGAAATCCGGCACTTGCAGCACCACGGGCTCAAGGTCCAGGGCAATGCTGCCGGCGCCGTACACGACGTCTTGATTGGGACACGCCACCAGCCGCTCGGCGGGGTCGATGTAGTCGCTCAACAGCGACAGCTGATTGATCGGTGCCACTGGCACAATGCCGCCCATCAAACCCGGCTCGGGAAGGTCTTTGAAGGCCTGGCGACGGTTGAAGATATTGGCCATCGGCCAACCCCAGAAGTACGCCTCACGCGCCATCATGCGCACGTACGGCTCAGTCACCTTGGTGCCGGCTACAGGCCCGACGAAGGTAGGCCTCGGCGGCGTAGCTCTGAGTGGCCAACAAAGCTGCAGTGGAGAGTGTCGTGATGAACCCAGTGCAAAGAGGGCGTGGCGATAGGGGGGGCGATTCATAAAGCATCCTTACTTGATGGCGATCACCTGATGGCGGTGAGTCGCCGACAAGATAGCTCATCTTTACCGAGTCATGATTTGGGTCTGTTTACATGCCTGCTATTGGCTGGATTCAACCGGCACCTCAATAGCTGAATGCTCGCTATGTCGCGATTTGTCATAGCGCTGGCGCGATTTTAAAAGTCCATTGCGGACGTAGCGAGCGACAGTGGCCTGCGAATGCCGTTACTCCGGCGTCATCATCAACGCGAGCGTTATCTTGATGAACTCTTCATTCTTGTCGATGGCTTCAAGAGCGCAGCGCACGTTGTCGGCGACATCAGCCGCACCCTGTAGCTCGACCCAGTTTGAAAGCTCCATGATGGCGGCTTCGAGTGCAAAGTTGGTTTTCGTTGATCTTGAACAGCAGGGAAGGGAGCAGGTCTGAGTTTGGCATCGCGATTTTTCCATGAAGACATCAGCTTGGCAGGAGAGATATTGGAAGGAACGAGGTGTCCCCGCCGGGTGAATTCTGTCACTCAAGAGTGCCTTCAGGGCGCGTCCTGTGTTTCTTTACTACGTTAGTTCAAGTCGCTCTAACGCATAGTCCTTGCCTGCCAAGGTAAGTTCAAAAATGGTGGCGCCGAACGTACCCCGTGTCACTTTTTGCTTAACAAGACGTTTGACCTGGAGTTGCTTAAGCCCTTCTTCAACTTCCAACTTGCTGAGTGACACAAGTTTGCAAACCGAGTCTAAGTTTGCAATTTTTCTGAAGTTTGCATGATAGGCCAACGCTTCCATCAACAGTGTTTGGTTCTCTGTCAGCTGTGGAAACTGAGGGTTGTTCGCTTTGTAAATTTTTCGCTCTATCTCATGTAGCTCGCCACAAGCTCCGTCAGTGGTGCGGTAGTAGTAAATTGCTACAGCCAGAGTGCTGATCAGCGCCGCGATAAACATCAGCAGCGACCAGTTCGGCATGGGCGTTTCTAACAGAAGCCAGTTCCACGCACGTAGCAGCCAGCCCTTGATAACGGCCAGCAACGTCAGCTCGAAGTAAGTGTCGAGCAGCTTTGTGGCAGCCCAAGCGACAAGGACGCCTCCAGCCGAGCCGGCCATAACCTTGAAAGTGAGCAGGGAATGCTTGCCTTCTGCTGCCATGCTGCTCGTCTCTAGTGAAGGAAAAAGATGCTATCAGCATAGCAGTGGAAAAGTGGCACTCCGGCATTGGCCTTTGCATTTGCATTTGCATTTGCATTGGGAAGTTATCCTGGGCGCGAATTTCGACCAGGTACTTTTGCGGTTCCAGGCATCGCCTAAGGATCCGGCTCGTGAATTCGGGAAACCTTGTCTAATCTCTTCACTGCCTTCTCGTCAAGGAGGCCGACGCGACTAACTGGCGACTTACTGCACTGCGGATGACGCAATCAGCCGCCCTGTCCCAGAGGTGAGCAGCGTGACACGATACCTCACCTATCCTGGTGCTCACGGTCGGATTGACGCAGGTGTCACCGGTACTCGCCGAGACGTTCACTTGGGCGGGGGCTAGTTGTTATACGTGCCCGGAGTCCTGGACGCCGCAAGGGGTCCCTGAAAATCAGGGTGACATCGCATCATTCACCAACGTCGGCAATGACAGTATTTCCGTGGACCTCCCAGTCAACCCCTCATCCTGGGAATTCGTAGACAGCGGCAACAAAGGCCACGATTACGCGATATCCGGGCTTCCGGTTGCTTTCGACGGCCCCGGCCTGATCGTCAATTCCCCCGAGCTGATCACTATCAATAACAACCTCGGCGGGATCGGGGGTGTCATTCAGAACGGCGCCGGCGGGACGCTGGTGCTGACCGGGGACAACACGTACACGGGTGGCACCACCATCAACGCCGGCACTCTCTCAATCAACACCGACAGTAATCTTGGGGCCCCTGGCGGGACGTTGACCATTGGTAACGGCACACTGAGAACCAAGCAGACTTTCGCGACAAATCGCCCAGTAACCCTGACCGGAAACGCCACACTCATACAAGCTGTCGATACCGGTTTCACCTTGAATGGTGTGATCAGTGGCTCCGGCTCTTTTGCCCTGGACGGTGACGGCGGTTCCGGCGGGCTTGTCACGCTCAATGCCAGTAATACCTACACAGGGGCGACAAACCTGAACGCCGGATTCCTGTTCATCAATGGCTCAATCGCAACCTCCAGTCAGTTGATAACCAACCAGGGAACCTTCCTCGGCGGCACCGGCATACTGCCGCAAACCACCGTCGGCGGTTTTGTTTCACCGGGCCCCGCCCGCGACACAACCGGCACCCTCAATATTGCCGGGGAGCCTGACCACCGCCCCCACGGCCAATTACATCGTGGACTTCAACCCCTCCGGCGCGCATGACCTGATTCACGCCACCGGCGTCGCTACGCTGAACAATGCCGACGCCACCACCTTACTCAACGGCTTTATCCCGGTGGTGAACCAGCGGTACGCGATCCTCACCGCTGACGGTGGCGTCAACGGCACGTTCAATTACCCGACCCGACAGCTGCCGCTGTCGACCGTCAGCCTCACCTACGACCAGAACAATGCCTACTTCCTCGTCGCCCGCAATCAGGTACCTATTGGCGGCACACCTGAACACCCGATCGTCATCCCGCCACCGGGGGGCACACCAGACCCCCCGATAGCGATCACCCCACCTCAAGAATCAACAGGGGGCGCCGTGGATGAGTTACCGCCAGACAACCCGATCCTCGGCGGGATAATCCTGTTGCCCACCGTGGGCGAAATCCGGGTCGCTCTCGATCAATTGTCGGGTCAGATCAACCCATCGCTCATGACCGTGATGCTGGAGGACAGCCACTTCGTGCGGGACGCGGTCTTTGACCGTCTCGACACGCCATTGGGGGCGCCGGTCACCCCCCACCATGCTGCGGACAATACGGTGCAACTGGCTTCGAACCTGACCGCATGGATACAAGGTGTCGGCGCACACCGCGAACAAGGTGACCTATCGGTTGATACCGGCGGGACGTTTCTGGGGATCGACTCGCGCATCACCGACACCACCACACTGGGCGTTTTGTTCGGCTACACACGGTCCAATGTGGACGCGCGCTACAGTTCGGCCGATGGCGATAATTACACCGTTGGCGCGTACGTCGGTACGCTGCTCGGGCCGTGGTCGCTCAAGGCGGGCACCAGCTACACGTTCAACGAAATCGATACGCGCCGGACCGTGAACTTCGGCGATTTCAGTGACTCCCCTCACGCCGACTACTCGGCCAATACCGGCCAGGTCTTCAGCGATGTCGGATACAGGTTCAATGTGGGGCCGATGATACTCGAGCCCTATGCCGACCTCGCGTGGGTGAAGGTGAGCGCCGATGGGTTCACCGAACACGGTGGGCCTGCTGCACTCTCCGTGGACAGCAGCGACAACGATGTGACGTACAGCACATTGGGAATACGGCCCAGCTACGCCTTCCTCGCCAATAACGTGCCCATGAGGGTGAAAGGCGGGTTGGGCTGGCGCCATACATTTGGCGATCTCGAACCTGTCGACACACAATCGTTCGCCCGCTCAGCAAACACATTCTCGATACCCGGCGTACCGTTGGCCGAGGACGTGACCATCGTGAATCTGGGGATGGAAGCGGCGCTGACCCCGAGTACCAACCTGAGTCTGATCTACAACGGCCAATTAGCCAGCGACGCTCATGAGAACGGCCTTGTGGGGTTGTTACGGGTAACGTTCTAATACCCTTCCATCTATGCAGGTTTGCCGGCAAACGGAGCGTACGATCGATAGCGGCTGATAAGCACTCGTCGTTTGGCATTGTTCACGTAGCGTTCATTGCGAGCCTCAATGAACGTTACAGGGATATCTTCGACGGGCCGCTATTGGCCGATTTCTGCCTGTCACGAGGGGCAGAAAACGACCCCAAGCGGACGGTTCGCAGAAAGTATAAAGCGAATGTTGCGCGCTTTTTACTGGGGCACTAGCTCCGACCACAAAATGCTGCGCCCGATTCCCCTCATTAGCGTTCCGTAGTCTTCAAACTTACCGACGTTGACTTCCTCTTGGCTTTTCCATGTCGCTTCACACTCCTCGCAGACCCACAGCAAGATATTCGTAGAACGGATACGCATAGCTTGGACTGAACCTTGACCGCACCTTTTGCACTCAACCGGCATTCTAATAATCTCGAATTATTTTGTGACGCAAACCAGGCCGACGTGTCCGCCTTTGGCCGTTTTTTGCCCGTCGCGAAGGACAGAAACCGACTCAGAGTTGTCTGTCAGGCTGAATCCTCTCCTATGCATCTCGCGACTAGAGTTTCACTGCCGACTATTCTAAAACCAGATTCTAAAATCAGGTCCTGTTTCAACGGTACAACGTCAGGACACGAGCGCTATTTCAGCCTCTGGGAAACCGGTATGACAAGTCCGCAAGATAAAACCGAACCTGAGGAGGATTTAGCTCAGATGGTTATAGGGCTAGGGCCCTGCACCTATCTATTGCTGCTCTTACTAGGGTTGATCCTTGTGTTTCCCTTCCTTGAGGAGGGCACGTTTGCTCGCACGTTGCTCGGCATTCTGTTTTCCATCGTGCTGCTCGTGGGTGCTTTCGCCACCAGGCAGACTCGGCAAGGGTTCATCCTCAAACTGGGCCTGGCATTGCTTGGGGTTGGCCTTCAATGGGCCGCTTTGTGGGCTGAGAGCATCGCCATTCTTAACCTCGCCGGAATATCTTATGCGGCGTCTCTTGCCGTCTCGTTTAGCGCAGTGCTTAGCTATATTCTCAAGCGCGGGCCAATTACAGCCGACAAACTGCATGGCGCGCTTGCGGGGTACATCATGCTGGCCTTCGTTTGGTCCTTCGTTTATGCCCTGGTCGAGATATCCAACGCTGGCTCATTCGGCCCTGGTCACCTCGATTTCGTACAGCCCGGCACTTTCTTCAAGCTGATTTATTTTAGCCTCACGACGCTCACAACCACCGGTTACGGTGATGTTATCCCGTTGACTAACCACGCCCGCTCACTTGTGATGGTCGAAGAGTTTTCAGGCGTCTTTTACGTTGGTGTTGTGATTGCGCGGCTTGCCGGTCTTTATCCATCGAATCAGATGAAGTGACTCTCGATTTGCCTGAGCCACCTCCGACCGAATGCAAATGGCCGGTTTCAGCCCGTCACCACCGGCGGCAAACAAACCCTGGTGGGTAAAAAAGAACGCATTTACAGCTCCAGTGAGGGGCCGATATCAGCCTTGAGAGCCGCTCTCAGAGGAAATGATGACGTCTTGACCGGACTCAGCCGCAAGCTTCAATCGGTCCGCTTTACTGATGTATTTAGAGGTGTTTCGTGGTGCCAGTTTGGCGCTGGCCTTTTTGGCGTGGGCCTTCAATAACTGCTTTATTTTTTTCTGGCGGTTCATCTTTTTCAACTCGGCTCGTAAATGTTTGAATGATATCAGCTTAAGGTATTGGGCCAGACTCCCGTGGCGCGCACCGAGTGCATAACGTTACACACCTTGCGATATGGACTGGCCGCGTCGGCAACTCAAGCGCACGAGGTAAAACAACGCAACGGATCGGCTTCATCACTCCTCTTCTCGAAGTGCATTAATCCGCCCTGATTTTTCTGCAGCGATAAGCGCGGCATGATCTTTCGCATTCTGATTGGCATAGGCGATGGCAAATTTGCCGATGACCTGGTCGAAGGAGTCCGTCTTGCCCAAGTAACCACTGATCAGTGCCGCATCCCCGGATTTGGCGTGGGCACGCGCCAGGTGGTGACCGCACCACTCGGCATACATTTTCATCCGTGCGGCGGACATGCCTTCAATGGGCGCTGACATTTTCATGTCTCGTAACTGGCGTACAAAAAAATGCCGGTCGTTTTTACCGCGTGTCCAGCCCAGAAAAATGTCGCTGGAAGACTGCATCAACCGTTGCTCCCGTGACCACGCCGTTGCCCTTGGTTCTCGTACTCGCTCTTGCCGGCATAGGGCGCCAGTACCGAGGGGCAGGCTTCCTTGAATTGCAGGAGCAAAGGGTGGTTTTCCGCGGAAAAGAACAGGCCGACGAAACAATAGGTGCCGACGCTGCCGATCCCGACCGCTTTGACTGCAATGTCCTCGAGGCGGTAACGATCGAAAAGCACGCGTCGTTCATGGGGCAGTGACAAGCGATAATCCAGCAGTGCCAAACGGACGCGCTGGTTGAAGCCTTTTTCATACACATGGAACAGTAAGGGCGGTTGATCGATCAGCCGTCGACGCCCACCCACTTCGCTGCTAATTTTTGAAAAGGTAATCGCCAAGACGCGTCTTGGCCTTGGCAGACCACCTGCTCACGAGTTTTCTTTATTTCAGCATTGGGCGCCATATCGATGATCGCTTGGGCATCCAGGCAGTCATACCAGACCTCCAGCGGCCCATTTTCGAAAATTTGCGCAGGCCTTCGCGGTAGGCACAAACGCATTTGGCAGCAATGGCCCGAGCGTCTTTGTCGCTGAGTCGGTTGTCGCGTGCGGCCACGGTAAAACTGATCGCCAGGCGTTTCACATCCCACTCCCAGGGGCCGGGGAGTGTTTCGTCGAAATCGTTGATGTCAAAAATCAGATTGCGCTCGGGTGTCGCGAACAACCCGAAGTTCATCAGGTGGCAATCCCCGCAGGCCTGCACCTCAATGCCAGTGGTCGGGATCGTGGCCAGGTCATGGGCCATCAAACCTGCAGAACCGCGCAAAAAGGTGAAGGGACTGCGCAACATGCGCCCGTAGCGCAGTGGCACCAGGTTGGGCAGTCGATAGCGGTTGGACTCTTCGAGAAGCTCTATGGGGTCGCGGTGTTTGCTCGGTGGTTTCCAGACGGAGTGGAACCGCATGTGGCAGACGCTCGCGTAATTGCTCACCCGCGTACAGACGCTCCTTGCGCGAGAGAAAGATTGACTCGTCACCGGTGTTCTTCCGATGGCCTTGCCAGGCTGCTGGCAGGCCTGCTTTTGCGGGGGGCATGTCCACTCCTTTGCTCAACGAAGTCAAACTTGCGCGGGCACAGGATCTGGTAATGCGACTGTTCCATCAGCCCACAGAGCGCGCGTGCACCGGTGTCCAGGAAAGCGCTAAAAGGCTATTTGTTTGAAGCGTAGCAGCTGGTAAAACCGGCGCCTGTAGAAATGAGGTGGTTGTTACAGCGGGTACTTCTGACAGTTATTCCTGCGCTCACCGACCAGCGGAAACCCGCTTCCTTGTAGGGCCGCCTACGTCGTCTATCGTTAAATTCCACCCCGTGAGGAGTGTTTCGGTTTGCACGCTACAACAGCTCCCGTCCGCCCTGTGCGATGAGTGATTGGGGCACAACGGGATCGATGACTCTGGAAGGAGGAACATCATGATTCGCAAACGTTATTTGCCTGTGTTGGTCACGCTGGCCATTGCTGCGGGCAGTTGCTGGGCGCCGACGCTGGCCTACGCGACCGACCAGGCTGACCAGCGCCGGGATTCGCGCGACACCAAGCAGGAAGGGCGCGACACTGCCCGGGAAACCAAGCAAGCCTGCAAGTCTGGCGATGAAAAGAGTCGTCCTGATTGCCGCCAGGACAAGCGCGACACCAAGCAGGACACGCGCGACACTGCGCGTGACATCAAATATTAATAATCTGGATCATGCCCCCGAGCATCGCTGGGGGGCTGAGAAGGTTGATCCTGCCGGCCATTGAATGCCGAGCAGGTCTGTAGCTACCGCGATCACTGGGCGCTGGCGTTGACTTCGTGCTCGTCTGCAAAGGCCATGAGCACCTCCAGATCGAGCACATCCAGCTTGATTCGGGAGATAAACGCCGAGAAGGCCAGGTTGGCGGCGAGCAGGCGCAGGTCGCTGGCCCAGGCCGGAAGATGGGTGGGGCCCTGAAGCCAGCCGGATTCGAACAGTGGCGCCAGACGCACGGTGTCACCCAGAGTGAGGCGCCCCGCAAACAAGTGGCTCACCAGTTCCGGACGGTTGTCGCGGATGGCAATGCGCAACAGCGTGTGGACCCCGATCAATCCGGTCAAGTAAGCGGCATCCTTGGTAAACGCCGAGCCGCCCTGCAGGTTGGCGCCCCGGAAAATCCGTTGGGTGGAACGGAAAGACTCCTCTTGGATTGCCCGGCCGCCAGAAAACCTTCGAATACCTGGATAAAATCGGCGCCATCCAGCGCTTGCTGAACCGCGAGCACGCGCAGGGCGAGGCGCCGCAAGCGGTTGATGTCCATGCTGCCGGTGAACAGTTCGGCCAGCGTGGCGATGCCCTCTTGAGTCTGGGTTGTACGTGGTGCTCCCAGGCCCAGGCTTCGAAGGTTGGGTTGGAGCGCGCCGTTTTGGGCCGTGGCGACATGCACGAAGGCCTCATGCTGCAAAAGCTGATGCTTGTCCAATTCGCTAAACAGAGCACTGGTACGCAGGCGGATGCGGCTTGAGCCGGCGATGGCCTTGGCGGCCAGACTCGAATCGAGCACCACCGTGATCCGGCCCGGGCCGAAAAACCGGTCCAGTTCCGGCTGCATCCAGGCGGCGAAAGCCTCGGCCGGGATGTCGGCCTGGCTCGCTGGAATTCGGGCATTGCCCAGCAGGGCGTCAGTGGTCTTGAGGAAAAAGTGGGCCGCGTCGAGCATGCTCAGGTTCAGGCGTGGGTAGTAGAAATCCGGCCGCCGGTACAGCGCTGATGAATACTGAGTAAACGCGGGAGTGCCTATGGCGCCCAACAGGCGGCCGGCCGTGGCATAGCTTTGCGCGGTCATGGCCAGGTGATTCCCGGCCGGATGCCCCAGGTCGCAACGGCTGACAAAATCTTCCAGGGCCGCAATGTCGGAGCTGTGGTCGCGCGGGTGCAATTCGACGACGGGCAGTTTTGCCCGTCCGCCGCGCCAATGCGCCAGGAAGCTTTCCTCGACGCCATCCGGCCAGGACAGCGCATCCAGCACGCGGATCTTGCGCGCCAGGCAGGGCAGGGCTGCATCGAGTTCGGACAGGGGCGCGGCGCTCATGGACGTCTCCTTGAGAGGCGAGGTTCAGTCGCTAAAGCTTAGTCGTTGTCGTCCCGGAATCATTTATTGTGGTCACTGCGTTTCTCGGCCACCAACAACAACGACTGCGGAACAGGACTTTGCGGGTGCTGCGGCTCTTGCAGCGCGGCCAGGCAAAAACCGGCCATGTCCAACGCATTGAACCAACTGGACAAGGTCCGCAAATACCACGGCATGGGTTGCCATTGCCCGTTGAACCCGGCAAAGGTTTCTTCGCGCCAGCCATCCTGATAGTCGCCCGCCGCGACGCTCCATGGATGCAACGTCTGGATCACCAGCGCGCCGCCGGGGGCGAGCAGTGCGTTCATGGCGGCAAGCAGCGCAATGATGTCCTGATGCAGCAGGGCGAAGTTGGCGCAGATCAGATCGTAGTCGCGGCCGACGTCCACCTTCGCCTCCACCAGATCTGCATAACTCGCCAAATACACTGGCGAAGCGCTCGCCGCCCGCGCGGCCTCCACCAGCGTCGCATCGCCATCCACGCCGACCGCGGTGATGCCTCGTTCAGTCAGCGCCCGCAACAACCAGCCCTCGCCACAGCCCAGGTCGAGCACGCGTTCGGGCTGGCGGCCCAGAACCGCCAGCACCATGGCCTGGTCGGTGACCTGAACGCGGCTTGCGAGGGTGCCGCTGCGAATGGCTTCGATCCAGGCGCGGGCGTTGTGGTGCCAACTCTGGAGGAGGGTGGATTCGGGATCGGGCATTTCATTGTTCGCATCGATGGGTTTGATGCAAGGATAGGACACATGCCGGTGGCGCGGGAGCCAGGGCCGGTTAAATGACGCTGCAGCAACCATAAACGAGTGCCAGCACCGCAGCGATGGCAAAGGCTCCCACTGCTTTTTCAATGGCATGGTGCGCGGGCTCGGACTCGGTCGATTGTTGCCAGAAGGGCTCCGAATACGCCGACTGTTGGGAGCGGCGTTGGGCGATGACCTTGTAGGCGTATCGCGAACCGATCAGCAGAAACAGAGCGATCAGGCTCAGCGACAATCCGGCGAGTGACAACCGGTTTGAGGTCTGACTGGTATTCGTGAAGGCAGGCAGCACTCTCGACTTCCACAACGCTGATTCGCCCTAAGGCCATTGGGGACTGCTGGGCGCCAGTGTGGATGATCGGCTGTTGTTCCATGTCCAGCGCCTGATACTTCCAGAGTGTTAACGAGCCTTCCCGGCAGTAGGTGAACGTCATGGGAGTCGCCGCCGCAATAATGCAAGCGTCGTTGATGTTCAGTTTTTTCAGCGTTTGGTCAGCTGACCTTGTGAAATCGAGATCGATGACAGGAATAACCCCGTTGGCAGAAACCATGGCCGAAAAGAGCACGCTGAACGCAAGGCACACTGTTGAAGCTTTCAAGGTTAGCTTTTCCTTGTTTTTCATCAACATAGGGGATGGCGTATGGAGCGGGGCTCCGCCTGATTCGATGAGTCTAGAAGACGGTTGGCCGCTGAATGAGTGATAGCAATTAAAGCGTCTAAAATGGCGTAAATGGCCTCAAGAGGGGGTGGCGGTCGGGCGACTCAATTGCTCATTCCATCTTCGATCGCGATCCCTTGCGCGCGCATTTCCTTGATCAACTCTGCCCGTGTGCCCGGCAGGTTCAGCATGGCTTTGTGGCGTAACTCCGCAACTTCCTCCGCGCTGTAAGGCTGGTAGTTTGCTGGCGTGCTTTTGCCCGCCAGGCCGTCTTCGCGCATCAACCAGTTGAGTAGATCGGCCAACTGCGCATTGTTCAGTGCCGATTGCGACATGCCGGGCACACGCACCAGAAACTCTCGGCCCCCGGCACCTTCAGAAAGTTGCCGACAAATCCGGTGAGCCGAGGCGTGTCATTGGCGGCCGAGCCCATGCCGTTGCCCAAGTGGCAACCAGCGCATTGCAGCTGGTAATTCACGCCAACGCCGTAGCCGGCCTCTGCGATGGGTTTTTGCGGTGCTTCGTTGCCCGGCGCATGTCGCTGCGCCGGGTCGGGAATGGCACGGGCATAGGCGAGCGGGGCGCTCATGACACAGACCAGACCGAGAAAGAGCAACTTACGCATGACAAGCACCTCTACGGTAAAACACACGTTTATGTAGCAGCTGGCGAAGCCTGCGTCGGCCGGTCCGCGCTCGGGCGCAGCAGCCGTAAAATCAGCGCACACGGTTTTTCAGGAAGACCTTGTTCACAGGGTTTACGACTGCTTTGCCCGAGCGCGGACCGGCTGACGCAGGCTTTGCCAGCTGCTACAGGGATTGCGTTGGGCAGTAAAAAGCCGTCGATTGCGTGAGCAACCGACGGCAATGCGCGTTAAACGGCGACGCCACGGATGACCGAAACGGTGCAGTGGTAGATGTGCGATTTGGCGGCCAGGCACCAGTTCACATCGTTGTTGTTGAACGGGCGATAAGCCGGTTCTTCACTGTCGTTACGGGTGCAGGCGCACTGGGCGCAGCTTTGCTTACCGCAGCAGTCGTTGTACGAAATGATGTAGTCCTTGCCGTCCGCCGGGTTGCGGCAGGTGCCGATCCAGGTCACTTGCGAGGCTTCGGTGCCCGGCGGGCAGGACGTTACCGATCCGCCGCAGCAGCTGCACAGAAAGCCGTCGATGGAGCAGTAACGCCAGTAGTCGCAGCTGTTCGGATCGCCCGGGTCACCGGCCTTCGGGTTATCGGCGGCCAGGGCTTTGCTGGTGCGGTCCAGCGGCAACAGTAGTGGCAGTGCGGCACCGGCGACCATCAAGGAACCCATGCGCGACAACAGTTTGCGGCGTGAGGTGGTGTCGGCCACTCGACGTGTCGAGCGCTCGAACAGCAGGTCTAGCAGTTTCATAAAATCTCCCTGCCTTAATCAGTGGCTATGGCCGTGGCTGTGGTCGTGTGGGTGCGGCTGGCTGTTGAGGTATTCCTGCAGCGTGGACTTTTTCAGGTGCTCGACTTCGAACAGGCTGTCCAGGTGCTCGCGGGAATTGACCAAGCCTTTGGCACGCAGAGTGCCGGACTTATCGATCAGGGCGGCGTAAGGGAGCTTGCCGATCTGATAGGTCATGCCGACTTCCGGCCCGACCACGTAGGTGGCGTCTTCCAGTTTGTGTTCGCGGATCAGCTTTTGCTGGGCGTCCATGTCGCCGTCACTGATAAACACCACGTCCAGGCGATCAGCCTGCTCCTTGGCAATGGACTTGATCGCCGGCAACAGCGATTTGCAGATCGGGCAGGTCGGCGAGAGGAAGAACAGCAGCTGATTCTTTTCGCCGGCATAACCGAAGTTCACCGGGCGACCGTTACGGTCGGACGCGGTGACTTGCGGCGCGGCTTCGCTGACCGCCACGCCTTTGTCCATCATCAGCGCCCCGGCCGGAGCCAGGCGGCCGTGCAGGACACCAATCTGACGCACCAGGCCCATGACGGCAAACGCCACGGCCGCGAGCAGAATCCAGAGCAAAACGTTGGAAACAATTAAGCCTTCCATTGATCACCTACCAATCAGTTTGAGCAGAAGAGGGGCGTTCGCCAGCAAGCCATCGGCTGCGGCGTACAGGAGCAGCGCAACGGCGCTGGCGGCAACGGTGACGAAGCCATCAAAAAAACCAAGGTCGCGAGCCATCGGCAGGGTGCTGGCCAACAGCGCCAACCCCACCAGCACGCTGTTGCGCAGCAGCAGGACCGGGCGCAGCGGTTGCGCCTGGTCCGGACCGGCACAGCCGCAGTCGATGTCGCGGCGACCGCGCCACAGGTTGATGCCAATGGCGGCGGCGTACAGCGCAATCAGGCTGGCTGCCGTCAACGCTGCCCAATGCCGGCTGACCGGCACCAGCAGCGCAAACGCGATCGCCAGTTCTACCACCGGGATCACACGGGCAACGGGACGCACCAGCGCGTCGGGTAGCAGTTGGTAGTCCGCCAACTGTTTGGCAAAGCGTGCCGGAGCGCGCACCTTGTGCGTCGCGGCACTGGCCAGCAACACCGCAATGGTGAGGGCGCAGGCAATGATGAAGATCGGATCTAAAAGCATGGCCGAACCTCGTTTAGTAGCTCATGACCTGAGTCGCGGTTTTGGCGACTTTTGGCATGCTGGCGGTGAGCTTGTTGGTCTTCAGATCAAAAATCTGCAAACCGCCCTCGACGTCGGCGCCCAGCAACAGCGGCTTGTCATCGCCAGTGGCTTGCATGCTCCAGACCGGCGCCGGCGCTTCCAGCGTCGCCACTTTTTTGTGGGTCTTGAGGTCGAACGCCCAGATCAGCGGGCTCGGGTCTTCCCACTTCATCGGTTCGTGCGCGTCATGCATCAGCACGTACAAACGGTCGAGCTTCGGCGCCACGGCCATCAACTGCCAGCCACCTGGCGCCCAACCGGCTTTCTTCTTCCGCGTCGGTGGTCAACGACCACGACGGCAGGATCTTTGGCGCATCGGCCGAGAAATCCACCGGGCGAACGGTGCCGGTCGTGGTGGTGAAGTAGTACGTATCGCCGACGTTTACCGCGCGCTCGATGAGCTTTTCAGCATTCGGGTCGAAGAACGGCGTGCGGCTGCGCGCGGTTTCCTGGCCCTGATCGTTCAGCGTGATCACCTGCAAACTGCCATCGCCGCACAGCGAAGCGAAGCGACGAGCGCCGACCGGGTAGTTGAGCACGCAGCCCGGAATCGCCAGTTCACCGGCGACCGACTTGGTCTGGGTGTCGACCACGGTCACCGACGTCGACGGCGTGAAGTTGTAGACGTAGACGAAGCGGTCATCGCTGCTGGTGCCCAAGCCAAAGCGCTGGGTCAGCGATTCGGCCCGCTTGGTCGGAATCAACAGCTCCCAGGCCGGCGCCAGGGTCGACGTGTCCCACGCGGTCAGCACATCGGTGCGCGTGCCGCGGGTGCCGCGCGAGTAAAAGATGTCGGCGCTGTAGAGGGTTTTCTTGTCGCGGCTGAGCGTCGAAGGCGCGGCAAAGCCCGTCGGCACCATACCGAGGATGCGTTTTTTGTCGGGGTCGACCACGGTGACGCGGCCAGCCACGAAACCGTCGAATTCGACGTCGACGATATACGCCCGGTGAGCTTCTGGCGGAAACGCCAAAACGGTCTGGCCGATGGTGTCAGCCGGCAGGTCCGCACGGGCGCTGGTCAAGCCGAGTACAAGCAGGCTCAGACCTAGCGCTGACTGTACGTTGATCCTGTTGGTTCGCATTAGGGGAACTCCCTGAATTGTTATTCACGCAGATCGCGGGTGCTTGGGCAGATTTTTACAATTCGATTCTGCCTCGCCGGGAACCCCCTGGAATTGCTGTGGCTGCCAAGTGTTTGTGTGTCTGTGCCAGTCGCGGAAAACCGGCGAAAAGCACTGCAAACGCGGCGCACCTGTGGCTTCTGCCGAAGCCTGCAACGCGGCATACCTGTAGCAGCTGCCGAAAGCTGCGTCCGGCTGCGAAGCAGTCGTAAACCCTGATGACACGGTCCCTCTGACACACCGCGCGCTCTGGTTTTACGACTGCTGCGCAGCCGGACGCAGCCTTCGGCAGCTGCTACAGGCCGGCGTGGGATTTGGGTGTCAGGCGAGGTTCGCGAGGGGAAGGGAGAAGGTAAACACCGCGCCGCAAGGCTCCAGGTTTTGCGCCCAGATATCCCCGCGATGGCGGCCGATGATGTTTTTGCACAGTGCCAGGCCAATGCCGTTGCCGCTGACCTTGGACGAGAAGAACCCGTCGAAGAGTTTCTCTTGCGCCTGGGCCTGGATGCCGCGACCACAGTCTTCAATGCGCACCAACGCAACCTCGTTGTCGGCGCTGGCATGAATGCGCAGCACCCGGCGTTCGACGGGCAGGTCGGCCATTTCTTCAATCGCGTTGAAGGCCAGGTTGAGAATGACCTGACCGATCAGCACCTTCTCGCAGCTCACCAGCAGCGGTTCGGGGCTGGTGACGATTTCCACGCGGATCAGGCTCGGGTCGGCACGCAGGCTGATGAAATACTGGGAATCGCGTAGCAGCTCATTGAGGTCGATCAGCTCTTCGGATTGCTCCAGCTTGACCACGTATTCACGCACGCTCTTGATGATCACCGACGCATGCTCGATTTGCCGCACCGCGTTCTGCAAACCCCAGGCCACGCCTTGCTCGGTGGTGTCAGCATGGCCCAGACGGATCACCGCGCCTTCGATGAAGTTGCGCGTGGCCGCCAACGGTTGACTCAACTCATGGGCAATCGCCACGGCCATTTCGCCCATGGCGTTATAGCGCGCCAGGTATTCAAGCTTTTGCTCACTAACCCGCCGCGCTTCTTCGGCTTGCACCTGTTCGGTGACGTCGCGAAACAGCAGCAGATGCCCGACCAGATCATCTTCAATTTCAATAAAACGACACGTTGCCTCATGCCAGCGCCATTCACCGTCACGTCGCTGCACGTGGTAGTGGACGCTGAAGGGCGCGTGCTCGGGTGTCTCGCCGGCCAACTGTTGCAACAGGCGCTGGTGCGAATCGTCGTCGCACCAGGTCAGGGAAATTTTCACCGATCAGCGCCGGCTCCTCGCTGTGCAGCAAGTGCGCACCGGAGTCGCTGATAAAACGAATCTCACCGTCCGGCCCGAGCACCGCCACCCCTTCGGCCAGGTCCTGCATAAAAGCCTTGAGGCGACTTTCGAAGCGCTTGAGGTCGCGCTTGACCCGGTCTTCCTTGGAAATGTCGCGGAACTGCACCATCAGTACATCGCGACCTTCCAGGTGCACCAGCGTCGCCACCGCCTCGGAGAGAATCTCCACGCCTTGCTTGAGCGATAACACCACCTCGATGGCGCGCTGACCCGTGCGCGCGGCGCCTTCGAGCCAACGCAAACCCACCGAGCGCCGGTATTTGGGCTCATTGCGGGTCATGTCCGGGGCCTTGAGCGGCGTCAGTTCTTCCAGGGTAAAGCCGAGCGCCGCCAGGGCCGCGGCGTTGGCCCACAAGATTTCCTTGCTCTGCGCGTCGTGAAGAATGATGCACAACGGCATGGCTTCGATGAGGGTGTAGAAGTCATTCGGTTTTGGCAGGTACATCGCGCAGCCCTTGACGACGGAGGGGTCCACTACGGGTGAGGTAGAAGTATGGCGTTTTATTACCGGCTTGCGCTTCGGGATGCGCTCAGAGGTAACCCGCCTGGGCCTAGGGGTTTTCTTTAGCAGGGAGGCTACACGCACCAATAGTGGCGAGCGGATGCGGTTTTTACACTGAACCCATCAACGGTCGCCTCGCCCCGAGGCAGGCTCCGTCTAATAACAAGTCAACGGAGAAGAAGCCCATGCTGCGTTCAGCTACCGCGCAGAAAGACCCTCTGCCAGGCGTCGACGACACCAGCGTCCACTGCCAGGAATTTCAGGCGGTGCTGGATGAAGTGCGCCAACGTCGCGATGAATTCGACGCCGGCTCCCATGTACCGCGGGACATGATCGAACGCTTCAAGCAAGTGGGCATCTACCGCGCCGCCACGCCGAAATGCTTCGGCGGCGATGCGCTGGCCCCCGCGCTGTTCCTGCAGATGATCGAACGCATTTCTGAAGCCGACGGGTCCGCCGGCTGGGTGGCGAGCTTCGGCAGTGCCGGTGTTTATCTCGCTGCGTTGCCGCCAGAAACCCTCGCTGAAATCTACGCGGACAGTCCTGATCTGGTGTTCGCCGGCGGCCTGTTCCCGTTGCAACCGGCGGAAGCGGTTGATGGCGGCTGGCAGGTCAACGGCACCTGGAAATTCGCCAGCGGCTGCAAAGGCGCCGACCTGCTCGGTGTCGGCATTGGCGCGGCCGGCGGCAAACCACGCACCGCTGTGTTCCGTGCGGACCAGGTCGACATCATCGAGAACTGGGACGTGGTCGGCCTCAAAGGCACCGGTAGCCACGACCTGCGCGTCACCGACAAACACGTCGATGAGCGCTGGACCTTCATCCGTGGCGGTGCTGCCACCATCGACGAGCCGTTGTTCCGCTATCCCTCGATTGCCTACGCTGCGCAAGTGCTGGCCGTGGTCAACCTCGGTCTGGCCCGCGCCGCCCTCGACGAAGTCAGCAGCATGGCCGCCGGCAGCGGCATCACTGGCGCGCCGAAGATGGCCGACCGCGCTTACGTGCGGATTGAAATCGCCAAGGCCGAAGCGCAACTGGCCGCCGCACGCGGGTTCTTCTACAACGCCACCGAGCAGGTGTGGAACTCGATCCTCGCCGGCAACCCGGTCACGCCAGAGCAAACCAGCCTGCTGCGCCTGTCCGCCATTCACGTGTCCCAGGCCGGTGCGGCCGTGGTGCAGAGCGCATACAGCCTGGCCGGCACCACCGCCATTTATCTGCGCCATCCATTGCAGCGCTACCTGCGCGATTCGATGGTGGTCACCCAGCACGCATTTCTCAGTGAAGGCCTGTACGACGGCGCCGGTTCGGTGTTCCTCGGCGTGCCGCCATTCCCTGGCTACATCTGAACCCTCTCTTTCAAGGATCAAGTCCCATGTCCCAAGCCACTCAAGAACCCCTGCGCGTCGTCTTTTGCATCGGCATCACCCAGAACTTTTTCGACCTGCCAACCGGCGAAGGCCTGAGCGTGTGGAAAGGCTTCAGCCAGATGATGGGCTCGCTCGGCGCCCTGCCGGGTATCACCGTGCTGGGCGCGATGGACGATGACCGCTTGATGGTCGGTCCGTCCACCACCTCGCCGTGGACCGTCTACATCATGGCCGACGTCGACTGCCATCAAACGGTGATCGACGCCTGCAACCTGTTCCGCACTACGCCGGTGAACGAATACAGCCTGTGGCGCTACGCCAAGGTCGAAGCGCGCATCGGCCGCCCACTGACCATTCCTGATGCAGCCAAGGTTTAAACCATGAACGAGGCCGTGCTGCAGCGTCTTGAAACGCTGGAAGGGGAGAGCCAGGTGCGCCGCTTGATGGCGCGCTACATGGACCTGTGCGATGTGCCGAGGGCACCGACGCAGGTGCGTGAACTGGCTGAGTTGTTCAGCGCAGACGCGATCTGGGAAGGCATCGGCAGCCAGACGGCGCAGACCTTTGGCCAGCATCGCGGGCGTGACGCCGTGGCGGCGTTTGTCGGCAGCTACTTGCCGCCGTCTGAACACTTTGCGCTGAACCTGCATTACCTCACCAGCGAGTCGATTGTGGTCGACGGCAGCACGGCCCAAGGGCAGTGGATCATGCAGCAGATTTCAACCTATGCCGATGGCCGCAGCGAATTGTTCGGCACGCGCTTGAACATCGATTTCCAGCGCGTCGACGGTGTCTGGCTGATCGCGCATTTCCGCACACAACGTTTGTTCAACACGGTGCTGGGCGCATGAGTACGTTTATCAGCGAATTTCTACTCGGTGGCAGCGGCAAGCGGGTCGCGATCAAGGATTCCATCGACATTGCCGGCCACCCGACCCAATCCGGCAGCCGCGCCTTTGCTCGCGCTTTGCCGGCCCTGAAAAACGCCGAGGTGGTCGATGCGATCCTCGCGGCAGGCTGGCAAATCGTCGGCAAGACCAACATGCACGAGCTGGCGTTTGGCGTCACCGGCATCAACGACTGGACCGGCACTCCGATTAATCCGCAAGCGCCGGACCGCGTGCCCGGTGGTTCTTCCAGCGGTTCGGCGGCAGCCGTCGCGGCCGGGCTGGCAGACATCGCCATCGGCTCCGACACGGGTGGTTCGGTACGTGTACCGGCAGCGTGCTGCGGCATTGCCGGGTTGAAACCGACCTATGGCCGTGTCAGTCGGGTCGGTGCGCATCCGGCTGAATCCAGCCTCGATTGCGTGGGCCCCTTCGCGGCGGACATGGCGGATTTGATCGCTGCGATGCAAGTGATCTGCCCTGGCTTTCAGGCTCAGGGTTTGCCATCGGCCAACGCCTCGGTGGGCTTTCTCGATGTCGCCTGCGATCCGCATTTGCAAGCGTGTCTGGGCGCTGCTGCCGACCGTGCCGGTTGGCGCCGCAGCACCGTGCAACTGAGTGAATTCGACGCCGCATTTGCCGCCGGCCTGACCGTGATCAATTTTGAAAACTGGGCCGCGTTCGGCCACCTCACCGGTCAAGGCTTGATCGGTGCGGACGTCGAACTGCGTCTGCTGGCCGCCAGCCGCACCAGCGCTGCCGAACTGGCAGAAGCCGAAAAGGTCCGTGAGCGCTTCACCCGGCAGGTGGATGCCGCGCTGGAAAACGTTGAAGTGCTGCTATTGCCGACGATGCCGGGTTTGCCGCCGACACTGGTCGAAGCCCGCAGCGCGAGCAAAGCCGTGGCCGGCATGACGCCGCTGGTACGGCCATTCAACCTCAGCGGCCATCCGGCGCTGACGGTGCCGGTGGAACTCGATTGCGGCGGGCTGAAAGTCGGCCTGCAAATTGTTGGCCGCAAAGGTCAGGACGAAGTGGTCTGCGCCTTTGGTGCGCAGTTGCAACAGAGCATGACCGGTGAACGGTCGATCCCTAACAAGAAGTCATAAAAAGCCATGAGGAGAACCGCATGAGCACTCATGAATACCGGCTGATCGCTACGTCGAAAAGCCCTGACGAACTGGTCGAGCACGACCGCGTCGACGTCTCGCTGTACAACGACCCGGCGCTGTTCGAAGCCGAGCTGGAAAAGATTTTCTACCGCACCTGGGTGTGGGTCGCCCACGAAAGCGAAGTGCGCAACAGCGGCGACTTCAAGACCGCCACCATCGGCCGTCGCCCGGTGATTGTCGTGCGCGACAAGAAGAACAACATCAATGTTCTTGAAAACCGTTGCCGGCACCGTGGCGCCACAGTGTGCGAAAAACACAAAGGCAACGCCACCGGTTTCACCTGCCCGTACCACAGCTGGTCCTATGGCCTGGACGGCAAACTGCGCGCGCTGCCGTACCCGGACGGCTACGAAGGCATTCTGGAAAAGTCCGAACTGCCGCTGACCAGCCTGCGCGTTGAACGCTACGCCGGTATGGTTTTCGCCAGTTACAACGACGAGATCGAACCGCTGGAAGACTTCCTCGGCGGCGCCAAACACTGGATGGACCTGTTCATGAAACAGGGCGCCGGCTACCCGATCAAAACCCAGGGCGAACACAAGTTCAGCTTCAAGGGCAACTGGAAGATCCAGCTGGAAAACACCACTGACGGCTACCACTTCCCGATCGTGCACAAGTCGTTCATGTCGTCGGTGGATGAAGAAACCTCGGAAATGCTCTCGTTCATGACCGACGAACACGCCGTAACCCATTCGCTGGGCAACGGCCACAGCGTGATGGTGATGGTGCCGGAACACGTCGATCTCGATCACGACGACGGCACCGAACAGCTGCAAGAGCGCTTTGCGCATGTGACTGAAGAACTGTCGAAAACCCTGCCGGCGGATCAAGTGCGCCGCATCGTGCGCTCGCTGCACGGCGCCGGGTTCAACTTGAACCTGTTCCCGAACGTGGCGATGTCGATGTCGTTCTTCCGCGTGCTGCGTCCGGTATCGGTCACCGAAACCGAGATCCGCCACGTCGCCCTCGGCATGGACGGTGGCCCGGAAATCGCCAACCGCGAACGCATGCGTATTCACGAACACTTCCAGGGCCCGTTCGGTTTCGGCAGCCCCGACGATGCCGAGGCCTGGGACCGCGTGCAGCGCGGCTCGTACGCCGGCGTCGATGCGCCAATCCTGGTCAACCGCGGCTTGAACCGCGAAATCATCGCTGAAAACGGCGACAAGGTCAGCCACGCCACCGATGAAGGCGGCATGCGCGGTGCCTACGACATGTGGAAAAGGATGATGAGCCAATGAGCAATCACGACACCCTGAACGGTTTTTCCGGCCCGTTGGCCCAGGCCATCGAATTCATCTGGCGCGAAGCCGAACTGCTCGACCACAAGAACTACGCCGAATGGGCGACCCTGTGGAGCGAAAGCGGCAAGTACATCGTGCCGATCGACCCGGACACCGAAGACTTCGAAGCGACCCTCAACTACGCCTATGACGATGCGCGCATGCGTGACCTGCGCATCGAACGCCTGACTGCGGGCTACTCGCCGTCGGCGGTGGACGCGGCGAAAACCATTCGCTCGGTCTCGCGTTTCCGTCTGGTGGAAGCGGCGGGGGATCTGGTTGAAGTGAATTCGGCGCAGGTGCTGTACGCCTACAAACGCGGCGTGCACACACCGTTCGTGGCCGACCTCAACCACCGGATTCGCTTCACCGACGGTGTGGCGAAACTGGAGCGCAAGGTCGTGCGCCTGATCAACTCCACCGACAGCCTGAGCGCGCTCGGCTTCCTGCTGTGAGGGCCAACACCATGAACCGAGTAGCCCTGGTGACCGGCGCTTCGCGCGGTCTCGGCGAATGCATCGCCCGTCGCTTGCACGCGGCGGGTTATCGCGTGGCCCTGGCCGACGTGCGCCTTGATGGCGTGCAGCGGTTGGCGGCGGAGCTTGATAGCAGCGGCGCGAGTGCCGTCGCCGTCGAACTGGATGTGCGTAACAAGGCCGACTTTGTCCGTGCCCGCGATCTGCTCGCCGAGCGTTGGGGCGGCACCGACATTCTGGTGAACAACGCCGGTCAATCGAAAGTGGCCGCGCTGATGGACATCACGCCCGAAGAGTTCGATGAGTCGATGGCGATCAACCTGCGCGGCACGTTCGTGGCTTGCCAGGTGTTCGGCGCGCACTTTGCCGAGCGCGGCTTTGGTCGCATCGTCAACATCGCCTCGCTGGCCGGGCAGAACGGCGGCACCGCCACCGGCGCGCATTACGCGGCGGCCAAGGGCGGCGTGGCGACCCTGACCAAAGTATTCGCCCGCGAACTGGCGCCACAAGGGGTGACGGTCAACAGCATTTCGCCAGGACCACTGGACTTGCCGATCGTGCACGAAACCGTGGCCCCGGAGCGTCTGGAGCAGATTCTGAAGGTGATCCCGGCCGGCACCCTTGGCGCCCCCGAATACATCGCCGACAGCGTCTTGCTGTTGGTCGCCGACCACGCCGCCTCCGTAACCGGCGCGTGCTGGGACATCAATGGCAGGTTGTTCATGCGCTGAAAAAGCGTTCGACGCAGCTTATGTAGCAGCTGTCGAGCAGCGCGAGGCTGCGTTCGGCTGCAAGGCAGTCGTGAAATCAGGCGATGCGGTGTTTCAGGAAGATCGCGTTTTCAGGATTGACGGCTGCTTCGCCCGAGCGCGGACCGAGCCGAACGCAGCCTCGCGGTGCTCGACAGCTGCTACAGGGCTGCTCATTTAACAAAATCAACCGAATTCAGGTGATGCAATGATGAAAGTGAGGATCGAAAGGATCGTCGACGAAGCGCTGGATATCCGTTCCTTTCGCCTCGTGCGCAGTGATGGTCAGCCGCTCGACGCTTATGAACCGGGGGCGCATGTCGACCTGACCGGGCCGACCGGCGTGACTCGTCAGTATTCGCTGTGCAGTCCGCCGCAGGATCGCCGTGCGTATCTGGTGGCGGTCAAGAAAGAAGCGCAATCGCGCGGTGGTTCCGCGGCCCTGCACGAGCAGGTGGAAGAGGGCATGGAGCTGGAAATGGGTGCCCTGCGCAACCTGTTCCGCCTCGACCCGACCGCCACCGAGCACGTGCTGTTCGCCGCCGGTATCGGCGTCACGCCGCTGTTGAGCATGGCCTATCGACTGGCAGAAAGTGGTCAACCGTATCGTTTGCATTACTTCGCCCGCTCGCCGCAGTACGCGGCATTTTCCGAATTGTTGGCCAGCACCTTTGCCGATCACGTTCAGTTCCATTACGGCGTCGAGCCGGGTGACATGGACGCTGCATTGACGCAAAGCCTGAACCAGGCCGGCAGCGATGCCCACGTCTACACCTGCGGCCCGGCGCCGTTCATGAACAAAGTGGTGGAAGTGGCCGCCCGCAGCCGTAGCGAAGACGCGATTCACCTGGAGCATTTCCAGGCCGACCCTGCCGCCAATGCCGGCCCGAGCGGCGGTTTTGAAGTGGAACTGGCCAGCTCCGGCGTGGTGCTGCAGATTCCGGCCAATACCAGCCTGGTCGACGTACTCCAGGCCCACGGTTGCGACATCGACACCGAGTGTCGCGAAGGTATCTGCGGCACGTGCATCGTCGAGGTCCTGGACGGGGTGCCGGAACACCGGGATAACTGCTTGTCGAGCAAAGAAAAAGCGGGCAACAAGCAAATTTGTGCCTGCGTTTCACGAGCGTTGTCCGCTCGTCTGGTATTGACCTGTAAGCGCAAATCCCTGGAAACATTGCGTGGGAGTCGATTAAATCGACGCCCCACGACCGTCTGAGGAGGCGACGGTCACGAAACCGGTATTCATCGAACCGCTCGACGAAGCGGTCGAAAAATAACAATAAAACTGACGTGAGGCCTTGCGGTCATGATTACTTCATCGGCACTGCGCAACGATGCATTTGAAAGTTGGTTAAGTCAGGTCAATCAGGCCTGTGGGCGCTTCGACGCCCGCGCACTGGACACGAATTTCTACGGTGAACTGGCGGAGTTTCGCAGCGGCGCGATCAACCTCAGCGTGGTCGACATGGCCCACGTGCATTTGTATCGCACCAGCAAAGACGTCAGCACCAGCAGCGACGGCCACTACTACGCAGTGTTCCAACTGCGCGGCAGCTCGCAACTCGAACAGGGTGACAACCGCGCCCAATTGGGCTGTGGTGACATTGCGCTGATCGACGCCTGCCAGCCCAGTGACATGACCTACAACGAAGACTCCCGGCAGTTGTCACTGATTTTGCCGCGCCAGGTGGTGCAGCGCGGTTCGCACTTCAACGCGCTCAACTGCGCCACGCGCATTGCGGCCACCACGCCACTGGCTGCGCTGGCCAACCGCATGGTCCTGGAAACGCGGCAGCATCAAAGCCTGGACATGCAGGAAAGCGAAGCGGTGCTCGACGCGCTGGTCAGCCTGTTGTTGCCGGGTATCAGCGCTCGCGATGCCAGCGTGGATGCCCACGAGCGGCAATTTCGTAAAACCATCGCTTACATCGACGAACACATCAGTGCTGAAGAACTGTGCCCGGAGCTGATTGCCCGTGAGGTGGGGATTTCGGTGCGCGGGCTGTACCGGATGTTTTCCAAGCGTGGTCTGGTGGTGGCGCAATACATCAAGCATCGACGCCTGGATTTCTGCGCCGAAAACCTGCGCCGTTCGGATGTCGAGCAGAAGCTGTCGGCGCTGTGCTACGCGTGGGGATTCTCGGATTCGAGCTACTTTTCCTCAGCGTTCAAGTCGCGCTTTGGCGTGTCACCAGGTGAATATCGCAAGCGCTACAGTCACTGACTAATTGTGACGACTTCATCGCGGGCAAGCCCGCTCCCACAGTGATTTTGTGAACGCCACAAATCAACTGTGGGAGCGGGCTTGCCCGCGATGGCGGCTTGAAGACCGCCGAAGATCCAGGCTCAGTGCCGGGCAGGTTCATCCACCGGCAAATGCAACACCTCGCGCACCAGCATCGCAATGCTGCTCACGCCCATCTTTTCCTTGATCTTGGTGCGGTGCACATCAACGGTTTTGACGCTGATGTTCAGCTCGCGGGCGATTACCTTGCTGGCCTTGCCATCGATCACCAGCATCAACACTTCCCGTTCGCGACTCGTGAGCAATGCCAGTTTGCCTTGCAGGTTCTGACGTTGCTCCTGATCGGCCTGGGCATGCACGGCGGTCTTCAGCGCCGCCTGAATGCGGTCGATCATCTGCTGCGGGTTGTAGGGCTTCTCGACGAAATCCAGCGCTCCGTTTTTCATCGCCGTGACCGACATCGGAATGTCGCCATGGGCCGACACGAAAATCGTCGGCAGGGTGCTGCCACGCTGGTTGAGGATTTCCTGCAACTGAAAGCCGCTGGTTTCCGGCATGCGCACGTCCAGCACCAGACACGCCGGTTGCTTGGGGTCGTACTGGCTCAGGAACTCTTTCAGCGCCGGCAAAGCATTGCGCCTGCACACTGACCGACTCCAGCAACCACGCCAATGAGGTGCGCAGGTCTTTGTCGTCATCGACGATATACACAATCGGTTTGCGGGTTTCCATCTGGGACTGCCACGAGAATTTCTAATTATTGTTTTCGCACGCGTGCACGCTGCGGCGGACATCAGCTCATCACGGAGCTTAGTAGCAGAATACTTCACTGCCGTGGGCCCTGACGATAAAGAAACCACCTAGTCGACTAGCGGAAAGCCTACCTCGCCATGGGGATCGTCAGAATGGTCGCGCGCCGCGCCGGGCCTTAATCTTGTTCCAACAACAAGGGGCCGCGCAACGACGGTCCTCCTGAAGGAAGGGGCATCGACATGGCCGACCTGAGCCAGCAGCAAATCGACTTTCGCAACGCCATGGCGCAGCTGCCTGCTGCGGTGAACATCATCACCACCAACGGCCCCGGCGGACAATGCGGCATCACCGCCAGCGCCGTGTGCTCGGTCACCGACTCGCCACCGACCGTGCTGGTCTGTGTGAACCGCAACAGCGCCACCCACGATGTGTTCCGCACCAACGGCCACTTGTGCGTCAACGTGCTGTGTGGCGAGCAGGAAGAACTGGCCCGACACTTCGCCGGCATGACCAAAGTGTCGATGGCCGAACGTTTTGCCCTGGGACCTGTGGGACGAAGGCGACACCGGCGTGCCGTTGCTGCGCGATGCGTTGGTGCAGTTGGAAGGACGGATCACCGAATGCAAGGAAGTCGGGTCGCATTCGGTGATGTTTGTTGAGCTGTCGAATGTCGGTGTGCGCGGGGAGAGGGACAGCCTGGTGTACTTCAACCGGTTGTTTCATCGCCTTGAGCATGCCGGGGCGCATTGCTGATACACCGCGTTATCGTTCATCGCGGGCAAGCCACGCTCCCACAGGGTTTTGCGCAATACACAAATTTGGTGTTCACGCTGACCACTGTGGGAGCGGGCTTGCCCGCGATGGCGGACTAACAGTCACCGCACCTGTTGCAGATACTCCTGAGCCAACAAGCAAGCCCGATCAATCAACATCGGTGCCATTTCGATCGCGGTCGGTGTGCCTTTGCGGGTATGAATCCAGCCCAGGTACGTGGAAGCCGCGCAGCATCAGAAACAGCGCCAGCGTCCCCCGGTCGGCGTCCGTCAGCGGTTTGACCGCGTGGATACCTCTCCAGCAACGCCGCTTTGATCTGCTCAGTAACGCGGGTCGTCCAGGCAGGAAGTAAAGCGCCGTCGCCAGTTCAAACATGTGCCAGCCAAAACCCGCATCGTCGAAGTCAATCAACCGAGGTTCTCGCCTTCGATCAGCAGGTTCTCTGGCACCAGGTCAGCGTGGATCATGCCGAAGTTGCCCAGCTGTCGACCGTATCGACGCAAGTCGCTGCGCGCACGGCGGCGGGCCTGTTGCAGCAGTTCACGTTGATCGACGCTGAGCTGTTCCAGGTCCCAGAACCGCCCCCAGAACGGATTGGCGCCGATCAAGCCATCCTCATCCCAGGCATGCCGGACAAACTCGTCCGGCTGTTGCCAATCCGCCGCGTGCAAATGAATACGCGCGGCGAGGGCGCCGGCTTCGGCAAACAAAAAGTCGATTTCGGTGTCCGCCTGCACGCCCGCTTCAGAGGTGCCCGCCGGCGCCGGGCAGCCAGGCGAGCATGTCGACATGGCGCGGTTCGCCGATGTCGGCATGCAGCACTTCGACCAGGTGGCGCTGGTTTTGCGCGCGGATGATCTGCGGCACGGTAATGCCGGCCGTGGCCAGCGCTTCCATCCATTGCAGCTCCGAACGCAGCGCCGCTTCGCAGTGATAGCCGTTGCGGTGGATGCGCAAGGCGACCCGTTGGCCAGGTCCTCACGGCGCGCCGAGAACACCGCGTTCTCGCGGAATTTCACCAGTTCGATCTCGGCAAAGGCGCCGTCCCACTGTTGCAGGGCGTGCCGGGCCAGATCGTGCAGTTTGGCGACTTGCTGGTCGTGGCTCAGGGTGTGGAAATCAGTCATGGCATGGCCTCAGATAGCGCTCAGGGCGGTGTCCAGCGTGTCGACGAAGAGGTCGGCGTGCTCGCGGTTGAACACCAGCGGCGGCCGTAGTTTGAGAATGTTGTCGCCGGCGCCGATCTTGCTGATAAGCACCCCCAGCTCACGCATGTGGTTGACCACCCGCCGCGCCTCCAGCCCGGCGGGCTCTTTGCTGGCGTGGTCGCGCACCAGTTCCATGGCGAAGAACAACCCTTTGCCGCGCACATCGCCAATGATCGAGTGCTTGCTGGCGAGCACCTGCAAGCGTTGTTGTACATAAGCGCCGACGGTGTGCGCATTGCGCAGCAACTGTTGCTCTTCAATGACATCGAGCACCGCCATGCCAACCGCCGCCGCCACTGGCGAGCCGCCGAAGGTGTTGAAGTACATCGCGCTACGACCGAACGACTCGACCAGCTCCTTGCGGGTAATCAACCCGGCCAGGGGATAACCGTTGCCCATCGGCTTGCCGAGGGTAACGATGTCCGGCACCACAGCGTGGGCCTGATGCCCCCACAAGTGTTCGCCGGTACGCGCAAACCCGGATTGCACCTCGTCGGCAATGAACAGCGCCGCCCGCCGCACGGATCAGCTCAGCGGCTTTTTTGACGAAACCTGCCGGCACCCGTGGCAAGCCTTCGTTGGCAAACAAGGTGTCGATCAGCAACGCGGCAGGGCGAATGCCTTGGGCTTGCATCGAGGCGATGGCGGCTTTGATGTTGGCGGCATATTGCTCCGCCAATTGCGCTTCAGTGGTGCCAGCGGGCGCGTGATAAAGACACGGGATCGGCACGGCGCGGGCATGCGCGCCGAACGGTTCCGGTGACGGCAACGCGGTGGTGACTTCGGCCAGCGACGCCGAGTTACCGTGGTAGTTGTAATCGCTGACGATAATGCCGGTGCCGCCGCTGGCGAAGCGTGCCAGGCGCAACGCCAGCTCATTGGCTTCGCTGCCGGTGCAGGTGAACATCGCGGTGTCCAGCGGGTCGCTGAAGGTTGCGGTCAGGCGCTCGGCGTAGCGTACGATTTGCTCATCCAGATAACGCGTGTGGATGTTCAGCGTTTCGGCCTGGCGGTGCATGGCCGCCACCACGCTGCGGGTTGCAATGGCCGACGCAGGGCACGTTGTTGTAGACGTCGAGGTAGCGCTGACCATCGACGTCATACAGCCAGACGCCTTCGCCGCGCACCAGGTGCAATGGCTTGTCGTAGAACAATGGTGAAGCGCTGCCGAGTACGCGATGGCGGCGCTGCAAGAGCGTGTCTTCAGGCATGGTCTGGGGTCTCGATCAGTGGCGCGTTGCCTTGCAGACGGGCACGCAGCAGGAAGTTGAAAGTGCTCAGCACGAAGGTCACCGCGAGGGCGATCAGCATCAGCATGTCGAGCTGGAAGCAGGCAGCGATCACCACCAGCGTCAGGGCCAGGCCCAACCAGGCGATCACTTTGCCGCCGGCCAGGCAAAACGGCGCCTGGCAGGTCCGGTTGACTGTTTTTGATGCGCAGGTAGGCGCCGAAAATGAACAGGTAGCAAACGTTGAGCAGCAGCACGACCGCGAGCATCACGGTGGCCGGGTCGACGGCGGACAGCGGCAGGCCGATGGCGCCGATCAACAGCAATGCCGGGAACGGCGTGCCGCGCTTGCCGGTTTTGCCCAACCACTGCGGGAACAAGCCGTCGCGGGCCATGGCAAACAGTTGTCGCGAGGCGGCGTAGATCAGCGAGAAGAAGGTCGCGATCAAACCGAACACCGCGCCGCAGCCAATCACCTTGGCCAGCCACGAAGCGTCGCCGTAGACATTGGTGCTGGTCATCGCGGCGTACAGCGGGTCGCCTGCCGAACCGACCAACTCCAACGCCACCGGCGCCCGGTGCGCACCACCAGCACCACCAATGCGGTCACCAGCAACGTGGCGATGGCGGCAAGAATTCCGCGTGGCATGCTGCGCCCGGGGTTTTGCGCTTCTTCGGCGGCCGAGCCGGTTTGCTCGACGGTGATGAACAACCAGATCGCGAACGGCACACAGGCGAAAATACCGCCCAGGCTGATCGATGGCCCAGCGATGGCCGCTGGCATTGTCAGCAGGTTGGCCAACTCGACATGCGGTGCCATGGCCACGCCAAAGGTCAGCAGGGCGACGACCGCGATCACGCCGGCAATCATCGTCAGGCCCATGGCCTCACCGACGCCGCGCATGTGGATGCCGATGATGATCGCGAACAGGGCGATTTTCACCGGCCAGCCACCGAGGCCGAACATCGACTCGGTGTAGGCGCAAATAAACGTCGCCGCCGCGCCGGTGCCGATGGTCAGTGCCAGCGCGCAAGCGACGCCGACCAGGTAACCCACGAACGGTCCGAAAGCGTTTTGCGCATAGACGAATACACCGCCGGCATTTGGCAACGCGGTGGACAGCTCCGCCACACACAACGCCAGACCGCCGCACAGCAAGGCCATCAACAACGTGGCGATCAGCATGTTCAGCCAGCCGCCGGCCATCAAGCCGAAATTCCAGCCGGAGAACTGCTCCGGCCACCACTAACGCAATTCCGAGGCCGGCAATCTTTGGCCAGCCCAACGCACTTTTCTTAAGCACAAGCGTCTCCCGCGACCCTGGGGTCGATTTATTGTTTTTGGGGGTTAAAAAAGGGATCGGTTTTGATACTACGCGGGGGTGGTGGTGGGGCTTGTTTGCGTGGATGCCATCCGGTTGTTTGTGGATGCCAGATTTAGTTGGGTGGAGGGCAGGGGGATCGCGTTATCGTTCATCGCGGGCAAGCCCGCTCCCACAGGATTTGAGGTGATCACAAAATGAGTGAGCACCACGCACACTGTGGGAGCGGGCTTGCCCGCGATGGCGCCCTCAAATCGAAGCACATGTTTAACGGCGTTTAAGGTTACTTCCTGAAAGCCACAGCACCTTGCGCCATTACCTACGACTACGCCAGAATCCGCCGGCTTGTGCGCTTCGGACGCCCTCGGTAACTTGATTCCCGTCACTGATTCCCAGTGATCGGGTTTAGTAGCCCGAGGGTTTGAAGGCTGCACAAGTGTCTGTCAGACAGGTATTCCAATGCCTGTATTTGATGGTGGTTGTGCGCAGGGCGCCCTCGGGCGCGCCGGCTTTGCCTTTTTTCCCGGTCTACTAACCTGCGTACAGCCGCCACCCCTCGTATTAGTAGCGAGGCGTGGCTGCCCGATAAGGAAGAAGGTAAGTATGTTCAAGGGTAACGCCAAACCCGCCAGACCCAGATCCGGCATCCCCCTACGAATCACTCGATTCAAAAAACTCCACGATGCCGCCGAGCGCGCGCTGAATCGACTACCTCAACCCCGCGGCCCTCAAATCACCCCGCTACCCGCAAACCCAGCACGATGTTCATGCTCGCACCGAATATCAGAGACGAAGACCTGCTCGCCCATACCAGTGAGTCATTGGCCCAGGCCAGTGTCATGGCCAGCGATTTCGCGGGGTACCTGGAAGGACCGCATCGGCACACGGCGATGGCGATTCAGCAGATCATCATGCTGGCGGAATTGGCGGCGAACCGGATGATGGATAACGTTGAGGTGCCGAAGTAACAATCAGAGACCGCGTCACGTTCTTCGCGGGCAGAGCCACGCTCCCACAGGTTTTGTAGTGTTCAGTCATTTTGTGATGACCTCAAAACCTGTGGGAGCGGGCTTGCCCGCGATGGCGGTGGGTCAGGCGACACCCATCTCAGATCCGAAAACTACCCACAAGCTGATTCAACCGATCCGCCTGCCGCTCCAGCTCGGTACAAGCCTGCAACGTCGAGTGCAGGTTTTCCACGCCTTGCTGGTTCAACGTGTTGATTTCGGTGATGTCGACATTCAACGCCTCGACCACTGACGTCTGCTCTTCCGTAGCAGCGGCGACTGATTGGTTAACGTTGTCGATCTCACCGATGCGCTGCGTCACGCTGCTCAAGCGTTTACCGGCCAGGCTGGCGATGCTCACGCTTTCCTCGCTGTGCTGTTGGCTCTCGGTCATGGTGGTGACCGAGTCCCGGGCGCCGATTTGCAGTTCTTCGATCATCTGCTGAATCTCCGCCGCTGACGTCTGGGTGCGCCCGGCCAGGCTGCGCACTTCGTCGGCGACCACCGCAAACCCGCGACCGGCTTCACCGGCGCGTGCTGCCTTCGATCGCGGCGTTGAGCGCCAGCAGGCTGGTCTGCTGCGAGATGCCTTTGATCACTTCGAGGATCTGCCCGATGTTCACGGTTTTGCCGTTCAGCACTTCGATGTTGACGCACGAGGCGCTGATTTTTCCGGACAGTTCGTTCATCAGTTCAATCGTGCGCTCCACCACTTTGCCGGCCATCCTCGGCTTGTTCCCGTGCAGCCGAAGCCTGTTGCGAAGCATCGGACGCGTTATGTGCGATCTCCTGCGCGGCGGCACCCAGTTGATTGATCGCTGCGGCGACGCTGTTGGTGCGGGTCGATTGTTCGTCGAAGTTGCTCATCGACGAATTGGAGGCGAGCAGAACACGCTTGGCCACTTCATTCACGCCAATCGCTGCCAAAGACACCTCGCGTATCGACTGGTGAATGCGTTCGACAAAGCGGTTGAACGCGGTCGCCAGTTGGCCGATTTCATCCCGCGACTGCACCTCAAGACGCCGCGTCAGGTCGCCTTCGCCTTCGGGGAGATATCTTCCATGACCCGCGTCAGCACTTGCAGTGGCCGGGTGATGCGAAACGCCGTGTACCAGATCAACAGCAAACCGAGCAGGGCGGAGCCGCCACCCACCAGCATTTCGAGTGCGGTGCTTTGCACGCCTTGGGCATCAAGTTCTTTTTGCAGCGTGGTCACCGGCGCCAACAGCACGTCTTGCGGCACGCCCACCAATACGCCCCACGGCGCGGCGCCGGCAATCGGTGCCAACGGTTCGAGGACTTTGATCTGCTGCTGATCGACAAAGACCTCGGTTGACCCTGACGCAAGGCGTCGATCACCTCGGCATTGTCCAACGGTTGCCCGAGGCGGCTGACGTCCTGGCTGTTCGCGGAAATGACGCCACGCGGGCTGACGATGCTGATTTGCCCATGACCATCGAACAGTTGATGGGCGCTGGCTTCGCTGTTCTGTTGCAGGGCGGCGAGGTTGATGTCGAGGCCGACCACGGCGATGACTTTGCCGTTGTCCATCAGCGGGAACGCGACGCTGGTCACCAGTTTGCGGTTGCCGGAGGCTTCATCGAAATAGGGTTCGAGTACACAGGCCTGACGGGTGTCGCGGGCGCAGGTGTAGAACGCGTTGTACGGTGCGCCGCTGGGGCCGGGTGAGGTGTTGGCCAGCAATGATTCATCGCCGATCACCGCTTGCAGTTCGCCGGGTTTGCTTTGCACCCAGTAGAGGGAGAAGCGCCCGGTTTCGTTGCTGCCCATGGCGGCCTGGTCGGTGAAACCGGCGTCGGCACCGTCGAGGGCATCGGGTTCGAAAATGACATAAAGCCCGAGCAGGTCGGGCTTGTCGATCAGGGCTTGATGAAGCTGGGTGCTCAGCTCCTGGCGCAGTTGCGAGCGGGTCAGATGACCCTGCTGTTGCAGCTGCCGGAGGTAGAGCAAATACCGCGACAACCCTTGGCCGTATTCGTGAGTCTGCATGAAGGTGCGTTGCACCTGCATCGCCTGCACGGTGCCCAGCGCTTGCATGTGTTCCCTGGCCGCGTTGGCGAGCATGTCGCCGCTGGCCTGGGCCACCTGCTGGCTGCTTTGATGGGTTTGGTACAGCGACAACCCCATCAACAAACCCACCACCAACAACAGGCAGAGGCCGGCGAGCAGGGCGATTTTGCTCTGAATCGTCAGAAATCTTGAGCGCATTGGAAACTCCGTTTCCGTTGAAGAACAATGTTTGCCTCAACCCGTTCCCTGTAGCAGCTGGCGAAGCCTGCGTCCGGCTGCGCAGCAGTCGTAAAACTTGAATGCGGGGCCTTCCTGACATGCCGCATTGTCTGTCTTGGCGACTGCTGCGCAGTCGGACGCAGGGCTTCGCCAGCTGCTACAGGGATCGTGTTGGGCTTACGAGATTTAGAACGAAGTGGCAAACACCACTTGGCTGTAGACGTTCTGGTCGTTGTTGCCCAGCTGGGTGCCACCCTGTTCGGCGCTCTTGTCCGGCTGGTAGATACCAACCAGCGGCATCACCGTCAGGTGGTCGTTGACGTGCCATTCGGCGTACAGGTCGACTCTCGTGGCCATCGGTGTTGCCGAGGTTGCGGGAGAGGGTGTCGTAGTTGAAATACATCACGCCGACGTTGAGGTTCTTCCAGTGGCGAAACCTTCATGGAAACGTTCTGGATGCGCGAGTTGCTGTTGAACGGCCCGGCATAGTTACCGGCCACTTCACCCTGGGAACCAGGTGCCGTAACCGCGACTGAAACCGTAGAACAACGTGTCGTAATTTTCCGAAAAACGGCTGTAGCGGTAGCTGACATACGGCGTCCAGAGGGCGTCGGAAAAGGTCCAGCCCGCTTCCAGGTACCAGGCGTCTTCGTTGCCGGTGTGCGGTTTGTCCTGCTCGGCGTATTCACCGGACAGGAACAGGTTTTTCACCCCGGCATTGCCGGTCGCGCGCAGGCTGTAGGTCTTCATGCCGTCGCGTTCAGCTTGCAACGGGGACGCGAATTGCTCGTCGACATCGGTGGTGTCGATGTAGGTCAGGCCGACGGTGCCGGCTTCGGCCACGTGCTCAAGCGGTGCCGACGTACATTTCGGTCTTGGCCTGGGCGCGGTTATCCGACTTCAACCACATCAGGTCGCTGCGCCAGCCTTGCTTGCCACCGAGGCGCAGCACGGCGGTTTCGTCGAAGGCTTTACGCGCGGCCAGGTAGTAGGCGCCGCCGCGGTTGAACTCACCGTCGGCCAGACCTTTGCCGATGTTCAGCGCGTCGCCATCAATCAGGAAACCATCGCCGACCACGATGTTCTGGCGACCGAAGGACAGGTCGACGCCGTCATCACCCATCACTTCAAACAACTTGCCCGAGCGCCAGCCGAGGTAGGCGTCTTCGAACTTGGTGGTGCGTTCCGAGCCGTCGGTGAAACCGGCGGCATCGCCATCACCCCGAGTGCCGGAGCTGAGCATGTTGCCGGCGCCATAAGCGGTACCAAAACCGGCCAGGCCTTTGTCGAAGCTCAGGCCGTACTTGATGTAGCCCTCTTGCCAGGACGAGGAACCTTTCACTGAGACGACCCGACAGCGCGTAGTTTTCCTGACTGTGGAAAGCTCCGAAGACGGCTTCCAGGGTGGCGTTCAAATGACTGTCGCTCATCGCGCATAGAGTTCGCTAGGCCTGGGTCGGCAACTGGATCATCAGCGCGAGCGTCGAGAGACGAAGCAAGGGGGACTCTGAGCATGGTGTGGCATCCATTCTTGTTCATGACCACAGGGTTGAGGTCTCGTTTCGATACTAAGGCGCGGAACTTTTTCGGCCTTTTGTGGTGGTTGCCAAAGAGTTGCCTGTGCTTGCCAAAAGCGTGGTTTGGCAGCCCGGCCAACACGACTGGCACGCAGGGCAAAACCTGTGCGTGAGTCAGCGCTGACAATCCGTTTCAACCCTGCTGCTGCTTCCCCCACGGATTTTCAAGGTCGCTTCTTATGTTCACTTCACACAAATGCCTCGCTCATTGGTTTGCTGACACTGGCGCTGGCGCAAACCGTCGTGGCCGCCGACTGCGCGCCGGATCAGCCCATGGCGCCCAGGTGTTCGCCAATGAGTGCGGGGTTTGCCACTCGGTGAGCAAGGGCATGGCCGGCATGATGGGGCCGAACCTGTCGGGCGTGGTCGGACGCAAATCCGGCTCGCTCGAAGGCTTCAGCTACTCCCAGGCCATGCGCAGCAAGGACGTGACTTGGCAAGCCGAAACCATCAGCCAACTGATCACCCAACCCCAGGCCTATGTGCCCGGGACCTACATGCCCTACATGGGGCTGGCCTCCGCCGATGATCGCCAGGCGGTCGTTTGCTATCTCAAAGAACAACGCTAATCAGCCGGACTTCCAGGCTGAACCACACGTTTGAATGACAGGTGAATTATGAGCAACGTTGAAATTCTGCCGCAGGTTGCTGCCTTCCTTGAACGCCGCCATGGCTGTTTCATTGACGGCCAATGGGTGTATGCCGACGGCCCGCAAATCGCCGTGGTCAACCCGGCCACCGGGCAAACCCTTTGCGAAACCCTGGACGCGCCGCTGGAAATCGTCGAGCAAGCCGTGCAGTCGTCGCACAAGGCGTTCAAATCCGGCGTCTGGTCGGCACTGCGCCCGGCGGACCGCGAACGCATCCTGCTGAACTTCACCGCACTGGTTGAGGCCCACGCCGAAGAACTGGCGCAGCTGGAGACCCTGAGCCAGGGCAAGTCGATCAACATGGCCCGCGCGCTGGACTTGAACGCCACCGTGGAATTCATGCGCTACATGTCGGGTTGGGCGACCAAGATTGAAGGCCAGACCTTTGACGTGTCGATCCCGCTGCCACCGGGCGCCAAGTTCACCGCGTTCACCAAGCGTAGCCAGTGGGTGTGGTGGTCGGGATTGTGCCGTGGAACTTCCCGCTGCTGATCGCGGCCTGGAAGCTGATGCCCGCGCTGGCCACCGGTTGCACGGTGATCATCAAGCCGGCAATGGAAACCCCGCTGACCGCCATGCGCCTGGCCGAATTGGCCTTGAAGCGGGCATCCCGGCCGGCGTGTTCAACGTTGTCACCGGTGGCGGTGCTCGCGTGGGTGGCGTGCTGACCGCGCATCCGCTGGTGAGCAAAGTGTCGTTCACCGGTTCCACTGCGGTGGGCAAAAGCGTCGGCGTGGCGTGCATGGAAAACATGACGCGGTTCTCGCTGGAACTGGGCGGCAAAAACCTGATGATCGTGCTCGCTGATGCCGACATCGAAAAAGCCGTGCAGGGCGCGATCCTCGGTGGCCTGCTGAACAATGGCCAGGTGTGCGCGGCGGCGTCGCGCTTCTATGTACACCGCTCGGATCCACGACCAATCTGTCGAAGCGCTCGCCGCAGCGGTATCGGCCATGCCGATCGGCGCGGGCATGAACTGCAATGCCGCGATCAACCCACTGGTGTCGCGCAAGCAACAGCAAAGCGTGCTCAAGCACATCGAACTGGCTCGCCGTGAAGGCGCGCGCGTGGTCTCGGGCGGGGAGTTGGTGGAAGGCGAGGGCTTCTATGTGCAGCCCACCATTCTGGCCGACATCGACCACAGCATGGCCGTGGCCCGTGAAGAAGTGTTCGGCCCCGTGCTGGGCGTGATGCCGTTCGACGACGAAGACGCCGTGATCGCGCTGGCCAACGACAACCGTTACGGTTTGGCCGCCAGCCTGTGGACCAACGACCTGGGCAAAGCCATGAACCTGGTGCCACGCATCGAAGCCGCACGGTGCGGGTCAACGCCCACGTGCTGCTCGACCCGGCCATGCCGTTTGGTGGCGTCAAGCAATCGGGCATGGGTCGTGAGTTTGGTCGTGCGGTGATTGAGGCGTATACCGAGCTGAAGTCGGTGTGTATTGCGCACTGATTGAGTGATTGGCAACGGCCCCTGCAATGGGGGCCGTTGGTTTGACTTGACTGGCGGCGACGTTGGCGACGTAGTATCCATTGCTTCCAGTTAATAGGAAGCATTACTATTCGCACCTCCGTCCCCACAGCACACCGCAATGACCCCCAAGCTGCCCCGCAGACACGGCTTTTTCGAGCATTACGAAGAGTTGGTTGGCACCTGGACCCGTCGCCTGAGAAATCGTCAGCAGGCCGAGGACCTGGCCCACGACACCTTTGTGCGGGTGCTTGAGTCCGATTCGGCGGTGGTGGAGCAACCCGGGCCTATTTGCACCAGACCGCGCGCAACATCGCGGTGGATGGTTATCGGCGTGAGGATCGGCGGGGCGCCATGGAGTCGCAGGCGAATGATCACAGTGTGTCGTCGTCCGGCGACCCGGAGCATTTCATGCAGGCGGTTCAGTTGGCTGATTCCATCGAACGGGCGCTCACCGAGTTGCCGATCAACTGCCGCAAAATATTCGTGTGGCAGAAGATCGAAGGCCTGACCCAGGCTGAAATCGCCGAACGCCTGGGCCTGTCCAAGAACATGGTGGAAAAGTATATGATCCGCACCCTGCGGCATCTGCGCGACCGCCTCGACGGACTGTACCCATGACTGGCCGCGCATTCTCATCCCCAGCCAAACAGGAACTTCCATGATGGATACTCGTGATTGTGCGTGTGGGCAAACAATCGTTCGCGACGAGGCGGCTCGCTGGTTTGTGCGTTTGCAGGAGCCGGCCGTGGACGACGAAGAGGTCCAACGCTTTGAAGCCTGGCTGAGCGAACATCCTCAACACTGCGACGAATTCAAGATTCTTCAGGGCTTGTGGACGGCTGCAGATAGGCTGCCGGTCAAACGCCTGCAAGCCTTGTGCGAAACCCCATCGACCCGCCGCAAACGCCAGCCATTGGTGCGTTATGCCGTGGCGGCCAGCATCGTCGCGGTAGCACTGGGGCTGGGATTGTTCAGCGGTTTGAATCATCCGCCAGCGTATACGGCTGAATATTCCACGGCGCTGGGCGAGCGGCGTCATGTGGCCTTGCCGGACGGTTCGGTGATCGACATGAACAGCCGCAGCCGCGTGCAGGTGCGCTAGAAAAGAATCGTCGGGCCATCGAATTGACGGAAGGCGAGGCCATGTTCAGCGTCGAACATGACACCAGCCGGCCGTTTGTGGTCGACGCTGGCAACGGCAAGGTCACGGTCACCGGTACGCGTTTCGATGTACGTCGCGACCCCACGCAAACCCGGGTGGCGGTGGAGCAGGGCACGGTCAAGGTTCAGGGGCAGGGCGCTGATTTCATCACCGTCACTGCCGGCCTCGGTACCCGCATCGATGCGCAAGGGGTGGTCGCAGCCGCCTATGCGATCAATCCCGAGGAACTGACCGCATGGCGCAGCGGCAAACTGGTGTTCAACAACGCCAGCCTCAGCGAGGTGGCTGCCGAAGTGTCGCGCTACCGGGCCAAACCCTCACGGTCGGCAACGATAAAGTGGGCAATTTGCGCTCGACCAGCGTGTTCAAATCCGACAACACCGATGCACTGCTCAAGGCCTTGCCGAGCATCCTGCCGGTGGCCGTGCGCACCCTCGATGACGGCAGTCAGGAAATAATTTCCAATTAATTTCAAACCGATTCAGGTTTTTTTCGAGTTCATCGTCTTCTTGTCCAACTGCAACTGGTTTGCATTAACAGACGCACACTCTTGCGATTCTCAGGACACTGTTCGACGTGAAGAAAACCACCGCTAAAAACAACAATTCCCCTTGGCAGCGGCTCGCGCTTGCCC
Organism: Pseudomonas sp. S2_F03; assembly: GCF_054668335.1. NCBI lineage: Bacteria > Pseudomonadati > Pseudomonadota > Gammaproteobacteria > Pseudomonadales > Pseudomonadaceae > Pseudomonas > Pseudomonas sp. S2_F03. The sequence goes on along the minus strand of NZ_CP162759.1, from coordinate 894,710 downwards.
TGGCCATCAGCTCGGCGCTGCCTCAGGCATTCGCCGCTGACGCGATCCGCATTCCGGCCCAGCCGTTGGGCGAGGCCTTGAGTGAACTGGGTCAGCAAACCCTCGCTGCAGGTTTTTTCAGTCCGGAACTGGTGGCCGGCAAAACAGCCCCGGCGGTAGACGGCAACTTCTCGCCTGAAGAAGCCTTGCGTCAATTGCTGCAAGGCAGCGGTCTGCAATACCAGATCGATGAAGGCTCGGTCACGCTGATGCCAGCACCGACTTCCGCCGCCAATGGCCCGATCGAACTGGGCGTGACCGACATCAACGTGGTCGGCGACTGGCTTGATAATGCCGATGCCGCCCTGGTGCAGAACCACCCTGGCGCGCGTACGGTGGTGCGCCGCGAAGCGATGATCGAGCAGGGCGCGATGAACGTTGGCGACGTGCTCAAACGCGTTCCCGGCGTGCAAGTGCAGGACGCCAACGGCACCGGCGGCAGTGATATTTCCCTGAACGTCGGCGTGCGCGGCCTGACCTCGCGCCTGTCACCACGCTCCACGGTGCTGATCGACGGCGTCCCCGCCGCGTTCGCCCCCTACGGCCAACCGCAATTGTCGATGGCGCCGATTTCCTCGGGCAACCTCGACAGCATCGACGTGGTACGCGGCGCCGGTTCGGTACGTTACGGGCCACAGAACGTCGGTGGCGTGATCAACTTCGTCACCCGCGCCATCCCGGAAAAGGCCACTGGTGAAATCGGCACCACCCTGGAAACGTCCCAGTACGGTGGCTGGAAAACACATCGACACCGCGTTCCTCGGCGGCACGGCGGACAACGGCATCGGCATGGCGCTGTTGTATTCCGGCGTCAACGGCAACGGTTACCAGCGAAAGCAACAACGGCAACGACATCGACGACGTGATCCTCAAGACCCATTGGGCACCCACCGATGTCGACGATTTCAGCCTCACTTTTCACTACTACGACGCCAGCGCCGACATGCCCGGCGGCCTGACCCAGGCGCAGTACGACGCCGATCCGTTCCAGTCCGACCGTGACCACGACAATTTCAGCGGCCGTCGTAAAGATGTGTCCTTTCGCTGGGCGCGCGCAGATCGACGACCGCACCCAGGCCGAAGTGCTGACGTATTACACCGACAGCTTTCGTGGCAGCAACATCGCCGCCCGCGACCAGAAAACCCTCAGCTCGTACCCGCGCACTTACTACACGTACGGCATCGAGCCACGGGTGTCCCATGTGTTTGATGTGGGCCCGACCACTCAGGAAGTCAGCGTCGGCTATCGCTACCTGAAGGAAGCCATGCACGAAGAATCGAGCCGCGTGGCGTTGGTGAACAATCAGCCGGTGATCACCAAGACCTCCGATGGCCACGTGTTCCAGGACCGTACCGGTGGCACCGAAGCCAACTCGGTGTATGTCGACAACAAGATTGATGTCGGCAACTGGACCGTGACCCCAGGCATTCGCTTTGAACACATCAGCACTGACTGGCACGACCGCGCCGTGCTCGACACCGCCGGCAAGCGTGTACCGGCGAAAAGCCGCAGCATCGAGAGCAACGAGCCGCTGCCGGCCCTGAGCGTGATGTATCACATGTCCGAAGCGTGGAAGCTGTTCGCCAACTACGAAACGTCGTTCGGCAGCCTGCAATATTTCCAGCTCGGCCAGGGTGGCATTGGCGACAACCCGGCCAATGGCCTGGAGCCGGAAAAGGCCAAGACCTACGAAATCGGTACGCGCTACAACGATGACGTGTGGGGCGGCGAAGTGACGCTGTTCTACATCGACTTCGACGACGAACTGCAATACATCAGCAACGATGTGGGTTGGACCAACCTCGGCGCGACCAAGCACCAGGGCATTGAAACGTCGGTGCATTACGACATGGCGGCGCTGAACCCGATGCTGGAAGGCCTGACGGCCAACGCCGGTTTCACTTACACCCGCGCGACGTATGAGGGTGAGATTCCGGGCTTCAAGGGCCGTGACCTGCCGTTCTATTCGCGCCAGGTGGCCACCGCCGGGTTGCGTTACGACATCAATCGCTGGACTTACAACCTCGATGCGTTTGCCCAGTCCAAGCAGCGCTCGCCGGGTACAGGCGTGAACGCCGATGGCAGTTTCAACGGCAATTACATCACCGAAGGGACTGCGGACGGCCAGTTCGGCGACATTCCGGGTTACGTGACCTGGAACGCGCGCGGCGGGTATGACTTCGGTGCGCAGTTGTCAAACCTGAAACTGGCGGCGGGGGTGAAAAACATCTTCGACAAGCAGTACTTCACTCGCTCCAGCGACAACAACTCGGGGATGTATGTCGGTGCGCCGCGCACGTTCTTTGTGCAGGCCAGCGTCGGCTTCTTGATAGAGCGAGGTGACTTCATCGTCGGAACGCCGCCCGACCAAGCCCGCTCCTACAGGTTTTGTGAACGACACAAAACAAATGTGGGAGCGGGCTTGCCCGCGATTGCTGTTTCAGGCTCTCAACACTTTCCCGCCAATCGCCACCGCCACCAGCAGCAATGCCATCAAGCCGAAGGCAAACTCAAGCTGCTGCCATGGGCGATAAATCCGATCACGGCCGGGCCGGCGAGGATGCCTGCATAGCCCAACGTAGTGATGGCCGGCACGGCAATGTGTTCGGGCATGACCGTTTGTTTACCGACGGCGGTGTACAGCACCGGCACAATGTTGGAACACCCCGCGCCCAATAACGCATAACCGGCCAGCGCTGCCTCCCAGGCCGGTGCGAACGTGGCCAACGCCAGGCCCATCGCGGCTGTCAGCCCGCCAAACACAATCACCCGCGTCGAACCCAGGCGTCGGACAATCCGGTCACCGGTCAAGCGCCCGGCCGTCATGGTCAGTGCAAATGCCGCATACCCAAGTCCCGCATACGCGGTATCGATCCCGCGTTCCTGCGCCAGAAATACCGCACTCCAGTCGAGCGCCGCGCCTTCGGCCAGGAACACGATGAAGCACATCCCGCCAATAAACAGCACGATGCCATGGGGCACGGCAAACGCAGGCCCTGTGCTTTCGCTGCCATAGGGCAACAGGTGGGGAGCCGCCTTGAGCAACGCCAGTACCAGCACCACAATGACCACGGCCATCGCGCCCAGCGGTGAAAACCCAAGGCCAAGCAGGCCACTGACACCGGCCGCGCCAACAATCCCGCCCAGGCTGAACATCCCGTGAAACCCCGACATCATGTTCTTGCCGCTGGCTCGCCTCGACGATCACCGCTTGCAGGTTGACGGTCGAATCCACCGTGCCGAGACCGGCGCCGAACATGAATAACGCGGCGATCAACCCCGGCATGGACGACACCGTCGCCAGCAGCGGCAATGCCACACAAATCAACAGCGTTCCCCCAGTCGCCACTCGCCGGCAACCGAAGCGCGCGGCCAGCAACCCGGCCATCGGCATCGCCAGAATCGAACCGACCCCAGGCTCAACAGCAGCAAACCGAGCGTCCTTCTTCAAGCCCGGCCCGTGCCTTGGCGTAAGGCACCAGCGGCGCCCAGGCGGCGATGCCGAGACCGGCGATGAAGAACGCGATGCGCGTGGACATCTGCTCCAGACGGCCGGGAACCAGCGGGGTTTGGGTGTGAAGGTTGGTCATATCAATCCTTGGCAAAAAACGTCGCGTCCCCAAAGGACACCGACTGACCCGCGGGGTTCGGTCAGTGTCCGCAGCGGTTCGCGGTCAGGCAGGTCCATCATCCTTGCACAGCCAGCGGTTGTTTCGCGATATCGTCGACACTTTGATTGCTCAGGCAGGAGGCGACATGGCGGGGATGTACGATGCGCGAGGCAATATTTATATCGTCGTGGCGCCTGACGCCGTGCGCGCAAGCGGTATCGAATTACCTGAACAGGCCGACCTTGCCGCGCAAACCCGTGAGAAATGGGGACTGGCGGCCATCGAGACGTTCTGCGCCTGGGCGCCCGGTACTCAACCGCCCGGCAGCAAAGATCATCGCAGCGACGGTTTGCTGGTCGGGCCGTTTCAATCGGCGCCACCTTATGACCCGCTGATCGTCAACACCGACGGCACACTGGCCGAACGCAGTGGCAATGGGCTGACGATCTTTTCCCAGTCACTGAGCGAGCAAGGCTTGATGCCGAAGGAGGGTGCCTGCCTGCTGCGGGTTCATCACGACAAGGCTGACGCGGTTTCGCCGGTTGAAACGACCGTCATACCGGCCGAGGTCGAGGGCGTGCACGGGTTCTGGCTGGATTTGGGCAAACCGTCGTTCGGGCCGCAAGCCGTGGGTGCGCAGGGGATTGAAGGCGAGTTGTTGAAGGGGTGTGATGTCAGCCATGTGGCGCCATTGGCCGCGCTCGAACCGGTGTGGAGCCGCAGCCAGTTTGTGCGCATCGGCAATCCTCATTGCGTGACGCTGGTGGCGGACGCTGCCGCGTTGCCGAGTAATGAGCAGATGCGTGAAGCACCGTTGGCGCAAGGACTGCTGCGCATTGCGTATGCCTTGCCGGACCGGGGCGGCGCCGTGTCCGGCGGGGGTGAACCTGCAATGGGCGATGCTTGAATCTGAAGGCCGGGTGGTTGCGAGGGTGTTTGAGCGCGGGGAAGGGCCGACGGCGTCATCGGGCACCAGTGCCAGTGCGGTGGCGTGCGCGGCGTGGTCGGTCGGTTGGGTGGCGGCGGGGGCAGTGAGTGTTGTGATGCCTGGGGGCACGGCGCCGATTTTGTTGGAAGAATCAGCAGGGGAATTGAGTCGGGTCAGGCTGTTTGGTACGGCTCGGTTGATGGGTTGAATTCAAGATTAGTATCAGGCAGCCACGCTCCTACATTTGGAATGCATTCCACTGTGGGAGCGTGGCTTGCCCGCGATGAGGCCATCAACGTCGACGCAGTTTTCAGCTCAGACCACTGAACTCGACCACGGGCATCGTCCGCTTCATCAGCAACTTGCCCCCGCGAACCGAATACAGTGGCAGGCCCTGACTGCGAATCACCTCATAATCGCTGTCCGCCGACAGCACCAGCAAGTTCGCCGGCCGCCCGGCTTCCAGGCCATAACGATCGCCGAGGTTCATCGCCCTGGCGCTGTTGTCGGTGACCAGGTCCAGTGCGCTTTGCAGGTTGCGATACCCGAGCATAGTGGCAGATGTGCAGCCCCGCTTCGAGCACCCGCAGGATGTTGCCATTGCCCAGCGGATACCACGGGTCAACGATCGAGTCCTGGCCGAAACACACGTTCATCCCCGCTTCGAGCAACTCGTTGACCCGTGTCACGCCACGGCGTTTCGGAAAGGTGTCGAAGCGTCCTTGCAGGTGAATGCTTTCGGTCGGGCAGGAGACAAAACTGATCCCGGAATGCCCGAGCAGGCGAAACAGCTTGGCGCAGTAAGCGTTGTCGTAAGAGCCCATCGCCGTGGTGTGGCTGGCGGTGACCCGCGAGCCCATGTCGCGACTGCGGGCTTCTTCGGCCAGCACTTCGAGGAAACGTGAATGCGGGTCGTCGGTTTCGTCGCAGTGCACGTCCACCAGGCAGCCGGTGCGTTCAGCCAGGTCCATCAGGAACTTCACTGAGCTGACACCCTGATCGCGGGTGTACTCGAAGTGCGGAATGCCACCGACCACATCGGCGCCCATGCGGATCGCTTCTTCCATCAACTCGCGGCCATTGCGGTAGGACTCGATGCCTTCCTGCGGGAACGCGACGATTTGCATGTCGATCAGGTGACGGCTTTGCTCGCGCACCTCGAGCATGGCCTTGAGCGCGGTGAGTTGCGGGTCGGTGACGTCGACGTGGGTGCGCACATGCTGAATGCCGTGGGCGGCGAGGGTCTGGATGGTTTTTGTGGCGCGGGTCCTGGTGTCTTCCTCGGTGATCGTGACCTTGCGCTCGCCCCAGCACTCGATGCCTTCGAACAGTGTGCCGCTCATGTTCCAGCGCGGCTCGCCGGCGGTCAGGGTGGCGTCGAGGTGAATGTGCGGCTCGACGAAGGGAGGCACCACCAGGTTGCCGCCGGCGTCCAGATCGTCGGGTCCCAGGGTCGGGGCTTCGGTCTGGCGGGCAATGGTACGGATCAGGCCGTTTTCCAGGTGCAACTCATGCAGGCCTTCTTGGTTGCGCAGGCGGGCGTTGATGATGTGCATGAGGTGAGTCCTTTGGGTTGATGACTCTAAATTAGCGCGGCAGTGGCGATCCTTGCTAGTGCCGCGTGACGAAACACAACACTGCTCTTGTAGGAGTGAGCCGGCTCACTCCTACAGGGGGATTGTGGGGTCATTGCGCCAGGGGCAAGAATTTCAGCAATGCGGCGACAATCGCTTCCGGCACATCTTCCTGCACCAGATGCCCGGCATTGGGGATCGGGTGAAATTGCGAGCCGGCAATTATCTGGTGCAAGGCCCGTCCTCGCTCGATGGGGATCCACTGGTCATCCTCGCCCCACAGAATCTGCACCGGGCATCGAATGGTCGGGTACAACCCTTCGACCTCGCGGGTATAGCGTTCGTCCATCTGCGCAATCTGCCGGTAAAACGCCGCTTGCCCCGGATCACCCAGCCACGGTTGCACGTAAGGCGCGAGTTCTTCATCGGTCATGTCGCGTTTGATCGCCCCGCGAATGTAGGCCGGCACGATGGCCTGCTGAATGTAATCGGGTACGCCACTGAACGCCGCTTCATGCTGACGCACATGCTGCACGAACGGCGAACCCCAGGGCGACAGCGCTACCGGGTCGATCAGCGTGAGGCTGCGGTAATCCTTGCCGTTCAACAGATGCGCGCGCAGGGCCGTGGCGCCACCGAAATCGTGGGCCACCACGTCTGGCCGTTCGATTGCCCAGTGATCGAGCAAATGCGCCAGCAACTCGTTCTGCACGCCCAGCGACACGTCACCGTCGACCTTCTCGGATTGGCCATAACCCAGCAGGTCAAAGTAATGCACGCGGTGTGTGGCGATGAAGTGCGGGGCGATCCGGTGCCACACATAAGAAGAGAAGGGGGTGCCGTGTAAGAACACCAGCGGTGGGCCGTCGCCGTGAACGGCGTAGTGAATCCGGTGCCCATTGAAGCGGTATTGGCGGTCCAGCAACCAGTCAGCCATGTGCCTGTCCTCTTGGCGGGGGCGAACCCGAAAAGCATAGGCATAAAAAAACCACCGCTGAGGGTGGTTTGATCATTCACTGACGAAACGCAGTTCAATGTGAGAGCGGGCTTGCTCGCGAAAGCGATGTGTCAGTCAAAATTATCGTTATCTGTCACACCGCCTTCGCGAGCAAGCCCGCTCCCACAAGGGGATTTGTGTCGGTCTTTAGGGCGGGTTACTCGCCGTGATAGATGCAGCCGCTGGTGCACGTCTCGTGGATACGGATCGCGCTCAGTTCCGGCAGCAGGGGCTTCAATTCATTCCAGATGAATTTGGCCAGGACTTCACTGGTCGGGTTTTCCAGACCGGGAATGTCGTTCAGGTAGTTGTGGTCCAGACGCTCGTAGAGTGGCTTGAAGATCGCCTTGATTTCCGAGAAGTCACGGATCCAGCCGGTGTGCGGGTCGATGTCGCCGCTCAAGTGGATCGCCACTTTGAACGAGTGACCGTGCAGGCGACCGCACTTGTGGCCTTCCGGTACGTGAGGCAGGCGGTGGGCGGATTCGAACGTAAACTCTTTGAAGATTTCCACAGTGATTTGAGCTCTGTCAGGTGGCGATCGCCGCGGCGATGTGGGCAGGTGGCGAGTTTAACAGAGCTCTGGGCAAAACACTGACTAAAGGGTCAGCAAGCGCTCGCCGAGGCGACCATTGGCGGCCAGTTCGAGGAACTCATCACCGAGGGCGACGGCTTTCATCCATCGCGGCACGCCAATATTTCTGCCGGCCCGGCGCGTCGCCCATGAAACTCTTGAAATCGTTACGGTCTGGCAGTTTGCCGTAGGGCAAGCGCGCCAGATAATCCTTCGACGGCGCCAGTAGCAGAACATCTTGCAACCGCGCGGGGCAGGCACGGCGCCACGGCAACGTCTTGTCGAACCAGCCGGGAATCACCCGGTCGGTGAAGTGCGGGTACAGCACGATGTCGTTGCCGCTGTAGGGCAGATCAAGGTGGTAATCCAGCAAGCCGCCATCGCGGAACGTCCCCTTGCCGGCCCCTGGCAAATCGCGCACGCCTTCCATCACCATCGGGATCGAGCCCGACGCGAGCAAGGCCTGGCGCAGGTTGCCGGCGTTCAATGCGACAAAGCGCGACGGGAAGTCATTCAGTGCATTGACCGGCGGGGCCAGGCGCGGGTCGTGGATGATCAGCCGTTCGAAATGCCGCGACAGCCGCGCGCGAGCACGCAAGTTGTCGGCGATCACTGAGCCGAGCGCCAACCCGAGCCGGCCACGATGATCGTCGGCCAGGCGTCCGTGGCTTTTGACCACCATGATGTTCAGCCGGTAATGGGCGTTGCTCAGGATCGAGGCGTCGCGGCCGTCGAGCAATTCATCGAGCATGCGCCGGGAACTCTGGCTGATCTGCGCCATGGTCACGCCCTTGGCAAAGTTTTGCTCGGTGTACAAGTGACCGAGGCGCCGGATGCCTTCGGCGGCATCCGGCAGGCACGCGCTGGCGAAGCGCCAGGAACCGACCGAGGCGCCAATCAGCGAACGCTCCCCGAGGCGCGGCCGGCAGCCATTCGCCAAACAACGCCAGGTCCAGACCTTGAATCCCCAGGGCCTTGGGGCCACCGGCGGCACCCGGCAGCGTGCCGACATCGGCGGCGCTCAAGCCGTTTTCACGGATACGCGCCATGGCACGCGGGCCGGCCTTGAGGGTCAGGGAGGGGAACTTGATGTGGATAGCGGTCATACCGGTCTCGATGGTTGGCAAGCGCAAGATTATAAGCAGTTCAGGCAACACCACCCATCCACTGTGGAGCGAGCTTGCTCGCGATTGCGGTCTCAAATTCACCACTGATGGTGACTGATACACCGCTATCGCGAGCAAGCTCGCTCCCACAGGGTTTGTGCAGATCTGCAATTTCGTGGTGTGTTGTTCCAATGATGGCCATTCAGTTTCAATTAAGTTCAGCTCGCTAAGGTGTCCGGTGCTGCAACACATAAAAACCCGGAGACACCCATGAACACCCAGACTGCCCTGTTCTGCGCCTCGATCATCGCCATGACCGCCAGCCTCGCCCACGCTCGCGACCTGGGCCCCGACGAAGCCCTGAGGCTGCGTGACGCTGGTACCATTGTGTCTTTCGAGAAGCTCAACGCCACGGCGCTGGCCAAACACCCCGGTTCGACCGTCACCCAGACCGAACTGGAAGACGCGTATGGCAAGTACATTTATCAGGTTGAGCTGCGCGACCCACAGGGCATCGAGTGGGAACTGGAATTAGACGCTGTCAGTGGCCAGGTTCTCAAGGATCATCAGGATACGTAATGAAGGTGTGTTCATTTTCACGCATGGCGCTGGTGCTTCTGGCGTTTTGTTCGGTGGCCCTGGCCCGCGACCTTGATCAGGACGAAGCCCTGCGCCTGCGTCAACAGGGTGTGATTCTGCCGCTGGAGCAACTGCTGCAGCAGGCACTGGATCGCTACCCCGGCTCGAAATTGCTGGAAGCCGAGCTTGAAGAAAAACACGACGTCTACATTTATGAAGTCGAACTGCTGACCGCCGAAGGTGTGGTCCGCGAACTGGACATCGACGCCACCACCGGGCGTTTACTCAAAGACAAGGAAGACTGGATCGATGCGATTGCTGCCGGTGGAAGACCACGTGCCGCTGGCCGACGAATTACTCGCCGGCCTCATTCGCCAGGGTTACGCCGTGGACTGGCTGGCCGACGGTCGCGATGCGGTGTATCAGGGCAGCAGCGAGCCCTATGACCTGATTATTCTCGACCTCGGCCTGCCCGGTTTGCCGGGGCTTGAGGTGTTGGAGCAATGGCGCACCGGCGGCTTGTCGACGCCGGTGCTGATCCTCACCGCGCGCGGGTCCTGGGCCGAACGCATTGAAGGCCTCAAGGCCGGTGCCGACGATTACCTGACCAAGCCGTTCCACCCTGAAGAACTGCACCTGCGGGTCCAGGCGCTGCTGCGTCGCTCCCACGGTCAGGCCAATCAACCGACGCTCAAGGCCGCCGGGCTGCACCTGGACGAAGGCCGCCAGTGCGTGACTCGCGACGGTGCCGACATTCAGCTCACAGCCGCCGAGTTTCGCCTGCTGCGCTATTTCATGCTGCACCCCGAACAGATCCTTTCCAAAAGCCACCTCGCCGAACACCTCTACGACGGTGAAACCGAGCGCGACTCCAACGTGCTGGAAGTTCACGTCAACCACCTGCGGCGCAAGCTGGGGCGCAGTGTGATCGAAACCCGTCGCGGTCAGGGTTACGTGTTCGGCGGGGCGGCTCAGTGAAGTCGATTCAGCGCAGCTTGAGCCTGGGCCTGATCAGCGTCATGGTCGTTGTCGGCCTGGTGCTGGCTCAAACCAGTTTGTGGTTGTTCGAAATGGGCTTGCAGCGTTACCTCGAAGCGGGGCTGCGCAATGACAGTGAAAACCTGCTGTTGGCGCTGGTACGCGGGCCGCAAGGGTTGCAACTGGAGGAGCGGCACCTGTCGCCAGCCTACCAACGACCGTTTTCCGGGCACTACTTTCGCATCGATTTCGACGATACCCACTGGCGCTCCCGTTCGCTGTGGGATCAGGAACTGCCCATGCTTGAACATCCGGGCCTGCACAGCAACTTGCAGCTGGGGCCCGAAGGCCAGCAGTTGCTCGTGTTGCGGTCAGACTATCGGCGCCTTGGCCAATCGATTTCCATCAGCGTCGCTCAGGACTACACCCCGGTGCGCGAGAGTTTCAAGCGCATGCAGCAGGTGGGGCTTGGCCTGGGATTGGCCGGGCTGCTGCTGATTTTGCTGCTGCAACGCTTCACTGTGCGCCGCGCCTTGCGTCCCCTGGAACAGGCCCGCGAACAGATCGCCCAGTTGCAGCAGGGCCAGCGCTCGCAACTGGATGATCAGGTGCCGGTGGAGTTGGAGCCGCTGGTGGCGCAAATCAACCATTTGCTCGCGCACACCGAAGACAGCCTCAAGCGTTCGCGCAACGCCTTGGGCAACCTCGGTCACGCCTCTGAAACCCCGCTGGCGGTGTTGTTGAGCCTGGCGTCCAGCGACAAACTCGACGCTCATCCAGCGTTGCGCAAGCTCCTCAAGGAGCAGTTGGAACAGGTGCAGCAACGCCTAAATCGCGAACTCAACCGCGCCCGATTGGCTGGCGACGCGCTGCCGGGGGCATTGTTTGATTGCGATGAAGAACTGCCGGGGTTGTTGGCGACACTGAACATGATTCATGGCGAGCACCTGGCGCTCAGCTACCGCGCGCCGACGGGTTTGCAGCTGCCGCGGGATCGTGAGGACCTGCTCGAACTGCTCGGTAACCTGCTGGACAACGCCTGTAAATGGGCGGATGCCGAGGTTCGCTTGAGTGTGGCCGAGACGCCGGGAGGGTTTGAACTGAGCGTCGAAGATGACGGGCTGGGGATTCCCGAAGACCAGCGCGAGCAGGTGCTCAATCGTGGCACGCGACTGGATGAACAAACGGATGGCCACGGGTTGGGGCTGGGGATTGTGCGCGACATCGTCGACACGTGGGGCGGGGTGATGCGATTGGAGGAGAGCGAGTGGGGCGGGTTGAAAGTGGTGATCGAGTTACCTCGGCACTGATCGTTCCCACGCTCCGCGACGCTGATCGTTCCCCCCCCCACGCTCTGCGTGGGAATGCATCCCGTGACGCTCTGCGTCACATCCCACAGCGGAACGCGGAGCGTCCCAGGCGGCATTCCCACGCAGAGCGTGGGAACGATCATGAGGGGCGGATCTCAGACGCGGAACTGATCCATCAAGCTCTGTTGCTGATTCGCCAGGCTGTTCAGCGATTGGCTCACCCGTGCCGATTCGTTGGCCTGCCCCGACAACGATTCCGTCACGTCCCGAATGGTCGCCACGTTGTTGTTGATCTCCTCGGCCACCGCGCTCTGCTCTTCCGCTGCCGACGCAATCTGCAGGTTCATGTCGCTGATCACCGTCACCGCATCACCAATCTGGCGCAGCGCGGTCACCGCCTGGCTGACTTGATCGACACTGCCCTGGGCCTGGCGATGGCTGTTGTTCATCGAACCGACCACGTCCTGGGTGCCGCTCTGCAATTGCTCGATCACCAGGCGGGTTTCTTCGACCGACTCTTGCGTGCGTCGCGCCAGGTTGCGCACTTCATCGGCGACCACGGCAAAACCGCGCCCGGCTTCACCCGCACGGGCAGCTTCGATGGCGGCATTGAGGGCCAGCAGGTTGGTCTGCTCGGCAATCGCGCGAATCACTTCCAGTACCGAACCGATTTTCTCGCTGTTCGCCGCCAGACCCTCGACTTGCACCATGGCGGCGCTCATGTCGGCGGCCAGACGGTCGATGCTGCTGGTGGTCTGGTCGATCACGGTCAACCCGCGACGGGTCGCCTGGTCCGCATCTTTGGCGGCTTGTGCCGCTTGCGCAGCGCTGCGGGCAACGTCCTGGGCGGTGGCGCTCATTTCGTGGGACGCGGTGGCGACCTGATCGACCTGGCGGTATTGCTGCTCCATGCCGGCGCTGGTCTGGGTGGCAATGGCCGATGATTGGTCTGCGGTGCTGCGTGCGTCCTGCACCGAGCGTTTTACCTCGGCAATGATCGGTTGCAGCTTGTCGAGAAAACGGTTGAACCAGCCGGCCAACTGGCCCAACTCATCCTTTTTGTCGTAGGCCAGGCGCCGGGTCAGGGTCACCTTCGCCGCTGGCGATGTCTTCGAGCATGTGCGCCACGCCGAGGATCGGATTGGTCACGCTGCGGGCCATCAGCCACACCAGCATCAGGCCAATCAACGCGGCCAGCACGCCGAGGCTGAGCTCAATCAGGGTGCCGGAGGTGTTGCTTTCATCGAGTTGTTTTTTCAGCGCTTCGGCTCGGCCGACCAGGACTTTTTCCGGCACGTCCAGCAGCACGCCCCAGGATTTACCCCCGGGAATCGGCTGGAATGGCGACAACACTTTCAACTGATGATCGTTGTGCAGGCTTTCGGTTTTGCTGCTGCTGGCAAGCATGCGAATCAGCTCGGCACCATTGGCTTTGTCCACGGTGTCCAGGCGCTGGCTGAGTTTGCTGGCGTCGGCGCTGTAGCCGGCGAGCAAACCGACCGGGCTGAGGATGCTGACATTGGTCTGGCCATCGTAGAGCTTTGCTCGCGCCCTGACTCATGGCTTGCAGGCTGTTGAGGTTGATGTCCACCGACAGCGAGGCGATGACCTTGCCGTTGACCATCAACGGGAAAACGATGCTGGTCATCAGCACGTTCTGGCCGTCGATCACGTAGAAGTACGGTTCGATCACGCACGGTTTGAGCGAGGTGCGCGGGCAGGTGAACCAGGCGTTGGCCGGTTCGCCGCTGGGGCCGGTGCTGGTGTCGGCCATGTCACTTTCCGGCAATGCCATGGAGGTGACCTTGCCCGGTGTCGGTTGCGACCAGTACAGGGCAAAACGGCCCTTGTCGTTGCTGCCCAGTTCCGCCTGACCGGTGAACAGTTCGTCCTTGCCGTCCAGTGCGTTGGCTTCGAACACCAGCGACAGGCCGAGCAGTTCCGGGTTGGCTTGCAGCGCCGACTTGACCTGGCGAGTCAGGTCTTCACGCAGGTCGAAGGCGTCCAGAAAACGCTTTTCTGCCTGATCGCGCAGGAACAACACCTGACGCGAGAAGCCGTGGCCATATTGATAGGCATCCATGAACTGCTGACGAATCAGCAGCGCCTGGTTTTCACCCTGGGATTCGATCCGTGCCTGAGCGGCTTCGGTGAGCATCTCCATGCTTGAGGCTTTCACCATCTCGGAGCTGTGCTCCATGCGATACAGCGAAAGACCCACCAACAGGGTCACGATGCCGGCCAGGCAGAGCCCGGCCAACAGGGTGATTTTCCATTGAATGGAAAGTTGTCTTAGCGACATGGAGACGTCCTTTATTCGATAAATATCTGAGACTTTGCACTGTAGCGGCCGTGATTTGGCTTTCTTTATCCATGCGCTCAAATAAGAAACGAAACAAAACTTGTAGCAGCTGGCGAAGCCTGCGTCGGCCGGTCCGCGCTCGGGCGTAGCAGCCGTAAACCCTGTGCTCTCGGTTCATTTGATTCACCGCGCTGCCTGATTTCACGACTGCTGCGCCCGAGCGCGGATCGGCTGACGCAGCCTTCCGGCAGCTGCTACAGGGACGGTGTTCACTTTGACAAGGCGCCGGTGCTGCGGCACAGTGCGCGCCCTCTAATAAAACCCATTCTTAACTTCGCTGGCGGCTCTTCGCAGACTGCCGGCTGAGCTCATTTCGCTTGCCCAGAGGTAACGATGATTAATGCTGTAATTGCCGCGGTCGGCATCATGCTGATCCTCAGTCTGTCGCGCGTGCACGTGGTCATCGCGCTGATCGTCGGCGCGCTGGTGGGTGGTTTGACCGGCGGCCTGGGCATCGACGCCACGCTCAAAGCCTTTAATAGTGGCCTCGGTGGCGGCGCAACAGTCGCGTTGTCGTATGCCTTGCTCGGTGCGTTCGCGGTGGCGATTGCCAAGTCCGGCATGGCCCATGCCCTGGCGGACAAGGCCCTGGCGATGGTTGATCGCCAGCACGCCAGCGGTGGGGGGCAAGTCAGTGGCTGCTGATCGGTTTGCTGTGGGTGGTGGCCATCGCCTCGCAAAACATTCTGCCGATACATATCGCGTTTATCCCGTTGCTGGTGCCGCCGCTTTTATATGTGCTGACCAAGCTGCAACTGGATCGCCGGTTGATTGCCTGCGTCATGACCTTCGGTTTGATCACCCCGTACATGTTCCTGCCGGTGGGCTTCGGCAACATCTTCCTCAACGAGATTCTGCTGGCCAACGTCGCCCGCAGCGGCGTGGACATCAGCGGCATCAACGTCACCCACGCCATGGGTATTCCGGCACTGGGCATGGTGTTCGGCCTGGCGGTGGCGTTTTTCAGCTACCGCAAGAAACGCGTCTACGACCTGGAGAAAATCGAGCAAGTCGAACAGGTCGCGGTGCAGTACAATCCGCTGAGCCTGATGGTCGCGGGCGTCGCCATCGTGGCGGCCTTCATTATTCAGTTGCTGCTGGACTCGATGATCATCGGCGCGCTGGCCGGGTTCCTGATTTTCTCGGTGTCGGGCATTGTGAAATGGCGTGAAACCGACGACCTGTTCACCGAAGGCATGAAGATGATGGCGATGATCGGCTTCATCATGATCGCCGCGTCCGGGTTCGCCGAAGTAATGAAAGCCACCGGTCAGGTGCAGACGCTGGTGGAATCCTCGGCCTCGTGGATCAACCACAGCAAAGGCATCGGCGCACTGTTGATGCTGTTGGTGGGGTTGCTGGTGACCATGGGCATTGGTTCGTCGTTCTCCACCGTGCCGATCCTGGCGGCGATATTCGTGCCGTTGTGCGTGCAACTCGGTTTCAGCCCGTTGGCGATCGTGTGCATCGTCGGCACGGCCGGCGCCCTGGGTGACGCCGGTTCGCCGGCCTCCGACTCGACCCTGGGCCCGACCTCGGGTTTGAACATCGACGGCCAGCACCATCACATCTGGGACACCGTGGTCCCGACCTTCCTGCACTACAACCTGCCGCTGCTGGCGTTCGGCTGGGCGGCGGCGATGATTCTCTAACCTGGCCCACCTGGAGGACAGGCTTGCCGGCGATGGCGTCCTGAAATCGCCATCGCCGGCAAGCCGTGCTCCTACAGTTTTTTGTTGGCGTGCCGTTAAAGCCTTTAACCACGCCAACAAAACCAAAAGAGTGAACCGTCATGCGCATGAGCCTGAAGGCTAAAGTCCTGTCCCTTGCCGTTCTCCCGGTGTTGCTCTTTGCCTTGGTTATCAGCCTGACCACGCTTTTCGTCCTCCAGGAACAGGCGCACAAGGAAGTCGAAGAAACCCGTCAGCGCCTGCTCAACGATGCCAAGGCCACGCTGCAAAGCTACGTTGCCGTGGCCATGACCACGATCAAACCGCTCTACGACGCGGCCGCCCCCGGTGATGATGCCGCGCGGGCGCAGGTGATCAAGTTGCTGTCGAGCATCACCTACGGCAAGGAAGGCTACTTCTTTGGCTACGACTCCAACACCGTGCGCCTGTTCAAGGCCAACAGCCCCGAAGGCGTGGGCCAGAGCTTCAAGGACAACCGCGACCCGAACGGCGTCTACGTCAACCGCGACCTGGTGAAAGTCGCCAAGGACGGTACTCACTACCTGCAATATAGCTCGCCGCTGCCCGGCAATACCCAGGTGCTGGTGCCTAAACTCGGCTACACCGAATACCTGTCGAAGTGGGACATGGCGGTGGGCACGTCGGTCAACCTCGATGGCATCGAAGCGCAAGTCGCGCTGGTGGAGGCCAAAGTCCAGGAACGCATGGAAGGCGTGGTGCTGAGCATTGTCGGGATTGCCGCGGTGCTGCTGTTGGTGATTGCGGCGGTCGGCCTGCTGCTGGCCAACACCATTCTGCGTCCACTGAACCTGATGAAAGCCAACCTCGATGACATCGCGGCGGGTGAGGGCGACCTGACGCGTCGCTTGTCCATCACCAGCCAGGATGAACTCGGTGAACTGGCCGGCTCGTTCAACCGTTTTGTCGACAAGATCCACAGCCTGGTGCGCCAGATCACCGAAATGACCTCGCAACTGACCGGTCTGGTGAATCAGGTCTCCGACCAGGCCCAGCGTTCGGACCAGGCCATGGAGCGTCAGCGCCATGAGACCGATCAGGTCGCGACGGCGATCAACGAAATGTCGGCGGCGGCTCAGGAAGTGGCCAAAAAGTGCGCAAAACGCAGCCGTGGCTGCGCAGCAAACTGGACGAGGAAGGCCAGGCCGCCAAGCGTGTGGTGGCCGGCAGTATCGTGAAGATTCATGCGTTGGTGGACGACATCCGCAGCAGCGGTGTGTCGTTGGACAGCCTGCAAAAAGACGTGTCGTCGATTGTCAGCGTCCTCGGTGTGATCCGTTCGATTGCCGACCAAACCAACTTGCTGGCACTCAACGCCGCCATCGAAGCGGCCCGTGCCGGCGAAGCGGGGCGCGGGTTTGCGGTGGTGGCCGATGAAGTTCGCGCGCTGGCCAGTCGTACGCAAATCAGCACCCAGGAAATCCAGGGCATGATCGACCGCTTGCAGGCCGGGACCCAATCGGCGGTGGAAGCCATGCGCCGTTCCAGCGAAGCCGGCGACGGCACGTCCGCGCAGGCCAACGAGGCGGGCGCCTCACTGGACACCATGGCGCAGTTGATCGGCACCATCAACTCGATGAACGCACAGATCGCCAGCGCCGCTGAAGAACAAACCGCAGTGGCCGAAGAGATCAACCGCAGCGTGCATCAGATCGCGGTCGCCGTGGACAATGTGGCGGATGAAACGCAACTCGGTGCGCAGACTTCGCGCAGCCTGGCTGACCTCGGCCAGCGCCTTGGCAAACTGGTCGGCCAGTTCCGTATCTGAGCCGTTAAGCATTCTTGTAGCAGCTGGCGCAGCCTGCGTTCGGCTGCGAAGCAGTCGTAAACCTTGAGTGCGAGGTCTTCCTGAAACACCGCATCGACTGATTTCACGACTGCTGCGCAGCCGAACGCAGGCTGCGCCAGCTGCTACAGATTTATGTTGATGCTACGGTCTGTCCCAATACGGCACAGCCCCAAAGCATTCAACAAAGAAATCAATCACCGTCCGCACCTTCACCGACAACCGTCGGCTGCCCGGCCACAACACCGCAATCTGCTGCGGCTCCAGGCTGTTGGATACCTGAAAGTCCCCCAGCACCGGCACCAGCGTGCCTTCGCGCACTGCCTCGCCAATCAACCATGACGGAAACATCACCAACCCCAACCCTTGTTCGGCGGCTTGAACCAGGGTGTCAGCGTGATTGCCGGTGATCGGCCCTTTGACCGAGTAGGGCGTCCAGTCCTGCTGATCCTTGCGGAAAAACCAGCGTTGCAGGCCTGTCGCGCCTTTGTAGGCCAGGCATTGATGCGCTGCGAGGTCTTCAGGGCGTTGCGGCGTGCCGTGGCGTTCGAGGTAGGCCGGGCTGGCGGCGACTTGAAAGCGGTGCGGCGCGAGGATCCGTGCCTGCATGCTGGAGTCGTGCAGCGGGCCGATGCGAAACAGCAGGTCGGCGCCTTCTTGCAGCGGGTCGATGTAGTGGTCGGTTTGCTGGATATCCAGTTGCAACTTGGGATAGCGCTCGCACAATTGTCCCAGCCACGGCGTCAGGTGCCGTTGGCCGAACACCACCGGGGCGTTGATCCGCACCAGTCCGCTCGGTTCGCTTTGCTGTTCCTGCAAGGCTTGCTCGGCTTCCTCCAGTTGCACCAGCACCAGTCGCGCATGATGACCGAGCATGCGCCCGGCTTCGGTGGGCGTGACGGCGCGGGTGTGACGGTAGAGCAATTGCTGGCTCAGGGCCTGTTCCATCAGTTGGATCTGCCGGGAAATCGAAGAGGGCGCCAGGCCCTCGCGCCGCGCCACTTCGGAAAAACTGCCGTGGTCGAGCACGGCGACAAACAGCCGAAGTGCCTTGAATCCGAGTTCGTTGAGAGCGTGCATGTTCGTCCTGCTGTGCGAGTTGCGCAAAAGTGTTGTCAGGATGCTCCCATTTATCGCAAAGCTCTGCCACTGGATAATGCCGGCCATTGTTTCTACAGGCAGGTTTCCCTTATGCAAGCGTCTTCAATTGACACCGCGGTCACACCCGCGACCAAACCAGGGCTGCGGCTATTGCTGTTGCCGCTGGTGATCCTCGCCGGCATGGGCCTTTCCGTGGAGGCCGGGCTGCTTGGGCCGCTCGGGGTTCAGGTCGGGCATTTGTGGGCGACGTTGAGCATCTTCGGGGTCGGTTCGGCGATTCTGTTTTTGCTGCTGTTGTTCAGCGGCCCGCAACAAGGCCCCGCGTTGAACACCTTGCCGCGCTGGCAGTTGATCGGTGGCTTTCTCGGGCCGATCTATGTGGTGGTGCTGACCCTGGCCACGCCGCACATCGGCATTGCGATGACCATGATCGCGATCCTCTGCGGGCAGGTCGGCAAAAGCGTGCTGATCGACCACTTCGGCTGGTTCGGCGCCGCCCGCAAAAAGGTCAACGGTGAACGCTGGCTGGCGTTGCTGTTGATTGTCGTGGCACTTGTTCTGATCGCTCGGGGTTGATGATGAATCTGATTATTTTGTTGGCCGTAATCGTGGCGGCCGGTGCGGTGTTGAGTGTGCAGGCGGCGATCAATGGCCGTCTGGGCGAAACGGTTGGCGTGTTGCGCAGCAGTTTGCTGACCTTCGTGGTGGGGGCAGTGGTTACCGGACTGCTGATCCTGTTTTTCGAACCGGCGCAGGCCGTGAGCTTGCTGGACGTGCCGAAGTGGCAACTCAGTGGCGCGCTGTTTGGGGTGGTGTACATGATGGTCATGGTCGGCGCGGTGCCAAGGGTCGGTACGGCGGTGGCGACTGTGGCGGTGATTGTCGGGCAACTGGGCATGGGCATGTTGATCGACAATTTCGGCTGGCTGGGTAATCCGGCCATCGACCTGTCGAACAGCCGGATCGTGGCGATGGTGTGTCTGGGACTGGCGTTGGTGTTCATGTATCGCAGCAGCAAGCGGCAGGCCTGACGCAAACTCCTACACTGGTAAGACGGGCCGCGCGTGCGGCACCCCGACGACCACACCAATGGAGTCTGACTCATGATCAGCAGTGACAGTATCTGCGATTGTCCCAAATGCTCGTGCAAGCTGGGCGAGCATCCGATAGCGCGCCACGGTAAACACTATTGCTGTGAAGCCTGTGCCAAGCACCATGAACATGGCGAAGAGTGTTCCCACAAGGAATGTAAGTGTGCTCATGCCAAATAGCGCAAGTCTGTTCAGATAACGTTGTGGCGCGGGAGCAAGCTCCCTCGCCACAGGGTGTTCATGCATTTCATCGTTAACTCGCTGGCCGCCAGGTCACGTTCTCGACGCCGAACTTCTCTGCCATCGGCTTGCTGGTCTTTTGCACCTTCTCCCGGCCGAAACGCGGGATCCGGCCCACCCCGGCGTCGCAGCTCGCCCAATGCCAGGCCTCCGCGTTGTCCATCTTGTCCAGGCGGATGATGAATGACTTGGGGGCGCCATGAAGGGTGTATTCAATGACGAAAAGTTTTGCGTTGTTCATAAAGCCCGTATTCCTCCCGGTGGTAATAGAGGGATCGTCGGTGTCGCGGAAAATTCAGTTGGATTGTCAGGTGGCGGCGACCAGTGGCGAGCAGACGTTGGGCTGGTTACCATGCAATGTCTCAATACCCCAATGAATGCTGCCCATGGCCCTTGCCGCACCCCCGACCTGAGTGATACCGATGTGCCTGTGCAACCACTGGCACGTACCTATCCGCGCGGCTTGTTCATCGAGCCACACGAGCATGTCTGGGGCCAGTTGCTGTATGCGATGAGCGGGGTGATGTGGGTCGAAACGCCCCATGAGGCGCTGGTCGTGCCGCCGCAACGGGCGGTGTGGCTGCCACCGGGCGTGCCCCATGGGATTCGCGTGGTCTCGGACTTGCAGATGCGCAATATCTACTTGCGGCCGGCACTGGCGGCGACGCTGGACGAAACCGTTCAGGTGATCGAGGTTGGCGGCTTGCTGCGCGAGCTGATCGTCGGGTTGGTGGAGCAGGGCGACAACGGCGCGCCCGAGTATTACGAGGCGCTGGTCGGCCTTGCACTGCTGGAACTCAGGCGCGCCAAGCGCTCCGAGTTGAAAATCCCGATGCCGGATGATTCCGACCGACGCCTGATCAACCTCTGTCAGGCCGTCATGGCCGCGCCATCGCTGGACATCTCTTTTGAACAACACGCCGAAAGCGCCGGTGCCAGCGTGCGCACCCTGGCGCGCTTGTTCAAGGACGGTCTGGGCATGGGGTTCGCCGAGTGGCGGCGACAGGTGCAACTGGCGACAGCCGTGGCCGAGCTGATTCAGGGTGTGCCGGTCAGTGCCATTGCGCGCGAATTGGGCTATTCGCCGAGCAGTTTCAGCGACATGTTCCGCCGGGAACTGGGCATTGCACCCTCACAATTTTCCAGCCATCACCAAACCCTGTAGCAGCTGGCGAAGCCTGCGTCCGGCGGCGAAGCAGTCGTAGAACCTACTAGCACGGTATTACTGAACGACCGCGTTGCCTGATTTTACGACTGCTTCGCCGCCGGACGCAGGCTTCGCCAGCTGCTACACGTCGTCTTGTATTCGGCATTAGTGCTTTGGCCGGAAAGCAGAAGCACTTGGCCGATGCCCGGCGCAACCTGCCATTAGACTCTGGCCTATCTTAATAGCCCACGGAGTCAGCCATGAGCTACCTCATCTCACTGGCCATCGGTCTGGGCGTCGGTTTGCTCTACGGCGCACTGGATTTTCGTTCCCCCGCACCGCCGGCTATCGCGCTGGTCGGGCTGCTCGGCATGCTGGCCGGTGAAAAGTTGTGGCCCATGGGGCGGCAACTGGTCGCTGGCTGGATCTCCTGAACCGTTTATTTACTCGATGGAAACGCTCATGAAAGCATTGCAGTTCGACAAAACCGGCGACCTCTCGGCCCTGCGCTACGTTGACGTGCCCACGCCGGTACCCGGCGCCGATGAAGTGCTGGTGCAGATCAAGGCCGCGGGCCTCAACCCCAGCGACGTGAAAAATGTGCTGGGGCGTTTTCCCTACACCACGTTGCCACGGATTCCCGGTCGGGATTTTGCCGGTGTCGTGGTTGAAGGTCCGCAGGCGTTGATTGGTCAGGACGTCTGGGGCACCGGGCGTGAGCTGGGGTTCTTTGCCGATGGCTCCCATGCGCAATTCGTCAAACTGCCGGCCAACGGTGTCGCGCTCAAACCGACCCACCTGAGTTTTGCCCAGGCCGCCAGCCTCGGCGTGCCGTACACCACGGCCTGGGATGCGTTGGAGCGCAGCCTGGTGACGGCGCAAACGCGATTGTTGGTGATCGGCGGCGGCGCGGTGGGCAGCGCGGCGTTGGCGCTGGCCAAGGTGCGCGGAGCTCAGGTGCTGGCGGCGGCGCGGCGACCGGAGCAGGTCAAGGAATTGCAGGCTCAGGGCTATCAAACCCTGCAACTGGATAATCCGGAAGACCTGGGCGCTCAGGTGAACACCGTGTACAGCGGCGGCGCTGACGTGATCTTCGACACCACCGGGTTCTGGCTGCCGGCCTCAGTCCCGGCACTGGCGACGTTCGGTCGTATCGCCATCATCGCCGCACCGGTGGACGGCATGGTGCAATTGCCGGCGCTGGCGCTGTATCGCAAGGGTGGCTCGGTGGTCGGGATCAACTCATTGTTGTACGGGGTTCAGGCGTGCGCGGCGATGCTCGATCAGTTCGGCAAGTTTTTCGATCAGGGGTTGTTGCCATTGCCCGAGGGCTTGTTTGAATCACCGCTGTCCCAAGGCCTGGAGCGGTATTCAGAAGTGAATCAGGGCAGTGGCGACAAAGTGATCCTGTTGCCGTAACGGTGATCGTTCCCACGCTCTGCGTGGGAATGCAGCCCGGGACGCTCCGCGTCACTAGTCGAACGCGGGAGCGTCCGTTGAGGCATTCGGAACGATCACCAGACACAATGCTAGAATCGCTCGCACTGACTTCCCAAGGTGCCTCCCATGAGCGAGCCGATTCGTCTGACCCAATACAGCCACGGCGCAGGTTGCGGCTGCAAGATTTCCCCCCAGGTGCTGGAGGTGATTCTGGCCGGCAGCGGGGCACAGAACCTCGACCCCAAACTCTGGGTCGGCAACGCCTCGCGCGATGACGCGGCGGTGTACGCCATTGATGAAGAACGCGGCGTAGTCTCGACCACTGACTTCTTCATGCCCATCGTCGACGACCCGTTCGATTTCGGCCGCATCGCCGCCACCAATGCCATCAGCGACATCTACGCCATGGGCGGCGACCCACTGATGGCGATTGCGATCCTCGGCTGGCCGGTCAATGTGCTGGCGCCGGAGATTGCCCGGGAAGTGATTCGCGGTGGCCGTTCGGTCTGCGATGAAGCCGGGATTCCACTGGCCGGTGGGCACTCCATCGATGCGCCGGAGCCGATCTTCGGCCTGGCCGTGACCGGGCTCGTGGAAAAGCGCCACATGAAGCGCAATGACACGGCCACCGCCGGCTGCCTGCTTTACCTGACCAAGCCGCTGGGCATCGGCATCCTCACCACCGCCGAGAAGAAGGGCAAGTTGCGTACCGCCGATATCGGCCTGGCCCGCGACTGGATGTGCACCCTGAACAAACCCGGCAGCCGTTTCGGCAAGCTCGACGGCGTGACCGCCATGACCGACGTCACCGGGTTTGGCCTGCTGGGGCACCTGGTGGAAATGGCTGACGGCAGCCACCTGACTGCCCGCATCGAATACGACCGCGTGCCGCGCCTGCCAGGGGTTGAGTATTACCTCGACCAAGGCTGCGTACCGGGCGGGACGCTGCGCAACTTCGACAGTTATGCCAGCAAACTGGGGCGGCTTCAGGAAATGCACAAACGCGTGTTGTGTGATCCGCAGACCAGCGGTGGCCTGCTGATTGCGGTCACGCCCGAGGGCAACGAACAGTTCCTGGCAGTGGCGGCCGAGCTGGGCCTGAGCCTTGAGCCGATCGGCGAACTGGTTGAGCGACAGACACACGCGGTTGAGGTGTTTTGATGTCGATCGACTTCACCGATTACCGCGACATCTTTCTCAACGACCGGCCGATGATGGATGCCCGCGCGCCGGTGGAGTTCAGCAAGGGTTCATTCCCGGGGGTGGTCAACCTGCCGCTGATGAATGACAGCGAACGCCAGCGCATCGGCACCTGTTACAAGCAGCACGGGCAGCAAGCGGCCATTACGCTGGGGCATCAACTGGTGTCCGGCGAGATCAAGGCTGAACGCATCCAGGCCTGGGCCGATTTCGCCCGGGCGCATCCCGAGGGCTATTTGTATTGTTTTCGCGGCGGCTTGCGTTCGCAGATCGTCCAGCAATGGCTCAAGGACGAAGCCGGCATTGACTATCCCCGGGTCGGTGGCGGCTACAAGGCCATGCGCACGTTCCTCCTCGACACGCTCGATCAGGCGGTGACCCAGTGCGATTTCGTCTTGCTGGGCGGCATGACCGGCACCGGCAAGACCGAAGTGCTGACGCAGTTGAGCAACGGGCTGGACCTTGAAGGCCACGCCAATCATCGCGGCTCCAGCTTCGGCAAGCGCGCGACCGGGCAGCCGTCCAACATTGATTTTGAAAACCGTCTGGCGGTGGATGTCCTGAAAAAACGTGCCCACGGCATCGAGCAGTTTGTGCTGGAAGACGAGAGCCGGGCGGTCGGCAGTTGCGCATTGCCGTTGCCGCTGTATCAGGGCATGCAGCAATTTCCGATGGTCTGGCTGGAAGACAGCCTCGAAGGGCGTGTCGAACGGATATTGCGCGACTACGTGGTGGACCTGTGTGCCGAGTTCATCGGCGTGCATGGCGATGAAGGGTTTGCGTTGTTTTGCGCACGTTTGCTGGAAAGCCTGAACAATGTCCAGAAACGCCTGGGCGGCGAACGCCATCGCCGGATGTTGATATTGATGGAAGAAGCCTTGGCCGAGCAGGGCCGAAGCGGTGCAGTGGATTTGCACCGAGGCTGGATTGAAGGGTTGCTTCGTGAGTATTACGACCCGATGTATGCGTTTCAGCGGGAGAAGAAAGGCGCGCGGATCGAGTTTGCTGGGGAGAGGGTAGCGGTACTCGAATACCTGCGCGAGCGAGTCAATCAGCAAGGTTGAGGTTGTAGTGACTGGCTCTAATCGCGGGCAAGCCCGCTCCCACATTGAATCTTCAGTGAACACAGATTGTGTGTACTTCCGAGATCCACTAATGAAATGGCTACCCCCGCTGCCCCCTGTGATCGCCCACTAAGCTTTCACAGGGGGCTCATCGGAGATCGTTGCCATGAACAAAGTAGCTATTGCCGCCATCGACTTGGGAAAACACTCCTTTCATCTGCATGCTCAAGATGATCATGGTCATGAGCTTTACCGCAAAAGTTTACGCGGGCAGCGCTCACCCAATATCTGGCGAAACTGGAGCCCTGCACCGTCGTGATGGAAGCCTGTGGCGGTGCCCACTTCATGGCACAGGAGGTCGCCAAGCTGGGGCATACGCCCAAGCTTATTGCGCCACATCTGGTACGCCCTTACGTGAAAAGCAACAAGAACGACTTCGCTGATGCCGAAGCGATCTGCGAGGCGGCGTCTCGCCCCACAATGCGCTTCGTGCCCCCAAAACCCAGGCTCAGCAGGCGCTGGCGATGCTCAATTCGGTGCGTGAGTCGTTCATCAAAGATCGCACCGCCACTGTCAATCGCATTCACGCCGCCCTGCTGGAGGTGGGTATCAGCCTGGCTCCCGGCTTCAAATCCATCAAAGAACTTCCAGCGTTGCTTGAGATGAGTTCATTTTCCGGCTCCATCAAAAAAATTCTGATGGGGCTGCATGAGCACTTCAACTATCTGGATGGGAAGGTCAAAGCGCTGGACAAGGAGGTGGAATGCCGGGCCGCTGAAGATGATCTGGCGGCTCGTTTGATGACCATGCCATGCGTCGGCCCGATCACCTCCAGCGCCCTGGCTGCCGAGTTGGGCGATGGCAAACAGTTCAAATGCGGCCGAGGTTATGCGGCGTCGATCGGGCTGGTACCCAAACAGCACGGCACGGGCGACAAGATCGTGTTGCTGGGCATCAGCAAGCGCGGCGATCGAAATCAGAGGCGCCTGCTCATCCAGTGCGCCCGGGTTTACTTGATACAGCTGGAACGACAGAAAGGCGCTCTGGCGGACTGGGTCCGTCAACTATTAGCCTCCCGCCATCACTCCAATCTCGTGGTCTGCGCGCTGGCCAACAAGCTGGCAAGAATCGCCTGGGCGATAGCCGCACACCACACTGAATTCGATGCGGGGCCAGCCGCGATGAACGCCTGACCCCGCTGTCACCCGAGCACCACCCACCTGGTTTTGCGATGCTGGATAACTGATGACGTGAACGGCCAACCGGCCTGACGACAACCCTGAGCTCCTACACGGCTGTAAGGCCGTTCCACTAATTAGGGTCGTTGGGCATCGATTCTCATCGAGGCGCGGGGTGACAGCCCCACTCAGACGCCGGATAGATGAAAGCAAGCCAAACACGACATCAAAAACAGTATTGCAGAAAAGGGGGTAACCATAGATGTAGGAGCGAGCCGCTCGCGAAGGCGATCTGACCGGTGTTACAAAACCTAGAGCAACGCCGCCCCGATCAACCCGCTGATCACACCAATTGCCATGGTCATCAGCGCCACGCTCACCAGCACCCGCGCATCGAAATCCTTGCGCAGCATCAGCAGCGACGGCAGGCTGATGCTCGGCAGGGTCATCAGCAATGCCACGGCCGGGGCGGTGCTCATGCCCAACGTCATCATGGTTTGCACGATAGGGATTTCTGCTGCGGTAGGAATCACAAACAACGTACCGATGATTGCCAGCGGCACCAGCCACAGCAGGCCGTTGGCCATGGCCCCGTCAATGTGCGGGAACACCCAGACCCGCACCGCGCCCAGCACCAGGACTGCCAGAATATAGATCGGGATGGTGCTCCAGAACAAACTCCACAGGGTTTTGGCCCAGCGTGTCAGGAATGGTTGGGTATCTTTTTCACTGACTTCGGCCACTGCCTCGACGGCGGCTTCAGGCAGTGTTTCCGGGCCGCTGATGCGTTGAGCGATCATCGACACCCCGAACACCAGCACAATCCCGGCGACCAATCGCAACGCGGTGAACCCCCAGCCCAGCACGAACCCCATGAACACCAGTGTCGCGGGGTTGAGCACCGGGTTGCCGATCCAGAAGGCCAGCGCTGCGCCGACCGAGACATTCGAGCGACGCATGCTCGCGGCCACCGGGGCGGCGCAGCACGAGCACATCATCCCCGGCAGGGCGAACAGGCCGCCACGCAAGGTTGAAGCGAAGCTGGCGCGACCGAACAGGCGCAGCAGCCAGTCTCGTGGAATCAGGACTTGCAGGAGGGAGCCGAGAATCACGGCCAGCACGGCGGCTTTCCAGATCGCCAGGAAGTACACCTTCGCGTACGTCAGCGCGGCGGCCAGCGGGGCGGTCTGTTCGTCATTGAGGATGGAGGCGCCGATGCTGTGATTGTCAGCGGCGATGAAGGCTTTCAGGTAGTAAGGCGACCACTTGACGTAATAGAGGCCGATACAGGCGACCAGGACGAAAAGGGCAGGTTTCCACCAGAACGACCAACCCCGGGCGGGGACAGCTGCGGATGAGAGTGACATGGAGAGAGTCCAGACAAGGGGAAGTTGCATACATGATAGCCCGCCCTTGGCTGTCGTGGTCTTCACCGGCTGTGGGATGTTGCCGACCGCTTAGGTCGGACAAGTCTGCGACCCGTTATCCAGCCCTTGTTTGTAGCTGTGACTGACGAGGCTGGCCTTGCCGTTTTGCCAGGTCAACGTGAGTACGAACACCGAATCGTAGTCGCTGGACGCCCAGTCTTCGGTGATGCTCTGCTTCTTGCCGACGGCGTCTCCAGCGACCTTGTTGATCAACTCTGGCAGGTAGCCATGGGACCAGGCGGTGTAGATGATGGAGTTGTGGTACTTGTCGTGCAGCAATTCTTCGGCGAGGTCGCTGGTGTCGTTGGCCGAAAATGAGATGTTCACCGGCAAACCGAGCTTGATCGCGCTGGGGCTGATGGTCATCAGTGGACGGATATAGCTGTAGGAGTTGTCCAGTTCACCTTCCTCGACATTGCGCGTCGGGTTGGCGGCAAACACGTAGTTGGCCTTGCCGAACTTTTCCGGCAACAAGGTGGCCAGGTCGATGGCGCGGTTGAGGCCCTGGCAATTGAGCTGGCCCAGACCGCCGGCGGGTTTCTCTGCGTGACGCAGGAACACCAGCGTCTGGGTGCCGTCCGCCGGTTGGGCACGGCTTTCGCGGGACTCCAGCAACAAAAACACTGCGCTTGCCGCCAGCAGCACCGGCAGAACAATAAACGCACGGTGCTTGAAGCGTTTAGCGAATTTAAAAAGTTTGGTCATTGGTATAAGTGATCTTCAGCGCATTCGGTTAAGGCTGACAAACCTTTACACCACGAGCTCCCAGCTTCGAGTGTTTTCCATGTCGTTGAGTCGGTCCGGGTCCGAAAGGGCATTGCTCAGAGTCCTCTGATGCCCATTTGGTTCGCGTCCGGTGGTTGCGCAGCACTGTATCGACAACCTAGAGCGGGTTGCAGCGAAGGTTATCGACAAGATGTTGCGAATTTGTGGACACCCTACACCTTGAGGCTCGGGCAAAGGCTGAGATCTTTCGATCGTGTTCATCAATGGTTTTGATAACGCGAAAAGATCGCAAGCAACGGGCGCTAATCCTGGATTATGCTCATCCCTTTCTTTAGCGACGGATGTTCCCGATGACCGATTTGTCCGCGTTCCCCATCACCCAAAAATGGCCAGCCCAATACCCCGACTGGATCCAGCTTTACCCTTGCCGACCCCCAATGGCGTCAAGGTGTCGATCATGCTTGAAGAGATCGGCCTGCCCTATGAACCGCATCGTGTGGGCTTCGACACCAATGATCAGATGTCGCCCGAGTTTCTGTCACTGAGCCCCAACAACAAGATTCCGGCCATCCTCGACCCCCATGGTCCCGGGGATAAACCCCTGCCATTGTTCGAGTCCGGGGCGATTCTGATTTACCTCGCCGACAAGAGCGGGCAACTGCTGGCTCAGGAATCGGCCGCGCGTTACGAGACGATTCAATGGCTGATGTTTCAGATGGGAGGCATCGGGCCGATGTTTGGCCAGCTCGGTTTCTTCAACAAGTTTGCCGGCAAGGACTACGAGGACAAACGACCGCGCGACCGCTACGTCGAGGAAAGTAAACGTTTGTTAAAGGTTTTGGATGGACGCCTTGAAGGGCGCGACTGGATCATGGGCGAGCGCTACACCATCGCCGACATCGCAACGTTCCCGTGGGTGCGCAACCTCATCGGTTTCTACGAAGCGGGCGATCTGGTGGGCATCAAGAATTTTGCGAATGTCACACGCGTGCTGGAGCGTTTCCTGGCGCGGCCGGCCGTCATGCGCGGGCTGGAAATTCCCAAATCGATCCTTTGATTTCTTCAAGACCAAGGCAGGCAATGAGTTCATTCGATTTCAAGCAAGTAGATGTCTTCAGCCGCGTCGCCCTCAAGGGCAACCCATTGGCAGTGGTGTTCGGTGCGGACGAACTCAGTGAGGAACGCATGGCCGCGTTCGCGACTTGGACCAACCTCAGTGAAACCACGTTCGTGCTGGAACCGCGCGATCCGCGGGCCGACTATCGGGTGCGGATCTTCACCACCCTGAACGAGTTGCCATTTGCCGGGCATCCGACCCTGGGCACCTGCCATGCGTGGCTTGAGGCCGGTGGCGTGCCCAAGGGCGAGGAGATCATTCAGGAGTGCGGCGTCGGACTGGTGCGTATTCGTCGACAAGGCGCGCAGTTGGCCTTTCTCGCGCCGCCCCTGATTAACGCCGGGCCGGTGGACGCCGAACTGGTGGAGCGCGTGCGACGCGGCCTTGGCCTGGAGGTTGGGGTGATTGTGCGGGCGCAGTGGGTGGATAACGGTGCCGGATGGCTGGCAGTCATGCTCGAAGAGCGCCAACAGGTGCTGGACTTGCAGCCGGATCATTCGCAAATGCTGGGCCTGGCCGTCGGCGTGATTGCGCCGTGCAATCTCGAGCGCGATGGTGATGACGCACAGTTCGAAGTGCGGGCGTTCATCTCGGGTGACGGCATGCCGGAAGACCCCGCCACGGGCAGTCTGAACGCAGGGATTGCGCAATGGTTGCTCGCTGAAGGGCTGGCGCCTGCCTCCTATGTGGTCAGCCAGGGTTTGACGATGGGACGAGCGGGGCGCATCCAGGTGGATCAGGTGGGTGATGAGATCTGGATTGGCGGTGCTGTGGTGACCTGCATTACCGGCACCCTGATGCTTTAACCGCCCTGTAGCAGCTGCCGAGCGTGCGAGGGCTGCGTCCGGCTGCGCAGCAGTCGTGGCCCGGTGAACGCGGTTTGACTGAAAGAATTCGGTTGCAGGTTTTGCGACTGCTTCGCAGCCGGACGCAGCCTCGCACGCTCGGCAGCTGCTACGAGGGATGTGTTACAGGCGCGGATTATTGCTGACCCGGTAAGGGTTTTTCCGCTCTTGAGGTTTGTGCCTGGCGCCTTGCAAGGCATAAGCTTCGCTCCCTACGACGTTTATCTTGTCCTCCGTTTTCAGGAATGCCCATGTCCAGTCAGTTCCCCGAAGCACGTCCACGCCGTCTGCGCCGCAATGCGAGCCTGCGCAGCCTGTTCCAGGAAACCGAATTCAGCCTGAACGATCTGGTACTGCCGATTTTCGTCGAGGAAGAAATCGACGACTTCGTGCCGATCAAAAGCATGCCTGGCGTGATGCGCATTCCGGAGTCGAAACTGGCCGGCGAGATCGAGCGCTACGCCCGCGCCGGCATCAAATCCGTGATGACCTTCGGCGTGTCGCATCATCTGGACAGCGGTGGCAGCGACACCTGGAACGACAACGGGCTGGTGTCGCGCATGTCGCGGATCGCCAAGGATGCCGTGCCAGAGATGATCGTGATGTCCGACACCTGCTTCTGCGAATACACCGACCACGGTCATTGCGGCGTGCTGCACAACCACGAAGTCGATAACGACCAGACCCTGATCAACCTCGGCAAGCAAGCCGTGGCCGCCGCGCGGGCTGGCGCCGATGTGATTGCGCCCTCGGCGGCCATGGACGGGCAGGTCCAGGCGATTCGCCGGGCGCTGGATGACGCGGGTTTCAGCCAGACCGCGATCATGGCGTATTCCACCAAATTTGCCTCGGCACTCTATGGCCCGTTCCGTGAAGCCGGCGGCAGCGCGCTCAAGGGCGACCGCAAAAGCTATCAGATGAACCCGATGAACCGCCGCGAAGCGGTGCGCGAATCGCTGATGGACGAACAGGAAGGCGCGGATGCACTGATGGTGAAACCGGCCGGTGCCTACCTGGACATCATCCGCGACATCCGCGAGGTGTCGCGTTTGCCGTTGTCGGCGTACCAGGTCAGTGGCGAGTACGCGATGATCAAATTCGCGGCGCAAGCGGGGGCGATCGATGAGGATCGCGTGGTGCGTGAAAGCCTCGGGGCGATCAAGCGCGCGGGGGCGGATTTGATTTTCACCTACTTCGCGATGGACCTGGCCCTGGCTGGCATCTGAACCCCATTGCCAATGTGGTGTTCTCAGGGGCAGCCAAAAAATGGCCGAATCCCGTGATCCCTGAAGTACCGCTCGATCACTTTCGGATCGGAACACGTCTCGGCAATCGCCACATACGTATCCGGCCGTAACAGGTAAAACCCGTTACGGCCCAGCCCCGCGGCTTCAAACGCGGGCCTCCAGCCGAACACCTGCAGCGGCAGGTGATGCTCATTACACCAAGCGATCATCTGGTCGCTGGTGTCGCCATACACATGCACTTGCCAGTTCGGATGCTTCAGCGATTCAAAATTGTCGCCCTCACCGTCGTGGGCCCAGGGCAGGCGATCACCGCCGTGAACGTGCCCGGCAACGCCAGTGCTCAGCGGCATGCCGCGATAATTGAGGGTGATCTGCGAGACCGTGCGAAACAGGAACTCGCGGGTCGCTTCAAACGAAGCCATTTTGGGAATCACAAACGGTGCCAGCCGTGTACGCAGCACATCGGCCAGGCGACCTTCGGCGGTGACGAACGTGAATACACGGTCGGTGGTGGCGACCAGTTTGCGGGCGAACGCGATACGCTCGGTTTCGTACGTGTCCAGCAGCTTGGCCGTAGCGCCGCCGCTTAACACCGCCGCGAGTTTCCATGCCAGGTTGATGGCATCGCCGATTCCGGTGTTCATGCCCTGACCACCCGCCGGGCTGTGCACATGGGCGGCGTCACCCAATAGAAACGCGCGTGCGGTGCGAAAGTGGTCGGCCACCCGATGATGCACACGGTAGGTCGAGAACCAGTTCACTTGTTCGATCTGCACCTTCAGATGTTCGATGGCCCGGCTGCTGACGTCCACAAACTGCAGGGTTTCAGCCTGCTCGGCACGTTCGTCGCGCACGGTGCCGATCAACCGGGCACGGCCTGTGCCGCCGAGTGGAAATATGGCGAGAAAGTCCGCTTCATCCAGATCCACATGCAGTTCGCCATTGAAGGTCGGCCCGCTGGCTTGTACGTCGGCGACATAGAAAATCTGCTGGTAGGTCCCGCCCGGAAAGCCGGTGTCCAGGGTCTTGCGCACAATTGACCGGGCACCGTCGCAACCCGCCAGATAACAGGCCTGACAGGTTTCCTGCTGGCCGTCGGGCAAGCGCAGTTGGGCGGTGATGCCATCGCCGGTGTCTGTGAAGCTTTCCAGTTCCGTGTTGCGCTCCACCTGAATGCCAAAGGCTTCGAGGCGTTTTATCAGCAGTCGCTCGTGCTCGTCCTGAGGGTATATTTCGAGGAAGGAGTAGGGCGTCAGTCCCTCGCCGACGCGGCTCAGGGGCAAGCGCGCCACCGGTTCGCCCTTGACCCAGAAATTCGCCGCCTCAACACGATGACCGTTTTGCACCACGGCCTCGCTGAGATCAAGCTGGCGATACAGCTCCAGTGTCCGCGCCTGGACCGCGAGTGCCCGCGACGTCGTGCCGGGTGCCGACGTCTTGTCGAGAATCCGCACGCGAACGCCCATTTTGCTCAACCACAGCGCGAGTACCAGCCCGGTCGGGCCGGCGCCGACGATCAGCACGTCACTACGATTCATCAACCTGTCCTCCTCGGTGACTGGCTCAAGTATGGTCCACTCGTACAGCGCAGGCAGGCTGACTGCCCAACGGAAACGGCCGTGCTGCTGCGACCGGGGAACGGGGGGCGGCGGCAGGAGTCATAGCCTGCGCCATGCCATTGGTCGTATGGTTAACCCGGTTCAACGGATTTGATGGAGCACCATGCAAGCCAATCGATTGCTCACGGGGGTTGCGGCGCTGTTGCTTTTGGCCGGTTGCGGCACTCAACGCTCGCAGGAACAGCCTGCGCGCACGCCCGCCGAGGTCAAGGCCGAGATCTTGCGGCTATTGCCGGTTAAAACCACCGATCGGCAGGGCTGGGCCACGGACATATACACCGCATTCGCTACCCGGAAACTTGATCCCTCCACGCAAAACCTGTGTTCGGTGATCGCCGTCACCGAGCAGGAATCCACGTTTCAGGTCGACCCGCCGGTGCCGGGCCTGGGCAAGATCGCTCGGGAAGAGATCGATCGTCGCGCCGCTAAAGCTCATATCCCCAGTCTGTTAGTCAGTGGCGCATTGCAGTTGCGTTCACCCAACGGCAAAAGCTACAGCGAGCGCCTCAAAGCAGCGCGCAGCGAGAAAGAACTCAGCGCGATTTTCGATGACTTCATTGGCATGGTGCCATTGGGCAAGACCCTGTTTGGTGGCTTCAATCCGGTGCACACTGGCGGGCCAATGCAGGTCAGCATCGATTTCGCCGAGCAGCAGGCGCGGGGCTATCCGTACCCGGTGAACGGCTCGATCCGGCATGAAGTGTTCAGCCGCCGAGGCGGCATGTACTTCGGCATCGCCCACTTGCTGGGTTACCCGGTGAGCTATACGCAACCGCTGTATCGCTTCGCTGATTTCAATGCCGGCTGGTATGCCAGCCGCAATGCGGCGTTTCAGAACGCGTTGAGTCGGGTGTCAGGCATTCCGCTGGCGCTGGATGGCGATCTGGTTCGCTATGACTCGATCATGCCCGGCACCACTGAAGTAGCGGCGCGCAGCCTCGGCAAGCAGTTGGGCATGCGCAATACGACCATTCGCGATCAATTGGAGGAGGGCAAAAGTCTGACATTCGAGGACACCGAACTCTATCGACGAGTGTTCGCGTTGGCCGACCAGGCCGAAGGTCGGTCATTGCCTCGTGCAGTGCTACCGGGGATTGAGTTGCAAAGCCCGAAAATCACCCGAAAACTTACGACCGCGTGGTTCGCCAAACGGGTCGATGAGCGTTATCAGCGCTGCCTGGTGCGGGCAGGCCAGTGAGCGGAAGCAAAAAACAGACGTAAAAAAACCCGGCGGGTGAGGCCGGGTTTTTCATTGAGTCCTGCGGTAAAACCCTGCATTTATGCCGCACGGCTTTCGATCAAACGGTCGGAGCCACCTTCGGCCACGCGGTTTTGCATCAGACGGTCGGAACCATCAGCGGCAACGCGGTTTTCGATCAGACGGTCGGAGCCACCTTCGGCCACGCGGTTTTGCATCAGACGGTCGGAACCATCAGCGGCAACGCGGTTTTCGATCAGACGGTCGGAGCCACCTTCAGCAACGCGGTTCTGCATCAGACGGTCGGAACCATCAGCGGCAACGCGGTTTTCGATCAGACGGTCGGAGCCACCTTCGGCAACGCGGTTCTGCATCAGACGGTCGGAACCATCCGCGGCAACACGATTCTCGATCAGGCGGTCGGAGCCACCTTCAGCAACGCGGTTCTGCGTCAGACGGTCGGAACCATCAGCGGCAACACGATTCTCGATCAAACGATCCGAACCTCCTTCAGCCACACGGCTTTCAATCAGGCGATCCGAGCCGCCTTCGGCGACGACAGGTTGAGCAGAGGTATCGGCAAAAGCGTTAACTGCAAAAACCGAGAAAGCGATGCTGAGAAGAGTTTGGCGTTTCATGAGGGTGTGCTCCGGGGTGTTATTGGTTGGTATGGAGCGGATGTTACGCCGACGATTTTTTATGAGAACTTCATTGCTGTGATTGTGAACATCGACGGTATTGATAGGTGATGAAAGTCACCCCACGCAGGCGTGATGGTTCAGTCGTCGGATAGCGCGGGTAGGGTTGAGCGGCACTTCTACACTGGTTAGCTGGCGCGTGCCCCCGAGGAGCCAATCATGAATACCAGTTCTTATGTTGCCGAACACACCGGCCTGCTGCTGGTGGACCCTACAACGACTTCCTCAGCGAAGGGGGCAAACTTCACGGTCGGGCCAAACCGGTGGCTGACAGCGTCGGCACGCTGGCCAATCTGAAGGCCGTGGTGTCGGCCGCTCGCCATGCCGGGATCCGGGTTTTCTATGTACCCCACCACCGCGCCGAACCGGATGACCTGGCCCACTGGCAGCATCCCAGCCCTTATCAACAAGGGGCCAGCAGCGCGCAAGTGTTTGCGGCGGGAGCCTGGGGCGGGGAATGGCACCCGGACTTCCATCCCGAGGCGGGCGACGTGATCGTCAAGGAACACTGGGGCGGCAGCGGTTTCGCCAACACCGACCTGGACTTTTTGCTCAAGCAACACGGGATCGACAAGGTCGTGGTGGTGGGGATGCTCGCCAATACCTGCATCGAAACCACCGGCAAGTTTGCCGCTGAACTGGGCTATCACGTGACGCTGGTGCGCGACGCCACCGCCGCGTTCAGTGCAGAAGCCATGCATGCCGCGCATGAGATCAACGGGCCGACGTATGCGCATTCGATTGTCACGACGGCCGAGTTGATCGCAGCGCTGGGCTAGTACGGCCAGCAGATGGCGCCTCTCTTGATCCTTCATTTTTGTCACGCCAGGAGGCCGCACCATGTACCAACTTTATGGACACCAGAATTCCGGCGCGGCGGCGATAGAGGCTGCCCTCGAACTCTGTGAAATTCCTTATCGCTTCATCGACGTCGAATCTTCGCTAGAGGCCGCCCACGCGCTGGAAAAACTCAACCCGCTCAAACAAATCCCAACCCTGCAATTACCCGATGGCAGTGTGCTGAGCGAAAGCGCGGCGATCCTGATTCATCTCGGGCTGACCTTTCCCGAGTCGAACCTGCTGCCGAAGCTGGCCGCTGATCGCGATCAAGCCATTAGGGGCCTGGCGTTCATCATCTGCAATTGCTACACCGCCATCGGCATTATCGATTACCCCGAACGCTGGTTGATCGAGGCGGATGAGTCGTCCAGACAAAATCTCATGGCCGGCGCCCGCACACGCTTGCACTGGAGCTGGGAGGTGTTTGCCGATCAGTTTTCCGGCGAGCTGTATCTGGGCGATGAGACGCCGGGAGCGCTGGATGTACTGGCGGCGGTGGTGTCGAGATGGGCGGGCAGCCGGGAGCATTTACGCCGCACCCGACCCGGTTTTTTTGCATGGCTTGAGCGTATAGACCGGCACCCAACCTTGGCACCGGTCTTCGCGCGGCATTGGCCAACCTGAACACAAAAGATCAACGGTGAGCTGTAGGCGCCGGGCTTGCCCGCGATGCAGGCGACCCGGTTTGACGTCGAACCGGGTTGATCCCATCGCGGGCAAGCCCGGCTCCCACAGGTTTTTGTAGTGTGTTCGGATTATTCGCCGCGGATGTACTGCTCCAGTTGTTGAATCAGTTCAGCCTGCTCGGCAATGGCCTCCTTGACCAGGTCGCCGATCGACAACAAACCGATCAACTTGCCGTTTTCCACCACCGGCAAGTGACGCAGGCGTCTGTCGGACATGATGCCCAGGCACGTATCGACGGTTTGATGGGTGTCCACGGTAATGACTGGGGACACCATGATGTCGCGCACCGGCGTGCCGACCGAGGAGCGGCCATGCAGCACCAGTTTGCGGGCGTAGTCGCGTTCACTGATGATGCCCAGCACTTCGTCATTTTCTACCACCAGCAAGGCACCGACGTTTTTCTCGGCCATCTTCATCAGTGCTTCCAGCACCATATGATCAGGCTTGATCTGATGCACTTCCTGATTCTTCTGATCTTTGAGCTTGAGCAGTTGAGCGACGGTTTTCATGGCGGTTTCTCGGGTGTTGTCGTTGTTCTTGAAGAATCGTAGACGCAAGCGCTGAGGGCAAGGGAGAAAGCGGCAGATAACACTCAAAAAACGTCATTCGGCGGTTTTTCTTTGGTAAAGCTTCGTCGAAAGGGGCGTGCCAAGGGAAATTCTCACCCCTGACCCGCTGGCCCTTGATGACGGGTAGAATTGCAGCCTGAACAAAACGTGAGGTTGCAGTGGTGGACTTACAGCAGGGCTTCGTCCTGACCCGGCATTGGCGCGACACCCCGGCCGGTACGGAAGTCGAGTTCTGGCTGGCGACCGACTCCGGTCCCCGGCGCATCCGCCTGCCTCATCAGCCGTCGGTGGGGTTCATTGCGGCGCAGCAGCGCGAGCAGGCTGAGGCAGTGCTGCACGGCGAGAAAAACGTCGAGCTCAAGCCCCTGGCCCTGCTGGATTTCGAGCACCGCCCGGTGCTCGGCTTGTATTGCCAGCAGCACGGTCAGTTGATGCGCCTGGAAACCGCGCTGCGCAAGGCCGGCGTCGAGATGTTCGAGGGCGACGTGCGCCCGCCGGAGCGCTACATGATGGAGCGGTTCATCACGGCGCCGGTGATTTTTGGCGGCACGCCCGATGCGCAGGGCCTGTTGCTCGACGCGCAGATGAAACCCGATCCAGACTACCGACCAACGCTGCGCCTGGTCTCACTGGACATCGAAACCACCGCGCAGGGCGAGTTGTATTCCATTGCGCTGGAAGGCTGCGGCGAGCGGCAGGTGTACATGCTCGGACCGCCCAACGGCGACGACAGCCAGGTGGATTTCCAGCTCGAGTACTGCGACTCGCGAACCGTGCTGCTGAAAAAGCTCAATGAATGGTTTGCCCGCCACGACCCCGACGCAATCATCGGCTGGAACGTCGTGCAGTTCGACCTGCGCGTGCTCCATGAACACGCTCGGCGCCTGGCGGTCCCGCTCAAGCTGGGGCGTGGCGGTGAAGAGATGCAATGGCGCGAGCACGGCAGTCGCAACCATTATTTCGCCTCGGCGGCAGGGCGGTTGATCATCGACGGTATTGAGTCCCTGCGCTCGGCGACCTGGAACTTCCCGTCGTTCAGCCTGGAAAACGTCGCGCAAACCCTGCTCGGTGAGGGCAAGTCAATCAGCACGCCTTACCAGCGCATGGACGAAATCAACCGGATGTTCGCCGAGGACAAACCGGCCCTCGCCACGTACAACCTCAAAGACTGCGAACTGGTGACGCGGATTTTCGCCAAGACCCAGTTGCTGACTTTCCTGCTGGAACGGGCCAGCGTCACCGGTTTGCCGGCCGATCGCAGCGGTGGTTCGGTGGCGGCGTTCACCCACTTGTACATGCCGCTGATGCACCGCCAGGGCTTTGTCGCGCCCAACCTTGGCCGCCAGTCACCGCAGGCCAGCCCCGGCGGCTTTGTCATGGACTCACAGCCGGGCCTGTACGAGTCAGTGCTGGTGCTCGACTACAAAAGCCTTTATCCGTCGATCATCCGTACCTTTCTGATCGACCCGGTCGGGCTGATCGAGGGCTTGCAACACCCCGACGACAGAGACTCGGTACCGGGTTTCTCGCGGGGCACGTTTTTCCAGAACCCGGCATTGCCTGCCCGCCATCGTCGCCCGGGTGGCCGAAGGTCGCGAGACCGCCAAGCGCGAACACAACGCACCGCTGTCCCAGGCGCTGAAGATCATCATGAATGCCTTCTACGGCGTGCTCGGTTCCAGCGGCTGCCGCTTCTTCGACACGCGCCTGGCTTCGTCCATTACCTTGCGCGGTCACGAAATCATGCTGCGCACCCGGCAGTTGATCGAAGCCCAGGGCCACACAGTGATTTATGGCGATACCGACTCTACGTTCGTCTGGCTGCGCCGGGCCCACGGACAGGAGGAAGCCGCGCAGATCGGTTTTGCGTTGGTCGATCACGTCAACCAGTGGTGGCGCGAGCATGTGCGGGCGGAGTACGGACTGGAAAGTGCGTTGGAGTTGCAGTTCGAAACCCACTACAAGCGCTTTCTGATGCCAACC
The DNA here is from genome assembly GCF_054668335.1 of Pseudomonas sp. S2_F03. NCBI lineage: Bacteria > Pseudomonadati > Pseudomonadota > Gammaproteobacteria > Pseudomonadales > Pseudomonadaceae > Pseudomonas > Pseudomonas sp. S2_F03. Next base: position 855,739 of record NZ_CP162759.1, on the reverse strand, counting down.
ATCCGTGGTGCGGAGGAGGGCAGCAAGAAGCGTTATGCCGGCCTGGTCACGCGCGCCGATGGCTCTGATGAAATGGTCTACAAAGGCCTGGAAACCGTGCGCACCGACTGGTCGCCACTGGCCCGGCAATTCCAGCAGGAGCTGTACTCGCGGATCTTCCATCGCAAGCCGTATCAGGATTACGTTCGCGATTACGTGCGCAAGACCCTGGCCGGCGAGTTCGACGACCGTCTGATTTACCGCAAGCGTCTGCGCCGCACCCTCGATGACTACGAGCGCAACGTGCCGCCCCACGTGCGCGCCGCGCGCATCGCCGATGATTTCAATGACCGGCAGGGTCGCCCGCGTCAGTACCAGAACGGCGGCTGGATCAGCTACGTGATCACCGTCGCCGGGCCCGAGCCGCTGGAGATCCGCAGCGCGCCCATCGACTATGACCACTACGTCACCCGGCAGCTGCAACCGGTGGCGGATGCGATCCTGCCGTTTGTGGACGACGACTTCTCAACGCTGATTGGTGGGCAAATGGGCTTGTTTTAGGTCCAGCAGAGACAGCGTCCAGTCATCCCGTATGCCGTGGAAATATTGCTCGAGGGCTCGATGGAAAACGCTGCCGTCGGGGGCGACCTGGGCAAACAGGGTCATCGAGGAGTGAAATTTCAGGTCATCAGGATGGCCGAAGATATCGGCGATCGAGCGTTGTTTGACGTTCAGGACCAATTGCGTGCACGTGCGTAGCCTTGGGCCCAGCAGTGGATGCTCCAGATACGCCGCGGCTTCCTCGTCGGAGCGTATGGCGAAGTGGCGGGACATCTCGCTTCCGCCTAACCCGGCAAGCTGCGGAAAGATGAACCACATCCAGTGGCGGCTTTTTTTCCGGCGTGCAGTTCTTCCTGTACCCATTTGAATACCGGGTCTTGAGCCTGGACGAAGCGTGGCAAATTAAAAGCGTCGAGCTGATCGGTGCTTCTCATGCACATGCCCTCTGGCAAATCGGCGATGGTTCAGACCATGGCCAACCGATGTTTGCGTTGTGGCGCGTGAAACGCGTGATCCAGCGCCTCCAGATCCCCGGGTTCGAGCCGCAACTGCGCGGCTTGCGCATTCAATTGCACGTGTTCAGGTTTGACCGCTTTGGGGATGGCGATCACGCCGCTCTGCCGCAGAATCCATGCCAGCGCTACTTGAGCCGGTGACGCCCCATGACGGGCGGCAACCTTTTTCAGCGCCGGATGGGCCAGCATTTGCCCGCCCTGACCGATCGGGCAGTAAGCCATCAATGGCTGGCGATGCTGTTGGCTCCAGGGCAGCAAATCAAATTCGATGCCGCGCTCTTCCAGGTTGTAGAGCACCTGATTGGTGGCGCAGGCCGGTGAGTCGAGTTCTTGCAGGTCGTCCACATCGAAATTGGACACGCCCCAACGACCGATCTTGCCGTCTTCACGCAGGCGTTCGAAGGCTTCGACGGTTTCCTCCAGGGAATACTGGCCACGCCAGTGCAGCAGGTACAAGTCGATGTAATCGGTGTTCAGACGCCGAAGGCTGCGCTCGCAGGCCTGGGGAATGCCTTTGCAGCTGGCGTTGTGGGGGTAGACCTTGCTGACCAGAAAGACGTTGTCACGCAGACCACTGATGGCTTCAGCGACCACTTCCTCGGCACCGCCTTCAGCGTACATTTCGGCGGTATCGATCAACGTCATGCCTAACTCGATACCCAGCCGCAGGGCGGCGACTTCATGCCGGTGCGCCGAGCGATCCTCGCCCATGCGCCAAGTGCCCTGGCCGATGACCGGGACCTGGGCGCCGGCCAATTCGAGGGTCCGCATGAAAACCTCCTGTCTGTAATTCGGTGGATATTAAATGGGCAGCAAAATGACCCGGTGGTTCCGCAGCGCACTAGATAGTTGGTGATAGCGAACACGACGAAATCTCAGCTGCAGATTGTCGGTATCGTTGCCCACGGACCACCGGCACTGCACTTTTCTGGTTTTGGTGGCTCTATCCTTGGGCAGCCGGCGGCGATCCCCACCGTCGGCCCATGCCCAAGTTCAAGAACCCATGGCTCGAGTTTTACCCCGTATCACCTCACCGATCCACCGCTGTTGCCTGCTTTCGGCCTGCCTGACAATGCTCTTTGTCAGCGGTTGCAGCCAGCAGCAGGGCAACGACATCGTCAGCCAGTTCCGTGAAGGCAGGCCGCAGGAATTCCTGCAGACCAGCGTCGACCGCATGGCCACGCTGACAATGCGTGACAACCTCGACAGCCTCTACCTGCTGATGAGCAAGCTTTACCTGCGCAACCCCGATGAGCTGAAGAAATCCGGTTTCCTCGATGCCCGAACCGCTGGCAAACAAGTGCGCATGGCCATCGAGCTGCAACAGCCGTTGCCCACCCTGGGCGGTAAAAAAGACCTGGCGGCCCTTCGGTATGCCATGAGCCCGGAATTTCTCGGTGACCGGGTCGGTGCCTTCATCTATGCCATCGGCAGCATGCTGGTGACCGCTCACGGCAATCGCCTGGAGTTCTACATGACGGATGCGATCAACCCGACGTTCGTCAGCAATGCCGCGCGCAACATCGAGATCGCCACGTGGATCCTCAGCCAACGGCAAAACAGCAATGGCGAGCCGTTGCTGTTTTCCAATGAAATTTCGGAGGAGGGCAGCAACCTGAGTTTTGCCGTGGAGTTCGGCAAAATCGTCGCACGCCTGGATTTGCTGACGCAGATGCTGGACGAACGCTACCGGCGCATTGGCTTGAACTACGCGCAGAGTCTGTTGTTTCTGAATTTCCTGCCGGTGCAATAAACCCCGACACAAACCCTATAGGAGCTGAGCTTGCTCGCGATAGCGGACTTTGAGCCACCACATATGTTGAATGTTATACCGCTATCGCGAGCAAGCTCAGCTCCTACAGGGGAATGGGGGATAGTTGTGTCTCGGGTATAACGATAGTTCGCATCGATATAAGTGGTTATAAGAAAAATCGCTATGCTGCGGGCCAGATTTCTCCTGCGATCTTTGTGGACGTATCAATGGAATTAGTGAACATCGGGTTGGTCATTGCCGGGTTGGTCGTTGGCTTTATTGTCGGCATGACGGGCGTCGGTGGCGGGTCATTGATGACCCCGATCCTGTTGTGGTTCGGTATTAACCCCGCGACGGCTGTCGGCACCGATTTGCTGTACGCGGCAATCACCAAATCCAGTGGCGTGCTGGTTCACCGCAAAAACAACAACATCGACTGGGCGATTACCGGCTGGCTGACCCTCGGCAGCGTGCCAGCAGTGGCGTTGACGTTGTGGTTCCTGAGCAGCTTGCACACCGCGCCTGAAACGATGAATGCCATCATCAAACAAGCGCTGGGGTTCGTCCTGTTCGCCACGGCGCTGGCGATTCTGTTCAAGAAACGCCTGCTCGATTTCGCGCACAAACGCGCGGGTGGCAACTATAACCCCAGCGGTTCGCGCCTCAATGTGATGACCGTCATCACGGGCCTGGTGCTGGGCACCATGGTTGCGTTGACGTCCATTGGTGCCGGCGCCCTGGGCACCGTCGCACTGTTCATCCTGTATCCGCTGTTGCCAACCCGCCGCCTCGTCGGTACGGAAATCGCCCACGCCGTGCCACTGACGCTGGTCGCCGGGCTCGGCCATGCGAGCATGGGCAACATGGATTGGCATGTGCTGGGTTACCTGCTGATCGGTTCGCTGCCGGGTATCTGGTTGGGCAGCCATTTGACCGGGCGCATCTCCGATGAACTGTTGCGCCCGTGCCTGGCAACCATGTTGGTTTTGATCGGTTACAAACTGGCGTTCTGATTCAACCCCATGCGCCAGCTTCACTCGCGGGTGAAAATTTCCAGCAGATGCCCGTCCGGGTCATCGAAATACACCCGCCGTCCCCCTGCGTACTCATTGATTTCCTTCGGCCGCTGCTTGCCCGGATCAGCCCACCAAGGCTGTCCGCATGCTTGCAGGCGCGCGAACGCGTTGTCGAAGTCATCGTCACCGATCAAAAACGCATAGTGCTGGGACGCAATCGGCGGCTCATTGTTGTAGAAATCCAGCGACACGCCGTTATCGAACTTGACGACCAGCATGGGGCCGAAAGGCTCGGGAGCGGGCAGGCCGAGGAGTTCGGCGAGGAAATTCGCGGAAACCTGTTTGTCGCGGCACCAGACGATGGTGTGGTTCAACTGAGCGCTCATGGAGTTGTCCTCACGGCGGTTCAGGTGGGTCGTTTTAAGTGATGAGAGTAGCTCAGCCTGTTGCGCAATGACCGCCCTGACCTAAGCTTGGGTCAAGGCGAAACACAATTGCGGTGCGTCACCGGAACGAACGCCGCGATGCGCAATCATTAGAGCGTGGTTATCAAAAGGAGATGCGCATGCTCATCAGGTTTTTGACCCTGACAACCTTGCTGGCTTTCGCCGGTCCCTTGTTCGCAGCCGAGGGCGATTCACCGCTGGATATAGACAAGGGCAGGTTTAGGCCATTGATTGTTATCGCGCCCAGTACCGTCGACCCGGTCTGGACGGGACTGAAAAAGTCGCTGGCTGATCCGGCCAACAAAGAGGGGATCGCTCAACGCAATATCAAGGTGTACAGCGTGCTGAACATGTTCGGGCAGCTTGACGGCAGGGACCTCGGTCAGCAGGACACCATGGCACTGATCCGCTCGCTGAAACTTGGTGCGGGGGCGTTGCCCAAAGTGATCCTGATCGGCAAGGACGGCGAGAAGAAGCTTGAGAGTTCGGGGGATGAGTCAAAGTCCGTCGATTTGAAGAAGATTTTCGACACCATCGATGCCCTGCCAGCGGCTGAAAAAGAAGCCACCGCGCCAGCGGTCGTAGCCCCCGGCTGAAGCCGAACCCGTCAATGGGGCCAAAGGCACCAAGGGCGCAAAGGCTGGCAAAGCGGGCAAACCGGCCAAGCCCCCGGAAATGCCGGATGACTGAAACGTTGAGGGCGTCTGTTCCTTTTGATGGGTGGGATTGAACGCCGATTTCAGTCACCGTCATGACAATGGGCGATCTAAACGATCGCCCATTTTTTTTGCAGGTGAAGTACCCGCCTTCACGGGCCTCGGACATTTCCTTCAAGTTGTGTAGCACTTGATGAACTGGTGCCCTACAGCGCGCACCGCTAGCCTTTGTTGAAGTCCGTGATATTGAGGGACCCAAGGACGAAAACCCCCGTGGAAAAAGGAGCCCCGCCTGTGAAAAAGATCAGTAAGCCTCAACAACCGCAAACGCCCACCGATGCCGATCATCCCGATTCTGTGAAGGTGTGTGGTACCGCAGAAGTGGCGGTCATTCCACGCCCCAGGCGTGTTCCCACTGCTCGGCAGATATTCGCCGTTGTCCCCGGCGTCGACACGCTGACGCTGCTAAGGCAAGCCAGCGAAACCCTCGCATCGCTGAATGCCCTGCTCGAGAATTTTGCGGCAAAACTGGACGCGCCGAACCGTGGTGAAATCTTTTCGATCCAGCAGTTGGCGATGATCGCTGAATTGTTGGTGACCCAGGTGCGGGACAACCTTGTTCCGCAGGACGATGCGTCTGACGGTTCGCCAGTGACTCGGCATTAAGCGAGCGACATAACGACAATGGGTGACCTCAAAGGGTCACCCATCCGTCTGTAGCTGCCGGGCCTGTGAGGGCTGCGTTCGGCGACGAAGTCGTCGTAAACCCGGCGGACGCGGTTTTCCTGAAAAACTGCATCGTCTGATTTCACGACGACTTCGTCGCCGAGCGCAGCCTCGCGGGCTCGGCAGCTGCTACAGGAGTCGCGTTGCTCTTGGTTATTCGGTCAGGGCACTCAATATCGTGTGGGCGATTTTGATGCGTTCCGGGTTTGGGTAATTTTTGTTGGCCAGGATCACGATGCCTATGTCCTTCGAGTGTACGAACGCGACATAGGCACCAAAGCCACCCGTTGAACCGGTTTTGTTGAACAACAGGTTTTCCTGTTGTGGCTGCGGCGGGTTCAGCCACTGGACCTTGTGAGCTTGCATGGCCATCTCGGTCGAATTACCGGCAAGCAGCCGATCCAGCGTGACCGGGTAGGGGTAGAGCTCCCAGGCCAGCCCCTGCGTCATGTTGCCCACGGTGTAATAACCGGTGTGGGTGGTGGCAATGGCTTGCTGTAGCGGCTTTTCCAGCCCTGCCGGTTTCATGTTCGCTTCGACAAAACGCAGTAAGTCCGAGGCGCTGGTTTTCACGCCGTAGGCTTCGGAGTCCAGAGCACCCGGCTCGACACGCACCGGCTTGTCGTCTTTGTTGTACCCCTGCGCGTAAAGCCCCATCTGGTTTTTGGGGACATTGAGGTAGGTGTGCTCAAGGCCCAGTTTCGGCAACAAGGACTTTTCCAACAGCGTATCGAACGGCTGGCCCATGCTGTAGGCGGCGAGGTAACCGGATAGCCCTATGCTTGGGTTCGAATACTGGCGATGGGTTCCGGCGGGATACACCGGGGTCCACTGCTTGAAATAACCCAGCATCTTATCCGCGTGGTATGCGTTGTCGGGGAACTGCAGCGGCAACCCGCCAGCGGTGTAAGTGGCCAATTGCAATACGCTGATGTGGTCGAACGCACTGCCGCGCAAGGCCGGTAAAACAGCGCTGGCTGTATCGGACAGGGACAGTTTGCCGCTGGCCTGTGCATAGGCGGCCAGCGTGGCAGTGAAGGTTTTGCTGACCGAACCGATTTCGAACAGGGTGTCCTGGCTGACCGGTTTGCCATCCTCTTTGGATGCTACGCCGTAATTAAAGTAATGCTGCTGACCATTTTGGGTGATCGCAACGGCGAGCCCCGTGATGTTCTGTTGCTGCATCACCGGGCCGACGGTGGCGTTGACCAAGGCTTCGAGCTGCTGGTCGGACGGTGTTGCAGCGAAACACGGCGCTGTGCCGAGCAGAAGTGCGAAAACGCTGTAGGTCGCTAGCCTTGGCAGTTTGTATTGATACATGTCTGATTCACTCTTCATGAGTTGTGATGATGTTAACCCGCTACACTCCATGCGCTCTTGCAAAACGGGCTAGCTAACAGGCGAGCAGAATCTAGGCAGTCTGCCGAACTTCGACAAACGACGAAATCTCGGGTTAGCCATTAGAAAAATTATGGAGTTGGCATGATTCGTCCTCACTTGCCGCTAAATGCATTGCGCGCTTTCGAGGCGTCCGCGCGTCATTTGAGTTTCACGCGGGCGGCGGTGGAGCTGTTCGTGACGCCGGCGGCGGTGAGTCATCAGGTCAAAAGTCTTGAGGCGCAACTGAACGTGACCCTGTTCAAACGCTTGCCACGCGGGCTGATGCTGACCAGCGAGGGGGAAACCTTGCTGCCGGTATTGCGCGAGTCTTTCGACCGAATCGCTGAAACCCTCGAACGCTTTGAAGGCGGGCATTATCGGGAGGTGTTATCGGTGGGAGCGGTGGGCACGTTTGCGGTGGGGTGGTTGCTGCCACGCCTGGCGGATTTTCATGTGAAACATCCGTACATAGATTTACGCCTGTCGACCAACAATAACCGTGTGGACGTCGCCGCCGAAGGTCTGGATTACGCCATTCGATTTGGCGCCGGCGCCTGGCATGGCGTTGAAGCGTTGCGGTTGATCGATGCGCCGCTGTCGGTGTTATGCGTTCCTGAACTTGCCCGGCAATTGCAGTCGCCTGAGGATCTGTTGCAACAAACCTTGCTACGTTCCTACCGTACAGACGAATGGTCCGAGTGGTTTCAGGCCTGCGGATTACCGGCCAATACACCGCCCGCCAAGAGCATCGTTTTCGACTCTTCACTGGCGATGATGGAGGCCGCGCTTCAGGGCGCCGGTATCGCACTGGCGCCGCCGCTGATGTTTTCCCGGCAACTGGCGGCAGGTGCGATCGAGCAGCCTTTCGCAATTGGTATCACTACCGGCAGCTACTGGCTGACCCGCTTGCAGTCCCGCACTGAAACGGCGGCCATGACGGCGTTCAAGGACTGGCTACTTCAGGTCGCGCAAGACCAACTCCCGCGCGACCAGTGACTCAGCGCACCAGGCTCGGCCGCTTGTTATCGAACTTCCAGCCCGGGATCAAAAACTGCATCGCCACGCTGTCATCTCGTGCGCCCAACCCCATGCTTTTGTACAGCTCATGGGCCTTGGCCAACTGATCCATGTCCAGTTCAACCCCTAGCCCCGGTTTCTTCGGCACTTGCACACAGCCGCCGACGATTTGCAGCGGAGCTTTGGTCAGGCGCTGGCCGTCCTGCCAGATCCAGTGGGTGTCGATGGCGGTGATGTCGCCCGGTGCGGCCGCCGCGACGTGGGTGAACATCGCCAGGGAAATATCGAAGTGGTTGTTGGAATGCGATCCCCAGGTCAGGCCCCATTCGTGGCACATCTGCGCCACGCGAACCGAGCCCTGCATCGTCCAGAAATGCGGATCGGCCAGAGGAATGTCGACCGATTGCAATTGAATGGCGTGGCCCATTTCCCGCCAGTCGGTGGCGATCATGTTGGTGGCGGTTTTCAGGCCGGTGGCACGGCGGAACTCGGCCATGACTTCGCGGCCCGAGTAACCGTTTTCCGCCCCGCATGGGTCTTCGGCATATGCCAGAACGTGGTGCTGATCACGGCACAAGCGAATGGCGTCCTTGAGCGACCACGCACCGTTTGGATCGAGCGTAATACGTGCATCCGGGAAGCGTTCGGCCAGCGCTGTGACCGCTTCGATTTCCTCGTCACCGCTGAGCACGCCGCCCTTGAGTTTGAAGTCCTTGAAGCCATAGCGGTCATGCGCGGCGACCGCCAGGCGTACCACGGCGTCGGCGGTCATGGCTTTTTCGTGACGGATGCGGAACCAGTCGTTGTCGGCCTCCGGTTCGCTGCGGTAGGCCAGGTCGGTTTGCTGGCGATCACCGACGTAAAACAGATAACCCAGCATTTTCACTTCATCGCGCTGCTGACCTTCGCCGAGCAGGGCGGCGACCGGCACGTCGAGGTGCTGGCCGAGCAAGTCGAGCAGGGCGGCTTCAAGTCCCGTGACCGCGTGAATGGTGATGCGCAGGTCGAACGTCTGCAAACCGCGACCACCGGCATCGCGATCGGCGAAGGTCTGGCGCACTTGATTAAGGATCTTCTGATAAGTGCCAATCGGGCTGCCGACGACCAGTGAGCGGGCGTCTTCCAGTGTCTGGCGAATCCGCTCACCACCCGGGACTTCGCCGACACCGGTGTGACCGGCGTTGTCCTTGAGGATCACGATGTTGCGGGTGAAAAACGGGCCATGGGCGCCGCTCAGATTGAGCAGCATGCCATCGTGGCCGGCCACCGGTACCACCTGCATGCTGGTGATGATCGGCGCTTTTGCAGTGTCTTGTGAGTGCATTTTCTTATCCTTCAAAACAAAAGATCAGGCGTGATTGGGCGCTGGATTGCCCAGTGCGGTGGTAGGCGCGGTTTTCGGTTTGTTGCGGGCGGCGAAGACAATGATCGCGGCGATGATTGAGGTCGCTGCCAACCCGTACAGCCCGCCCTGAATCGAGCCGGTGTGTTCTTCCAGCAGGCCGAAGGTGGTCGGTGCGACGAAACCGCCGAGGTTGCCGACCGAGTTGATCAGCGCGATCACGCCCGCGGCGATCCGCGCATCCAGATACGCCTGCGGGATTGGCCAGAACAGCGATGAAGCGGATTTGAAACCCAGCGCGGCAAAGCAGATCGCAACGAAGGCAAAGATCGGCCCGCCTGTGGTGGACATGAACATCCCGGCGGCGGCGATCAGCAGCGCGGCGGCGACCCAGGCTTGCTGGTGTTTCCACTTGGTCGATAGCGTTGCGAACGCGTACATGCCGACGATCGATAGCAACCACGGGATGGAGTTGAACAGCCCGACCTGAATGTCGCTGAGGTCGCCCATCTTCTTGATGATGCTCGGCAGCCAGAAGGTCGCCGCGTAAATGGTCAGTTGGATAAAGAAGTAGATCAGGCAAAACAGAATGATCTGGCGATCCTTGAGCAGCTTGCCCAGCGACGGTTTGATCGGTGTCGCGGCTTCGCGGGCCTGTTGCTCGTCGTCGATGGCATTGACCAGCGCATCCTGTTCTTCGCGGCTCAGCCATTTGGCGTCGTGGGGTTTGGAGTCCAGCCAGAACCAGACGAACACGCACAACCCGACCGAAAACATCCCTTCAATGAAGTACATCCATTGCCAGCCATGCAGGCCAAAGCCGCTGATTTGCAGGAGTAACCCGGACAGCGGGCCGGAGATCAGCGACGCGATCGCCGAGCCACTGAGAAAGATCGCAATTGCCTTGCCGCGCTCAACCCCCGGCAGCCAGCGAGTGAAGTAATAAATCACCCCCGGGAAAAATCCGGCTTCGGCCACGCCCAGCAGGAATCGCAGGATGTAGAAGTGGGTTTCGTTCTGGATGAACGCCATGCCAGCGGCCACCAGGCCCCAGGTCAGCATGATGCGGGTCAGCCAGATTCGTGCGCCGACTTTTTGCAGGAGGAGGTTGGAGGGGACTTCGAACAGCGCGTAACCGATGAAGAACAGCCCGGCCCCGAGGCCGTAGGCGGCAGCGCCAATCCCTAGGTCATGTTCCATGTGGGCGCGGACGAAGCCGATGTTCACACGGTCGATGTAGTTGACGATGAACATGATGACGAACAGCGGAAGGACATGTCGTTTCACTTTCGCGATGGCTGATTTCAAGGCGCAATCGATGCCATCGTTCATCCCGGGTATGGATGTATTCACTGGATTTTCTCCCACTCGTTATTGTTATGCGGGGTGTATCTGGTGTTGCGTTGTTGATAGACATCATACAACTAGGTTTTTTGGCTTCGCAATAGGGGTTGCTCAACAAAATGGCGCTTTTTTGGCAGGTGTGGCTTCTGTTTCAGGGTTGTGCTTGTGTCTTAAAAGGCGCTGTTTGGTTGTTTTGTTGAGTGTTGTCATACAAGTTGGCGAGGTTTTGTCGAGATTCCCGCCCGGCGCAGTGCTACGATTCAACCAGCCCTGTTTCTGGATGATCGCCATGCAAGAAGACTTCGACGCGCCTGCCCGCAAGCGCACTCACAACCTGGCCCATGACCTGGTGGCCAAGTTGACCCAGAGCATCCTGCTCGGGCAGATGTCGCCGGGCGACAAGCTGCCGTCGGAGAACACGATTGTTCAGGAGCATGGGGTGAGTCGCACCGTTGTGCGCGAGGCGCTTTCGAAGTTGCAGGCTTCAGGCTTGGTGGAAACCCGACATGGCATCGGCACCTTTGTGCTGGAGCGTGCCCCTGAGCAAGGGTTGCGGTTGAATGTCGACACTGCACTGGGGGTGCGCAGCATTCTGGAATTGCGCATGGGCCTGGAAACTCAGGCCGCCGCACTGGCGGCGACACGCCGTACGCCGGCGCAGTTGGCGCACATGCGTGAAGCGCTGGACGACTATCAAAGCCTGCTGGCCAATAACGACAGCTGCGTCGAGGCTGACAGGCGTTTTCACCTGTTGATCGCCGAAGCCACCGGCAATGTGTGTTTCACCGAAATCATGCAGCACCTGGGCAGTGCGATGATTCCCCGGACTCGCGTCAACGCCGTCGAGCGCGGTGCGGCAGATTTGAGCAAGCTCGGGCAGCTTGCCAACCTCGAGCACGAGGCGATTCTCAATGCCATCAAACGGCAAGACCCGGATGCGGCGCGTGCGGCGATGTGGCTGCACCTGACCAACAGCCGCGACCGGTTTTCACCGGGTGGCTGAAACTGTGTGGCGAAGGCGCTTGCCACAGGTTCTGTGTCAGTTCACTCGATAGCGAGCAAGGTCGTTCGCACATCCGTTATCGATCCAGCCTGATAGCGCGACCGGAAGAAGTAACCGTAATCCTGAAGGTAATACATCGTCACGCTCACTTTGAGCTCACCCCCTTCAATCGTGCACGCCAGTTCTTTTGCGCCGCCTTGCAATGAAGTGTTGACCTGTACGGCGTCAATCTGGCGCTCGACCACACACTCGAGTTTTTCGCTGTTGAGCGAGGTGCCCTTGAGCGTGCTGCGACGCTGTTGGGTGATGTGATAGCCCAACGATGAACCGACAGCCATCGTTCTCCAGTCGCCGGTGAATGTGAGGTTTTCGGTATCGATTGCGTATGACACGGGCAGTTTTCGGTCGGTGTATTGGCTGTCGAGGCGTAGCGTCAACAGCCCGCGGAAATTGACCGAGTAGGTGTCTATCACCTTGCCAGGCCACTGCAATTTCAACTGGCCACTTTGTGGATCGATTTCGTAGCGTTGCTCGCTTTGCGACGGCGCGCCACCCAGGTACCCGACGTTTTTCGAGTGTATCTCGACCTTTTTGATCGCCTTGGCCGGCGGTGCCAGGTTCAGGTCGGCAATCGACTTGAGCACGTTTGCCGCAACGGGTCTGGATTGATAGACCTGCGCCACTTTACGGCGGGGAGAGTAGGGCGCCAGGGTCGACAGTTGGGAGGCCGGGGCGCAGGCCGCTTTCAACAAAGGCCGGACATCCGCACCTTGCTCGAAGGTTGTTTGCGGGGCGTCGGCAAGCAGCGTTCCTCGGGTGATCTGGTCTTTTTCGTCCAGTTTGAACTCGCTCAATACGCGGTAGGTCTGGCCCTTGCAATCGACTTGATAACGGCCGCGAGTTTGTCCGAATAACACTTTATAGCTCGCGTCGGTGAGCAATGCCGGCTCATCAATCGCGCCCCAGAACAACACGGAACTGCCTTGTGCCTTGAAGCTGTTGCGGTCGATCAGCAGCCGGCGTTCCGTGTCGCCGCCCAAGGCCACACGCCAATCCGCAGGGGGCGTTTCCGCGCAGGCTTCGACGAAGCTCGGGTTCTGCGCCAGGCGAGCCAGCAGTGGCGCAGACAATGGAGTGTTCTTGGGCGACTTGTAGGACCCGGTGCTGGAACCGGAGACGATACGTGTGTCGAGGAACAGGGCGGTGGCACCGGTGGCGTCGCAGTTGGCTTGCATCTGCAAGGTCGATTGCGTGTTTTTCATGTTTCGCTCGGGAATGCTCACCAGATAGCTGAGCAGGTCTGCATCACGCATGACCGAGTGAGTCAGCAGTGGCTCGTCGAGCATTTCCTCCGTTGTCATGGGCGGTATCTTGGGCGCGGGGGCAGGTACTGGCTTGCTGGCGCAACCTGAAATCAACGTCAGCAAACCGATAACAACAAAGCGGGTCATAGGCAATCCATGGCGATAAGTGCCACATACATGTGAACTGAAAAGGTCGGCAGCCCCCAGTAATTCTTTAACCCGGCGCTACCGCCGTTCAGGGCGCACCGGGCCGCTCGCGGTAACGGTGGCGCGTCGTTCCATATTCAATGCCAGCACACTGATCAAAATCACGAGGGCGCCGACGCCGACCATCAGTGTTGGCTGTTCACCCAAGGCGTAAGCGGCGATGGCCATCGCGGTCGGCGGGATCAGATACAGCGTCATGGTTGCGCGGCTCAAGTCCACATGGGTCAGCACAAACGCCCACGCCAGATAGGCGAGCGCACTGGGAAATATGCCCAACGCCAGCACCGCCCACTGCACATGAACCGGTGCGCTGACGACCTCGCTGGCCAATCCCGGCAGGTAAATCAATAACAACGCCGTGCCCGACCAGACCGTGTAACACACCAGCGTCAGGCCGTCATAGCGCGTGGAATGATGCTTCTGCAAGGCGAAGTAAAAACTCCAGGACACTGCTGCCAGCAAGATCAACAAACCGTAAACATCGAGGCCGCCCAGTCCGTGATCACCGGCCACCACAATCACCACGCCAATCATTCCCGACACGATGCAGCCCCAGCGCCAGAAGCTGACCCGATCCTTGAACACAAAACGCGCCAGCAGCGTGCTGAACAACGGTGTCGATTGTGCCAACACGCTGGAAGCCCCGGCAGTGACATGCTGCTGGCCTATGTTCAGTACGACGTGATGCAGGCTCACCGCGAAAAAACCGAGAGCAACCAGCCACGGCAGGTCGCGAGGCCTGGGCAGGCGGATGCCTTTGAACGCGGCGACGACCGCCATGAACACCGAGGCCATCAGAAACCTCAGCAGTGCCAGGTGTCCGGGGTCATAGGCCTGCAATCCGATATGAATGCCGGTCGGTGAATAGCCCCAGCACGCGACGACAAAAGCCATCGCGAGGATGATTTTCCAGGGCGAGCGGGGAGCGTGCGTGCGTGAATTCATGGTCGTGCACCATCAGGTAGGTGCATTGAGTATCAGAACTCGGATTGCTCTCCACAACTGACTTATACTGCGTAGACCGTTCACTTTTGGTGAAGATTATGGAGCTGGCGCAGATTCGCATGTTCAAGACCGTGGCCGATGTCGGCAGCATCGCCCGGGCCGCCGAGTTGCTGCATTGCGTGCCATCCAATATCACGGCGCGGATCAAGGCGCTGGAGACGGAATTGGGGGTGGCGCTGTTTCTGCGCGAGGGTCGAGGGCTGCGCATCAGCGCGGCGGGGCAAACGTTTTTGTCCTACGCCTCAAAAATTCTGGCGCTGACCGTTGAGGCCAAGCGCGCATTGGACCCGTCAGCCGACCCCTCCGGGCCGCTGCGCATCGGCGCCATCGAGTCCTCGGCCACCGGTCGCTTACCGCGGCTGCTGGCGAAATTCCACAAGCGCTATCCCGCAGTTGCGCTGGAATTGACCACGGGCAGCTGGGGCCAATTGCTCGACGACACACTCAACCACCGGCTCGACGGCGCCATCGTCGCCGTGGATGTCGAGCGCGCTCAACTCAAGCGCACACCGATGTACCGCGAAGAGCTTTTGTTGATTGCCTCAACGTCGCTGGGAGCGGTGCACAGCATTGCGGATTTGCAGGACAAGACCGTCTTCATGTGGCCCCAGGGTTGTCCGTATCGGGCGGCGCTGGAACATTGGTTGTTGCGTCAGGGGCTGGCGCTGCCGATTGTCAGTCTGGCGAGTTATGGCGCGATTGTCGGGTGTGTCAGCGCGGGTGCCGGTGTCGCGTTAGTGCCCAAAGGGGTGTTTGATCAGTACGCCAAGGGGGCGGGGTGCGCGGGGTATGAATTTCCTGAGCTGACGGCTATCGACAATTTGTTTTACTGGCATGAAAACGCCGGGGTTCACCCGGCGCGCGAAGCGTTTGTGGCGATGCTGCGCGAGGAGTTCGCGTGACTGGCAAACTCGCTCCCACAGAGTTCCGTTCGTGTTTGGAGCTCAGGTCACGCGGACGTCGCGCATCAGCAATCCGAAGTTCAGATCCACCGCGTCCGGAATCGGCAAGTACACCGTGTGCCCATCCCCCGGCGCGACTTCAATCGGTTCGCCTTTGGCGTTCTGAAGCTGATGTAAATCGAAATGGAAGTTGCCCTTGGGGGTCATCAGTTCCATGTGATCGCCCAGGCCAAAGCGGTTTTTCACCTTGACCTCAGCCAGCCGATCGCGGCGCTCTCCGGTCAGTTCACCGACAAACTGCTGTCGTTCCGACACCGAGCTGCCGTTCTGGTAGTTCTGGTATTCGTCATGCACATGCCGTCGCAAAAATCCTTCGGTGTAGCCACGCTGCGCCAACGACTCCAGGTCGGTCATCAGGCTGCGGTCGAATGCTTGCCCGGCCACGGCGTCGTCGATGGCCCGGCGATACACCTGCGTAGTGCGCGCGCAATAAAAATGGGACTTGGTCCGGCCTTCGATTTTCAGCGAGTGCACGCCCATGTGCGTCAGACGCTCGACGTGCTGAACGGCGCGCAGGTCCTTGGCGTTCATGATGTAGGTGCCGTGTTCGTCCTCGAAGGCCGGCATCAGTTCGTCTGGCCGATTGGCTTCCTGCAACAGGAACACCTGGTCGGTGGGGGGGCCGAGGCCCAGGGTCGGTTCGGGTTGATATTGCTGGACGATTTCGCCGAGCTGATTTTCCGTGGCCTCCTGCGCCGAATATTTCCAGCGGCAGGCGTTGGTGCAACTGCCTTGATTGGCATCGCGCTTGTTCATGTAGCCCGACAACAGGCAGCGCCCGGAATAGGCCATGCACAACGCGCCATGGACAAACACCTCCAGCTCCATGGCCGGCACCTGTTCGCGGATTTCGCCGATTTCTTCCAGCGAGAGTTCCCGCGACAGGATGATCCGGCTCAACCCCTGTTGCTGCCAGAACTCGACACTGGCCCAGTTCACGGTGTTGGCCTGCACCGACAGATGAATCGGCATCTGCGCAAAGTGTCGCCGCACCAGCATGATCAGGCCCGGATCCGACATGATCAGCGCGTCCGGCGCCATGGCGATTACGGGTGCCAGGTCCTTGAGGAAGGTCTTGAGCTTGGCGTTATGCGGCGCAATGTTCACCACCACGTAAAAACGCTTGCCCTGGGCCTGGGCCTCCTTGATGCCGAGGGCGAGGTTGGCGTGATCGAATTCGTTATTGCGTACCCGCAAGCTGTAGCGCGGCTGGCCGGCGTACACCGCATCGGCGCCGTAGGCGAAGGCATAACGCATGTTTTTCAAGGTGCCGGCAGGGGCGAGCAGTTCGGGGGCGAGGGGAGTCATGGCAGTGTCGGTCGCAAAAGCCAAGGAGCGTAATCGGCTTGCCCGAGGGGTTTATTGATCTGGATCTATGCTTGATGAACAAACGGATGGCACTCGCGCGAACCGTGGCGGACTAAGTATCAGAAAGGCTCGTCAGTACAAGAGCCTGCGTCCCCCTGCGCACTGACACGGACCGGACATGAGCGAAGAAACCGTACACAACCGATCACTGGTGATCTTGCTATGGCTGGTGACCGCCGCCTTCATCTGGATTCTGCTGCCGTTTTACGGTGCGGTGTTTTGGGCGGTGATCCTCGGCATCCTCTTTGCGCCGATGCAGCGCCGACTGCAATTGAAACTGGGGTGGGAGCGCAACCTGACGTCACTGTTCACGCTCAGTATCTGTCTGGTGATTGCGATCCTGCCGGTGATCATCCTTGGCTTCCTGCTGGTTCAAGAGGGGACCACGCTGTACAAAAGCATCGAAAGTGGTGAACTGGATATCGCCGGGTTCGTCTCGCATTTCAAGCACAGCCTGCCGCCGTACTTCCAGCACCTGCTTGACCGGTTCGGGGTGGGCGAATTGAGCGGGCTGCGGGAGAAAATCATCAAGAGCGCGGTGACGGGCAATGAGTTTTTCGCCACTCAGGCGTTCAGCTTCGGCCAGGGCACGTTTGATTTTGTGGTGAGTTTTTTCATCATGCTGTATTTGCTCTATTTCTTTTTGCGCGACGGCGCCGAACTGGCACGCAAGGTTCGCGCGGCGGTGCCGCTGGAGGAGCACCAGAAGCGTCGCTTGCAACTCAAGTTCAATCGCGTGGTGCGGGCGACGGTCAAGGGCAACCTGCTGGTGGCGATCACGCAGGGCGCTTTGGGTGGGGCAATATTCTGGTTTCTGGACATCCCGAGCGCGTTGCTCTGGGCGGTGCTGATGGCGTTTTTGTCGCTGTTGCCAGCGGTGGGGGCAGGGATCGTCTGGGCGCCGGTGGCGGCGTTATTCCTGCTCAGCGGGGCGATCTGGCAGGGTGTGGCGTTGGGGCTGTACGGGGTTTTTGTGATTGGCCTGGTGGATAACGTCTTGCGACCGATCCTGGTGGGCAAGGACACCAAGATGCCGGACTACCTCATCCTCATCTCGACACTGGGCGGTCTGGCGATCTTTGGCCTCAACGGTTTCGTTATCGGGCCGCTGATCGCGGCCCTGTTCATGTCGAGTTGGGACATTTTCATCGAAACCAAACCGCGGGTGCAGTTGCCTTAGGCGCTGAGCAGGCCTTGGCCGATGCGCTGCGACAAGGCCTGGGCGGCGGGTAGCGAGGTGAGCGGACCGCTGATCGCTTCGCCGTCCTGCACCAGATACCAACAGGCAAGCAAACCCAGTTCTCTAAGCGATGAGGGAACGGCGCTGCCGATAACGGACATGATCTGAACCTGGGACATAAGTACCTCCATCAATCTATGGAGCTACCTTAAGGACCTCGCGCAGGAACGGACAATCAACACGTTCGATAGTGGTCATTGACGCCGATGAGTGTTCGCCTCAGTCGACGACCAGATCCAGCATGTGAACCACTTCGTGTTCGTTGAGCAGGCCCTTGCGTACCAGGTTTTCCGCCAGCAGCGAAAGAAACTTGGCGCTGCGATGGCCTTCCAGGTGCTTGAGTTCGGTCAAAGCGTTGTACACCTTGCTGGAAGTGCACAAACCGACAATGCGGTGCGGGTTTTGCGTAGGCATGAGGTCGTCCTTGTTGTTATCAACCTGTTGTTTGCGGACAGATCCAAGCTTGCGGACCTGATATGACAAAAATATGACCGTTTGGCGCAAGGCGAGGGCGGGTCATGTCAATCTTGCCCATTTGAACCACCCACTCTGTCCCCGCAGCGACCTTGACGCGATTTATCCAGACGTTCGCCGACGAACGGTCACAAAAAAGCCCCGCTGTTGAGGCGGGGCCGGGGAATGCTGTTACCAGTGGCCATAGCCACGGGGAGGGCCATAGTAACCGCGCGGCGGGCCGTAATAACCACGTGGCGGACCGTAGTAAACCGGTGCCGGGGCGTAGTAGACCGGCTGTTGCACGTAGACCGGTGCAGGCTGGTAATAAACCGGTGGCGGTTGTTGCATGTAAACCGGCGTCGGCTGAGCGTAAACCGGTTGTTGAACATAGACCGGCCGGTTGGCGTTGATCACGGCCGAACCGACAATGGCCGAGCCGACGAGCGCACCAAAAATCGCCGGACCTTGCCAGCAGTTACCACAACCACCGCCATGGGCTTGTGCCTGCCCTGCGACAGCGAGTGCGCCGATCAGCAAGGCCACTGTGGTGATTTTACGGTTCATGATAAATCCTCGTCTTTTCGACCCGGCGCTTGCGTCTGCAATAGACCCAAGGATTGTCGCGGGGATACCTCTAAGACAGCTTTTTTGAAAAACAGCACGGCCGATAGGTAAATTTTGTGTAAGGTCTGTACCGATTTCCTGACGGACCCGCGCTACCTCGCGCAGGCCTTTGATTATGATCGATCAGACCCGATGGATTGGCTAATCCCGTCCATCTGAAAGTGCTATTGAAGGAGAAAGTTTCATGCAGATGAACCCCAACCGAGACACTCAGCTGTGCATGTCGCTCTCCGGGCGTCCCGGCAACTTCGGCCTGCGGTTTCACAATCACCTGTATGAACAACTGGGCCTGAATTTCTATTACAAGGCCTTCAGCAGCCAGGATTTGCCCGGCGCTGTCGGCGGTATTCGCGCCTTGGGCATTCGTGGCTGCGGGGTGTCGATGCCGTTCAAGGAAGCGTGTATCGAGCTGGTTGATGAACTGGACGCCTCGGCGGCGGCCATTCAATCAATCAACACCATCGTTAATACCGATGGCCATTTAAAGGCGTACAACACCGATTACATTGCCATCGAACAACTGCTCAAGACCCACGAAGTGCCCAAAGAGTCGACCTTTGCCCTGCGCGGCAGCGGCGGCATGGCCAAGGCCGTGGCCAGCGCGTTGCGTGATGGCGGCTACAAAAACGGTTTGATCGTCGCCCGAAATGAACGCGCCGGACGCGCCCTGGCTGAGTCGCTGGGCTACCAATGGCAAGCGGAACTGGGCGCACAGCGCCCGCAAATGCTGATCAACGTCACACCGATTGGCATGACGGGCGGTCCGGAAGCTGATCAACTGGCGTTTGATGCGCACGCGATTGCCAGCGCGCAGACTGTCTTCGATGTGGTGGCGATTCCCTCGGAAACACCGCTGATCGTGAGCGGTCGTGCGCAAGGCAAGCGGGTCATCACGGGGCTGGAAGTGATCGCGATCCAGGCACTGGAGCAGTTTGTGTTGTACACCGGTGTAAGGCCCACGGATGAGCAGTTTCACAAAGCCGTGGAATTTGCCCGCAGCTAGGAGGTGCCTATGCACCCGCGCATTCTCAATCTGAACCAGGTCGATCTTGAACCGTTGCCCGAAGCCCTGGCTCCTACCGGCGACACGGCCGGTCGCTACCAGCAGCGTTTCGCTCGCGTTGGCCAGCAATTGGGCGCGCAAAAGCTTGGGTATCGGCTGTATGCGCTGGAACCGGGCATGCGTGGCAGCCCGTTTCACTAGCCATCGGGTCAACGAGGAGATGTTTTACGTCGTGGCCGGGGCAGGGGAGGTACGCCTCGGGACCGAGCGTTTTCCCATCCGTGCGGGCGACGTGATTGCTTGTCCGTCAGGTGGTCCGGAAGCGGCGCATCAGATCATCAATACCAGCAACGCTGAACTGCGCTATCTGGCGGTGAGCACTCAGCAATCACCGGAAATTTGCGAGTACCCGGATTCCGGTAAATATGCGGTGATGGATGATTTCAAGGTGGATGCCGAGGGCAAGGCTTCGGGCTTCGTTGCCATCGCCCGGCCGGGCGACGGCGTGGATTATTGGGACGGTGAGTAACCTGTAGCAGCGTGTAGCAGCTGTCGAGCAGCGCGAGGCTGCGTCCGACTGCGAAGCAGGCGCTGAACCAGAACTTGCGGTGTTTCAGACAGACAGCGTTAGCCTGACTCACGACGGCTTCGCCGCCGGACGCAGCCTCGCGCTGCTCGACAGCTGCTACAAGCCGGACGCAGCCTCGCGCTGCTCGACAGCTGCTACAAGCCGGACGCAGCCTCGCGCTGCTCGACGGCTGCTACAAGCCGGACGAGCTGCTACGGGTTATTCGAGGCGGGCCAGGCGTTCTTCCAGCGCGGCAATTCGCGCTTCAAGCTCTTCGATTCGCTCAACCGACACCCCGCTGGCATTGCCTCGCTCCACCGGATTGTGCCGTGCCGCCAGAATCACCTCGATGTCTGCCGGATCACCCAACGCATGCATATACCGGTCCTCCCGCTGGCCGGCCTGCTTTGGAATCAACAGTGCCAAGCCCCGGGCAATCAAACGTTCCAGCTGATGCACCACCTGTTCGGCGTCTTCAAACTCATGCATGCGCCCGCTGCGGGTCAGTAATTCATTGGTCGTCTGCGGGCCGCGCAAGAACAACAGGCCTGTCAAAATCACTTGTGCCGGCACCAGTTCCAGGGCTTTGTCGACCTTGTGCTCCCAGCGATCCGCGCGGCTGCCCATCACCAGTTTGGCGAAGCCGCGTCCTTCCAGCGCCCGCAGGCTCTGGCCGACCTGACCCTGGGTCAGGTTCATCACCGGTTCGCGGCTGGTTTTCTGGTTGCAGGCGATCACCAGGGCATTGAGGGTCAGCGGATACGTTTCGGGGCTGGTGGCCTGTTTCTCGATCAGCGAGCCCAAAATGCGGATTTCCGTGCTGCTAAGTCGCGGCTCGTCAGAGGTTGTTTCTTGCTCAGTGCTCATGGTTGCGAATCCTTGCCCGGTTCATGTTTTTCACGTGCCTGGATGCACTTTAGATTGGCGAGCGCCAATGGCAACTGAATTCGTCGTGCGCCCCGCAGTAACCATGACGAAACCTAGATGAAATATTAACGACTTTTTTACAAAAGCGCGGGCACCTTAGGCGGGCTCGCGCGACGTCGTGCGCGCCGTACAAGGCGTCGTGGCCTCTGGCCGCATCGCCCCGAACTTCTGCCCCATGCATCGAGTCACTCGGTGTACGACACCTTCATTCGCCTCTGCTTACAAAAAACCAATAAAGGCGAGAGAGACTCCATGAACCAAGACATTTTTGTATCTGTACTGATTCCAGCCAAAAACGAAGCAAACAACCTCAGGCCACTGCTTGAGGAAATCCGCGTGGCGTTGGCCGATGAGGCTTACGAAATCATCGTCGTTGACGATGGCAGCACCGACGCCACCTTGCACGAACTGCGGCAAATGCGGCACAACGGGCTGGACGCATTGCGTATCCTGCACCATGAACGTTCGCTGGGGCAGAGCACTTCGCTTTACCACGCGGCGTTCGAAGCGCGCGGACAATGGCTGGCCACACTCGATGGCGACGGGCAAAACGACCCGGCGGACATCCCCGGTATGCTGGCACTGGTGCGCGGTGAGCCGGGACGCGTCGATGTGCAATTGGTGGCTGGGCACCGGGTCAATCGCCGCGATACCGCGAGCAAGCGCTGGGCTTCGCGTCTCGCCAACGGCCTGCGCAGCCGACTGCTCAAGGATTCCACCCCGGACACGGGATGCGGCTTGAAGTTGATCGAGCGTGCTGCGTTTTTGCGCCTGCCGTACTTCGACCACATGCATCGCTATATCCCGGCGCTGATCCAGCGCCATAACGGCCGAATGATCGTTCATCCGGTCAACCACCGCCCGCGCACCGCCGGGGTGTCCAAGTACGGCAATCTCGACCGCGCCCTGGTGGGCATTCTCGACCTGATCGGCGTCTGGTGGCTGATCAAACGCACGCGCCTGAACACCCATGCGCAGGAGATTGAAGGATGAATCTTTCCCGCGAAGCCATGTGGCTGGCAGTCGGTTTTATTGGCCAGATCGCCTTTACCGGCCGCTTTATCCTGCAGTGGCTGTACAGCGAGTACAAAAAACGCAGCGTGATCCCGGTGAGCTTCTGGTACCTGAGCATCGTCGGCAGCACCCTGTTGCTCGCGTACGCCATTTACCGTGAGGACCCGGTGTTCATTGTCGGGCAGGCCTTCGGTTCAATCGTCTATTTTCGCAATTTGCAGTTGATCGCCAAAAGCAAAAGCCTGAAGGAGTAGGTCATGCGCGGATCGTTATCGACCCGGAATATCACGTTACTTGCGGCGATCGCCATTGCGCTGCTGTTTTTCTGGGGATTGGGTAGCGTGCCGTTCCTCAGTGTCAACGAGGCTCGTCGCGCTGTCACCGTGCGGGAAATGCGCGAAGCCGGGAGCTGGTTGCTGCCGTACATGAACGGCGATTTGTACCTGTCCAAACCGCCGTTTTTCTATTGGGCGGGCCTGGTGTCGACGGCCGTGCTGGGCAGTTTGTCCGAGTGGAGTGTGCGCCTGCCGTCGGCGCTGGCCGCGATGTTGTGCTGCCTCGGCACGTATTGGTACGGCGTCAGGCAGGCCGGGCGCCAGGTCGGTTTGTTCGCCGTGGTGTTTCTGGCCGCCAACGGTGCTTTCAGTCTGTTCGCCCGCCGCTCTGAAATCGAAATGCTGCTGACCCTGCTGTGCTTTGGCGCATTGCTGGCAGCGTGGCAGTTCATCTTCCTGCAGGGCCGGGATGTCTGGCGCCGCCTCAGCTACGTCCTGCTTGGCTGTGCACTGCTGACGAAAGGCCCGGTGTGCCTGTTGTGGGTGACGGCGCCGATTCTGACGTACGCCTTGATCTACCGCGATGCGCGGGCCAAGGCTTACCTGTGTGACGGTTGGGGCTGGTTGATTGCCGTGGTGCTGGGCAGTTCCTGGTACGTGGCGGTGTCGGTAAGTCAGGGCTGGGGCATCTGGGCGTCGATCATCAGCGAAGACATCGTGAAGAAGATTGACGGGCAGGGCGCCGAGGCCTGGTACGCGTATCTACTGTACCTGGCCGGTGATTTCTTTCCATTCTGGCTGATTGTGTTTGTGCAGCCGCGCAAGTTCTGGGCAATGATCCGATCGCGCCGTGAAGCGGCCATGCTGCTGTGTTGCACGCTGCTGCCGCTGCTGGTTTTCTCGATGTTCACCGAAAAGCACGGCAAGTACCTGTTGCCGGTTTACCCGTCCATGGCGTTGCTGCTGGCCATGCACTGGGCGGCAGTGCTCGATGATCTGAAGGGGCGCTGGCGCACGGTCCTGGCGGTTGTGCCCTACGTGATGCTGGCCGGGTTCGTTGTGTTCTACATGTTCGTTGAAGCGCGGGTACTGGCTCACCGGGTCGCTGGCCTGGAACAGGTCGCGACATTGGCCGCAGGGCAACCGGGCCAAAAAGCCTACACCCTCGGCGAGCCGGATATCCGTCTGGTCTATTACCTGGGCCGGCCGGTTGCTGCGTTGACGGTGGAGCAGTTGCAGGGAGAGTCCCGGCCCGCGGGGTTGTTGTTCATGCAGGAGCCGCTCCAGCCAGAGCTACAGAACCTGGTGTCGTGCGCCGTTGGCGCGGTCAAACCTTATCTGAAACCGGAACGGGGCGCGGTCCTTGTTCGTTTGGGTGGCGAGTGCCGTTGATCGCCGCTTAAAAAGAGCGGTCGGAGGAGGGCTGCGCATGGCTATAATCGGCCGACGTTTCCCTCCTGTCACCACACGAGACCTGCCATGACCATCGCCCTGTACGACGCTTCTGTTCCTGTTTTCAAGCAAATGCTCAATGCCCTGAGCGATGTGCTGAACAAGGCCGAAGCCCACGCCACTGCCAAGAACATTGACCCGAACGCATTCCTGCAGGCACGTCTGTACCCGGACATGTTCCCACTGGTGCGTCAGGTACAGATCGCCGTTGATTTCGCCAAAGGCGTTTCCTCGCGCCTGGCCGAAATCGAGCTGCCGAAGTACGACGACACCGAAACCACCTTCGCTGAGCTGCAAGCACTGATCGCCAAGGTTCTGGCCTTCATCGGCGAGATCAAGCCGGAGCAGATCAACGGCAAGGAAGGCATCGAGATCGTTACCCGTCCGGGTACCCCTAAAGAGAAGCGCTTCAGTGGCCAGGCTTACCTGCTGACCTACGGCCTGCCGCAGTTCTTCTTCCACGTCACCACCACTTACGCATTGCTGCGTCACAACGGTGTGGAAGTGGGCAAGCGCGATTTCATGGGCGCGTTCTAAACCGTCCAGGTACAAAAAAGCCCCCGGAGCCTTAAGCTGCGGGGGCTTTTTCATGTGTACGCATTTATCAGCTACACCACGGTTCCTGTAGGAGTGAGCCTGCTCGCGATGGTGGAGTATCAGGCGACATCTATGTTGAATGATTGAACGCTATCGCGAGCAGGCTCGCTCCTACAAGGGTTTGTGTCAGGCCAAACGTTCGGCTTTCTGTTCTTCGCCCAGGCACGCCGCGGCGGTAAACAGCACGTCCGTGGAGGAGTTCAGCGCGGTCTCCGCCGAATCCTGCAATACACCAATGATGAAACCGACCGCCACCACCTGCATGGCGATTTCGCTAGGAATGCCGAACAGGCTGCACGCCAGCGGAATCAGCAACAGCGAACCGCCGGCCACGCCCGAAGCGCCAC
Source organism: Pseudomonas sp. S2_F03 (assembly GCF_054668335.1). Taxonomy (NCBI): domain Bacteria; kingdom Pseudomonadati; phylum Pseudomonadota; class Gammaproteobacteria; order Pseudomonadales; family Pseudomonadaceae; genus Pseudomonas; species Pseudomonas sp. S2_F03. The sequence continues at coordinate 830,652 of NZ_CP162759.1, read as the reverse complement.
AGGCACAGATCGCTGCGACGACGCTCAGCAGAATGGCCGTCGGAATGTCCACGGCGATGCCCAAGGTGTGCACGGCTGCCAAGGTCAGCACAGTGATGGTGATCGCCGCGCCGGCCATGTTGATGGTCGCGCCCAGCGGGATCGATACCGAGTAGGTGTCTTCGTGCAGGCCCAGGCGCTTGCTCAGCTCCAGGTTGACCGGAATGTTCGCCGCCGAACTGCGCGTGAAGAACGCGGTAATGCCGCTCTCACGCAGGCAGGTCAGCACCAGCGGATAAGGGTTGCGACGCACCTTCCAGAACACGATCAGCGGGTTCATCACCAGCGCCACGAACAGCATGCAGCCCAGCAGCACGGCCAGCAGGTGTGCGTAGCCGATCAAGGCACCAAAACCGGAGGTGGCCAGGGTCGAGGACACCAGGCCGAAGATCCCCAGCGGGGCGAAGCGAATCACCACGCGCACGATCACGGTCACGCCATTGGACAAGTCACCCAGTACTTCGCGGGTGGTGTCGCCGGCGTGGCGAATGGCGATGCCCATGCCGATCGCCCACGCCAGGATGCCGATGAAGTTGGCGTTCATCAGTGCGCTGATCGGGTTATCAACCACGCTCAGCAGCAGGCTTTGCAGGACTTCGCCAATACCGCCCGGTGCCGTCACTGCGACGTCCTGGGTGGACAGCACCAGACTCGACGGGAACATCATGCTGGCCACGACGGCGACCACCGCGGCAGCGAAAGTCCCCAGCAGGTACAGGAACAGAATCGGCCGGATATGTGTTTCCTGACCGTGTTTATGGTTGGCAATCGAGGCCATGACCAACACGAACACCAAAATCGGCGCGACTGCTTTCAATGCGCTGACGAAGACTTTGCCAATAAACGCCGTGGACTTCGCCACTTCAGGCGCGAACAGGGCCAAGGCAATACCGGCGAGCAGGCCGATAACGATTTGCGTCACCAGGCTGGTGCGTTTCAGGCGTTGCAATAGAGAAGGGGATGAAGCAGTCATAAACAGCATCTCTGATTTTTTATAAGTGCAAGGTTTCGCAGGTTTGCGGCAATAAACGGGGGCAGGCCACAGGCGGGAAACCGGAAAGGGGTGTAGTGCCGATCAGTCAGCCATCACACAAAAATTGCGTTTTGGTTTAACTGATCGGCATTAACCACAGGGTGTACATTTTGCAGGGCGCGGACTTTATCACAGCGCAGGACCGTTCTTTCAGACCTGTGAGCAACTGACGCTATGGCGTTCAACGAGATAGGCAGGTTCGTGCAACCCTGTTTTGAATCACTCTGTTAAGATTCGCCATCCTCACTTTCAAGTTGCCAGTGGGCCTTCGGGCTATCGCTGGTGTCGTCGTTTTCTGGAGCTCTGCATGCTGTTGCCCATTCTTCTGTTGTCCGCCGCCGGTTTTACGGTGCTGACCACGGAATTCGTCATCGTCGGCCTGTTGCCGGCCATCGCCCGGGACCTGGACGTCTCGATCCCGCAAGCGGGGTTGCTGGTGACGTTGTTTGCCTTCACCGTCGCCGCCTTCGGACCGTTCCTGACCGCCTACTTCGCCAGGTTTGAGCGCCGTAAACTGTTCATCAGCGTGCTGATCATGTTCGGTCTGGCCAATACCCTCGCGGCCTTTGCGCCCAATATCTGGGTGATGGCATTTGCCCGGTTGATTCCTGCGCTCGGGTTGCCGGTGTTCTGGGCCCTGGCCAGCGAGACGGCGGTGGACATCGTCGGCCCCGATTACGCCGGGCGGGCCATCGCCAAGATCGGTTTCGGGATTGTCTGCGCCACGGTGTTCGGCATTCCGGTGGGCACGCTGATTTCCGATGCATTCGGCTGGCGCAGTGCCTTCGGTATTCTCGCTGTCATTGCCTTTGCCAAAGCCTTGCTGCTGTTCATTTACCTGCCCAAAACCGATCTGCATCAGCATCAGGTGAGTTTCCGTTCGCAATTCAAAATCCTGCGCAGCCCGCTGATGCTCGGCCACGTGCTGCTGTCGATTGTGGTCTTCAGCGGGATGTTTACCGCGTACACCTACCTGGCGGACATTCTTGAGCGCCTGGCCGGTTTCAACGGCACGGTGGTCGGCTGGTGCCTGATGGGCTTTGGCGCGGTCGGACTGATCGGTAATTCGCTGGGCGGTCGCGCGGTGGACCGCCATCCGCTTATCGCTTCGATGATGTTCTGTGCCTTCATGATTTCCGGCCTGGTAACGCTGGTGCCAAATATCCATTCGCCCCTCGGTCTGGCGGCGGCGATGGGTATCTGGGGCGTGACTCAGGCGGCGCTGTTCCTGGTCAGCCACGTGCGCCTGATGAAGGCCGCGCCCGAGGCCCCGGCGTTCGCCGCGTCGCTGAACATTGCCGGGGCCAACCTCGGCATCGGCCTGGGCGCCATCGTTGGCGGCCGGGTTATCGACAGTGTCGGGTTGCAAGGCCTTGGTTTTGCGGCGGCCGGTTTTATCCTTGCTTCGATTCTGCTGGCCATTGCGCTGATGACCTTCAAGCCTCGTGAGATTTACGCCTGACGGTTGAAAGGTCGGTAAACAACTGGCGTCGGGCGCCTTCGGTAATCGCCACGATGCCGGGGTGCTTGACCTTGCGCTCCACTGAAATGGCGTAGAACGACTCGGTCACGGCGTCGGTCTGGCCAATCAACTCCACGCCACATTGGCGTTTCACTTCATCGGCAATCACGCTCGGGCCGATGAAGATCCCGCTGCCGGACTGACCGAAAGCCTGCATCAGCGCACTGTCGTCGAACTCGCCGACAATGCGCGGCTGGATTTGCTGCTCGGCGAACCAGCGCTGCAAGCGGTTGCGCACCACGGTTTCCGGCCCCGGAATCAACAGTGGCGCGCCGTGCAGGCCGCGGGGGAAATCCTGACCGTGCTGCGCGGCCAGTTCCGCCGTGGCAAAGAAGCTGATCCCGCATTCCCCGAGTTTCTGGCTATAGCCCTTGATGTCCAGATGCGAGGGCATCGGGCTGTCGGAAATCACCATGTCCAGGCGCTGGATTGCCAGGTCGGCGAGCAACCGCTCGAGCTTGTCCTCGCGGCAGGTGATGCGCAGCGGCTCGCTCAGCTCCATGGTCGGCGCGATCAGCCGATAGACGATCGACTTGGGCACGACGTCCGCGACCCCCACACGAAATTGAATCTGCTGCTCGTTGGGCTGTGCGCGCAGCATCAACTCCAGTTCACCGCCCAACTGAAACATCTGCTCGGCGTAGGGCAGGGCCTGACGGCCCGCCTCGGTGAGTTCAAGCTGTCGGCCGACCCGTCGAAACAACTCGATGCCGTAGGTTTGTTCGAGCAGGGAAATCTGCCCGCTGATGGTCTGTGGTGTCAGGTTGAGCTGCTCGCAGGCGCGCACGATGCTGCCGGTCTTGGCTACCACCCAGAAGTAATGCAATTGCCGATAGTTGAGCATCGCGGTCTACAGTTCGTAAAAATCGAAGTATAACCGCTAAAAATACGAATTTTCCTGAAGTGTTTGTCTCCCTAGAATGCGTCGCTATCAACGGGCCATCGTTTTGGTGCCGTTTGTTCTAATGAGGGAAACATCATGAAGCTTAAAACCACAGCTGTGCTGTTCGCGTCTTTACTGCTGTTGGCCGGTTGCGACCAGGCGGAAAAAAGTGCTCAGCAACTGATGGGCAAGGCTGCCGAAAGCGCCAAACAGGCAATTGACGAGACCCACAAAGCCGCCGAACAAGCGCTCAGCGACGCCACTAACGGTGTTATCAGCAAAAAAGAGTCATCGGGTGAAGAGAAAGACAAAGCCCAATCCCAGGAAATCTAACGTCTAATACGAGTCAGGACTGACCCATGGAATACCTTTTAGAACTTGCTGCAAGCCCTACCGCCTGGGTCGCCCTGGCTACTTTGGTGGTGATGGAAATCGTGCTCGGCATCGATAACCTGATCTTCATCTCGATCCTGACCAATAAGCTGCCTGAGCAGCACCGGCAGAAAGCCCGCCGTATTGGTATCGGCATGGCGTTGATCCTGCGCCTGGCACTGCTGAGCACCATTGCGTTCATCGTCCAGTTGACGGCGCCTGTGATCGAACTTCTCGGCCATGCGTTCTCCTGGAAGGACATGATCCTGATTGCCGGCGGCCTGTTCCTGTTGTGGAAGGCGACCACCGAGATCCATCACAGCATGGACCCGGCGCCGGAAGATCCGAAATCGGCGACGTCCACTGTGACCCTGGGCTTTGCGGCTGCGATCGGTCAGATCCTGATGCTGGACATGGTGTTTTCCATCGACAGCATCATTACCGCTGTCGGCATGACCGAGCATTTGCCGATCATGATCATTGCGGTGGTGGTGTCGGTCCTGGTGATGTTGCTGGCGGCTGATCCATTGGCCAAGTTCATCAACGACAACCCGACGGTGGTGATGCTGGCGCTGGGCTTCCTGATCATGATCGGCATGACGCTGATCGCCGAAGGCTTCGGCGCCCACGTACCGAAAGGCTACGTCTATGCGGCCATGGCGTTCTCGGCCACGATTGAATGCTTGAACATGATGTCCCGCCGGGCCAGGCAGAAGCGCGTAGCGACTGAAGCTTAATCGGCAATAAACGAAAAGGCCGCCTGAGTGTTCAGGCGGCCTTTTTTTTGAAGGCTGAAATAGGCCGATCAGTGCAAGGTGGCGTGATGCTCAGCTGGTTTTTCGCTTTTGGCCACAGGCGCTGATTGCACCGGGTGGTGATGATGCCGTCGGGTAATGCGCAGGACACCCCACAACATGGCGGCGGCAACGGCCAGCCAGCCGGAAATCAACATCACGATCGTCATAACAAGGCTCATCGTGCCTCCTCTTTGCCCTGCATCGGGCACACACGCTTTGCAACTGTCAGTCTAGTCGGTGCTGTGTGTCAGACAATTGACCAAAGGTCGCCTGTCACTAACGAGTTCGCTCTATCGAATGCGCGCAACTGCCGGTTAAAGCTATACCGGCACCGCGCGTCGTCCTATGATCGACGGCCAAGCCGGGAGTGTGGTGCCTGGCGCCTGAACAGAGAGTGAACATGGAGCGGGTATTTTCTCGAATTCGAACGGCAGCACTGATCGTTGGCTGCGTTGCCGGATTGGCGGGGTGCGCCGGGAGCGTCGCACCTGAGATCAAGCGTCTGCCGGAGCGGGTGGAGCTCAGTGGTACGTTCTACCGCGGGCAAGCCTTTCAAAGTGGACCGCAAGTGCTGGCCAGCCTGTTGGCGCAACAGGGCATAGTCATTACCCCTGGCTTGCTGGAAAAGCCCCTGCATTTGCCGGGCGCCGAAGACAAGTTACAGCAGAACATGCAGAACCTGGCCCGAGAGTACGGGATGGTGGTTTACCCCCTCGACAACACTTTGCCCGCGCTGCTGACTCAGGTCGCCGCCGGCTATCCGGTGATGGTGCGTTTCACCGAAGGTACGGCGCTCTGGGCTGAGCCGCGCTACGCCATTCTCGCTGGATACAACAGTAAGAAGCAGACCGTGTTGCTGCGCGCGGGGATGAATCGTCGGGACTTGATGAGTTTCAGTTCGTTTGAATCGTCATTCAAGGACGCTGGCGGCTGGGCCGTGCTGATCCTGAAGCCGGATCAGATTCCGGCCAACGTCGATCAGCAGCGTTGGCTCAAGGCGGCCAATGAGCTGGGGCAGGCCGGTCAGGAGCAAGCAGCTGCGCGGGCAAAAAGGCCCTGACGGCGCAGTAGGTCTCCGTTCGTCATTCTGCAGGGCACTGCCGTGCACAGCGGCTCTCTAAAGGACAGGGCCCGGATTTGTCCGGGCCGTACCAAGGAGGCGCCCATGGCACATTCCACTACCCCTGTCGGCCCGCATTCGTCTGAGCATTCTTCGGGCGATGAGCTGGGTTTCGATCCCGATTCGCCAGACCTCGCCGATCCCCAGGTCGATCCCATCGGTCCGGCCAAGGCACCCAGGGACGTGAAGCCGGGTGACAATCCCAAGGCACCAGCGAAGCCTTACGACCCCTTGGCTGATCTGAAACCCTGAGCCCTGATGAGGTGCCTATGTCTACCGATTCGAGTTTCGACGACAAGCGTCCGGACAGCGTTCCTACAAACCCCGAAGGGACCGCGACGGACCCTGTGATGGATCCGAACAGCCCGCTGCGCGATCCTTTGGCACGGCCGGTGTCGCCAAAAGCGCACCCTGAGGGCTGGAGAGACCCGAGCAAGGGGGACGGTATTCCTGACGACGATCAGATGCCGCTGCCCAACGATTAACCCTCAGACAAAAAAAGCCCCGATTTTTCGGGGCTTTGTTTTTGGGAGCGCTGGTTTACTTTGAGGCTTCAATCACACCGCTCTGACGTTGCTTGAGGTTCTTGTCAGACTTGTACTGCAAGGCCACCGACGGCACGTCTGCGCCTTTGCCGGTTTCGACCCAATTGCGAATACGGGTGGCGTCGGCAAAGTGAGTGTACTTGCCGTAAGCGTCGAGGATGACCAGCGCAACCTGGCGGTTACCCATGCTGGTGACCAGCACCAGGCAGTGACCCGCCTGATTGGTGAAGCCGGTTTTCGTCAGCTGGATGTCCCAATCGTCTTTGCGCACCAAGTGGTCGGTATTGCGGAACTGCAGGCTGTAGTTGGGCTTGCGGAACGACACGATTTTTTCTTTGGTGGTACTCAGTTCGGTCAATAGCGGTTGCTTGTGCGCTGCGACCAGCAGTTTGCTCAAGTCGCGAGCGGTGGACACGTTGTGCGGGGAGAGACCGGTCGGTTCGACGAAGTGGGTGTTGGTCATGCCCAGTGCCTTGGCCTTGGCGTTCATGGCGGCAATGAATGCCGCATAGCCACCCGGGTAGTGGTGGGCCAGGCTTGCCGCCGCGCGGTTTTCCGAAGACATCAGCGCAATCAGCAGCATTTCCCGGCGTGGCATCTCACTGTTGAGCTTGACTCGGGAAAACACCCCTTTCATCTCTGGCGTGTCACTGATGTTGATGTTGATGATTTCGTCCATGTTCTGGCGCGCTTCAACCACGACCAGGCCGGTCATCAACTTGCTCACGGAAGCGATAGGGACCACTACGTCGGGGTTGCTGGCGTAGATGATTTTGTTGGTCTGCATATCCATGACTAATGAACTGCCCGACGCGAGTTTGAGATGTGTTGCATCTCGAGGCGCAGCGGTCGTATCGCCAGCGTTGGCGATTGGCGTGATGAAAGTTCCTGTAACTGCAAAAAATAGGCTCAGGATCGAAAGACGGATTTTCACGCTGGCAGACTCATTATGTGTTGATAAGCCGTTTTGTAACGGGCTATTTCGTAAAAAGCGCGACATTCTGGAGTATGGCTGAATAACTGTCGATGGTTGTTCCAGTAAGAGATGAAAGTGTTTGGAAACATGAAAAATATGTCATTTTCCGGCGGGTGGTCGGGCTTTTTCTGCAGGCAAAAAAACCCCGCCAGTAGCGGGGTTCTTGATTGGCCATTTACGTCTGCTTTGTCACTTAGCGGTGCAGGGTTTCGGCCGCGTACAGCGTGTTTTCCAGCAGGCAGGCACGGGTCATCGGGCCAACACCGCCCGGTACGGGTGTAATCCAGCCAGCACGGGGCAGGGCGGTTTCGTAGATCACGTCGCCGACCAGTTTACCGTCTTCCTGGCGATTGATGCCGACATCGATCACGATCGCGCCTTCCTTGATCCATTCACCCTTGACCAGGCCTGGCTTGCCAGCGGCAACCACCACCAGGTCAGCGCGGCCGACATGGCCAGCCAGATCCTTGGTGAAGCGGTGGGTAACGGTCACGGTGCAACCGGCCAGCAGCAACTCCATCGCCATCGGGCGGCCAACAATGTTGGACGCGCCGACAATCACGGCATCCATCCCGTAGAGATCGGCACCGGTGCTTTCCAGCAAGGTCATGATGCCTTTAGGGGTGCAGGGGCGCAGCAGCGGAATACGTTGGGCCAGGCGACCGACGTTATAAGGGTGGAAGCCGTCGACGTCTTTGTCCGGACGAATGCGCTCCAGCAATTTGGAGGCGTCCAGGTGTTCCGGTAAAGGAAGCTGAAGCAGAACGCCGTCGATTGCCGGGTCGTCGTTCAGACGATCGATCAGATCGGTCAGTGCTTCTTGAGTGGTTTCGGAAGGCAGGTCATAGGCTTGGGAGATAAAGCCGACCTCTTCACAGTCTTTACGCTTGTGCGAGACATAAACCTGAGAGGCGGGATCGCTGCCGACCAGGATCACCGCGAGCCCCGGCGTGCGCAGACCTTGCTGGCGACGTTCGGTAACGCGTTTGGCGATCTGCTGGCGCAGGCTGGCGGCGATCGATTTGCCGTCGATTAGTTGTGCAGTCATTGCGCGTGATTAACCATCGAGAGGGGAAAAAAAGAGAACGCATTCTCGCATGTCATGAGGTGAGGGCAAAGGCGCTTGGTCTGCAAATTCCCCTAACTCCTTTAATTAAATGAATTTTTTTTAAAAAGGATTTGACGACCTCCGGGGGGCTCTATACTATTCGTCGCACTTGTCGGGCACAGCCTAGCACTGGTTGGGAAGGTCGAACGGAGTTACGATTCCGCAAGACTGGAAAGCACTTAGTTTGTAGTCCTCCAAGGTTACAGCTAACAAGGCGCCCGTAGCTCAGCTGGATAGAGCATCCGCCTTCTAAGCGGATGGTCGCAGGTTCGAGTCCTGCCGGGTGCGCCATTAGGCAGCTTTGGCACAAGTAGCGCAATATGGTGGGCGTAGCTCAGTTGGTAGAGCACGGGATTGTGACTCCCGTTGTCGTGGGTTCGATCCCCATCGTCCACCCCATATTTCGAAAGGCGCCAGATTAACAGTCTGGCGCCTTTGCTTTAAAGGCTTCAATGCGGATGTGGTGGAATTGGTAGACACACTGGATTTAGGTTCCAGCGCCGCGAGGCGTAAGAGTTCGAGTCTCTTCATCCGCACCAAATAAAGCTTCATTCATGCCGATTGGCGTGGTTGGGGTTTACAAAGAGGTTGTTTGGCTTCTTTGACAGGCAATATGGTGGGCGTAGCTCAGTTGGTAGAGCACGGGATTGTGACTCCCGTTGTCGTGGGTTCGATCCCCATCGTCCACCCCATATTTCGAAAGGCGCCAGATTTAACAGTCTGGCGCCTTTTTTGTTTCAGTGGTTCGAGTATTTGGCGGCTGCAGGTTCTGGGTCGCAGGGGTGGGGCGTTTCGTCGTATTTTTGTTTCTCGATGATGCCGCGCTGCCCGCCGACCTTGCTTGCAAGATCGGCTGTCAGGGAGATGATTGGCAGCCTCTTCTATATATAGAAGGGTTGGCGCAGAGCCCTGGCGTAATTGGCTGTATTTGCCATCGGGGCGAGGTGCATTCGTGCATTCGCACCTATAAATTGCCTGCTGCGTTTTTACCCGTTTTCAGTAGGGTGACTTCTTGAGTTTGACCCACTAGAATGCATGCCCTTGATTCTGGGGTCGGAAACGGCCGGCTAACGTCTGTGCAACGAGGAATATCCATGCAAGTTTCTGTTGAAAATACTACTGCTCTTGAGCGCCGCATGAGCGTCACCGTGCCGGCTGAGCGCATTGAGAGCCAGGTCAACAAGCGTCTGCAGCAGACTGCCCAAAAGGCCAAGATTGCTGGCTTCCGTCCAGGCAAAGTGCCAATGAGCGAAATCAAGCGCCGTTTCGGTGCTGACGCTCGCCAGGAAGCTGTAGGCGATGTGATCCAGTCTTCCTTCTACGAAGCTGTGGTTGAGCAGAAGCTGAACCCGGCTGGTCAACCTTCGATCGAGCCTAAGTCCCTGGAAGCGGGCAAGGACCTGGAATACGTTGCTGTATTCGAAGTGTTCCCTGAGTTCACTGTTGCCGGTTTCGAAGGTATCACCGTAGAGCGCCTGAGCGCTGACGTGGCTGATGCCGATCTGGACAAAATGCTGGAAATCCTGCGCAAGCAGAACACCCGTTTCGAAGTGGCCGATCGCGCTGCCCAGAACGAAGACCAACTGAACATCGATTTCGTCGGCAAAGTTGACGGTGAAGTGTTCGCTGGCGGTTCCGCCAAGGGCACTCAGCTGGTGCTGGGTTCGGGTCGCATGATCCCTGGTTTCGAAGACGGTCTGGTTGGCGCTAAAGCCGGCGAAGAGCGTGTTCTGAACCTGACCTTCCCTGAGGACTACCAGAACCTGGACCTGGCTGGCAAAACCGCCGAGTTCACCGTGACTGTCAACACCGTTTCCGAGCCAAAACTGCCAGAGCTGACCGAAGAATTCTTCGCTCAATTCGGCATCAAGGAAACCGGTCTGGAAGGCTTCCGCACCGAAGTTCGCAAGAACATGGAGCGCGAACTGCGCCAGGCGATTAAATCCAAGGTCAAGAATCAGGTAATGGACGGTCTGCTGGCCACCAACCCGATCGAAGTGCCTAAGGCTCTGCTGTCCAACGAAGTTGACCGTCTGCGCGTGCAGGCTGTTCAGCAGTTCGGCGGCAACATCAAGCCGGACCAACTGCCGGCCGAGCTGTTCGAAGAACAAGCCAAGCGCCGCGTAGTACTGGGCCTGATCGTTGCTGAAGTGGTCAAGCAATTCGACCTCAAGCCTGACGAAGCCCGCGTTCGCGAGATGATTCAGGAAATGGCTTCGGCCTACCAAGAGCCTGAGCAAGTCGTGTCCTGGTACTACAAGAACGAGCAGCAACTGAACGAAGTCCGTTCGGTTGTGCTGGAAGAACAAGTTGTGGATACTGTTCTGCAGAAGGCTAGCGTGACCGACAAATCGGTCTCTTACGAAGAAGCAGTCAAGCCGGTAGAAGCTCCACAAGCCGACTGATCGTTTTTGCGATAAGAAGTACACACCATAAGCCAGCCTTCGTGCTGGCTTATGCGTATTCAAGACATAACTATTTGGGAGTGACTGCAGAGCATGTTCCGTAATTCGTATATTCAGCAGAACTCTGATATCCAGGCCGCAGGCGGCCTGGTCCCGATGGTTGTCGAGCAGTCCGCTCGTGGCGAGCGCGCCTACGACATCTACTCGCGCCTCCTCAAGGAGCGAGTGATCTTTCTGGTTGGCCCGGTAGAGGACTACATGGCCAACCTGATCTGTGCGCAATTGCTGTTCCTTGAAGCGGAAAACCCGGACAAGGACATCCATCTCTATATCAACTCCCCGGGCGGTTCGGTGACGGCTGGCATGTCGATCTACGACACCATGCAGTTCATCAAGCCAAACGTGTCGACCACCTGTATCGGTCAGGCGTGCAGCATGGGCGCGTTCCTGTTGACCGCCGGTGCCCAGGGCAAGCGTTACTGCCTGCCGAACTCGCGTGTGATGATTCACCAGCCACTGGGCGGTTTCCAGGGCCAGGCTTCGGATATCGAAATCCATGCCAAGGAAATCCTCTTCATTCGTGAGCGTCTCAACACGCTGATGGCCAAGCACAGCGGGCGCACGCTTGAGGAAATCGAGCGCGATACCAACCGCGATAATTTCATGAGTGCAGACGCTGCACGTGAGTACGGGTTGATCGATGAAGTGATCAGCCAGCGCCCCGCTTAATATAAGCAACTCAAAATAGGGTTGGTCGGCTCGTCCGATCACCAGCGGGCTTGAAAAAGCCCGCAATAGCCTTCATCTTGTGTTGCAAGCCTATCGGATTTGGATCGAACGAATGACTGACACCCGCAACGGCGAGGACAACGGCAAGCTGCTCTATTGCTCCTTCTGTGGCAAAAGCCAGCATGAAGTACGCAAATTGATTGCCGGCCCCTCGGTCTTTATCTGCGACGAGTGCGTCGACCTGTGCAATGACATCATCCGTGAGGAGGTGCAGGAAGCCCAGGCCGAAAGCAGCGCGCATAAATTGCCTTCGCCTAAAGAAATCAGCGGCATCCTTGATCAGTACGTGATTGGTCAGGAGCGTGCGAAAAAGGTTCTGGCCGTAGCGGTGTACAACCACTACAAGCGCCTGAACCAGCGTGACAAAAAGAATGACGACGTCGAGCTTGGCAAGAGCAACATCTTGCTGATCGGCCCGACAGGCTCGGGTAAAACCCTGCTTGCCGAAACACTGGCCCGCTTGCTGAACGTTCCGTTCACCATCGCCGACGCAACCACCCTCACCGAGGCGGGTTATGTGGGTGAAGATGTCGAGAACATCATTCAGAAGCTGCTGCAGAAGTGCGATTACGACGTAGAAAAAGCCCAGATGGGCATTGTCTACATTGATGAGATCGACAAGATCTCGCGCAAGTCTGACAACCCGTCGATCACCCGGGACGTTTCCGGTGAGGGCGTGCAGCAGGCCCTGCTCAAGTTGATCGAAGGCACGGTCGCTTCCGTTCCGCCGCAAGGTGGCCGCAAGCATCCGCAGCAGGAGTTCCTGCAGGTTGACACCCGTAACATCCTGTTCATCTGCGGTGGTGCGTTCTCCGGTCTGGAAAAGGTTATTCAAAACCGTTCCACCAAGGGTGGCATCGGCTTCAACGCAGAAGTACGCAGCAAGGAAGAAGGCAAGAAAGTCGGTGAGTCCCTGCGTGAAGTCGAGCCTGACGATCTGGTCAAGTTCGGTCTGATCCCGGAATTCGTCGGACGTCTGCCGGTACTTGCCACGCTGGACGAGCTTGATGAGGCTGCGCTGATGCAGATTCTCACCGAGCCGAAAAATGCTCTGACCAAGCAGTATGCCAAGCTGTTCGAGATGGAAGGTGTGGACCTGGAGTTCAGGACTGACGCACTGAAATCAGTCGCCAAACGTGCCCTGGAACGCAAGACCGGTGCCCGTGGACTGCGTTCGATTCTCGAAGGTGTATTGCTCGACACTATGTATGAAATCCCCTCGCAGTCCGAGGTGAGTAAAGTAGTGATCGACGAAAGCGTTATAGAAGGCAAGTCCAAGCCACTGTATATCTACGAAAACAGTGAGCCTGCTGCCAAGGCCGCGCCAGACGCTTAAGCGTCATGCAGCCGGAACAAAGAAGGGGCCTTCGGGCCCCTTTGCTATTGTGGGCGCTGGATTGTCGGATCGCCGCACCGCAGCGAAAGCGACCTGACAGCCATCCATTCCCTTAGCTTCCTAAGGTTGCGATCTTTTACTGCTTTTATCCGCTTGTTTTTTTCCAGAGCAGCCCCCATCTTGGTTTCAAGCTTACTTCCATCTGTTTACGGCCTTATGGCCGCCGTAGAGGCGAAATCATGAAGACAACCATCGAATTGCCTCTCCTGCCATTGCGTGATGTTGTGGTTTATCCGCACATGGTTATCCCGCTGTTCGTGGGGCGCGAGAAATCCATCGAAGCCCTCGAGGCAGCGATGACGGGCGACAAGCAGATCCTTCTGCTGGCTCAGAGAAACCCTGCTGACGACGATCCCGGTGAAGATGCACTTTATCGCGTAGGTACTATTGCAACCGTTCTACAGCTGCTCAAGCTGCCTGACGGCACGGTCAAGGTTTTGGTCGAAGGCGAGCAGCGGGGCGCCGTGGAGCGCTTCAGCGAAGTGGACGGCCACTGCCGCGCCGAAGTCTCGCTGATCGATGAAGTCGACGCGCCTGAGCGCGAGTCGGAAGTCTTTGTTCGCAGCCTGCTGGCTCAGTTCGAACAATATGTACAGTTGGGCAAGAAAGTCCCGGCTGAAGTGCTGTCGTCGCTCAACAGCATCGACGAGCCAGGCCGCCTGGTCGACACCATGGCCGCGCACATGGCCCTGAAGATCGAGCAGAAGCAGGAAATTCTCGAAATCATCGATTTGTCGGCCCGTGTCGAGCACGTTCTGGCGCTGCTGGATGCCGAGATTGACCTGCTGCAAGTTGAAAAACGCATTCGTGGTCGCGTCAAAAAGCAAATGGAGCGCAGTCAGCGCGAGTACTACCTGAATGAGCAGATGAAGGCCATTCAGAAGGAGCTCGGCGACAGCGACGAAGGCCACAACGAAATCGAAGAGCTGAAAAAGCGCATCGATGCCGCTGGCCTGCCCAAAGATGCCTTGGCCAAAGCCCAGGCTGAACTGAACAAACTAAAGCAAATGTCGCCAATGTCCGCGGAAGCGACCGTGGTGCGTTCGTATATCGACTGGCTGGTTCAGGTGCCGTGGAAGGCCCAGAGCAAAGTCCGTCTGGACCTTGCGCGCGCCGAGGACATTCTCGACGCCGACCACTACGGTCTGGAAGAAGTCAAAGAGCGGATCCTCGAATACCTCGCCGTGCAAAAACGCGTGAAGAAAATTCGTGGCCCGGTGTTGTGCCTGGTCGGTCCTCCGGGCGTGGGTAAAACCTCGCTGGCGGAGTCGATTGCCCACGCCACCAACCGCAAATTCGTGCGCATGGCCCTTGGTGGTGTGCGTGATGAGGCTGAAATTCGTGGCCATCGCCGTACTTACATCGGTTCGATGCCAGGAAGATTGATTCAAAAGATGACAAAGGTGGGCGTCCGCAACCCGCTGTTCCTGCTTGATGAAATCGACAAGATGGGCAGCGACATGCGTGGCGATCCGGCGTCGGCGTTGCTGGAAGTGCTCGACCCCGAGCAGAACCACAACTTCAACGATCACTACCTGGAAGTCGACTACGACCTGTCCGATGTGATGTTCCTGTGCACCTCGAACTCCATGAACATCCCGCCGGCATTGCTGGACCGGATGGAAGTGATTCGTCTGCCGGGCTACACCGAAGACGAGAAAATCAACATCGCCGTCAAATACCTCTCGCCGAAGCAGATCACTGCCAACGGCTTGAAGAAAGGCGAGCTGGAATTCGACGCCGAAGCGATCCGCGACATCATCCGTTACTACACCCGCGAAGCCGGTGTGCGTGGGCTGGAGCGCCAGATTGCCAAGGTTTGCCGCAAGGCGGTCAAAGAGCATGCGATGGAAAAACGCTTCTCGGTGAAGGTCACTGCCGAGATGCTCGAACACTTCCTGGGCGTGCGTAAATTCCGCTACGGCCTGGCTGAGTCGCAGGATCAGATCGGTCAAGTGACCGGGCTGGCATGGACTCAAGTGGGTGGCGAGCTGCTGACCATTGAAGCCGCCGTGGTCCCGGGTAAAGGTCAATTGATCAAGACCGGTTCCCTGGGTGATGTGATGGTCGAATCGATCACTGCAGCGTTGACCGTGGTTCGTAGTCGTGCGAAGAGCCTGGGGATTCCCCTGGACTTCCACGAGAAGCGCGACACGCATATTCACATGCCGGAAGGGGCGACCCCGAAAGACGGTCCTAGCGCTGGCGTAGGCATGTGCACGGCCCTGGTATCGGCACTGACCGGGATCCCGGTGCGTGCGGACGTCGCCATGACGGGTGAAATCACCCTGCGTGGTCAGGTGCTGGCCATTGGTGGTTTGAAAGAAAAACTGCTGGCCGCTCACCGTGGCGGAATCAAGACAGTGATCATTCCTGAAGAGAACGTACGCGATCTGAAGGAAATTCCTGACAATATCAAGCAAGATCTGCAGATTAAACCGGTTAAATGGATTGACGAGGTCCTGCAAATTGCGCTGCAATACGCGCCGGAGCCCCTGCCTGATGTGGCTCCTGAGATAGTTGCAAAGGATGAAAAACGCGAGTCTGACTCTAAGGAAAGAATTAGCACGCATTAGTACGCATTTGGCCGGGTGGCTTCCTTGACAGCTTTTTAGAGCCCTTGTTATAAAGCGGCTCTTAAGTGTCTGTAGGCCATTCAGCACACGTTTTTGCTTTCACCAAAAAAACTTAGAATCATACTCAAATAGATAGATATAAGGGGACTTAGAGTGAACAAGTCGGAACTGATTGATGCTATCGCTGCATCCGCTGATATCCCGAAAGCTGCTGCTGGCCGTGCGCTGGACGCAGTAATCGAATCCGTCACTGGCGCTCTCAAGGCTGGCGACTCCGTTGTTCTGGTTGGTTTCGGTACTTTCTCCGTAACTGATCGTCCAGCTCGCATTGGTCGTAACCCACAGACCGGTAAGACACTGGAAATCGCGGCAGCCAAAAAACCAGGTTTCAAAGCCGGTAAAGCACTGAAAGAAGCTGTCAACTAAGCTCGATTCAGGTTTTTGCCTATCCGGGTCGGGGTCATGCCTGACCTGGCAGCGGAGCGGTAGTCCAGCCGGCGAATGCCGGTCTGAGACACTGAGGGTCGCAAGTTCGAACCCTCGGTCCGCTCCGCCAGTTACGAGAAGGCGCATCCCCGGATGCGCCTTTCTTCTATCCGGATTCTACCCACGCTCCACGGTTGCCTAATTTTTGAAGTTCAACCGTTTCTGGGGGACGCATGCTGCAGAATATCAGGGACAATTCACAAGGCTGGATTGCCAAGACCATCATCGGGGTCGTCGTTGCATTGATGGCTTTGACCGGTTTCGATGCCATTTTCAAGGCCACCACGCACAGCAATGATGCGGCCAAGGTCAATGGCGAAGAAATCAGCCAGAACGAGCTGAGCCAAGCGGTTGATATGCAACGCCGTCAGCTCATGCAACAGCTGGGCAAGGATTTCGACGCTTCCTTGCTGGATGAAAAAATGCTGCGCGAATCGGCCCTCAAAGGCTTGATCGACCGTAAATTGCTGCTGCAAGGCGCACAGAACTCGAAATTCGCTTTCTCCGAAGGCGCCCTGGACCAAGTAATCCTGCAGACGCCTGAATTCCAGGTCGACGGCAAGTTCAGCCCTGAGCGTTTCGATCAGGTGATCCGTCAGCTCGGTTACAGCCGTATGCAGTTCCGCCAGATGCTGGCTCAGGAAATGCTGATTGGTCAGCTGCGTGCTGGCCTGGCAGGTAGCGGATTCGTCACCGACGCCCAGGTGCTGGCCTTCGCTCGTCTGGAAAAACAGACCCGTGATTTCGCCTCCCTGAACGTCAAGGTTGACCCGGCGGCTGTGAAGCTGACCGACGATGAAGTCAAAGCCTACTACGACGAACACGCCAAGGAGTTCATGACGCCGGATCAGGTGGTCATCGATTACCTGGAATTGAAGAAGGCTTCCTTCTTTGATCAAGTCAGCGTCAAGGACGAAGACCTGCAAGCGGCGTATCAGAAAGAAATCGCGAACCTGTCCGAACAGCGTCGGGCTGCGCACATTCTGATCGAAGTGAACGACAAGATGACCGAGGCGCAAGCCAAGGCCAAGATCGAAGAAGTGCAGGCGCGCCTGGCCAAAGGTGAGAAATTCGAGGCCTTGGCCAAAGAGTTCTCCCAGGACCCGGGTTCGGCCAACAATGGCGGCGACCTTGGCTACGCAGGTCCAGGTGTCTACGACCCGGTCTTCGAAAAAGCCCTGTATTCGCTGAACAAGGATCAAGTCTCCGAGCCGGTTCGTACTGACTTCGGTTTCCACCTGATCAAGCTGTTGGGTGTGGAAGCACCTGAAGTGCCAACGTTTGCCAGCCTGAAAGACAAGCTGACCCGTGAGCTGAAAGCCCAGCAAGTGGAGCAGCGGTTCGTCGAGGCGACCAAACAATTGGAAGACGCCTCGTTCGAAGCGTCCGATCTGGCCCAGCCAGCACAAGACCTGAAGCTGACTGTTCACACCTCCAAGCCGTTTGGTCGTGAAGGCGGTGAGGGGATTGCAGCCAACCGTGCCGTGATCACCGCTGCGTTCAGTCCTGAAGTGCTGGATGAAGGTGCCAACAGCACCGCCATCGAGCTCGATCCGGAAACCGTGATCGTGCTGCGCGCCAAGGAACACCTCAAGCCTGCACAATTGCCGCTGGAAAGCGTGAATGTCGCCATTCGCACGCAATTGGCCAAGGAGCACGCCAGCTCTGCCGCCAAGACCAAGGCTGAACAGCTGATTGCCAGCCTGCGCGACGGCAAGACCCCACTGGACAAAGCCATTGAAGGCCAGAACTGGAAAGTGATCGAAGCGGCTACCCGCGCTCAGGAAGGGGTTGACCCAACCGTGCTGCAAGCGCTGTTCCGGATGCCAAAACCAGCCGCCAAGGACAAGCCGACTTTCAGCAGCGTGACCCTGGCCGATGGTAGCCTGGTGATCGTGCGCTTGAATAACGTGAACGAAGCGGCCGCGCCGACCGATGAAGAGAAGGCTCAATACCGTCGCTTCCTCGCCTCGCGCATTGGCCAGCAGGACTTCGCGGCTTACCGCAAGCAGTTGGAAAGCGAAGCTGACATCAAGCGTTACTGATGCCTGATTAGCTCATTGCTGCAAAAAGACCCCGGTCCAAAGGCTGGGGTTTTTTTTGCCCGCAGAAAAACAAAACGGTTATCCGTCGCCCAATGTGAGTACGGATCGACTTTTTACGTCAAAGGCAGTCTTTACACTTGTAACTGTTTTAAGACACTAATCGATACGCCGCTAAGCATCGATCTGTTGCACAATACGCCCCGGACCGTTTTCCTCAGGATGTTCAATGTTTAAATCAATTCCCATGCGCCTCGTCGGGTTGGCACTGGTGCTCGCTGCTGCTGCCGGCTGCTCGTCCAAGAAAGCCGCGATCTATGAGCATGAGAACTTCTCCGACTCCGGCACCTTTTCGCGCAATTACCCGGTGAGCGATGCGCAGACCTGCGAAGCCGCCCGTCGCGCCTTGCTCAGCCAGGGTTACATCATTACCAGCAGCGACCCCAAGTTGATCAGTGGGCACAAAAGTTTCCAGCAGACTGGCGAAACCCACATGGAGATCAGTTTCAGTGTGGTCTGTGCCGATGATGGCAGCGACGGGCACCACGCGACCATGTTTGCCAACGCCCTGCAGGACCGTTACGCGCTGAAGAAGACCAATAACTCCGCCAGCCTCGGTGTCGGTGTGTTGGGTTCGGTGTCGATGCCGATCGGCTCGTCCGACGACTCGATGGTCAAGGTCGCCAGCGAAACCGTTTCGTCGGCCAAGTTCTACGAGCGTTTTTTCACGCTGGTCGAATTGTTCCTGCCACCGGAAGCGAAGAAAGCCGCACACATCGTCGAGAAACCGAAGACTGACCTGGGCGTGCCTGAAGCCAAAGCGGCGCCTGCAGCGTTAGCGCCAACGCCTGCGGAACCGACGCCAGCGCCAGCACCGGCTGCTGAGCCTGCACCGGCCCCTACGGCCTCTGAACCTGTTGCACCGCCGGTCGAAACCGCTCCGATTACCCCGGCACAAAACAGCGAACCGGCACCGACCGCAGAAGCTGTCACGCCGCCACCACAGTCGGACCTGCCGCCACCTAGCGAGCCGATTCCGGCCATGCCCATCTCTGGTCATTAAGCGTTTATCTACGGGGTCGGGTCAGACGACATCGATCCCGTAGGCGCTTAACGTTGATCTGCGTCAGCCGGGCCGTAGTCCTACAGCCTGTATCGAAAAAACCTGTGATAAATTCCTGACCGCCTGCTACGTTTTATTGAGTAGCCGCTGAGCGGTGCACCTGCGTCATTTTTCTTTCACGGGGGCACTTTATGCTTGGGGTGTTGGTCATTTATTCAGGCATTTTTCAAGCGAGCGCTGGGGGATTCAAAAATGGACGATTATCAAGAAGAGCTGCTCGAGTACCAGGCGTTTGAACTGGATCCGCTGGAACCCGCCGAAGATGCTACCGAGCTGTAAGCGTCAGGCAGATTGGCGATGACTGCGGCGAAACTCGCCAGGGGTCTGGCCATTCCAGCGTTTGAAGGCCCGTTGGAAGGCTTCAGCTGAAGCGAAACCCAGCAGGTAAGCGATTTCTCCGAACGCCAGTTCAGTATCGCGAATGTAGGTCATGGCCAGGTCGCGACGGGTGTCGTTGAGAATTGCGCGAAATTGCGTGCCCTCTTCGGCCAGTTTGCGGCGCAAGGTCCAGGTGGGCAGCTTCAGGCGTGCCGCCACTTCTTCCAGGTCGGGTTCCCGACCACCATTGAGCAACGGCCCCAGTAACTGAGTGATGCGTTCACGCAGGCTGCGGGTGCGGGTCAGTTGTTCCAGTTCCCGTTCACAGAGTTGCAGTAAATGCCGCCAGGTACTCGGGCAATGCTGCGGGTTGCGTTGGGCGAGGCTGGGCAGGCTCAGGCGCAGTTGGTTGTGCTCGGCGCCAAACTGGATCGGACAGTCGCCCAGCAGGCCATACGCCTCGCGATAATCCGGAGCATCGAATTCGATTTCTATGCGCTCTGCGCGCAGCGGGGCAGGGCTCAGGCTGGACAACTGCTGCAACCAGCCGGCGATGATCGAATCCACCACGAAGCGGTTGTAGGCGTTGTAGGGGCTGATGGAATAGAAGCGCAGCCATGCACCCTGAGCGTCTTCATGAAAACTCGACTGGCCGCGATAGTTAGAGCCGTACAAGGCTTCGAAGCGAATCAGGCAACGCGCGGCTTCTCGAACGGTTGGCGCCTGGGCGGCCGTGACCCCGGCCAGACCCGCCTGGCTCAGGCGACTGACCTGGCCCATGCGCAAACCCAGAGCCGGGTCATCCGTCAGTTGAATTGCACTGTGGCCCAGGCGCATGTAACGCGGGATCGACAGCCGGGCACCGGCTCCGCCAGTCGGGCCGCATCCAGTCCGTATTGATCGAGCAACGGTTGAGGATCTACGCCATGGCTGTGCACGGCATCGGCCAGGCTATGGACGAAGCCCACCGACAAATCCCCGAGGCGCATCGGCTGCGGTTTCATGGGTTACAACCAGAGGTTCAACAACCGCGCGCCGCGGGCATTGCCGTCGGCGAACTGTTGACCGTTGTTGCTGAGAAAGCTTTGCCCGGCGCTGCCCCTGTCCCAGAACTGGCCGCGCAGGAACACGCTCATCCCGGCAATGGCCTGGCTGGAAGGCGATTGGCTTGTCAGTGTCAGGCGATGCCAGGCTTGACCTTCGCTCAGTTCGCCGGCCTTGAGGGTGACGGATTCGGGTGTCGGCAACCCTCGGTATCCCCGCCAAGGTTTATCCCAGGTGTCGCGCCCGATGACGTACGCCGGTACGGCCACTAGTCGCACGCCCTGAGCATCGAGCTTTCGGTAGTTTTCCGGGTACCAACTGTCGCTGCCGATCAACACACCCAAGCGTCCGGCGGGCGTATCGATGACGTTGAGTGCCTGCAGGTCATTGGCCTTGATGTCGTCATGTTCCTCGAACACCGGATGCATCTGGCGTTGGGGTTGGCCGATCGGCACGCCGTCGCGCCCGAATATCACGCTGCTGTTGTACAGCGCACCGCGTCCGATTTTCAGCGTACCGTCAATGATGCTGGGCTCCGGCAGCACGATGGTGCCCGCCACCAGCGTCACATGAAACTCTTTCGCCAGCCCCCGAACAGTGCCTGGTAATCCTTGGCCATGCCTTTGGCCTTCATCCGCAAATGAGCGTCGTCGAGACGGCTGCCGCCGTTGGCACTGATCAGTGCGCGGACAAACTTCAGGGGATTGCTCGCCGCCAGCCAGTTCATCGCTTCCTGGAGCGTGGTGGCCTGGTACAGCTCATCTTTTTCACCGCTGACCATCAGCCAGGTGCCGACGTGTTCAGGCAGCACGACGATGGTCTTGTCATTCAACAGGCCCTCATCCTGGGCCTTCTGAAGATAGGCCGCGAGTTTGCGATGCAAGCGTTCGGGGCTTTGATAGTCGGTAGGGAACAGCTCAGGCTGTATGCCCAGCAGATTGCCGCGATCGGCGGGTTCGCCTTGATCAATGGCCAGGTTGATGCGCAGGTCCGACAGGTAATGGCCCACCGGACGATCCGCGGCCCACATGGCGTAGGTTGTCAGGGTGGCAACGATGGCCATGGAAAAGGTCAGGTACAAAAGTTTGCGCATGGGGGAGCAATCAACAGCCGTGTTCAGGGCATGGCTTTTCACCAGGATTTGGATCGAGGATAAAGCGAATCAATGGGTTAATGGGCAATTTTCTTTTTTCTCCGGACAATTCTTCGCTTTTTGGCCGAATGGAATCGGTGCTGGTCATGCTGCCGCCAAGTTACATAACGTACAGCGACCCTTAGTAAAGATCATCGCGCCGAAATTGAGGCAAGTGATCGCTGTGGGTGTTTTTACTGCTTAAGTGTGTTTTAGCCCGCAGAGGCATTCGTTCTGCCTGGCCCCTACACTGCGCGTAATGTGCCCCATGAACACCGCCAGTTGATGGAGGCGGCGCTGGCCAAAGACATCGACAAGGCTTGCGAGTTGCTGGCCAGTCATTATCAGACCACGACCGATTCGGTGCTCAAGCATGCACTGCTGGGATAGCGGTGATGGCCTCTCGCTCAAGCTGCGTTGCAATGTTCGGGTTGGAAAGTAGCGGCGCATCACGACGTTGGCGCAACGCCTTGCGTGGTCATCGAGCATCTTTGTACGCGGCTTGACGCCGGGCAGCCCTGAAGAACTGCAGCTAAGCTCTCCTGCGCTGGGGCGGCGGTGGAAGTGTTGCCTCGGGATGTCTATTTCCGGCAAGGGAGCCCCCCGTCATGAGCGTCGAACAGCGTCATTACAGTCCGCCGACCCTGCTGGTGGTCGATGACACGCCCGATAACCTGATGCTGATGACGGATCTGCTCAAGGATCGCTACCGGGTCAAGGCCGCCAATAGCGGTGAAAAGGCTTTGCGCGTACTACAAGGCGACACACTCCCTGACCTGATCCTGCTTGACGTGATGATGCCCGGGCTGTCCGGCCATGAAGTGGCGCAGCAACTCAAGCGCGACCCGCGTACCCGTGACATTCCGATCATCTTTCTGACGGCCATGGCCGCCACCGAAGACGAGATCCATGGCCTGGAGCTGGGGGCTGTCGACTACATCACCAAACCGATCCGGCCGGCACTGGTCCTGGCGCGGGTGGATACCCAACTCAAGCTCAAGGCGGCGGCAGACTTCCTGCGTGATCACAGCGACTATCTGGAAAAGGAAGTAGCGCGCCGGACCCTCGAGGTGATTGCGATCCAGGATGTGGCCATCCAGGCCATGGCTTCACTGGCCGAGACGCGCGATAACGAAACCGGCAACCATATCCGGCGGACCCAGCATTACATCAAGGTGCTGGCGGAGCATCTGCGTGACCATCCGCGCTTCAGTCACTTTCTCACCGAGGACACCGTCGCCTTGTTGTTCAAGCTCGGCGCCGCTGCACGACATCGGCAAGATCGGCATCCCCGACCATATCCTCCTCAAACCGGGACGCTATACCGAGGAAGAGTTCGAGATCATGAAGACACATACTACGCTGGGGCGTGACGCCATACAGCATGCCGAGGACCAGCTCGGCATGCGCGCCGAGTTTCTCAGCCTGGCCAAGGAAATTGCCTACAGTCACCAGGAAAAATGGGACGGCAGTGGCTATCCGCAAGGGCTGGCGGGTGACGACATCCCGATTAGCGCCCGGTTGATGGCGGTGGCGGACGTCTATGACGCGTTGATCAGCCGTCGGGTCTATAAAGCGGGGATGCCCCACGGGCAGGCGGTCGAGATTATTCGTCAGGGGCGAGGCACGCACTTCGACCCGGACATCTGTGATGCCTTCCTGGATTGCCTCGACCAGTTCCAGACCATTGCCGAGCGTTTCGCTGATACCGATCAGGACATGGCCGTCCAGCGGGCGGCCCTGGAGCGTCTCGGCCAGACTCCGTGAACCCGCAATGGCCCCTTTGTCAGTAATTTCATCAGGTCCACGAGGATAGTCATGGCTGGATTGCGTACCCTGCTTGAGCGCCTCGCGCTACGGCACAAACTGATCCTGGGTTTTTCAGCGCTGCTGCTGTTGGTGTTGGTGCTCGGCGTGCAAAGCCTGCGCACCCAGCAATCGCTGAAGCAAAATATGCAGAACCTTTATCTGCAGGAACTGGTCGGCATGGAGCACTTGCAGGAAGCACGTGTGCAATTGCCGCATATGCTGCAAGCGCTGCAACGCGCGGTGGGCACCGACAGCGCGCAGATTCGCGTCGAATCCCTGCAGCAGTTGCACGAGATCCAGGAGCGCCTGCAACAGGCGGTGGCCCACGCCAAAGTGACCCTCAGGCGCGCGGAGAATCTGGCGCGACTCTCCGAGTTCGACCTGCTGCTGCAACAGTTGCAGCGTCAAAGCGACCAGGCCTTTGTAATGATCGACCAGGGCCAGCAGAACAAGGCGTTAATGCTGCTCAATAGCAGTGAATTCCAGCAACTGGCCCAGCAGGCCGATGGCCTTTTGTACGCGATCGCCCAGGTCAAGGAAGCCTCTATTCGCGACACGGCCAAGGACATTGCCGAGTTTGCCGAACGCAGTACCCTTCTGACCTACATCCTGTTGTTCGGTGGCTT
This sequence comes from Pseudomonas sp. S2_F03, assembly GCF_054668335.1. Classification (NCBI taxonomy): domain Bacteria; kingdom Pseudomonadati; phylum Pseudomonadota; class Gammaproteobacteria; order Pseudomonadales; family Pseudomonadaceae; genus Pseudomonas; species Pseudomonas sp. S2_F03. Next base: position 806,511 of record NZ_CP162759.1, on the reverse strand, counting down.
GTCGCTGGCGTTGCTGTTGTCCTGGGTCGTCAGCCAGTCGATCCGCAATCCGCTCAACCGGGTGCGGGTGGCGGTAGACCAATTGGCCGCGGGGCAGCTCGATCAACCGATTCCCCACACCGACATGAACAACGAAACCGGCGATCTGGCGCGGGCCATCGCCAAATTGCAGACCGAGTCCCAACAACTTGAACGTCAGCGCTGGATCAAGGCGCATACCGCCCAATTGCAGGTCGATCTGCAGCAGGCAGAAACCCCGGCCGAACTGGCGCAGGTGTTCTTGCAATGCATGGCCGGCCTGCACGGAATCGGCCAGGGGGTGCTGTACAGCGCGCAGGAGGATTCTGGCACGCTGGCGCTGATGGGGGGTTATGCCACCGATTCCGAGCGGCCACCCGAAGCGCAGGTCAAGTTCGGCGATGGCCTGTTGGGGCAGTGCGCGGTGGATCGCGTGCCGCGTCAGTTTCAGGCGATGCCGGAGCAATACTGGCGGTTGCGCTCGCCGCTTGGCGAGGTCCCGGCCCGTTGCCTGCTGCTGCAACCCATTGTGCGTGGCGAGCGTTTGTTGGGCGTGCTCGAGCTGGCCGGGCTGGAACTCTTGGGCGAGCGTGAACTGCTGCTCTTGCAGGAAGCCACCCCGCGCCTGGCCGCGGCCATGGCGATTCTGGAGCGTAATCAGGCGGTCAAGACCCTGTTGGCGGAAACCCGGCGCCAGGCCAATGAAATGGCGGAACAGGCGCTGCAGCTGGAGCAGCAGGCGCAGGCACTCGAATCCCAGCAATCGGCGTTGCGCGCCACCGAGGCCTGGTATCGCGGGATTATCGAAGCGGCGCCGGACGGCATGCTGGTGGTGGATGCCGAAGGACAAATCCTGCGCACCAATCGCCAGTTGGATCAGCTGTTCGGCTATAGCGCCGGTGAGCTGCTCGGCGAAACCATCGATCGCCTGGTGCCATTGGCCAGTCGCGGGCGCCACGAGGCATTGCGCAAGGGCTTCATGGCCCACGGCGCCACTCGCCAGATGGGGGCCAACCTGGACGACCTGCAAGGCGTGCGCAAAGACGGCAGTCTGTTCTCGGCAGAGATCAGCCTGTCGCATCTGCCGAGCCTGGAAGGGGGCGGAGACTGCGTGTGCGCGTCGGTGCGCGACGTGAGCGAACGCCGTCATCTGCAGGCGGCACTCAAGGCCAGCGAGGCACAGTTGCGCGCAGTACTCGACAGCAGCCCGGTGGCCATGGAGATCAGGGACGTTGATGGCCGCCCGACCTACTGCAATCCGCAGTTCGACAGTTTGTTCGGGACTCGTCTGGCTGAACTCGAAGGCACGGATCCAGCGCAGTTCTGGGTCGACCCGCAGGCCCACCAGCGCTTTCTCGAAGCGGCATCGCAAGGTGCAGTGCTGAACTTCGAGACCACTCTGCAGCGCGCAGGAGGCGAGCGCTTCGACGTACTGGTTTCGGCCATCACGATGACGCTGGGGGAGCGGGGCATGGGGGCCAATTGGTACTTTGACATCACCGACCGCAAGACCGCCGAGGCCGAGGTGCAGCGCGCACGGGAGGCCGCAGAAGAGGCGACCCAGGCCAAGAGCAACTTCCTGGCCACCATGAGCCACGAGATCCGCACGCCGATGAACGCCATCATCGGCATGAGCTACCTGGCATTGCGCACCGAGCTCGACCACCGCCAGCGCAACTACATCGAAAAGGTCCATCGCTCGGCGGAATACCTGTTGGTGATCATCAACGACATCCTCGACTTCTCCAGGATCGAGGCCGGCAAGATGCACCTGGAGCACATTCCCTTCCACCTCGAGGCCGTGCTCGACAGCTTTGCGAGCATGATTGGCTTGAAAGCCGAGGACAAAGGCCTGGAGTTGCTGTTCAGCACCGATGCCGAGCTGCCGACCGCCTTGATCGGCGACCCGCTGCGTCTTGGCCAGGTGCTGATCAACCTGGGCAACAATGCGACGAAGTTCACCGAGCAGGGTGAGATCGTGCTCGGCGTAGAGCAGCGGGGCTCTGCGGGAGAGCAGGCGCAGTTGCATTTCTGGGTACGTGACACTGGCATCGGCATGAACGCCGAACAATGCTCGCGCCTGTTTCAACCCTTCAGCCAGGCTGATAGCACCACCACCCGCAAGTACGGTGGCACCGGGTTGGGCCTGGCCATCTCCCGGCATCTGGTGGAGTTGATGGGCGGGCGCATTTGGGTTGAGAGCGAGCCGGGCCAGGGTTCCACTTTCCATTTCGAGGTGAGTCTGGGCGTGCAGCGTGACAGCCAGTTGCGGCGCATGGTGACCGCCGACGAATTGCTTGGCAGCCGTGTGCTGGTGGTCGATGACAACGCCAGCGCGCGCGAGATCCTGTCCAGCATGGCGCGCAGTTTTGGCGTGGAGGTGGACGTCGCGCAAAGTGGCAGGGCCGCACTGGCCATGCTGGTGGACGCTGAAGCCAAGGCGCTGCCCTATGATCTGGTGCTGATGGATTGGCGCATGCCTGGCATGGACGGTGTGGAGACGGTGCGGCAGATGCAGGCCGCTAAACTGGCGCATACGCCGTCGGTGATCATGGTCACGGCGTTCGGTCGCGAGGAGGCCCGCGAGGAAGCCAGTCGGCACGGCATTCAATTGCCGGTGGTACTGACCAAACCGGTGACGCCGTCTACGTTGCTTGAGGCACTGGGTACGGTGCTCGGCAAGACTCCCCAGGCCGATACCCGGGCCAGTGAGCGATTGGGCCAGAGCGCCGGCGCCATGGCCCGCCTGCGTGGCGCGCGACTGCTGTTGGTGGAAGACAATGAGCTGAACCGCGAGCTGGCCTGTGAGCTGCTGGAGAGCGCCGGAATCGAGCTGTGCCTGGCCGTTCACGGCGCAGAGGCGCTCGACCAACTGGAACATGACGCAGACTTCGATGGTGTGTTGATGGACTGCCAGATGCCGGTGATGGACGGCTATACCGCGACCCGCAAGATTCGTGAGCAGCCACGCTGGGCGAATCTGCCGGTGATCGCCATGACGGCAGACGCCATGATGGGGGACCGTGAGCGGGCGCTGGCCTGCGGCATGAACGACCACATCTCCAAACCCTTGAACGTTGATGACATGTTCGCCACGTTGGCCAAGTGGATACATCCGCGCGCTGACCGTGGCGCGATGTCGGCCGACGTTTCGCCGGCCACCTCGGTGTCAGCAACGAGCCTGCCAGCCAGCCTTCCCGGTATTGATTTGAACGCGGGCCTGGGCACCTGCATGGGCAAGGTCGAGCTCTACCTGCGCCTGCTGCGCAAGTTTCGCTCCAGCCAGCAGGATTTTTGCGCTGAGTTCCTGGCTGCCCAAGGTCAAGGCGATCCGTTGGTGACGGTCAGGCTGGCCCATACCTTACGCGGTACGGCGGGCAACATTGGTGCCGTTGAAGTGGCGAACGCAGCCGCCGCGCTGGAGCAGGCGTGTCTGAACGATGGGGCGAGCGATGGAACGGAGCAGGTGCTGGCTGACCGGCTGGCGGAGGTTGAGCGCTGCCTGACAACAGTGCTGGAAGGATTATCGGTGATCGACGAACCGACATCGTCCGCAGACTCATCAATCGCGCCACCGGGCAGCGAATGGCATGCGCAGTTGGCCCAAGCCCGGTCGCTGCTGGCCGAGAGCGACACCCAGGCGCTGACGGCCTTGCTCAAACTGCAGGGGCTGGTTTCAGACCCGCGGATGACCGAGCAGCTGCTTCGGGTTGTCCGGCAAGCGGAGCGCTTCGATTTTGATCAGGCGCTGGAGTTGCTTGAAAACCTGTCCTGATAATTGAAGCGGATTGAGCCCGCTCCTGGTCATTCATCATGGCTAATCAATAAGTATGGGGACGAGGCTACGGTAGATCAAGGTGTTAGAAATGGATTTTTCACTCATGCTAAAAAATGCTGATCGCCTAAAATTGAATAAATGATCGCGTCTTCCATTTCCATTAAAATTTGACCTCGGGTGGGGAGAAAAAATTTGCACAGTGAAGGCGGGGACCAACCTGCGGGCCTACCTAACCGACTAAATTTGTGTTTTGAATTTACACGTGAAAGAGGGAAAATGCTGCAGTACCTGCGCTGTTATCCCAGAGTGTCGGTCAAGCCATCGCTATTTCATTTTATGAATACTTCAAGCACTGGCCTCGAAAGTGTTTTTCTAAGCCAAGAATGGATTTTCATCAGTCTGGGGATTTTTTTAAGAATCACCAAGTTCGAATTGTCTAGCAATAATTAGAGAGCCTACCTATGGATCGCTTACTCAGTATCGAAGCTTTTGTACGAATTGCTGAAACCAGTAGTTTCGCCAAAGCAGCCCTGCAGTTAGGGATCGCCCGTTCAGTGGTCACACACCGTATCCAACAATTGGAACAATTCATCAACTCTCCACTTTTTCACCGCAGCACTCGGCACGTTAGACTCTCCGAAGTCGGGGAGATCTACTATAAGAGTGTGCGGATATGGTAGCGAGTTTCAATTCGCTGACCGACAATATGCGTGAACTGCGTGCAAAACCTTCGGGGAAGCTACGCATACAAATGCTTCCGGGATTTGCCATCGGTCATTTCGGGGCATTAATGGCAGAGTTCAACAATATCTATCCAGACATCGAAATTGATGTTGTGGTTAACGATCGAGTAGTGGATCTCATTGAAGAGGGGTTCGACATTGCCTTCTAGATGTTTTTCGCTCTGGCTGAGACCCTGATTGAGAGACATCTGTTTTCGGTGCGTCGAATATTTTGCATGTCCCCGGAGTACGCGGAACAGTTTGGCGTGCCGCAGCATCCCAACGATTGCAACAGCACAAGATTGCTTTGTATGCCGGATATCCATTGCGCAATCGTTGGGTTTTTGCCCATAGCGATGAGCAAGTGGAGCTGAGCCTACCCGGCCAAGTCCGTTCGAACTCGGTGCATTTGCTGCGCGATTATGCGGCGACAGGGGTATGCCTTGTCTGTTTACCAACAATCGTGGCTAGCGATGATTTGTTGGAAGGACGACTCATTCCAGTTCTACCGGAGTATTCCCTGCCTTCATTCAATTTTTCCGCGGTGTTTCCGGCAACTCAGCGTAGAGCTCTGAAAGTTCGCACGTTAATCTAGTTTCTCGTCGATAAATTCCGCGAAGAGCCGCATTGGGATACACCGCTGCTTGAACGAGGATGGGTTCATCGCTAGTCTAACAATTTGAAAGAGACTACTGGAAGTTTAGTTGAAAAATAAACTTGTAGCTAACCTTTCAAATATTAGGTATGTGACGTAATAAATTATAGCGTCTACGTTCTCGATTTGAATTTGGACCGCGGCGCACAGAAAAATGCGTACCATCAAAGTCTCGCTCGACCACATTTGTTCTTTAGATTGCACGCGAAGGAGGCGGAGCTCACGGCGGGGAAAGGCCGAGGTACCAGGGCTGGTATTTCGATATGTCTTTCAAGCATTCGTTATCTTACTTTGATTGGTATCCTACGTGTTTTTCGGCAAAATACCGAGCGATAGCTTCTTCAGCATCTATCCGACGAAATAGAATTTGGCCATTGATGAAGTCGGGATGGTCTTTTGTGAGTGCATGAATTTTTGATTCTTCAATAAGTTTAGAAATCACAAAAATTGTGCAACCTGTTTCGCGAGCAAAAAACAGGTGGGTGGTAAAAACCTCGAAATGCCTACGGATTTTATCCACGGCCTCCAGACTGAAAAAAACGGTTGGACCAAACTGCTTGCACTCCACGAAGCCAGTGGAGATATACCTTGTATGAATGACACGCAGACTGCACTTCGCTTGAATGGCCGTTTCGCCCAGAGACATATAATGGTCACGCCATTGCATTGCTTTTTGGAGGCTGTCTCCTGTGCAATACTCTCGACCTGGCGAACCGTCTGGCGACTGCACTAGCATCTGATTCAATAAACCGGATTTTACCATGGGTCTGATACATTTTACATTGACAGATAGTTGCTTGGCTGCGTCTGCAAAGGTAACAAGACTGTCGGGTCCGAGTGGTTTTTGCATAATTGCAGTCACACTGTGGTCCAGCGCACTCAGTAGACTTTCAGGTACTTCATCCCTTTTATAGAGCAAAAAACCCGATGTGTACGCGTTGCTCCTGACTTCGATCGGATTGACACCTGTCAGGATGTAGTTGACTACATGACGATTGAGTCCGGCCCTCGAGAGTATTTCCGAGCGGAGGATGAATTTTTCATTGAAGTCTTTAATTGATGCCATAGGAATTAGAAGGCCCTGCGCTTTGCTAAATTGTTGCGTTTTTATGAGTCCTGCTCCTGCGAGTTTTTGAATTCGAGCGGGCGAGGTGTGCAGCATCATCGCCGCTTCGCTGCTCGTAAGTAATTCAAAGTTAGCAGACGGGCGAGCAAATGCGTTTGTGTGCTCCCATTGAATACTATCCAGATTTATCAGCGATCCACAGATGTCTGGGCATTGATAGAACGGGTTTGTGAGGTGATTTGGGTCTAGGGACGCTATGCCTTTCAGCTTTTTGGCATTCAGTTCCGCTAAACTTCCGGACGAGTTGAATATGTACCGCAGTTCTTTTTTTGTGAATAGTAGGGTGCCACAGCCACAACTTTGGTCGTGGTGGGACGGTTTTGATTGTTTGCAAGCGGTGAAGTATTCGATTCCATAATGGCTAAGCATTGCATTCGGGCTTAAAATAAAGGGCGCCAGCAGTGCGCGACGATGTAACGTAGGATATTTGTTTTGCAGCTTTCGAATTTCCTGAAAAAAAACGGTTTTTTGGGCGGTGGCGATGTTCACGCAACTTTCCATGATGGAGAGTCGATTATCTACGGTATGAAAATAGCGAAGCGCGGTCATCGATGCCATTAACAGCGTAAAAAAATCCCCTTTTTTTCTGACAGTGCGTGGTTAATTATTTCGCTAGAGCGCTTATCAGCCGAAATGCTACTGGCCTCGCGTAAGTCAAAACTGCAGGGGCAGTGATAATCCTCAAGCCTTAGCCAGTCGAACGGGCTGCCGCAGTGGGGGCACCGCTCGAGGTATATTTCTCCATGCAACGGACAGACGTCCGACCAGCGGTAAGCATGCATTCTATTTAAGCAGTCATTACGAATGCACGAAGGGCACAGCACCAATTTTTGGCGTAGCATGGATACCGGGTAGGGCACTTCATGTAAAAGCATGAAGTTGCTGCTGCCCCGTCTGATTTGCTTGGGAACGAGTTGAGAATCATTCGTTTGTCGGACATGGTGAGGCTACCATGCCGGATCAATAATTTAGACGCGGTTGAACCTCGCCATTGGCATGAGGCGAGGCTCGACCAATCAAGTTGGAACGCTTGACTAAAACTTTTTAAATTTTTATAGCCATTTGCTTTTGCGCAGCGGAAAAGAAGACTGGCGACACTTTCCTCGGGGAGAGGCAAAGGTGTATAAAGCAATTTGTTCATTTTTTGCTCTTTTTATAAACTATCTTGTGAAGCTCGCCAAGCTTCAACTCAAACGGGTTTTTAAGTGTCATTTTTGTGTTGACCTTGACGTGGTTTGCCGCAGTTTTAAAATCTTGTAATTGCAATTCGCCGTCACGTTCTAAGGCTTCATTGAGTGCTTGGAATAGCAAGGTCCGAATCGAGCGCATGTTGCCTGAGGAAAACGCATACATCGCCAAGGCCATTTTTTCATCGGTGAGTTCTGGGATTTCGCTAAATCCGAAGGTTTCCTTCATTCTTATGGAAAACGCCCGAAGAAGCTTTACGAAGTCTTCGTATGATTCAGGTGTGTTGAGATTGAAACACTCTAAACGCGCACTGTAGGGAAACCGTCCTGCAAGAGCCGAATGAGCTGTTATGATCGCTTCGCAGTCGGGGGTACCGGCCAAAATTACTTCTCCCGCAAAGATATCGGTTAACACTTTCACCCAGTCGCAAACCGTTTCTTTAGTCCTGGCAGCACCGCGGCTTAACAGATGTTGGAGCTCATCCAGAATGATTAGTTGAGTTTGGCAGTTTTTTAGCACCGTCATCAATCGGTACTCTAGCGCGCCCATAGACTGGTAAGCACTGAAAGTTTCAAAACAACTCAGTAAGCTGATCAGGACTCCCTTGATAGTCACCTGAGTAGGTATGCGGCAATAGACTGACGGACGAATGTCCTGGAGGCCGGCTTCGGTGCGAACATTTGATGGGCGTGCATATTCGGAAAGAATTTGGTGACAAACGCGCGTCTTGCCTGTTCCCGGATCACCTAATAGAACCGCACAACTGGGCTCGCCTCTTAATTTAGTGGCTTGGATGGAACGGTGGATGGTCTCGACTGCCTCACGATACTGTGGATGCAGTATCGTGAATGTCTTGAAATGTTTGAGTTTCTTTTCATTGGTCGGGTTCATCGGAATCACCTTCATCTCGGACGAAATGAGTCGGGAAATTGGTCTCATCGGAGGCGTGGGGAGCACCAGGGTAGGGGGCAGGTGTGTCTTCGGGTGGCACTGCGGACTTCGGGGAGCGTTTATTTTTAGCGCTGCGTTTGAATGACTCGATTTTCTCGTTCAGTTCGAACAGCATCTGATAGGCCTCAGTGTGATCAAAAGCCCGTTTCTCGTCTCTGAACGATTGAACCAGGCGTTCGTGATCGGTCAATGTCAAACCATTTTGATACGTCGGGTGCGTGGGGGATGCTGGGTGCCATTCCTTCGGAGTACTAGGATGGGCAACCCATACAGTGCCGAGGTCGCAGGGGTTAAAATAGACAATGGCTTTTTGGCTGGCCGTCAATCGCTGGGCCACTTCAGGCAACCCGGGGCCGGTCCAGATCAAATGTTTGGTTTTGACTCGTCCCCCCGAGATGCGCAATCGCCAAACACTTAGGCACAATTGCTGAAGCTCCTCTAAGGAATAACGTTCCGGTGGAGGCGCGACTTTCTCCAACTCTTCCTGCTTTTTATTGGGGCTCGTGAACAGCCCGTCGTGCCAGGTATTGTGATAAACCTCCAACCACAGGCCAAAGGCTTCTCGCAGGTTTTCCAGCGTCAGACAAGCACGCTGTTCCGAAGGATAGTCGCCGCGTGCTTTCGGCGAACCTTTGGTGGTCCCGGGGAGGTTATGGCAAAAGGTTGTATTGACGGTGCCAAAAAAACGCTCAATGAATGCTTTGGCATCGGGATCGCCGACAGGAACGTAATCGAGTGCAATGCCGAGCCGGTTCATAGCCGTTTGCGACCAAATGTTGAACACTTCCGCCCCATGGTCGCTGGTAATGCTGGCCATTTTCCCATCATTGACGATGGCTCGTATGGTCGCGCTCATCATCTTCTCTGCGCAGGGGGCGCCCATGGAGATATCCCAGCCAGGGCATTTGCGATGAGCTGGATTAAGATGTGCTGATAGGATTGGTCGGCCGGCGACGTCGCCATACGCGTCTATAACGTCAACGTCCATATATTGGGAGTCAAACTGGCTGTTGGCATGAGGGTCGTCATCGACGAATAAATGACCGCCAAACTTGTTCAATCGTTGCGCGGCTTTCAGGCCATGGCGTGCACGGGCTACCAGATGACGGTCCATGGCGAAGATTCTCCGCCAGAACGTTGCGTATGAGGGAATCCTCAGTGGCGCAGCGTCGTAAGTTCGACGCTCCTTATTTTCATAGGTTATGTGCGCGACCATGAGTTTATAGGCATGCGTCACCGTGGGACGCTCCCGCTGCAGGTAAGCCGTTTTGATGTAGTGCTTGATCAATTCTTCGGCTAAGTGATGCGTGCGTTTTGACTTGCTGGTCGGATAACGCTTGAGCAGCGCAAATGGGCTTCGGTTGCTTGCCAGGTAGCGCTTTTTCCACAACCACAAAGTTGAGATGCTTGGGGGTGGGGATCCCTAATTTTGTGGCCAGTTTTGCGACGAACACTTTCGCTGCTTTTTTGGGGAGCTTGCCTCCGAACTCCTTGTCGCAGGCGTTGAGGTAGTCCACGCGGTGGCGAACCAGTTTTTGTTCCTCTTCGGGCAACGATACCCACTGCGCCGCTTCGCTCATATCGATCGGGGCGCGTTGGTGCAGACAGAGGGTGCCGCGTTGTTCCATGGAGGCGAACAGGTCGAAGTTCACATGACGGCGGTATTGATGAATCAATGAACACATGGAAATTAATCCATCATTGATCGAAACCACCTCGTACACTTGATTGTCCAGCGTGTACTGGGCACCCACACTAGGCGTGGTGGTCATCACGTTCTACCTCCAGTTTAGTAGCAAATGTGAGTCGGCTGGAGAGATCAAATTTTAGAATTCGGTCGAACATTGCTTTATAGACGGACCTGGCGCTTGGTCCGTGAGTGCCAGCCATGAAGTCACCAAGGCAGACAGACCCAGTTAGAGCTTTGATTTGTCTTAAACAGTCACCGAATTCATCGTCACTCACGTTGAAAGAGTGCAAATAGAGGTGCTTTATATTTCTAAGCAGCTCGCCCTCTCGAATGTTTTTTTCGTCAGCGTATCTCAATGACCTATCAGATTCGTTAAAAAGGGTATTGGCCGCGTGCAGTTTGGCGAGAGTCAGCGGACTTAATTGTTTGAAATCGACTTTGACTTCCGTGTAGTAAAATTGATCCAGTGTTTCGATTAAAAAATCAGGGGTGTAGTGGATGACTTTTTGCTCAATCGAAAGATCAAACACGCCTGGCGTGCGCCAGTAGTTCACGACCGTGGAATCGTATTCCAGAAGCACGCAGTAGTCGGCTTCGAGCATGCTGTCGCAGATCAATTGATGTTGGTTTTTGCGCGACGGAAAATACACCGCATGTTTTCCGTAATAGCATTTTTTGTTGGGTGGATCTAACGAAGGAGGAAAGTTCATCGAAATCTCCTTTACGCATCGGCTGCTTTTAAGGGCGCTGGGGCGAGGATTACAGGGGCTCACCCTTGTCAGGCGTCGAAGCCCGTTTACCCGCTTTCAGCGATCGGGTGACGTTGCTTCGCTGTTTGATCTTGCGTTTAAGGGGCGCGCAACGTTGGCGGTCGTCAGCTGGCTGATCGGTCCTGAGATGGTGTTGTGAGCACCGATACGGGCGTTTCGTCACGAACATGTCAAATGTCACCGAGTGGCTCGTACGTTGGTCCGTGGTGTCCCCACCCATCATTGATGGAAACCACGTCGCCATCAGGTGTCGCATGCGCTCCGTGACTACGGTCCGCACAGCACCCAAGTGATGGGGCTGCGTGTAGGCGCCAACGTGGCGCACAGGTTGTCGCGGGAGATGTTCAGGTGCGGTTTTCAAGCAGGCACGACAAATTGCTAAGTCGTAGTAATACAACGCCGCGCGGCAAAGTGGGTGCACTGGCAAGAAGGCGAGGAGGGGGCTGCCGCTCAGGCCCCAGAGTGGCGCCACGGAAAAGGAGTGATCCACGGGCAGCCAAAGTCGCCGCAGGGCCTCGCGTGTTTGAGCCAGGTCATTTCGCCGACCAGGTTGGTGAAGCGTTGGCGTCCACCCCGTTGAGTCGCTGCGGGCTGCCTCGGGCGTGACAGGAGCGCGCGCCCTGTTTCCAAAGAGGGCGCAAGTCAACGGGTGCAGCGGTGCAATATCGTTGACGACGGTATAGGAGGTCGGCGGGTTCGTACGGTTCGCTGGGTGGCCACCCTCGCGCATCTTCGCACCAAAGGGTTGGGAGCTAAACCGCACGTTGTCACTTCCCGGCTGCCATTTGAAATGGGAGCAACGCGTAGATGATTGTTGCTCGAGTGTCATATTGGCCAGGATGAACCATGTCGTAGCGCTGCGCATAGCGAGATCACCTCCCATGTAGGTCGTCGCCAATGGGGGCGGTGACCGGAGCTGGTGTGTGCCTCGTTGCCAATCGTTCCTGGAACATCTTATTACCACGGCGATAGCCATGTTCAAGCGGTCGCAGCTTGGCTGGGGGCACGGAACGATTATTGACCCAGAGGCTGACGCAGGGAATGTCGAGTAGCGAATACGGGAATTATCAAGATCTGTGTGTAAGTCGTTCAGACGGTTGATATTTGCGCGGGTCGAAAGTTTTCGCATGCGCGAAATGTGGTTTATTCTGAACGTATCTGTTACTGAAACTGGGGTAATGGTGCAAGCGGCACAGCGGAGATTGAACTGAAAGTTGCGGACCTTTTGAGGATTCGTGATGGCTGCAGTGGATAACAAAAAGTGTCGACACTTGAAGATGCAGATCGCGACGCGGCTCGTGTGCCGCCTTCGCGGACTGGAAGAATCCGGTCCGGTGCTCGCCCGTTGGTTTGAAAGGACGATGGGGCTTGACCCTCTCAGTGAACGAGGCCATCGCCTGGACGCCGCCTTGCACGGCACCCTGTATTCACCCCGGCTTTTGGCCGGCATGGCCAGGCATGTGCCCGAAGTGCGCACCTTAGTGGATCATCCTTTTTGGCGCGTATTGGACTTGAAGGTCGCAGGTGCCCGCGCCAACACGTTGTTGGACCAATGTTTTCCTGGGTGGCTGGCCGTAGGTGCAGCCGAGCTGCATCGGCAGTTGGCGAGGCGCAGCGATCTCGACCGTCTGACCGTATTGCTGCTGTTATCGGTATGCAAACCGCATTGGTCACTGGCCCACCCCGGAGCCATCGCCGGAGCGTTGACTCGGCTGTGCGCGGGATGCGACTGGTACCCGGTGCGGTATCGGCTGGCTAGCCTGCTCCGGGCGTGGTTGGTGTACATGCACGGGCAGTATTGTTTAGCACACTGGTTTTGTCGGCTTCAGGAACTGGACGTGCAGATTCTGCAGTGGCAAGCGCTCCACGATTTGAGCTGGGCGACGCCGTTGGTACGGAACGAATTAGATTGGCGGGCCTTCAGCGAGGTGTTTAGCCGAGCCGCAAAAGTGCGCCAAGCGCAGATATATCGCGCGCTGGAAAGCCTGGACGATCAGCCGGGTTCCATCTTTCACGACGCTGATTTGTGGTCGGCTTATCGCTGCCGCTGCGGGCTGACGCGCCGTTGGTCTGCAGCGAATCAGCCAAAGCCGATTTAATCCGACTCGGTGTGTGCGTGTCCGGCGCGGCGCCGCTTGGCCACAGATGAACGCTGTCGGCCGATTGCAGTGGTTGCCTCGTCGCAACATCAAAATGAGACATAAACGGGTGGCCTAAAAGATGGCTACTTTTGATGCTCTCGAAGCCGAACTTGATCGGCAGCTAACGTCTCCTTTACCGCCTTCAAGCTTCGCCCATTCGCACGCGCTTCAAATCCTTCCTGTCCAAACAAAGGGGCTAAGTTCACCACACGTTTAGCTCCTTAGAGGAGCTGGAGTTATTGTGGGATACGCTGGCAGAAAAGAATTGGTTCCATGAATGGGATACCTTCAGTGTCACGATGCTCTGGTGCGTAGCGGCGGCCCATCGGTTGCTGATTTCGCGATTCGCCCAGGAGCAATATGACTGTCCTGCGGGGTTGTCGCAGCGGGTAAACCACACTCTTTCCTCTCACGCTAAAATGCCGATCACGCGTTGGATTAGCGCTGTGGCACGCGCGCTCTCGGTTCGGTCGAGGGCGCTTGCGTCCAGCGCCGCGGGCGGCGGGTCTCAACCAGTGAACGCTGGTGGTTCGCGTTTTGCTAAAGTTCCGAGGCCGCTGGCTGCGGCGCGGCTGTTCGATGATCTGCCGGCCGCAAGTCACCTCTCAGTCACTCGCCTTACTGTTGCCGTATACGCGACTGCGGGACTAACCATGCAGTGTCCCCGCTACCTCTTCTTCCGCCGCACGGCGCACACGCTCCGCTGACGATCGCAGCATGTCTTGCGGACGGTTGCCGCCCAAGCTGTGATTGCTCGAAGCGAACCAGAACGCTATGCCCCAGCTGTCCTTTTTTTCCGCAGCACATTGATCACGGCGCCGAATTCGGCGGTGGGCCGCAGCTCTGTTGCGTCGCCAAAGGCGAAAACTGGGAAGTACTCCTGGCTCCGGTCACTCACGCTGATGAGCGAGCCGTCGTTCAACCACGCCCGGAGCCCTGCCGCGAGCGCTGCAGGCTCGAGCCCGGTGACTTGGGACAAGCCCGCCGCAGTGACCCAGTCGCCGTTTTCTTGAAGGATCAACCGCCGCGCCTCTGCCAACATGGCCGCGTCCCTGAGCAAAATGTGCGGATTCAGCGTGCTGGGAGCGCTACGGCTTGAAGCTGGCGCCTCTGAATCGGCTGCCTGGGGCAGAGCGCCGAGAAAGACACGGTTCAAGACCTCAAGGCAATTGAGGTACACGTCTATTGCGTGCCCGCTCATTGTGGGCAGTTCGATGCGGAGGTGAATGCCATCCGCCTGTTCAGACGTGGGCGCGCCCCCGTTTGAACCGCGATAGACCTCTATTTTTTTTGTTGCCATGCTGCCTCCTTGTACGCCGGCGTTAAGGGCTTACCGAGCGTATTGAACGATAGGCCTTTTGGCCGTGTACGGGGCGTCGGCGCTGACACAAGGTCGACGCGGATCAAAGCGGCTCGGGAATGTGTCTATCGATGTTACTGCCTCAGCCGCCATAACGTGTTTTTTGTCTCTGTCCAACCGACGCCGTTTAATTTCGATCTGGTCTCACCTATCCACTGACGCTGTTACGCTGATCTGGCGGCCGTTTGATCCGAGCTGTGTTGCACGTCCATACCATTTGTCGCTTCGGAATCCTGTCTCTGGCCACTTTGCAGGCGCACGAGGGTTGACGACCAAGTGGGCCTTAGGGACGTATTGGTCTGTTATGGGACAGGGCCATATGTTTTTTAGCTCGAGGGCGAGCGAAAAAAGGTGAAGGCTTGAGTCTTACCAGTGTTGCACGCTGGCGTATAAGCCCTGCAGTTACTGGCGCGTGGTCAGAACAATAGGTTGAATAACACATGACGGGTGCGGCGCTTTCGAAGCGGTGCGTGCGTCGTAAATTCTCCAAGCGAGAGCGGTCGTTTCAGGGGTATGAACTTCCGAAATGTCAGCGGGCTTCCAGTCGTTTCCGCGGCCATTCGACCATCGGGCAACCCGACACTTCGTTGAGCGAATGCCTAGGATTTTAGGCGCAGCGACAGGCTTATCCCTGTAGCGCCTAGAATCCTGGACGTTATTAACTCGCGAACTCGTTGTTGCCCACCCCAAGTGTTGGGGGCGTGCATGCGTTGAGGTCGCAGCATGGAGTGAAAAGGCTACGCTATATCCAGATACAGTCAGGGGTATCTGCCATGCGTACCACCTACAGCAAAAGCCAGGTTCGCCGTCGGTTACGTCGTCTGCTGGTGTTAATTGCGCAAGGACATGCTTTCGTCATCACCCGGCAGGGCAAAGCGGCTTGCTTACTGGTACAGGTCGAGGCACAAGGGCGTACACCTTGAAAAAGTAACTCGACAATCCTCAACTCTCGAAGAGGTTGTATCTTGATGTCAACGCAACCCTTTCACAGCGCTTACGCTGATCAGGTAACAGCAGTCAGTGCAGGCGTAGATGGAGGGCGAGGCCCATCGTCGTCCTGCGGCAAGAGGCAGAGTGGCGCACACGAATTTTGAGCGATGTTGTTGCCCGTCTGGCCGACCGCTGATTAGACGGCGGAGGGGGCGGCTCGCTTCGCGCCTCAGTCGAGGACCCTCGTATTACCCACCCAACTTCCAGGCATCCCATTTCGTGCAAAAGCCCAACCTAGAACCGCTGCTCACCCAGACCATTGAGGTCGTTATTCGCGCCGGCCAGTTGCTGATTGCCGAGTGGGCGAGTGTGGGCGGGCCGCGGGGTCAAGGTGATAAGGCCGCCGTAGACGAAGAAATCGAACAGTTTTTGCGTCAGCACCTGCTACAGGTTTTCCCTTGCGACTTCTGGGGGAGAGGAAACCGGACATCGTCTAACCGGCCATCCATGGTGCTGGGTCGTTGACCCGAACGACGGGACCTCGGACTTCCTCAAGGGGCTCAAAGGCTCAGCCCTGTCCATCGGTCTGTTGCACAAACAAACGCCGGTATTAGGTGTGGTGTATGCCCCCGTCACCGTTGAGGGCGTGCCTGATTGCATTGCTTGGGCAGAAGGCATGGCCGAGGTGAGCCGCAATGGACAATCGGTGCCGTCACAGCTTTCTACCAAAACCTTGTCGAGCGACGAGTTCGTGATGGTCAGTGCCGCTGCGATCAACAAGCCTGAACTTAACAGCGCCCTCTGCCAACCCAGCACCTTTGTCGCAATGCCATCCATTGCCTACAGGCTCGCCAAAGTCGCCGCCGGTGAGGGGGTCTGTGGCATCTCGCTTTACCCAGTTTCTGCACATGACGTTGTCGCAGGCCACGCACTTTTGAGAGGAGCAGGCGGCGTTTTAGTCGATGAGCGTGGGCAAACGATTACCTATGCAACTGAAGCCAATATGCAAACGGTTTCACAACGCTGCTTCGGTGGTTCAGTGTCGGCGTGCCGGATCCTGCTCGCCCGAGAATGGGGCCGCATTTTCACGGACGTCTCCAACTGAGAGCAGTCGTCGGACTAAATTCGAGCGACCAGCATCGTCATCTCTTTGGCCGCCAACTGCGCACAGTCCGACGGGCGCTAAATTGGCAACTTCTGGACTTGCATTTTTCATCCTGTTTTCAAGCATGGAGCTTCAGGTCCGAAGCCAGCGTCTAAGAGCTGCGCGGCCCACCCTCAGCAGATAGTGCGTGGTATCTTTTGGACGACGAGAGTAGAGACTGCAGGAATCCAAGGCACTCTGCTCATTGCTCACGTCTGCCGGGGCATAGACAGGCGTGACTCACTACGAGAGCCGTGATGAAAGGTAAGCGCAAAGTCAAAATGAACCAATGGCTGCTCGCTGAGCAGTTTCAGGTCGAAGCACAGGCAGTGCTCAGGGCGCGCACGGCCCGTGCAAGTCGATTCTTGGACATTGCACTGGTGGCGGGTAGAGACGTGGAGCCGGTCGGATTGCTGGCAGGTGGCCGGACGGCCACATCGACCTGCATTCACCAGCGTAGTCAGCCAGCAAAAGACGTTTAACAATTAAAAAGGGGCCCCGGTCTGAGCATTGGAAAGGATGACCACCGTGGATTTCCGACCACCCCAACTTCACACTGAGTGAAGATAGCCAAAGAGCCCGATGCCAAACCCAAAAGGCGACTCATGTTTGCTGAAGTCATGCGCAATGATGTTTACCGAGCCTACCGGGTCCGGCTGGAAATGTTTTTGCCTATTCCCACCGATGCCTCTGACCTGGACATCCATGCGTTGATCGAGGCGGGGTTCTCGCCGGGGAGTATTAAGTCGCTCCGCGACTTGGGGTATTCAACCTCGACGCGTGCAACCACATCATTTCGCTCAAGACCCTTAAAACCCGCTTGACTCACGGTCAGCGCCTGAGCGTGGCTGAGAGTGATCGCCTGTTTCGTCTTGCGCATATCACGGCCATGGCCGAGGCGGTCTTTGGGGACACCCACAAAGCCCAGCGATGGCTGAACAAATCCAAGGCGCGCTTTTCAGGTGAAAATCCCATTGCACTGCTCTCCACCAGCCCGGGCACTCGCTTGGTTGAAGAAATGTTGATTCAGGTCGCAGAGGGATTGGCGTTTTAACGGTGTTGCTTGTCAGCGTTTTTTCAGGGGGCCACAGAGCCCGCCTCGGTAGCAACACCGCATGCGCCTGATCTCCGGCGCCAACCAATTTTCCGATAACGATCTTGTAGGCACCGGCTTCCGAGCGGAACCTCCGGTCCTAGCCGGTGGGCGTCAATTGGCGCAGGAGCGTTTGTAACGTTTCAATCTGGCGTGCCTGCTCCCGCATCTGCCGGCGGTTTTCGCGGTGTTGAAGCAGGTACGGTTTGACCCGTTCCCGTAATACGGCGTACTCGGTCTGCAATTGTTGCAGCTTTGTCGTCTGCGCGTCGTGGGCCTGCTGGGTATCGCGCAGGGTCTGGGATTGTTGACGCAATTGTGCGTTCAGCACCCGATGCTCGTTGCGCAAGCGTTCCTGCTCACGGTACACCGTGACCAATTCTTCCTGTTTGGCCAGTTGCGCATTTTGCAGGGACCGCAGTTCCTGGCGTAACTGATTAGTCTGCTCGTCATGCCGGCGCAGTTCCTGCCCGCGCTGAGCCAGTTGCTCTTGCCGATAGTGTTCGAGCCCCTCCCGAGCATGCTGATGTTTGTCCTCCAGTGATTGCAGTTGCTGGGCCCGTTCTTCGAGGATCTGTTGCTGGCCGGCCACTAGCTGTCGCAATTGCTGGCGTTCCCCCTCGCTGTCTTGTAACTGTTCGCGCAGCATACGTTCGCACTGCCGCTGCTGTTCCAGCTCGCCGGTGAGATGGGTGATGGTGGTTTGCGACTGCTCCAACCGCTCGCCTAGCTGCGCGTGCGCCTGCGCATAGCTGGCCTGTTGCCGCTCAAGCTGCTCTTGCTCGTCGGCTACGGCGTCCCGCGCCTCCTGCTTTAGTTGCTCGGCTAGACTACTCACCAAGGTAGTCAATTTTTCATTGAGGGTGGGCGGCGGCGCAGGATTGGCGGCCAGACTACCGTTAAGTTCTTTCAAGTAGCGCTGGATCGTACTCTTTGAACCGGTGTTGCCCAGCTCAACGCGGACCAGGTCGATGCTCGGATGCAGCCCACGCCCTAACAAGGCGTCACGCGCCGCGTGCACCAAGGCTTTGTTGATACCGCCACGGGCCATGTCGGAGCTCCTGTAGGATTTCCGGATCTTAAGCAGTATGACGCATGTCATTTGACTTGCCTGGTTTCTGATCAGGACGACAAGCCCGCCGGGCGAGGAGGGTAGGGATGACCACTGCCGCGGAGCGTTACCTGCAGGCGGCGCGGCGGGAAAGCACCACGCGCCGCTACCAACAAGCCTTGGCGCATTACGAGACGGACTGGGGTGGTTTTCTCCCCGCGTCGAGTGACAGCATCGTGCGTTATCTCGCCGAGCACGCGGAGTCCCTGGCGATCAGCACCTTGCGCGGCCACCTGGCGGCCTTGGCGCGTTGGCATCTGAAGCATGGTTTTATCGACCCAACCAAGGCCCCACAAGTGCGCGACGTGTTGCGCGGCATTCAGGCGCTGCACCCGCGGCAGGTCCGGCAGGCCGAACCGTTGCAACTGCGCGAACTGGAGCAGTGCGTGGCGGCATTACAAGTTGAGGCAGCGTCGCCGGACCGGGCCGTGCGCCTGCGTGCCGGCCGCGACTGTGCCTTGCTGTTGCTGGGTTTTTGGCGCGCCTTTCGCAGTGATGATTTGTGCCGCTTACGCGTTGAAACCAACCAGCTCGTGCCCGGCGAAGGGCTGAGCCTGTTCCTCTCCAGCAGCAAATCCGACCGTGAGCATCAGGGCCGCACCGTCAGCGTGCCGGCTTTGCAGCGCCTGTGCCCAGTGCAGGCCTATGAGGAGTGGTTGAGCCTCAGCCAGTTGCAGGCCGGGCCGGTGTTTTGTGGCATCGACCGCTGGGGCCATTTGTCCACCGAGGCCCTGCACCCCTACAGCGTGGCGCGGGTGGTGCGCCGGGCGCTGACGCGTGGTGGGGTCGCCGGCGAGCGCTACAGCGGCCATTCCTTGCGCCGCGGTTTTGCCACTTGGGCCAGCCGCAACAAATGGAGCCCGAAAGCCTTGATGGAGTATGTCGGCTGGCGTGACGTGCACAGCGCCATGCGCTACGTGGAGGCTGACGCGCCGTTCGGTGACTGGCGGCGTCATGCAGAAGAGTCAAAATGACTGCGTGGCGACGATTTCGTACTGGGCTACGGCCTACGTTATTACAGCCGTACAACCAGGCCAATTTACCCTTGAACTGGGCGATTCAACAGGTGTGAGAAACCAAGATTCTCAAACCTCAGGCAGTGGATGGGTGAAAACGCCAGGGTTGGCGGTACGCCAAGGGGAATGGCAGGCGTTATCTGGTTTTTGGTTGCATATGTAGGGCAGTGTAGAAGGGGACGTCGGTGCAGCTGCGCGGGCAGCACCTCTTCTAAGCACGGGGTTTGTGTAGACACCACAGCCCGAAAGTGCAGGCTAAGCAAAATGTCGCGATCAACTGCCAGACGATGCGTTGCTTAGTCGGTCTGGGCTAACGCAGCTTGGAGTGGGCGAGCGTGAAAGGCATCCACAAGCGCAGGCCCGATAGTACCCGTCCATTTACCCCCGGATTGCCTGGGGACGTATCATCGGTGGTTAACGAGCTTTGCCCCAACGCTTTCCTGCAATCTGCCACTGGCCCATCCTCAAGCGCTAGTAAACTGGGGTGGAATCTGGATTTTTCTCGGTCGGGCGGCCGCTTCAGGCAATCCTATGAAGGCGGCAGTCACATCGCTCGTCAGCCAAGAAAAAAGGCAGAGTTGCGTGAAATCAAGATTTCTTGATGTGCTGCAGAAAATTTGTGGATTCGGCCAGAAGTCAAGAATTGTCGCCATCAACGAAATGGGCGGCACAACCTCTTGGGGGGCGGCCTCTCCCTTGGCATCGACCGGCAACGGTTTAGTCGGTCATTCGGATCAAGCTGTTTGGGGCGTCGGGGGCACACCAGCCCTCATGCACCGAGGTGGGTGAGGAGCCGGTCATCGACAGATTTCGCTTAAGCAAAAGGGCGCGATTGCACTTACGCGGCGACTTGCACTGCCATGATGCCCAGATCAGCGACACAATAAACGCTGCATGGGGTAGGGTAGAGGTGTACGCGAATGTCACGCATACAGCATGATCAACTGTGAAGACAAAACGCGATCGGTGGGGCCGCTCGATTCGGCTGTTCTTACCTGCAGATTTCCCCGATCAGTTGCGGGCTTGGTGAGCACAACAGTGGATGCGGCACGCACACTGGCAACTCTGAAAGGTGATCCATGTTGGCTGAAGTGCTGGGCAAAGAGGCTCACCGCGCCTACCGGCGCCGGCTGGAAACGCTGCTGGGCATCCCCCTCGAGGCTTCGGATCTAGAGATCCACACGTTGATCGCCGCGGGTTTTCCGGCGCGAAGTATCAAACATCTCAGTGATGAAGGTATCGTCTGCGCGGCTGCGCTCAGCCAGATCATCGCACCCAACACCTTGAACAACCGCTGCGCGCGCAGCCAACGCTTGACCTTGGGCGAGAGTGATCGTGTGTTTTGGCTTGCGCACGTAACGGCAATGGCTGAAACGTTGTTTGGCGATAGCCAAAAAGCTCAGCGCTGGCTGAGCAAACCCAAACTGCGCTTTGCAGAGAAACCACCCTACGCTTTGCTCTCCACCAGTCTGGGTACTCGCCTGGTCGAGGAGTTTCTGATTCAACTGGCGGAAGGGCTGGCGTTGTAAGGCGGCGGATTCAAGGCTTTGAGTGTTGATCCGATTGACGCAGGTGTGAGCGAGTCATATCCGGCACAGCCCGAGCCGATGCTTGGTGAATCTCACTCTGTGCATGAGCAGTCTTCACCAGCCTATATCGGAACTGGCGACTGGCGACTGGCGACTGGCGCCGTCGCCCGTATAGCGTGCGAAAGCTCGTAGGGTAAAGCCGATTCGCTTGGTTGCACCGCGTGTTGTTTGGCCGCAGGGAGTCTTACCTCAAGTCTTAGCGATCTGACGACCCTTTAGTGGACTTCGGTCGGCAGAGGAATTGGCCTGCTTGCGTAGCCGGTATCGAGCTGCTGTTTTTGGTTACAGGTCGCCTTTTGCCGGGCCTGCCTACCACGCTGGCAGTGTACATCCCCAATCTCTTCGGGACCTTTATTCCTCAAGGCTTTAGGGGCCCGACCGCTTCTTTGTATACTCAATTCTCGGACGTTATCCTCGATTTCCTTACTGCTCATCGAGAGCTGAAGTATGAAACAGCCCGATTCGAATGTTCTAAGAGAAGCCCGAATTCTCGCCGCGGCCAAGAAAGCCGTCTGGGAAGGTTGTGACTGGCTTTCTGTAGCGGACATCGTGAGCCAAGGGGCGAATAATTCAAGCGCTAGCGATTCTATGCCCCGTGAATGGGAGCGTGCAGGTCGGATATTCTCCATTCGCTACCACGGCCGTGACTACATATGGGTATTCGAGGCAATTATCGCCAGATTGATAATATAGAGTTTAATGTCAGCGACATTGATCGAGCCAAGCGCTTCTACGGTGCTGCCTTCGGCTGGAGTTTTGTGAGCTATGGGCCTACTTACATGGAGTTCAGCGATGGCCGGTTGACAGGCGGGTTCACTACGGGTGAGCCAGTTCGACCAGGAGGCCCGCTGGTGATTTTGTATGCCGAGGATTTGATAGAGACGCAAAGTAGGCTAAAAGCAGCAGGAGCGACGATTAGTCCTGAGAATTTTTCCTTCCCGGGAGGAAAAAGGTTTCATTTTATTGATCTCGACGGTTATGAACTCGCTGTTTGGAGTGCTTCCAACTAAAACAATAGAAATTTCTCTTTGGTGCGCGATGATATTGCAACACAGGCTAGTGACAATGGGCGACCTCGGAACCATTTGCAGCTTTCCCCTAGATGCTCGGGAGTTGTTTTATATCTTCCCGAAAGCTACATATCCGCTAACTGAAAATCAGTTGTCTGAAGCTATCAATCAACGATTTAACTCCACAGTTTTCGAGGTTGGGGATTCCGCAGTCGGCTTTGCCAACTTTTATCGCGCTGAAAGAAAAGGGATTTGCTGTATTGGCAATGTCATCGTTGCCCAAGAAGCAAGAGGTATAGGTGTGGCGACCTTTATTGTGGAAACGATGACTGCTCTGGCGTTCAATCAATATGGCGCAACGGAGGTGCAGATCTCGTGCTTCAATGAAAACACAGAGGGCTTGCTGCTTTATTCGAAACTTGGTTTCTTTCCTTTTGCAGTCGAAGAAAGAAATTATGTGGACATTCGCAGATCGGCACTCATCCATATGACCCGCAGCAGGCAGTACGGAATTTAGCCAAGGCACGGGGTGTCCACGAAGCTCGGGTTAGACACAAGGCCTTGGTTGATGCATGTTAAGCATCCAGCCAAGTAGATAATCAGACGTTTCCTATAGGTGGATAATCGGCCATTAATTACAATCTGGAGAATTTCAAATTTAACTTCTGGATTGGAAAATCAGAAGTACATTGAATAATATTTATTTATTTATTTATTTATTTATTTATTTATTTATTTATTTATTTGTTTGTTTGTTTGTCTAGGATGTATCACGAGTATGAAGGTGTTTGTTCTTTGTTTGATTATTTTGAAGAATGGCACATTCTGTGTAGTTGACGCTAGCGCCGGTATAGCTATACCTGGGGCCGTACAGTGTACCCGCTATCTGAAAAAGAAATCAGCGTTCCGTTGCAGAATGTTGGTTTATCACCGGTGCTGGCACAAATTTGGATCGAGATGGAAGTTACGATTAAAAACCGAGTAATAAAAAAGCACCATTTTTGATTGCGCCGTCAATTTTCCGCATTGAAGTGCAGGCGTAAAAAACGTTTCGAATCTTTAAATTTAATACTTCACTTCCAGATGATCGCGAGTCGATGCTTTGGCTGAATGTCAATAGTATTTTGCCGGGTCTTGAGAGGCAAAATTCGGTGCGACTGGCATCCCGCACACGGTTAAAAATATTTGCTCGGTCAGCGGGGTTGGCAGGTCAACCTGAAAATATTGAAACGGTTCAAGAGGCTGTGTTGAATCAGTAATTTATTTGAGCCGAAAAAATCTCGACCGCAAAAAGATAAAAATTTGGCGTGATATGTCAAATTTTACTGCGAGGTGGATTGCATACTCAGCCGCCCCTTCCCGCCCGCGAAGCGTGGAATAAGTGCGTTCAGATGACACGAATCGTGGCAGGCGAATCAATGCCTAAGCATTTTTCGCACCGCGGATTTCGAATAGGCATCGATCTCTACAGGCGGCGGCAAACAATTCTAAAAAGCAGAGAAATTCGAGGGTCACGATGGAAGATCTAATGATGGCGGATCAATTGAATATCGCCATGATGATGCATCATGCGGAACAGATTGCGGCAGATGTAGAAATTGTTTCGGTGCTCAGCAATGGTTCTCGACATCGTTACACCTATATTGAAGCGTTTGCTCGCAGTCGCCGGCTTGCCAATGCCCTGGATCGTCTGGATATTGCGACGGGAGACCGCGTGGGAACGTTGGCCTGGAATGACTACCGTCACTTTGAGCTGTATTACGCCATCCCGTGTTCCGGGCGCGTGTGCCATACGATTAATCCGCGTCTTTTTGCGGAACAGATCATTTTCATCATTAACGACGCACAAGACCGTGTTCTGTTCGTCGACCCGCAGTTCGTACCGCTGCTGGAAAGTATCCAGACCCAGATATCAGGCGTGCGCCACTTTGTCGTTTTGTGCGATGAAGCCGAGCTGCCGAAATCGACCCTGCCGAATGTAACCAGCTATGAAAAACTGCTGGCTGCCGAAACCAGCGATTACGCCTGGCCAATGCTGGATGAGCGCACTCCCAGCAGTCTTTGCTACACATCGGGGACGACAGGCAACCCCAAAGGTGTGCTTTACAGTCATCGCAGCACGGTGTTGCACAGCTTGGCCGGCAACTTGGGCGAGGCAACCAATCTGTGCGCGCAAGACGTGGTGATGCCGATCGTGCCCATGTTCCATGTCAACGCATGGGGTGTGCCTTACAGTGCGGCGATGGTTGGCGCAAAGTTGGTATTGCCGGGGCCCAAAGCCGGTGATGGCGCCACTCTGGAAAGCTTGATCAATAATGAGCGGGTCACCTATGCATTGGGTGTTCCGACTGTGTGGCTGGCCCTCGTTAATTATCTGGAAAGCAATGGTTTGCACATTGCGAGTCTCAAGCGTGCCGTGTCAGGCGGCTCAGCATGTCCGCTTGCTTTGATAGAGAGTATGGCTCGTCATTGCGTGCGCCTAGAGGTCGGTTGGGGGATGACGGAAACCAGCCCGTTGGGCGCTTATAACCGCCATCAACCCTGGTACGAAACGCTGAGCCCGCAGGACCAGGCTCGCCAAAAAGTCATGGCTGGACGGCAGGTATTTGGAGTGAGTCTGCGAACCGTCGATGACGAGGGAAATATCTTGCCGCGCGACGGCAAAACCTCGGGAAGCTTGCAGGTCAGAGGTCCTTGGGTGTGCTGCGGATATTTTGGTGGGAAATCGACTGATGGCTGGTTCGATACGGGGGATGTCGCCACCCTGGATGCTCGTGGCTATTTGCAGATTACTGACCGTACCAAGGACGTGATCAAGTCTGGCGGGGAGTGGATCAGTTCCATTGAAATCGAGAATGCGGTGATGGCGCACCCTGGTGTGGCAGAGGCAGCGGTGATCGGTGTTTATCAACCTACGTGGGGAGAGCGCCCGCTGCTTTTGGTGGTGCCACGTTCGGGGCATTCCCCAACGTCTCCAGAACTCATTGAGTTTCTGGTTGGAAAAATCGCGAAGTGGTGGTTGCCCGATGCCTGCGAATTGATGTCCGAGCTGCCGCACACTGCCACGGGTAAAGTGAGCAAGAAAGATCTGCGCGAGCGCTTTGCACAATACCAATGGCCCAACATTCGCTGAAATCTATAGCTTGAAAGTCGCCCTGAGATAGCTGGAAGGGCCTGCCAGCCCGGACTGGCAGGCTGCTTTCATTTGAAATGCATTCAGGTCGTCGGGCGCCATCCTCCTCCCCTCCAAAATAGCTTAACGCCCTCCATCAATGATTCCCGAAGCGCTTACGGCGATACGCCGTGCGCTTTCAGTCGCCGCTGAAGGCCGCGGAGTTTTGTGACGCCAAATGTCAAATGTGCGGCACTTGTCGTCAAGAATACGTTGGGGCAGGCAAAGCAAGATGTAAGTGCTCGCGCAATCCGGTGAGCCCATGCGAACACTGGTCAGGCGGTGTTCGGCACTCCTTGAACAGCCCCTGAAGCGCTGCGTGGACGCTGTCGTGATGGGGCCGATTATTTGAAAAGCCGATTGCTTCATACAGCCATCCGATAGAGCGCCCAAGGACGACGCCTACGTGCATTGAACTCATTGACAAAGCTTTCGTGAATCACAGAGAAGGTGTGCAAGTTAGATGAATAAAAATAATAAGATCTGTCATCCAAATCTGCGTCGCGGATTGTTGGCATCCGCAGTGTTGACTGGTCTTGGGATGACGCCTGTGCAGGCGTTCGAACTCGATACAGGAAATGAGGACCTTTCGGTCCGTTTCGACAATACGCTGAAGTTCAACTACGCCCAGCGTGTCGAAGCCCCTAACAGCAAGTTGGCGAACTCGTGGAACAACAACGACGGCGATCGTAATTTCTCATCTGGCAGTCCCGTCTCCCAGCGCCTGGACGTGCTATCGGAACT
The DNA here is from genome assembly GCF_054668335.1 of Pseudomonas sp. S2_F03. Taxonomy (NCBI): domain Bacteria; kingdom Pseudomonadati; phylum Pseudomonadota; class Gammaproteobacteria; order Pseudomonadales; family Pseudomonadaceae; genus Pseudomonas; species Pseudomonas sp. S2_F03. Next base: position 780,303 of record NZ_CP162759.1, on the reverse strand, counting down.
GGATGTGGTGTACAAAAAGCAGCTGGGTTTCCGGGTCAGTGCCAATAGCTGGTACGACCATGCCTATGACGATGTCGGCAGTTTCAACCCGTCGACCAACCAGCTCAATAATGGTAAGCCCGACTCGAATCATCTGAGCGGTTACGCAGACCGTTATTACAACGGCCCGTCTTCGGAAATTCTCGACGCCTTTGTGTTCGGCAGTACGGAAATTGGCGACGAGTCGTTGCTCAGCGGCAAGGCCGGCAAGCACACCCTTTACTGGGGCGAGAGTGTTTGGCCTTTGCTCATGGCAACAGTTACGGACAGTCGGGACTGGATTTGTCCAAGGCGCTTGCAGTTCCAGGCACCGAAGCCAAAGAGCTGTTCATTCCGCGTAACCAACTGTCCGCCAGCTTCACCGTCAATCCTGAGTTAACCCTGGCCGCCCAGTACTTTCTCGACTGGAATGCATCGCGACTGCCGGAATCCGGCACGTACCTGGGCTTTAACGATGGTCTGCAGAATGGCGGCCACAACCTGTCGCTGGTCGCGGCACAGAACCCCCGTTTCGGCACGCCGGGTCCCTTGGGCGTCAATCAGTTCTTGCGTCTGAGTAATGGCCATACCTACACACCGGACAATCATGGTGATTTCGGCTTGATGGCCAAGTGGAGCTCGGAATGGCTCGACGGTACCCTGGGTCTTTACTACCGGAAAACCGCGGACACCTTGCCCAACGTGGTCTTGCAGCCGGTCTCTGTAGGTGCAGCCCAGTTGGCTTCCGGTAACGCCGGCAGCTACAACCAGTTCTACGTGGATGACATTGATATCTACGGCATCAGTCTTTCCAAAAAACATCGAAGGCGTGAGCGTAGGTTTCGACCTCAACTATCGCCACAACATGCCCCTGGCGAGCGTGGCGGCCACTGTCAACCCAATCCTGGGTTCGGCGACGGCTCCCGGCTTCATCAGCAGCTTTGATGGCGAAAACGGCGTGGCACGCGGCAACACCGTGCACGCAGTGCTTAACGGCCTGACCACGTTCGCCGAAACGCCGCTCTGGGACAGTGCGTCGTTGCTGGTTGAGCTCGGTTACAGCCGTTGGCTGGATGTGACCGACAACAAGCAACTGTTCAAGGGCGAGGACTGGTACTACGGCGTCGACAAGGTCACCAAGGACAACTATGTGCTTGGCGTGAACTTCAACCCGGTCTGGTATCAAGTGTTTCCCGGTATCGATATGTACCTTCCAGCCACTTACAACGCAGGTCTTGCGGGTCAATCCTCCGTGCAGCTGGGTGGTAACAAAGGCTCGGGCAGTTACTCGGTGGGCGTCGGCATGGACGTTCAAAACCAATACCGTTTCGACCTCAAGTACGTCGACAACTTCGGCGATTTCGATACCTGCGGGACTGCGGGCAACGCGGCGGCACACGGGGATGGGGCTGCTCCCGGCGCCAACGGCCAATATAACTGCGTCCCAGGTCAGACCACAGCATTTGCCGGGACACAACCCCAGCTCAAGGATCGCGGCATGGTCACTCTCACTTTTAAAACCACCCTCTGATCTTCGAGCTGTGAGTTAACTGGAGGCACCCCATGAACTTCGTAAAATCACTACTGACCACCACCGTAGCGTTGACGATTGCAAGCTCCGCATATGCAGCAGTCAGCACCGAACAAGCTGCGAAACTTGGCACCAGCCTGACTGCCATAGGCGCAGAAAAAGCTGCCAACGCCGATGGCAGTATTCCTGCCTTTACGGGAAGTCTGATCGCGATTCCGGCCGAGTTCAAACCCGGCGATTCATTCCGTCCCGACCCATTCGCCAGTGACAAGCCGCGCATGGTAATCACCGGTAAAAATGCTGCAGAGAATGCGGACAAGATGTCTGCTTCCACATTGGAACTGCTCAAGCGCTACCCGACTTATCGCGTGGATGTTTATCCAACGCACCGGTCTGTGGTGTTGCCGCGCAACGTGTTGGAAAACAGTGTGGCAAACGCCGTGGAGCAAAAACCGGTGAGGGCGGCCTGACGCTGGAAAATGCTCTGCCGGGTGTGCCGTTCCCAATTCCCTCCAACGGCTATGAAGCTATGTGGAACCACCTTTGCATTACCAGGGGGTGGCCATGAGTAATAAATACGATACCTGGATTGGCGATAGCTCTGGCGCCGTAAATCTCAGTTCCACGGGTGTCATCGATATTGAGTTCCCGCTGTTCGATCCCAAGCGTCCAGCAGGTCCGGCTGCCGTCGATGAAGCTATTTACAAGGTCAAGTTGCAACACACCGGGCCGCGCGCCGTGTCGGTGAAGCACTCTGCTCATCGACTCAGTGAATCCCTTGAAGCAGCCTCGTCGTGCCTGGCAATACCTGCCGGGGCAACGCCGAGTCAAGCTGGCGCCTGACCTGGCTTACGATACGCCCAATCCAGGCACCTCCGGAGTCATGACTTATGATGACGCGTTCCTGTTTAACGGCGCCATGGACCGCTACGACTTCAAGCTGGCCGGCAAAAAGGAAATGTATGTTCCCTACAACACCTACAAGCTGAACTATCACAAGAACGCTGCCGAGCTTGTTACCGCGAGCCATTTGAATCCTGATCTGCTGCGTTGGGAGTTGCATCGCGTCTGGGTGGTCGAGGCAACATTGAAACCCGGCAAGCGCCACATCTATAGCAAACGTACTTTCTATCTGGATGAGGACAGCTGGACTATTTTGGCCTCGGATGAGTACGACGCGCGCGGACAGTTGTACCGGGGAGGTTTCACTCACTTGGCTTACAGCTATGACGTGCAGGCCCCGGACTCGATCAACCACGTGATCTATGACTTTATCGCCGGCTCCTACAGCCTGAGTGGCTTCTACGGCCCTTATGGCGGCTTGAAATACACCGATCCATTGTCCAAGGCTCAGTGGTCCGCCGAGTCTTTGGCCGGCACCGGCATTCGTTAACCCCCGCGATCCCTGTAGGAGCGAGCTCACTCGCGATAACGATGTGACATTCAACATCTCCGCTGAATGCATTGGCCCCATCGCGAGCAGGCTCGCTCCTACAGGGGGATTTTGTTGATCGCGTACGTTGCACCCGAGATAACAATAATGACAAAGATCAAATGGTTTCTGCTCGCTGCCTTAGCGTCCGCCATCGCTGTTCCGTTTGCCCGTCCGGCGATCGCCGCTGAGTTCGCCGATGTGCTGGACACCCCAGCGGTGCGCAGCGAATTGGCGGTGCAATCGATGATGACCGGTTTGACCCGGGCGGGAGAGCGGCTGATTGCCGTAGGTCAGCGTGGGCACATTTTGTATTCCGATGATCGCGGCCAGCACTGGCAGCAAGCGCAAGTTCCAGTCAGTTCCGACTTGGTGGCGGTGCACTTTCCGACATCGCAAAAGGTTGGGCTGTAGGTCATGATTGTGTAGTGCTTCACAGCAGCGATGCCGGACAAACCTGGAGCCGGCAACTGGACGGGCGTGAAGTAGGTCCGATCCTGCTTAACTACTACCAGCATCAACTCGACAGCCATCCAGATGACTCCGACTTGCAGGCAAGGGTTAATGAAGCGCAACGCATGGTCGAGGATGGCGCCGATAAACCTTTCCTTGACGTCTGGTTTGAAAACGAGCGGGTCGGCTACATCGTTGGCGCGTTCAACCTGATTTTCCGTACCGATGATGGCGGTCAGCGCTGGATCCCGCTGATGGAGCGCACCGACAACCCTGGCGCACTGAATCTTTACGCGTTGCGCCCCGTCGGTGATGAGTTGTACGTCGTCGGCGAGCAAGGCCTGGTGATGAAGCAGGATCGCACGAGCGGTCGATTCAAGGCTATGCGGACGCCGTACAGCGGTAGCTTTTTCGGTGTGACCGGAAAACCTGGCGCCGCACTGGTGTTCGGTCTGCGCGGCAACATCTATCGCAGCACAGATGGCGGGTCGAATTGGAAAAAATCGACGTCGGTCTCCCCCTGAGCATTACCTCGAGCACCATCACTGCCGATGGGCGGATCGTCCTGGTCAGCCAGGCAGGTCATGTGTTGGTCAGCACCGACGACGGTTTCAGTTTTCAACTCCAGCCAAATACCTCACTGGCCCCGGTCGCCGCCGTGCAAGTTACCAGCGGCGGTTCACTGGTGCTGGCAGGCACCCGTGGTCTGCGGCAGTTGCCCCTCGAATAAGCACTGCATTACAAAGAGAACACCGATATGGGTCACTACGAACTCGAAACAATGCCAGTGGTTCGCGAGCTGAAGGGCTTCGATGTCCGCTCCGGCAACGGTCTGGAACGGCTGATTTTCAATAACCGCCTGTGGGTGGTGCTGGCCTGCCTGTTGGTGACGGTGTTGCTGAGTTACTTCGCGACCTCCCGGCTGACGCTCAACGCCAGCTTCGAAAAGATGCTCCCGCAAAGTCAGCCCTTCATTAAAAACTACCTGGAAAACCGCCAAGCCTTGCGCGGTCTGGGTAACGCAGTGCGCGTTGTGGTGGAAAGCAGCGATGGCGACATTTTCGATCCACGCTATCTGGACGCACTGAAGCAAATCAACGATGAACTGTTCGTTACCCCAGGCGTCGATCGTGCGTGGATGAAGTCTCTGTGGACGCCTGCGGTGCGCTGGACCGAAGTCACCGAGGAAGGCTTCCAGGGCGGTCCGGTGATGCCCGACTCTTACGACGGATCGGCCAGCAGTGTTCAGCAGTTGCGCCAAAACATCGCCCGTTCCGGGATTGTCGGCAGCCTGATTGGCAACAACTTCAAATCGAGCATGATCTTCGTGCCGTTGTTGGAAAAGGACCCGGTCACCGGCCAGAGCATCGACTATCACCAGTTCTCCAGGACCATCGAGGAGAAGTTGCGTGACAAGTACGAATTTGAAGGCCGCGTTCGCGTGGCGGGCGAGGAGGGCAAGGGGCCGCTCAAGATCCGGGTGATCGGGTTTGCCAAGCTCGTTGGAGATCTGATCGATGGTTTGATGCAGGTGATGTTGTATTTCGGCGCCGCCGCGCTGATTGCCACCGCCATCATTTTTTACTTCACCCGTTGTGTGCGCAGCACGGCACTGGTGATTCTCTGTTCAGTGGTCGCCGTTGTCTGGCAATTGGGGCTGGTCGCTTTACTTGGCTTTTCCCTTGACCCGTTTTCGATTCTTGTCCCGTTTCTGGTGTTCGCCATTGGTGTGTCCCACGGCGCACAGAAAATGAACGGGATCATGCAGGACGTCGGACGTGGCACCCATCAATTGGTGGCTGCGCGATACACATTCCGTCGCTTGTTTCTTGCAGGGCTCACAGCGTTGCTGGCCGATGCCGTTGGTTTTGCAGTGTTGATGTTGATTGACATCCCTGTCATTCAGGACTTGGCGATCACCGCCAGTCTGGGTGTTGCAGTGTTGATCTTCACCAACCTTGTGCTGCTGCCAGTTCTACTGTCCTATTGGGGCGTCAGTCGCAAAGCCGCGGAGCGCAGCCTGCGGGCCGAGAACAATGAGCTGCGCAGTAAAGGTATCGGCGCGGTCTGGACGTTTCTCGACAAGTTCACCGAGCGCAGATGGGCCACGTTCGCCATTTCCGTTGCGGTACTGTTGGCTATAGGTGCGGCCGTTGTCAGCCATCGCTTGAAGATTGGCGACCTCGACCCTGGCGCGCCGGAACTGCGCGCCGATTCGCGCTACAACCGCGACAACGCCTACATCACCGCCAACTATTCTCTGTCCAGCGACCAGTTCGCGGTCATGCTCCAGACGCCCAGCGAAGGTTGTCTGAAGTATGAAAGCCTTGTGGAGGCCGATCGTCTGGGCTGGCTGCTACAGAAGCTGCCGGGTGTGCAAACGACCGTTTCGCTGGTCGACGCTGTGCGGCAGATCACTGCCGGTTCCTATGAAGGCAACCCGAAGTGGCAAACCGTCGCCCGCAACCAGAACGTGCTGAACTACGGCGCACAGCAAGCTTCGGTCAATAGCCCGGACCTGTTCAACAACGATTGTTCGATGATGCCTATCGTCGCGTACTTGTCTGATCACAAAGCCGAGACCCTCGACCGGGTGGTTCAGGTGGCAGAGGCTTTCGCCCGCGAGCACAGCAATGACGAACGTCAATTCATGCTTGCTGCCGGTAGTGCCGGGATCGAAGCGGCGACCAATATCGTCGTACGCGAGGCTAATCGGACCATGCTGTTGTACGTGTACGGCGCGGTGATCGTGCTGTGCTTCGTGACCTTCCGTAGTTGGCGCGCAGTGGTAGTGGCGGTGGTGCCGTTGATGCTGACCTCGATCATGTGCGAGGCGCTGATGGTATGGCTGGGCATGGGGGTGAAAGTCGCCACCTTGCCGGTCATCGCCCTGGGTGTAGGGATCGGCGTGGACTACGCGCTGTACCTGCTGAGTGTGCAATTGGCGCAACAGCGCGCCGGGTTGTCGCTGACCGAGGCTTATCGCAATGCCGTGGCATTCACCGGCAAGGTGGTTGCATTGGTCGGCATCACCCTGGCAGCCGGCGTGATCACTTGGGCATGGTCGCCGATCAAGTTCCAGGCAGACATGGGCATCCTGCTCACCTTCATGTTCATCTGGAACATGGTTGGGGCACTGGTACTGATTCCGGCGCTGTCGCATTTCCTGCTCAGGAATTTCACCGGGCAAGAAACCCCTGAGGCTTCGCCCAACCGCAAGGAATACGCTACGAATGAAAGCCGTTAACAGCGTCCTGATGGCAGGCATCGGTTTGATGCTGGCCCCACAAATTGCCGTGGCTGACACCATGGATTGGCAAGTCGAACTTTCGTCTTATGGCTGGTTTCCCGAGACGACCAGTCACGTCAAGACGCCATTGGGAACGGTGAAATCGGAACTGAGTGCAAGCGATGCGCTGGACTCCCTTGATACCGCTTTCATGGGTTCGATATCTGCACGCAAGGGGCCATGGTCCGTTGTGGGCGATATCTTTTACCTCGACCTTTCATTCAAGGAGCGATCGCCCTTCGGTCGGTTGTTCTCGGAAGTTGAAACGACGACCACCCTGAAGTCCGTTGGCGGATACGGGCTTTACAGCGTGTTTACCAACAACTGGTTCGCGCTGGATGCTGGCGTGGGGGCTCGTTATCTATCGGGAGACATCGACGTTGTACTTCGTGGCATCTCTCGGCCCGATGTCAAATCCAGCGTGAACGACGCGTGGGTTGATCCGCTTGTTGCTGTCCGCGCAACTGCACGTCTGGGTAACAGTTGGCGAGTGGTTATTTGGATGGATGGCGGAGGATTCAGGGTCGCAGATGCCTCGGACAGAACGTGGCAATTGACGTCGGCGGTCTCCTATCGGCTAAACGACAAATGGTCCCTGAGTGGGGGTTATCGCTATCTGTATCTGGATAGGGAGACCGATGGCGTTCCCTACGATCTGAAGTTTTCCGGGCCGTTGGTGGGTCTGAGTTACCGCTTTTAGTCAAGTCGTCAGGGGTGTGGCGCTCCACACCTACCTGACCCCCTCTTTGCGTCCGAACAGCCCAGTCACTTCCATTCGTGGTGTTGAATGGATGTAGGTGCAAAGGATACGCCGCCATCTACACTTGCATCCTACGGCTATATCAAATTACATCACATCATGTCTGCCAAGCGTCCGTCCGGAGCTGAACTGGATCTGGATGCCGACGCCTTTGCAGGAACACGGAGGGGGAATCGTGAAATGGTCGAGTGATGTCTCCGTTGCGGATTGCGGTCCTGGACGATCATTCCTTGATCCGGGTTGCGCTGGAAATGAAGCTGTCCCGCGAGGCAGATTTCAAGGTCGTGGGGGTTTTTCCTACCGGTCAGGATCTACTTGGCGCGTTGCCTGAGTTAGAAGTGGATCTGTTGATCCTTGACTATGTGCTGGGTGCTGATGAGTTGGATGGGCTCAATCTGCTGCGGATGATTCGCCGGCTGCATCCGGATTTGCTCATACTGATTTCATCTTCCACGGAGAGACCGTCGGTTGTGAACCTTACGCTGAATGCCGGCGCTAATGGTTTTTGCGGTAAGTCGGAGGACGTCGCGCGGCTCGTTGAAGCTGTGCGCAAGGTGGCTGCCGGTGATACCTATATCACCTCTCCTGGCCTATGAATTGGGTCGTGACCCGGCGGAAGCTCGCGAAACTACGCTTGATGACTCTTCCCAAGGTGGGGAAATACTATTCAGCGATCCGATTTTGTCACCAAAGGAGCAAGAGGTTCTTCGCTGTTGCCTGGAGGGTATGTCTGTCTCACAGATAGCGAGGAAGTTTTCCAGAAGCATGAAAACCATCAGTGGGCAGAAGCAGGCGGCTTTTCGAAAGTTGGGTGTGCGCACGGATGCGGAGTTGTTCAAGCTGGAGCAGAGTCTTAAAGCTCTTTAGTTGCTGATTGAGTAATGGGGGCAGCAGGGCGCTTAGTTGTCCTGCATTACCGCAAAACCTTTGCCCTAATCTTCTTCACATCTGACGCAATGCGATGGCAATGACTTCCGAACTCGAAGTCTCTTTGCGTTTTTGCGCGGGTGGCATGTATTGAGTCTGTCGGTATCCAGCGAGTGATCCAGGCAGGCGTCTGTGGGTAGCCCACCTGTTTGGCCGGACAGCCTGACACTTTTCGATGCCAGTAGCATCTGGCTCAGACTCTACTCGACCCAGAAACTTATCAAGGCCATGGCCAATATCAAGGCTCAAAACGGAGCCTGACTGATCGCAATTTGCCAGTTGTTGCGCCGGGCCATTGGAGTCATGGGAGCTTTTTGGGACAGATCCTATGTCGATAGGACGGTACGAAATTTAGTCTGAGCGTGATTAGAAATTCCTACTGTTCCCGGCTGTTTCGATGACAGTTTCGCTTGGGCCGCGACTAGCACCTCTCAGAAAAGGTAATTCAGTGTGAAAATGACTAACGTTAGTGTTTCTGTCGTTGACAACGCAACTGTGACATTAACGCGTGATCTGTCACAGCCGTCCGATAAGCCTGTTCGAATTCAGGCAATCAAGGGGGGAATTACGTTCTTTCCGCCGGCGAGCATGGGTTTGCGCCGCAGAAGATTGTTGTCAAGCGTGTAGGCAAGGACTTGCACGTATCGCTTGAAGGGGAAGATCCGCAGGCACCTCGGCTCATTATCGAGGACTTCTATGAGTTCGAAGGTCAGCTCATTGGCATGTCTGAGGACTCCACCTATCACCAGTATGTGGTCGGCGGGCAGAGCGGTAACGATGTGGCGTTCATGCAGGATGGCGTGTCTTCGCCGCTCGCCCTGGATCGTGCAAGCCTCGCCGGATTTGAGCCGAGTTCGTTGCCTGCGTCAGGCGGTCTTTTTTTCGACTTCGGCGCTTGCGCTTGGGGCTCTAGGACTATTGGGCGTTGCTGCGGCGGCGGCCGGTGGTGGTGGTGGTGGTGGTGGTGGTGGTGGTGGTGGTGGTGGTGGTGGTGGTCAAGCGCCGGTGCCGGTGCCACAACCACCCGTAGCTCCTGCGCCACAGCCCCCATTGCCCCGATCACTCCGGGTGCTGTGAACATCAGTGATGCCTCCGGTAGCAACAATCAACCCATCCTGAGCGGTAGCGGTCGTCCGGGCGACACCGTGCAGATCCGCGACAATGGTGTGGTGATTGGTGAGGTCGTAATTGGTGACGGGGGCGAGTGGAGTTTTACCTCCTAGCGCTGTCCGACGGCGACCACAGTCTGACCGTGGTCGTTAAGGATCCGGCTGGAAACACCAGCAGCGAGTCTGAGTCGATCGACTTGAAGATCGACACCGTGGCTCCCGAGGCGCCGACGTTCAACACCTTGCCGGGTGCGACCAACGAGAACCCGACCCTGAGCGGTAATGGCACGCCGGGCGAGACCATCGTCATCCGTGATAACGGCACCGAAATCGGCAGCGTCGTAGTGCAAGAGGACGGCAACTGGTCGTTCACCCCGAGTCCAGCCCTGGGCGAAGGCGAGCACAGCCTGACCGTGGAAGCGGTGGATGCCGCGGGCAACGTCTCCGCGGCTTCGGACCCACAGCCGGTGGTCATTGACACCGCCGTGCCTGACGCGCCGACCTTCAACACCCTGCCAGGAGCGACCAACGAGAACCCGACCCTGAGCGGCACCGGTGCTCCGGGCGAGACCATCGTCATCCGTGATAACGGCAGCGAGATCGGTACCGTCGTGATTCAGCCGGACGGCAACTGGTCGTTCACTCCGAGTCCAGCCCTGGGTGAAGGCGAGCACAGCCTGACCGTGGAGGTAACGGACGCAGCGGGCAACGTGTCCGCTTCGGATCCACAGCCGGTGGTCATTGACACCGCCGTGCCTGACGCGCCGACCTTCAACACCCTGCCAGGCGCCACCAACGAGAACCCGACTTTGAGCGGTACCGGTGCTCCGGGCGAGACCATCGTCATCCGTGATAACGGCACCGAAATCGGCAGCGTCGTAGTGCAAGAGGACGGCAACTGGTCGTTCACCCCGAGTCCAGCCCTGGGCGAAGGCGAGCACAGCCTGACCGTGGAAGCGGTGGATGCCGCGGGCAACGTCTCCGCGGCTTCGGACCCACAGCCGGTGGTCATTGACACCGCCGTGCCTGACGCGCCGACCTTCAACACCCTGCCAGGAGCGACCAACGAGACCCCGACCCTGAGCGGCACCGGTGCTCCGGGCGAGACCATCGTCATCCGTGATAACGGCAGCGAGATCGGTACCGTCGTGATTCAGCCGGACGGCAACTGGTCGTTCACCCCGAGTCCCGCCCTGGGTGAAGGCGAGCACAGCCTGACCGTGGAAGTAACGGACGCAGCGGGCAACGTGTCCGCGTCGGAGCCACAGCCGGTGGTCATTGACACCGACGTGCCTGACGCGCCGACCTTCAACAGCCTGCCGGGTGCGACCAACGAGAACCCGACCCTGAGCGGTAATGGCAGCGCCGGGTGAGACCATCGTCATCCGTGATAACGGCATCGAGATCGGCTCTGTGGTGATTCAGCCGGACGGCAGCTGGTCGTTCACCCCGAGCCCGGCTCTGGGCGAAGGCGAGCACAGCCTGACCGTGGAAGCGGTGGATGCCGCGGGCAACGTCTCCGCGGCTTCGGACCGCAGCCGGTGGTTATCGACACCGCCGTGCCTGAAGCCGCCGACCTTCAACGCCCTGCCGGGTGCGACCAACGAGAACCCGACCCTGAGCGGTACCGGTGCTCCGGGCGAGACCATCGTCATCCGTGACAATGGCACGGAAATCGGTTCCGTTGTGATTCAGCCAGACGGCAACTGGTCGTTCACTCAAGCCCGGCTCTGGGTGAAGGCGAGCACAGCCTGACCGTGGAAGCGGTGGATGCCGCGGGCAACGTCTCCGCGTCCTCGAACCCACAGCCGGTGGTTATCGACACCGCCGTGCCTGACGCGCCGACCTTCAACACCCTGCCAGGAGCGACCAACGAGAACCCGACCCTGAGCGGCACCGGTACGCCAGGCGAGACCATCGTTATCCGTGATAACGGCACCGAAATCGGCAGCGTCGTAGTGCAAGAGGACGGCAACTGGTCGTTCACCCCGAGTCCAGCCCTGGGCGAAGGCGAGCACAGCCTGACCGTGGAAGCGGTGGATGCCGCGGGCAACGTCTCCGCGGCTTCGGACCCACAGCCGGTGGTCATTGACACCGCCGTGCCTGACGCGCCGACCTTCAACACCCTGCCAGGAGCGACCAACGAGAACCCGACCCTGAGCGGCACCGGTGCTCCGGGCGAGACCATCGTCATCCGTGATAACGGCAGCGAGATCGGTACCGTCGTGATTCAGCCGGACGGCAACTGGTCGTTCACCCCGAGCCCGGCTCTGGACGAAGGCGAACACAGCCTGACCGTGGAAGCGGTGGATGCCGCGGGCAACGTCTCCGCGTCCTCGGACCCACGGCCGGTGGTCATTGACACCGCCGTGCCTGACGCGCCGACCTTCAATACTCTACCAGGCGCGACCAACCAGAACCCGACCCTGAGCGGTACCGGCATACCGGGCGAGACCATCGTCATCCGTGATAACGGCGCGAGATCGGTACCGTCGTGATTCAGCCGGACGGCAACTGGTCGTTCACCCCGAGTCCAGCCCTGGGTGAAGGCGAGCACAGCCTGACCGTGGAAGCGGTGGATGCCGCGGGCAACGTCTCCGGCTCCTCGGACCCACAGCCGGTGGTCATCGACACCGTGGCTCCTGACGCACCGACCTTCAACACCCTGCCAGGCGCCACCAACGAGAGCCCGACATTGAGTGGTACCGGGTTCGCCGGGCGAGACCATCGTTATCCGTGATAACGGCACCGAGATCGGTACCGTCGTGATTCAGCCGGACGGCAACTGGTCGTTCACCCCGAGCCCGGCCCTGGGCGAAGGCGAGCACAGCCTGACCGTGGAGGTGGCGGACGCGGCGGGCAATGTGTCCGTGTCGGCCCCGCAGGTTATAGACATCGACACCATCGCCCCCCTGTCGGTGGCCACGCTCACTCACATCAGCAAGGACAGTGGCTTTGGAGATACCGATCTGGTGACCAACGATGGCAGCCCAGGGCGCCTGATGTCCGGTACGCTGAGCTCAGAGTTGAGCAAGGGAGAAAAGGTTCAGGTGTCCTTGGATAACGGTGCCACATGGATGGACGCAGAGGTGAATGGCACCAACTGGTTTGTCATGGACAACAGCTCGCACTCTGGGGACTGGACGATCTGCGCGCGCGTGGTAGACGCGACCGGCAATATGGGTGTCGAAAGCTCATCGACGGTCACGTTGCTAAACGCGTCAGCTCGCCCCTCGCCCCCCTTGTCTTGACCCCGACCGCTGATGGGAATGTAATTGTCAGATTCGACCCTCAGACCGTGAAGGTGGGAGATCGCATCGTATTGACGCACTATGGCGCGCGTTACGAGCATGTGTTGACCGAGGCAGAGGTTGCCGCGGGAGCCGCCGCTGTCAACGCTGCACATGTACCTGAACGCATTGACTTTAGCGATTTCAGTTACACCAGTACCGAAAACGCCAGTAGCGTCGATTTCCATGGCCTGACGATGCATTTCGAGGGGCAGGTCATCAAGAGCACAGGGCCCGTGCTCAAGGGCCCTGGGAGGCGGGCACCAAAGACCACCATCGACATCGATGGCGGAACGAACTCGGTGTTGATCAAGCTGGCTGGCCTGGATTCTACATCGCGTCAGACGATGTACAAGTTCTACGACGCAGAGGGCAACCTCATCGGCACAGTGGACAACTACAGTGAATGCTAATGGCCAGCATTCCGGGAGCCTGATCCAGGACTATGGACACGTAATGGAGTTCGTGGCCCCGGAAGGACATACCATCTACAGCTTCACGATTGAGACGCCTAATGATACGTCTGGCATTTACTCGGAGTTCCTGTCACTGGGCATGGGGGAGGCATTGATGTCATGTCGGCAGCTATTGTGGATTCGGCGGGCAACTCCTCGGACTTGCTGACACAAGCGCAGAGCACAATCGCTCAGGACTTTGAGGTGCTAATCTGCCCAGAGCCTCGCCATAGGCCAAAAGCAGGGATATCGGCTCCATGACGATTACGGCACTCTTGAAGGAGTTCGACCCGATTCTGAAACAGGTTGCTGGGGACGCCTCTTGGGGAGGCAAGGGCTACGGTTCCTGGCTGCAGGCGACCGCGGGAGCCGCAGTGGGCGTTGAACTGAAGGGAGCCTCAGGCACCCGTTTCACCGCGAATTTTGCTGATATCAACAACACCAAATCCGGACAGGCGCTGCGTTTTTACGATGCCGATAACAATCTGATCCTGAGCGTGGATCTGAATGCTATTGGCACCGGAGCGGAGTGGGGGATCTCACGGCGCCCACACTTGGGAGATGCCGGAGGGTAAGTCCTTTACTCGCTTCGAATTTCATGGGGGTACGGATCGGATTCTGATGGATAACATTCGCATAGACTGGGTTGGTGAGCAGGCAGTTATGCCGGTAGACGCTTATGCAGGAAGTGCATGGCGGAGCGGGCTATCAGGGTGGATGCGGCTGATAACGTCTTCAACCTGGCAGATGTCTCAAACTTGATGAACGTTTACTCCAATGTTGATGGTGGTGCTGGTGTGGACACGTTGGTGTTGAGCGGCGCCGATCAGATGCTGGATTTTTCCTTGTTGAGTGGCAAGATCGATTCGATGGAGGTGTTGGACATCACGGGCACAGGCAACAACGCGCTCAAGTTGTCGTTGGGCGATGTGCTGGACCAGGGTGTCAAGGATCTGTTCCACACCGACGGGAACGCCCAGATGATGGTGCGCGGCGATAGCGGCGATACCGTCACGCTCGACGACATACTGCCCAATGGCATCACGCCTGGAGAATGGGCCAGCAGTGGCACTGTGGACGTCGGTGGCGTGACCTACACCAGCTACCAGTACTCCACGCTGGATGCCGAGTTGCTGGTGCAGCAGGGGGTGACCGTCAATCTGGTTTGATGGTCGGCGTTGACCCTTTGAATGTTGCGGCTTGGCTCGTCGGTTCGTTGTTCTTCTCTCGCAGGCAAACAATGGGCGCCTGGTGCGTCCATTGTTTTTGGCGATAGGCAGGCAATCTTCACGGTGACCTGGCCAAATTTGTTCTGCCAAGGAAATTCCATCATGGAAATCTATTCAAATATCAGGGAAGTTATCGACGGACTGCAGGGGCTTCCTTGGGATGCCAGCCTCTTTGTCAACTATGAGCGATGGCTAGAAACCCCTGAAACCACGCCGATTTATTTGCTCAGTGAACTGGAGGCCCTGGAAGGGGCGCAGACCTGCATGAATCGCAGGAGCCACTCCTCGCACGGCAGTTGGGTGTAGAAGGATTCTTTGATGTGGTGACCTTCCTGCGCCTTATAGCTAATTGTGGCGGGGTATCGCCCGAGTCCAGGGCACTGTGCTGTATTGAAATGATTAATGAGGCGCTTGCCGAAGAGGCTCTCTCGATATTGGTAGATGCCAGTGGCCTTAAGGCCGCGCTGGCTCCGGCGGCGGTGAGTTGAGGTCGAGCCAACCATTGCGCAGACAACTGGCGTTTTGAGCGCGAAGAAAACCTCAGTGCTCTCACGAACACTGGGGTTCCCAACGGGACAGCTCAGCAGAGAAGAAACGTAGGCTAAGGTTCAGCCTCCGGTTTCGAGGGGTGTTTTCAATTTGGAGTTGTTGCCCAGCAAGTTATTTAACCTTCAGCAGCACAACTACAATCGCTTGCCAAACACAACCTACGATCATTATCGCAACGTCGATTTTCAGTAGACGTTTAAGATGAGGTGGGAGGTTTTCAAGATCGCCTGGATCCAGCTCCCCGATGTGAAGTGATGACCTTGGCATCGTGATCATCTGGGCGATTTTTGCTATCTCCAGGAGAGACCAAATTAAACCCCGCTTCCCCAGGCTCGACCCCCAAAGATAAATATATCGGCTGTTCTTCAAGGCCTCCTTTATGGCATTTAAGTGGCGGTGGCTCAGGTACAAACTGAATGCCAGGCCCGCTGCTGCAAGCAGAATTGGGCCACCAGTAACGATAATCGCAATCCAGGGAGACCAAGTGTCGATACTGGTCATTGTTGTGTAATTCCATAAATTCTCTCACCCATGTATTCACCGCCCGCACCACCGTATTCCGCCCCCATCCATGCGCCAGTCCCTACTATGGCCGCGACACAGGCAACACCAAAGATTCCTGTAGAGACGCCAATCGCCAGGCAGATCGGACCACCGGTAACTTGGCCAGCCCATCCACCAGCACCACCACCAAGGGTGGACCCGGTAAATTTCCCTCCTTGAGTAAACTGAACCTTCTCACAAACAGCCCCAGAGTCACCGTTACACACCTGCTGAATCGCCAGCAACGAGAACACACCGCCAATACCAATGCCGATATAACCACCTGTCGTCATATACCGAGCAGCACGACTGGTCGCATTCACATGAGTGGCATAACCCGGAATCTGACCCGGCGCACCGGCCTTGTCCCAATGATGCACTAGGTCAGCTTTGAGCAGGTGACACAATGAAACAGTCAAGTTATTGCCTATCAAGTTATTTTAACTTCAGCAGCACAACTACAACCGCAAGCCAAACCACAACCTACGATCATTATCGCAACGTCGATTTTCAGTAGACGTTTAAGATGAGGTGGAAAGTTTTCAAGATCACCTGGGTCCAGCTCACCGATGCGAAGTGATGCCCATGGCCACACCACCATCCGGAGATTTTTGATATTTCCAGGAGGGACCAGATTAAACCCCGCTTCCCCAGGCTCGGGCCCCAAAGATAAATGTAACGGCTGTTCTTCAATGCCTCCTTGATGGCATCCAGGTGACAATGGCTCAGGTACTGACTGTAGGCAATACTCACGAATCCAAGCAGACTTGGGCCGGCCAGAAGCCAGAAAGCGAGCCAGGACTTCCAAAACTCCTCCGCTGTCATGGCAAGGTTTTCTCGTACAAAATTTCACCTGCGCCTTCGCCAGCCTTACCACCGTATTCCGATCCCATCCATGCGCCAGTCCCTACTATGGCCGCGACACAGGCAACACCAAAGACTCCTGTAGAGACGCCAATCGCCAGGCAGATCGAACTACCGGCAGAACCGGCTATCCTTCCGCTCAAAGCACCTATACCTGTGGCCGCGGCGAATTCCCCCTTGAGTAAACTTAACCTTCTCACAAGCAGCCCAAGAGTCACCTTTACACACCTGCTGAATCGCCAGCAACGAGGACACACCGCCAATACCAATGCCGATATAACCACCTGTCGTCATATACCGAGCAGCACGACTGGTTGCATTCACATGAGTGGCATAACCCGGTATCTGACCCGGCGCACCGGCCTTGTCCCAATGATGCACCAGGCTTCGACTGGATATTCCGAGGGCCGTTTTCAACTTGGGATGATCGCCCAAGGTGGTCTAACCACGCAGACGAGTGGAGTTCAAAAGGTGTGCATCCAGCTTGGTGAGCAGGTGCTTGCGATCAGCGAAGAACTGCGGCGATTTGAGATGGCCATGCTGACGATAGTTTTCCTGGTGCAAGCGCTCCATGGCCTGGAGCGTGTCGCGCAGGTTGGTCAGGTGCTTTTCCATCACCACCGCGCTGATGCCAAGTCAGGTTGAGGCGTTGCTGGTATAGCTGGCGATCTCAGCACCGTGGCGGTGCATGAAGTCGGCCTGCTCCGGTGTCAGCAGGTCGAGGGACGCTTTGACTTGTTGAGCTGCCTGCATCAGTTGCGCTTCCTGGTAAGTACAGGAGGTGTTGTGCGGGTCGCTCAGCACGATCATCGAGCCGGCTTTAACCTCGCCTGGATCAGGGTTGAGCGCCTGAAACTTGCTCATCACGGCCGGGTCGCGTTTGGGGAAAAGTGTGCCTTCCAGTGCCTCACGGGTCATGCTTTTGGGCACTACAAAAAAGCCGGGTTCCTGCGCCGCTACGCTGTTGTATGCTGCTGGAGCTGGGTTGTTCGAAGGGGCAAACCCGGATTGTTGTGGCGCTACCGGGCGGCTGTTCGCAGTTGATGGGGAGTTGCAGCGGCCCGCCTGGCCGCTTTCGGTGGTGTGCTGCTGTTGCTGTAGGTGGCTGTGAACACCGAGGGAATAAAACGGGCTCTACAGGGGCAACCGCTGAAGCTATCCAGCGCGCCAGCCATGAGCCTGCCATGGCTCTCCATGTGCGAAATGCCCCCGATAATCTTATAGATTTTGCCGTCTACCCCACAAGAAACCATGTCCCCTGCGCGAGAGTGCAGAACACCAAATATGTTGATTCTGTTATCACCCTCCAGAACCTTCCTGCCGCAGGTGGTTTTGTCGCCCAAGCCAATGAAATAACCTTCGCTCATTGATTTTCCTTTCCATTTTTTCGGTTGTTCGAGGATGTGCCCGACCGCTGATTGCTGTTGTCAGCTTTGAGCAGGCGACACATCGAAACAGTCAAACGAACTTCGTTCGCTTCAATGTCCAGCGTTGGTGATCTGGCAGAAAGTCCTCAGCCGTAGGCACGCCATTACGCGCGATGACCAGGTAAGGAGGGGGAGGGTGCGGAGAGATTCAGGGGAAATTTCGTTGGTATACAACGGGGGCAATGATGCGTTCATTTGCATGAATCTGATCCATGATGGTTTTGGCCTTTGTCCCTCTTGTCACCTCAGCGAGAGCGATAGGCCCGACGCATAATTGACTTATGACAAGGAGTGGGGACTGGCAGGTGGCATCCTGGAAGATTGGTTCAAGAAAGTAAGTAGGACGTTTCCGAAAATACTCATCGCCAAGAGCTCGGGAAATCAGAAGGGCATGGGTTTCAGAACTGATGAATCGTCCGCTCAATGATGATGCTGTACAGGTGTAATGACATGACCTGTATCGCGGTACGAAATCGTCGAACCAGTAGTCATAAAGACTCTGTGTGGATGGGGGGCCGTTAACTACCCCCTCATCTTTTCTGCGGAAGGGCTTAGATATCAAGCTGAATCATTTAGCTTGACTCTGCAATCACTGTTGTGGAGATAGCTTGTCAATAGGGCCGCAGCCACCAATAATTTTGGAGATAGAGACTGTAGGTGTGAAGAGGTAATCATAGGAGCAGTTTTTTTGCTGGTTATATACTTGACCGGTACAGCCGGAAAGAAGAGCGGTGCCAGCAACTACAACAAGGGCCAAAGAAGCCTTGAGCTTATTCATTGTTCAGATCCTTCAATTTAAAGTCGCACCATCTGTGCCATTGAGAATCTAGAGATAGCCAACTATTAAATCTGTAGGAAACGTCTGAACTTTTTAAATTGGCGACCCCTGGCGTTTTAGTACTGAAGGCACAGCACCGTCATCGAGATAGCGCGTCAAAGACATTACACCGTCGGCAGTAGCGCGACGGTGCAATGTCCTGTGTGGACTCAGCGCTCCCAGAATGCCTCGCGAGCCTTGAACACAGGTTTGAGCAGATAGTCCAGAATGGTCTTTTCACCCGTACGAATTTCGACTGATGCGACCATCCCGGGGATGATCGGCAACTCCTTGTCTCCTGCCAGCAAGGAGTTTCTGTCGGTGAGCACGAGCACGCGATAGTAGGTGTCATCGGCGCGCCCGGATGCGACCTTCTGTTCATCCTTGAGCGTGTCGGGGCTGATATGTTGCACGGTGCCACTCAAACCACCGTAGATCGCATAATCGTACGCCGTGATCTTCACCGTTACTGGCAGTCCTGGACGCAGGAAGGCGACATCGGATGGACGAATCTTACCTTCTACGAGCAATTCATCCTCAAGAGGAACGATCTCCAGGATGTCCTGGCCCGGCTGGATGACGCCGCCAATGGTGCTGACCCGGATGTTCTTCACGGTGCCGCGCAATGGCGCGCGAATGGTCGTACGTTCAACGATATCGGCACGTCCGAGAAGGTTTTCCCGAGTCTGCGACGCTTCGAGCTCCAGTTTGACGAGTTCGGCGTTGGCTTCGGCGGTGAACTTGTTCTTTCTCTCAACCATCTGCAACTTTATATCGTTGGCCTGACGGCGCATGCGCAATAGCTCAACATCCGACAGGAGCCCCTTGGCGGCCAGAGGTTCTGCCGAGGCGATTTCCCTCGCGGAAAGGCTGTAGCTTTTCTCGAGTGCGGCGATGCTCTCCTCAAGCGCTTGCCTGCGAGCGTTGTAGGCCTTGGTCTCCAATTCGACCTCGGAAGGTACCTCTTGAACCTCGGGGCTGAATTTCAAGGGTTGCTGATAGGCCTCTGCACGAAGCCGGTCAATGGTAGCCATGAGGGCGACCATCTTGCTTTTCACTTCGCTATAACTTGAGTTTGCGCGAGTCGGATCGATTTTCAGCAGCACTTGCCCCTTTTCGACAATGTTGCCCTCGCGGATTTGCATCTCGGCCAAAATCCCGCCTTCCAGGCTTTGAATGAGCTGTTCGCGGCTCTTGGAGATGATTTTGCCTCGCCTTGCGTGATTTCTTCAACTTTGGCGAAGTATGCCCAAATCGGGCCCACGCAAAGCACCAGGAAACCCATGTACACAACCAGGCGTGAACCGGGCGTTGTCTGGGCAAGCAGGGACTCCTGAACGTCGTTCATGAAGGCTGCATCCGCGGCACTGACAGATTTCATTTGAGTATTTCTGAATATTCCAGCCGAGCATCACAGAGCCTCCTTCGAGGTTGTTCGGTATGCCGGACGCTCGTCGCAGCAGGTTTGATGATCGCTTCAGGGCTGGACGGCTCCGACGCGGAGGATTGTTTCGGCTGGCCGCTGAGGCGCTGTCAAAATATGGTCCTTAGGGCCATCTGCGACGATTTTCCCGCCTTCAATCACGATGATGCGGTCGACGAGGCTCAGCAATGTTGGGCGATGCGTTACTACTACCAGTGTCTGGCCTTCGGTGGCGCGCTTGAGGTGCTCCAGAAACAAGGTTTCGGTCTGACTGTCCATGGCGCTTGTTGGCTCGTCCATCAGCAGAAGCTGAGGGCGAGTGAGGAGAGGTGCGTGCCAGGGAAATCAACTGCCGTTGTCCCCCTGATACGCCTTCACCCATCTCCCCGATCGGCAGGTTGATCCCGCGTGGATGGGCCGCCGCCATCTGGTCAAGGCCCGTCAGACGCAGTACACGCAGGAACTCTTCGGCGCTTGCTTCGGGCTTGCCGATCATCACGTTCTCCCGAGGGGTTCCGTAGAACAGTCGCGCGTCTTGGGAGACATAGCCCACCGTCTTGCGCCAGTCGGCAGGATCAATCTGGCTGACATCCAGGCCATCGCAGAACATTTGTCCATCGACAGGCCGATAGAGGCGCGACATGACTCGCAGCAGGGTCGATTTTCCGCTGCCGATCCGACCCAGGATAGCCACACGTTCCCCCGGAGCAATGGACAGGTCGATGCCGATGAGTGCCTTTGGGTTCGGCTGATTGGCCGGGGACGGGTAGGCGAAGTCGACTTGTTTAAGTCTCAATTGTCCCTGCAGATTCGGGTTGTTCAGATAGTCCTGTTCGGCGTCACGGTCCGTCGGCAGGTCCATGAGATTGTTCAGGGATTTAAAGAGCTGCCTTTGCCTGTTGGAAGCGCACCGCCAGTCCAATGACCTGCCCAAGCGGGGCTGTAGCTCGGCTAGCGAGCATCACGGTGGCTATCAATGCGCCCATTGTCAGGTTGCCTGCGTCGATCAGATACACACCGGCAATGACCAGCGCGACGGTCTGAACTTGCTGCAAAAAGGCCACTGCGCCCGTGGCGGCACTGGAAAGACGACGCGACTTCATGGCGCTGGTGGCTTGCATGGCACTGAAGTTCTGCCAGCGCCGCTGCATGTGCGCTTCGCCATTGGTGGCCTTGAGTGTTTCCATGCCTTCGATCGACTCTACCAACACACCTTGCTTGAGGGAGTGACTCCTGCAGGTTCTCTTGCATGGTGCGAGCCAGAGGCCACTGGATGCATGCAGAAATGATGAGAATGAGCGGCAGTACGAGCAACGTGATCCAGCCCAATGGGCCGCCGATGGCAAAAATGACGGCAACAAAAAGGATCACGAACGGAAGATCGGAGATGGCTGCAAGAGTCGCGGACGTGGAGAAGTCGCGCACCGACTCAAATTCGCGCAGTTGGTTGGCGAAACTGCCCGAAGAGGCAGGCTTGTATTCCATTTGCACCGACAGTGCCTGGCGGAACAGCATCGAGCCGATGACCAGGTCGGCCTTCTTGGCAGCGATATCGAGCAAGTGCGCGCGAACGAAGCGAATGATTGCTTCGAATATCATGGCGACTACTACGCCGATGCCGAGCGACCAGAGTGTGACAAAGGCCTGGTTGGGTACCACACGGTCGTATACGTTCATCGTGAAGAAGATGCTGGCCAGCGCCAGAACGTTAGCCAGTACCGCTGCGATGGCGGCGCTCCGATAGTAACGACGATAGCGCCAGAGGGTACTGAACAGCCAGTGCCCTTTGGACTGAGGAAGTGTCTCACCGGCGCGTTGGTCAGTTTTGGCGCGCGGCTTGGCCAGGATGGCATAGCCGGCATATTGCGCTTCGATTTCCTGCTCGGGCAGTTCGACTACCTGGTCTGAGACTTCAGGAAGAATAACGAGATAGCTCGAGAGGGCCTTGCCGTTTTTATCCATGCTGTCGCGGCGCGAAACAAGCACGCAGGCTGCCTGCCCATGACGGATCAGGATCATCGGCATCACCTGTTGCGGCAGTTGCCGCAATGGGCGCTTGACCAGGCCTCCGGTCAGTCCTGCATTACCCAGCGCTGCCAGTGCAAGGGAAGGAGACAGCAGGCCGGCGCGGGGGAGGTCGGCGACAAGCGCCTCTTTACTTTTGCCCAGATCATAGTGTTCGCATACCCACGATACACATTGCAGTAACGAATCATCGACAATTGTTTCCTGCCTTGCGATTGCCGACGCGTGTTCAGCGAGACTCGGTGTCGTTAGGTTGGTCATTACTGGTTCCTGTTTGGGCCGTCCTTAGACGCGCTGGCTCTGCAGTCGGCGCGACGACAAGCTTTGGGATAAGTGTTGGTTGCCGCAGTTATTCTGGGGGTGGCGGGTTTCTGAATGAATAAGAGTTGTCTCAAAAATAACTTACTCACCAAGTAGAAGTGACATGCCTAATAGTGGTGGCAGGTCTTGATCGCAGATTGATTGCTTTTGAGACAACTCTTATTCAGTAGGGGCATTGAATTCAGCAAACTGGTTGCCATAGATGACATACAGCCGAGCGTGCCGATTTTAGGTATTTAACTTATATGCCGATTTGGCGGTTGCAGTCTTGTCAGTTACATGAATTCCTCTCCGGTAATGTCTGGAGAAGTTCGAGGTGATCATGAAGTTTGCCCTGAAACATAGAAGTTTAAACATTGGCTTTTGGAATAGACAATATCTCTCTGTTGTCGCTTCGCTGGCTATTGTGACTTTCGGCCTTTGTAGTGAGTCTGTTGTGGCCTCCGAGAACTTAAAGAAGTTTGAGAAGACTGCAGCGGTGGATAAAAAGGCCGGCAATATGTCGGGGGTTTCGGCGTTGGCCTATTACCGCGCACAGGAAATGGTTCTGGCCAGCCGGCAAACCATTCGGAAAGTGACTTGCGAGGGATTTTTTTGTCGGCTGTCGAACAAGCTGCGCAGCGCAGTCCCGTCGTCAAACGCGCACTGGCTGAGCAGTCGGCAGCTCAATCCGATATCGACGAAGCCAAAGGACAGCGGCTGCCGCAACTCGATATCGGCACCCGCAGCAAAGCTAAAGAGTTTGGCTCTGGCGGGCGCGGTAATTCGGGCGAGCAGGCGATCACCGTCGATATCGTGACACCTGTGTTCGATTGGGGGCGAATTCGCAAGACCATCGAGAGCCGCTCATATCTCGCCAGTGCCGCGGAAGCAGCCGTCCAGGCAGAGCTGGAAGCATCAGCATTCGATGTGACATCCGATCTGGTTGAGCTGGGTAAGCAACGCATCATCGTCGATATCGGCAACGCGTATGTCCAACGCATGGGCGAGCTGGTCACTATGCTCGAGGGGATTGTCGCGGTGGATACGGGGCGCGCAAGCGAACTGACTCTAGCCCGGGCGAGATTGCTTCAGGCTGAGGCTTCCCGCAGTTCGGCAGAGGCTGCGGTGCGAGACGTGGAAGTCAATCTGCGCAAAATGATCGGTGAACGCCCGTTGCCACCGTTGCCTCGCGCTTCCTATTGGCAACTCTTGAACCCCGATCAGGAATTGTTGTTGTCGCAAGCGGCAAACCACCCCGTTATTCAGCAGGCTCAAGCGCAAGCCAAGTCCTCTGAGTTGCAAGCTGACGTGGTTCGTTCATCTGCACTGCCACAGGTTAACTGGGTTGTGGGCAAAAGCACGGGGGAGGATGAATATGGACGTGAGCCGGCCTGGCAAACAAGTTTGACGATGTCCTGGAGTGCATTTCGCGGCGGCTCTTCCCGTGCGGCTGAGCGGTCCGCGCGTCAGCGGGCAGAGGCAGGGCGGCAGACTTCCGAGCAGCAAGCGCTGGACCTCGAATATCGTGTTCGTGCTGCGAATCAAGACGCTCGGGCAATGCTTGAACGCGCTGATCTGTACCGAGGACTTTCAGTCGAATCGAACCGAGTGCGTGAGGCGTTCTATGAGCAGTGGTATCACCTCGGGCGGCGTACCTTGCTCGATGTCCTAATCTCGGAGAGTGACCACTACAACAACCAAGTGAGCGAGATCGTCAATCGCTTCGATGGTTATTCAGCCATTGTTCGCCAGTACGCCAGTTCCGGAGCTCTGATTCGCTGGCTCAGTGCCGGGAAGTGACGGCTGAAGGTCTGAACCCGCACGGAGGCTGGGGTAAGTCTTGGTCAAAAGCAAAACGGGCGCTTCACAGTGCCCGTTTTGCGTTCTGCCCTTCACTTGGCAGGACAACTCATTCGACGCGTTTGACAGGTTGCGGCACCCAGCTCCCATTGAGGGCCTTTGCTTCTGGCCAATAAAGGCGAAGGTTCATCGAGAATTGTCCTTTGGCCGGGGTCGGGAGCCAGTTGGCCTCTTTATCTTTTTCCAGGTGATTCTCGCTGGATGTAAATTTCCAGGGAGCCATCAGGGCCGAACTGCAATTTGTCACGATCACCAATGGCATAGCGACCAATGGGGTTTTCGGTGAAGAGCTGGCGATCGTCGTACATTGTCAGCGACCAGAAGGCACGCACCGGCGGAATCTGGTCTTTATTGAATCGCAGGACATAGCGCTGGTCGCTGAGCAAAGCCTTACCTTCTGAATCGGTGAAAGCGGTAGGGTAAATGGCGTCTTCGATGACGTTGGCCCCCAGCCCTGCATAGGCCACCCCGGCGCGGTGCAAGTAATCCGCACCGTAGGTTCCAATGGCCGTCATGTTGGTGCGCCAGCCGTTGGCTAAGGTACCGGATTTGCGGAAGGCGCCCTTGATCTGCTCCAACGCAGGTTCAGGCGCTGCTTTCAATGCGTCCTGAACGAACTGAGGGGCAGCGGCATAGGAAAAGTTTTTGCCAGGCTCGATGCCGATCATTTTCATGCGATCGAGGATTGGATAGTCGTTTGCATGCGGCGGATTGTCTTTCATCAACTGCGAAAACAACTCGAAGAATGCAGGTGCACTCATCTTGTCGACTTGATCCACCGGCGGGGTCTTGTCTTGTGCTGCATTGACAATGCCTTTGGGCGGTACATAGCTCGTGCCCTCAGCGCTTAACGGGTAAGCGCGAATCGCATTCTGGAAACCATGCACGGCCTCGTAATCTGCAGGACCGTTGGTTTGTACACGACCAATCAGCAAGCCGTTTGCGGTGGGGCTTCGATACTCGGATACACCGTCAGGCAATTTCCCGTGCCAGTTGGGACCCGTGATGGCGAATTTCTGTGCGCCATTGCCGGTGGTGCGGGTACCGGATGATGCGAATACATCGGTCCAGGCATCCAGCCAAGGCATCAGATAGTAGCGACCCGCCGAGTCCGGAATGTCGACGATCAGCGGCTCCTTGGCGACATCAAAGCTCAATGACGTGTAGAGCGTATCGGCATTGGGTCGCACCACGACAGTGAGGTTGGGGTCCGGAAAGGCTCTGGAGTGTGCCAGTTGGTTGACCGGCGCCGTGAGCCCGAGCGGTTGCACAACGTTGGTGCTGACATCCTTGGTTGTTTTCATGATCACCAGGGGATAGGCGTAGATATACGCCTCACGGGCAATTTCTTGCGCGTCACTGGCAGAAAGCTGTTGCCGGGCGAAAGCCGAAAATGGCAGCGCCAGTGCTAAACCCACGGAGGCGATGGCGAATGTTTTCTTCATAGCGTGATCCCGACGGCGCTGCCCAACTGTGCGTTGGGCAGTCAGTTGATTGATGCTCAGTTGATCTTGCGAATGGCGGGCGGCTGCCACTTGCCGTTCGTTACCGCAGCCTGTGGCGAATACATACGAAGCATGACCTGGAAGTTGTCGTCGGGTGCCGGAAGCCAGTTTGCGTTCTGGTCCGTACCGGGCGACGCGTGCTGGATGTGTATCTCCAGCGAGCCGTCTGCTTCGCGCTTCAACGAATCGTAGCTGCCAAGGGCAAACCGATTGATTGGGTTGGCGACCTGGAAGCCTTCCTTGTCGTAGAGGGTCAAAGACCAGAAAGCCCCCACGGGTGGTAGCTGATCTTTTTCGAAGCGCAGCACATAGGCGTTTTTGCCAGACAATGGGTTGCCATCGCTGTCGGTAAAAGAGTTGGGATAAATGGCATCTTCCGGAAGGTTTGCGCCAAGTCCCACCAGCGCCACGGCGGCACGCGTGCGGTAAGCGCTACCGTACGAGCCGAGCGTGTCACTCCATACCCAGCCGTTGTGTACCTTTCCAAGCGAGCCGCTGCGAATGGCCTGTTGCATATCAACCAGTGCTTCCTTCGCGCTTGCGTTGATCACGTCCAGTTGCGCTGCGCTGAACGCGCCCGGGTTGAAATCCTTGCCAGGCACGATGCCAAGGCCGCGCATGCGATGGAGGATCGGGTAGTCGCTGGCATGAGGAGGGGAGCTTTTCAGCAACTGGGCAAATTGAGTGAGTAGCTCTACACCGGTCATCCGGTTGACCTGGTCCAGCGGCGGGGTCAAGTTGTCCACCTTTGGATCGACGGCCAGCCCGGTAGGGGCGTAGTTGTGTCCCCAGTGGCTCAGGGGCACCAGACGGAACTGATCCTGAACCTTGTGAACATTGTCGTAGTCGGCTGGGCCATTGGTTTGTGTGCGTCCGATTATCCAGAACATCGGTGTGGGTGAGCGGACCAGCTCCACACCTTTGGGAAGCTCGCCTTTCCAGTCCGCTGCGGCGAGTGCGAAGTTTCCGGCTTTGTTTCCGGTGGTGCGTGTTCCGGGTACTGCGAACACATCGGTCCACATGTCCAGCATCGGCGCGAGGTAATAGCGATCACCGGCTTCGGGTACGGAAAAGATGACAGGCTCCTTGCTGACATCCACCCACGCCATGGAATAGAGAGTGTCGAAGTTGATCCTCACCACTTCTTTGGAGTTGGCATCCGGATATTGGCGGTAATGAGCGAATTGATTCATAGGCGCGCGTCGGGGGGTGGTGACGGCGTCAGGCACGTTGGTTGTCTGTTGCCGTGTGATGTCCATCAACACCAGCGGATAGGCGTATTGGTAGACATCCCGGACCAGTGCCCGGAATTCATCGCGATTCTGAGCCTGAATTTCGGCAGCAGTTGGTTCGCTGGCAATGGCACTGTGCAGTGGGCTGAAGGCAAATCCAGCGAACAATAAAACACCTATGGCCAGGGTGTTTCTTCGCGGTTTGTTTCGGTTACTCATGTGCTCTCCTTGTTCTTGTAGGCGTTTGCCACCAGCGGAGGTGTGGGGGTTCCCGATGGGGCGCTCACCCTCATGATCTGGCTACGACCCCGATGAGCCTATGCGAGGCATTTGCCCAAAACTTGACAGAACCTGCCAAAAACACAGCCTTTTACGTCAATCCTCAAGGGAAGTTGCTGACCCGCTAATTAATAGGTCTGGCACGTTAAATAGGTTCGCGCAGCGCTGCGAAAGTTGACAGAATGCGCCTTCGAGTTGTCAGTTACTGCCACGGATGTGCGAAAGCTGTTTCTACGACTTAGCCCGACGGATATCAAACAAGATGATCCCCACAACCGATTTCGTACGCGCTTCTGCCCTGCATGGACTCGCAGAGTTTGCCGCCAGCCAGAACCTGCGCGCACAGGATTTGATAAAAGAGGTGGGCCTTCCGGATGACGTGCTGGAGCATCCCGAGAGTCTAGTTCCTTACCGCAAATTTGCGGCGCTGCTGGCGCTTGGCACGCAGCGCTCAGGGAATCCGCTTTTCAGCATGCGATTCGGTCTGCATCAGGGTGTCAGTTCTTTGGGGCCTCTGCTGTATCTCATCCGAAACGCAGGAAGCGTGGGTGCCGCCATCAACGAGTTGAGCCACTATTTCCATTTGCACGCGAGCGTGGCTCAGATACGACTGGAAGTAGAGGGAGATCACGCGCTATTCCACTACGACTCCGCCGACGTCAAGGATGTTGTCAGCCATCGTTTGACGGTGGAACTCGTCGTCGGCGCCGCCATGCAGCTGATGCGCACCTTGTTGGGTAGTCGCTGGCAGCCGCGAGCGTTGATGCTACGGGCGGCACCGCTTTGCGATACGCAGGCCTATACACGATTGATCGGGCTGACACCGCAGTTTAATGCCCCGTGCAACGCCTGGCTTTTTGACGCCAAGCTCCTCGACACCCCCTTGAGCTCCGGCGATCAAGAGTTGCACAGATTGATCCAGCACCACCTGGACGCGTTGGATCAAATGTCGGTGCAGGAGTTACCGGCATACATTCGCCAATTGTTGCGTAACCTGCTTCCGAGCGGTCGCACCACGATTGAGCAGATCGCAGGCTACATGGATCTCAATCACCGTACGCTGCAACGCTATCTGGCGGAGGAGGGCACTTCCTTTCAAGCGCTGCTGGATGAGACGCGACAATCCATGGCTCAGCGCTATCTGGGGGACTCGACCATCAATCTGACCCAACTTGCGGCCATGTTGGGGTACTCGGAGTTGAGCGCGTTTTCCCGTGCATTCCAACGCTGGTTCGGTTGCAGCCCGCGGGAGTGGCGAACGCAACAACACCCCACTGGCAAGTCTCGGCAACGACTGCGTGCGCATCTACAGCGTCGCCGATCACCAGAGGTTTGAGCGTTCAGGGTGTCAGGTTTCCCTGGCATCCTGGCTGCCGCCAAGGGTCTTGATCCAGTCAACGACTTGCTCGGCATGTCCTTGCCAGCCAGGCTCCCCTAACAGCCAGTGCCCCTGTACAGGGTATTCGCGATACTCGAGCCGGTTGCCGTACCAACGTGACATTCGACGACTCACCGAGCAGGGAATGATTCGATCTTTCCCCCCCTGCCAAAGCCAGCATTGGGCAACCGATCCGCTCCTTTTGTACCCGGTTGGTACGCGCCAGGTTGAGAACACCGAACCCCACTTCGTAGGCCACTTTTCCAGACTCGGCGATCAGCAGTTTGCGATAGCCCGCCCGTTCTGCCTGAGGCACCCGATTGAATATCAGGTAGTCCGCTTCCCAGGCGGATAAACGGAACGTCTTCTTCCACAATGCCCACTTGCAGAAGTGTCGAATCAATCCTGGAAGCATGCGCAGACGCATCGGAAATATCTGTGCGGGAGCCGCGCTGTTGATCAGTATCAACCCGGATAGGTCCAGGTGTTGGGCAGCCAGTTGACCAACGAGCCCGCCCAGGGAATGGCCGATCAGTACTGGACGTTTCTTGCCGTCCGCCGCCTTGACCACTGCATCGACGTAACTCTCAAGCGTAACTCTGACGAGTGTTGAATCCGAGCCATGCTCAACGTGGCCCGGAAGATCAAGCATCAAGCAATTAAGGCCTCGAGCCTTGAAGAAAATTTCCCATTCACGCCACACCGTATGGCGTGACCACATACCATGGATAAAGATGATGTCTGGATTCAATTGTTGACCGTCCGCCTGGCAGTTCAGAAGAAACCCGTCGCAACGTGCATTGGCGAGACGACGGTGATGGTTCGAAAAGGGGGGGCGGGGAGCCCCACTGATCACTTCAAACGCTTCTGAATTCCAGGCTCGGGTCCACGACTGATTGCTTGAGAAGCATCACTTGGTCGCTTTCAAAGTTATGCAATACGCGCCAGGGCAGTTCGCGCCCTTGGCGCGGTAGTACCGTTGCCGAACGTTGGATGTAGCCTGACTGCATCGACCCGAGGACCGTCTCGTCAGCTTGCATTTCTCCAGCGGGTGCCCGGGGAATCACCACGCCGATGTTGTTCTGCTTCATATGATTGAAAAGACGGCACAAATAGCTGGCGGTCATGTCGACCTTGAGCGTCCAGGGAGCGTTGGTATAACCGAAGACGAAGCCCATGTTCGGAACGTCTTGAAGCATGGAGCCTTTGTAGGTCATCAGCTCGTTGAGGTGCTTCTGTTTACCGTCCACCACCAGATCCATACCCCCGCAAGTTTGTAGTTTCAAACCTGTGGCAGTGATGATGATGTCCGCCAGTAGTTCCTGACCTGACTTCAGCTGGATGCCAGTCTCGGTGAAAGTGTCGATCTGGTCAGTGACAACTGAGGCTTTGCCAGCCTTCAGCGCCTTGAATAGATCTGCATCCGGTACCGCGCAGATGCGTTCGTCCCAAGGTTGGTAGCGAGGGGTGAAGTGGCGCATGTCGACGTGCTCGCCCACCTGCTTGCGCACGCCGGAAAGCAGCCAGGAGCGTACGAGTCCAGGCCAACGTTTTGACATTTTGTAGATGAAGCGCTGCAAGACAATGTTGCGCTTGCGAGCCAGGGCAAACACCGCTCGTTTCGGCAGGAACTTTTGCAGTACTTCAGACAGTCGATCGTGACCGGGAACGCTGAAAACATAGCTGGGAGAGCGCTGCAGCATGGTCACGTGTGCAGCGTCAGGCGCCATTGCGGGCACCAGCGTTACTGCTGTAGCGCCGCTGCCAATGACAACCACACGCTTGCCGCGGTAATCCAGATCTTCTGGCCAATGTTGTGGATGCACGCGCTTGCCCTTGAAGTGCTCTTCTCCTGGAAAGTCGGGCAGATAGCCTGCGTCGTAGTCGTAGTAACCGGTGCAACTGATCAAATAGCTGCAGGTGAAAGTATCGGTTTTACCGCTGGCTTCTTCCAGGCAACTCACGGTCCAGCGCTGCTTTTCACTGCACCAGGACGCGTTGGTGGTTTTAAGGCCGAACAAGACTTTTTTGTCGACCCCGTATTCGCGAGCAGTGTCAGTGACGTAGCGTCGAATTGATGGTCCATCGGCGAGTACTTTCAAGTCATGCCATGGACGGAATGAGTAGCCGAAGCTGAACATATCCGAGTCCGATCGGATACCCGGATAACGGAACAGATCCCATGTGCCACCGATGGCTTCACGGCGCTCAATTAGCCCGACTTTGGCGCCGGGCATTTCCATTGCCATGCGGCAGGCAGTGCCTATTCCCGAAAGGCCGGCACCGATGATCAAGACGTCGTAATGGTTCTGCATGGAATACTCTCATTGCTATTATTCTGAGCTCGAGAGTATTGCGAAGTGGAGGCAGGCATAACCTGACCTAAGATGACTCGAAGTTGACAATTTACGACAAGTTAATCGACGGTTTTTATCTGCAGAAAATCGCTTTTTCGAACTGTCGTTTTATGTCCAGTAATGGTCTGGAATTGTCCATTCCTTCACTGCGCCCCATACGATACTTGTACCGGTAACACACATCGATGCTGGGTGTGCGGGCCACGCACCAGCCCACTCAGCATCGGTGTTTCCCAAACTTTGTACCAGCGGCTACAGGCTACTGACCAGATGCCCTCCATCCACGGCCAGTACCTCACCTGTCATGAACGATCCCGCTTCGCTGGCGAGCAACAGGAAGGGGCCTTCCAATTCCCCAAGTTCACCCAGGCGGCGCATCGGCACGGCGTTGCGGATGTAGGTCTGCCCTCTGTCCCCGTCAAAGTAGGCGTCGTTCATTTCCGTCTTGAAGTAGCCGGGAGCGATGGCGTTGACGCGGATCCGGTGGTGCGCAAACTCCAATGCCAATGACTTGCTCAGATGCACGACACCCGCCTTCGCTGCGCAGTAGTGACTGTAGCCTGTGCCAACACGCAGCCCGAGTATCGAAGCGACGTTGACGATGCTGCCGCCACGACCGGCGTTGACCAGTCGTTGTGCAGCACACTGGGCAACGCGCCAGACACCGTCGAGGTTGGTGGACAGCATGCTGCGCCATTGTTCCTCGCTGATGTTCAGCGCGCCCATTGCGTTGCCGATTCCGGCGTTGTTGAGCACCACATCGACCACACCGAAACGCACTTCAGCCGCATCGAAAGCGGCTTCCACACTGGCGCGGTCAGTGACATCGAGAGCCACGACCAGCGCCTCGCCACCGAGCCATCGAATGTCCTGAGCGAGCTGTTCCAGGCGCTCAACGCGACGTGCCCCGATGACCACGCGCGCGCCTGCCTGGCTAGCGACCCGGGCCAGGTGTGCACCAATTCCGCTGGAGGCACCTGTGACCAGGATGGTTTTACCGGACAGCGAGAAAGTTGACCGAATGTCCATCAGAGCACCTCGAACAACCCGGCTGCGCCCATGCCGCCACCGACGCACATGGTCACCACCACATACTTGACGCCTCGACGCTGACCTTCCAACAGGGCATGGCCGACCATGCGAGCACCACTCATACCGTAGGGATGACCGATCGAGATAGCGCCGCCGTTGACGTTCAGCTTGGCCGGGTCGATGCCGAGTTTCTCGGCGCAATAAAGGACCTGGCAGGCGAAAGCCTCGTTGAGCTCCCACAAGCCGATGTCACTGACAGTCAGTCCGTGCTGCTTGAGCAATTTTGGAATGGCAAGCACTGGTCCAATACCCATTTCTTCCGGTGCCAGGCCGACCACGCTGATGCCACGGTACAAACCCAGTGGTTCGAGGTTGCGCTTTTCTGCCAGTTGCGCATCCATCATCACGCATGCACTCGCGCCATCGGACAGCTGGCTGGCGTTACCGGCGGTGATGCTGCCGCCCTCGATCACTGGCTTGAGCCTGGTCAGATCGTCCAGCACGGTACTTGGCCGGTTGCCTTCGTCCCTATCAAGAGTCACGTCGATGAAGTTGATCAAGCCGGTTTCCTTGTCGGCCACTTTCTTGGACGCAGTGACCGGCACGATTTCATTGGCGAAGAGCCCCGTGGCCTGGGCACGGGCGGTACGTTGCTGCGATTGCAGAGAGTAGGCATCTTGCGCTTCGCGGCTGATGCTATAGTGTTGGGCAACGATCTCTGCCGTCTGCAGCATCGGCATGTAGGCATGTTGCGCATGGCCAATGACCATGGGGTCTTTCTCGGTCATCGCCCATTCAAGATAGTGGCCCTGCACCAGGCTGATATGTTCCTGGCCTGCGCCAACGGTAACCTTCATGCCGTCGACCATGATCTGCTTGGCAGCAGTGGCAATTGCCATGAGCCCCGAGGCGCATTGACGGTCGATGGTTTGCCCGCTGACGCTCAGCGGTAGCCCGGCAGCCAATGCGCTCATGCGGCCGAGGTTCCAGCCGGCGGTGCCACCTGCCATGCCGGTGCCCATCACCATATCCTCAATTTCCGAGGCCTCGATACCGGCGCGTTCCACTGCTGCGCGTATCGCGTGGCTGGCCATGCTTGGCGAACTCAAGTTGTTGAATGCTCCGCGGAATGCCTTGGCGATCGGGGTGCGAGCAGTTGAGAGAATGACGGCTTCTTTCATTGTGTCGATGTCCTGTCAGTGGTCTTCAGGAGGGAATGCCCCATGGGGGACATCCTCCTTTTCTATGGGTCAGAGTTTTTCGATGCGGGTCTTGCCGGCAGCTACAAGGCGTTGGAGCATCGGCGCCGGTTGGAACCACATCTCACCGTGCGAGCCGAGCACTTGGCGGTAGTGTTGAAGGCGTGACAGCAAATGACTCAGTCCCATGCATTCGGCCTCATGCATCGGGCCGCCCCGCCAGGCAGGGAAACCGTAGCCATTGATGAACACCAGATCGATGTCGCTGCTACGCAAGGCAATGCCCTCGTCGAGCAGCTGTATGCCTTCATTGATCAGGCTGAACAGGCAACGCTCAAGGATTTCCTGATCCGGAATATGCCGACGTTGAATGCCCAGTTCAGTCGCAATGCGCGAGGCGAGTGAGATGACCTCGGGATCATCCAGGCGGTCCCGTTCTTCATAGCGATACAGCCCGGCGCCCGTCTTCTGCCCGTAGCGGCCCAACGCGTAGAGTTCGTCTCCCAACTTGCAGTAGCTGGGGTCGTGACTGATTTCGCTGCGACGCGATTCGCGGATCAAATAGCCGATATCAATGCCGGCGAGATCCTGCACCGCCAGCATGCCCATGGCTAAACCGTGATCGGTGAGTACTTTGTCGATTTGGGAGGGGGTAGCACCCTCCAACAACAGACGGTAGGCCTCGCGACCATAAGGCTCGAACATGCGATTGCCGATGAAACCGAAACACACACCTGAAACCACTGCAATTTTGCCGATCTGGCGCGCCAGCTTCAGCGTGGTCAACAGCACATCGGGTGCAGTCTCTCGGGCACGCACTACCTCGAGCAGACGCATGACATTGGCCGGACTGAAGAAGTGCAGGCCGATGACATCCTGAGGGCGTCCGGTGACGGCAGCGATGGCGTCAACGTCCAGTGTCGAGGTGTTGCTGGCAAGAATGGCGCCGGGCTTGCAAACCTTGTCCAGCGTGCGGAATACCTTCTGTTTGACTTCGAGTGATTCAAATACAGCTTCGATCACCAGATCGGCATCGATCAGATCACCATAATCAAGCGTGCCCTGGATTCGCTCCATGCGCCGTTCAAGCTGCAACTGGGTCATCTTTCCACGCTGTACGCTGATTTCGTAGTTGCCGCGGATCAGCATCAGTCCACGATCCAGCGCATCCCCCCTGGCTTCCAGCAAGATGACCGGGATGCCGGCGTTGGCGAAATTCATCGCAATGCCTCCGCCCATGGTTCCAGCACCGATGATTGCCACCTTGGAGACCGTCCGCAATGCGGTGCTGGCGTCTATTCCTGGAATTTTTCCCGCTTCGCGCTCGGCAAAGAACACGTGCCGCAGCGCGCTGGATTCGGCCGAAGCTTCAGCCTCTTTAAACAGCTCGCTTTCGCGAATCAGCCCTTCGTCGAGCGGCAGCAGGCAAGCTGCCTGGACTGCTGCAACGACACGTTGAGGGGCTTGGCGGCCCTTCCAGCGAGAGGCGTTTTTTGCTTGGAAATCCTTGAAAAAATCGACTTCGAGATGTTTCCCCGGTGCAGCGTACGGATCGATAGGGCGCACAGGGGCGCAGGTTTCGAGCAGTTCGTGGGCAAAGGCACAGGCATCTTCCAGCAGGCTGGCGGGGGCCTTGGACAAGCGATCGAGAATGCCCAAGCTGGCGGCTTTGTCCGCATTGATCGCTTGACCCGAGACGATCAGCTCAAGTGCGGCTTTGGCGCCAATCAGGCGCGGCAGCCGTTGGGTACCTCCGCCACCTGGCAGCAATCCAAGGTTGATTTCTGGCAGACCTACGCGTGCGTCAGACGCGGCAATTCGATAAGCGCAAGCCAGTGCCAGTTCGAGGCCGCCACCGAGCGCCATGCCTCCAATCGCAGCAACCAGTGGCTTGTCGAGATGACTCAAGCGCACCAGCATGTCAGGTAAGGAAGGGGTGGCGTGACTGGCGGCGCTGCCAAACTCGCTAATGTCCGCGCCAGCGCTGAATGGCGTGCCATGCAGGATTATCGCCCGCACAGCCGGGTCGGCGGCGGCGCGCTCGCAGGCATCATTCAAGGCTGCGCGAAGCGCTTGGCCGAGAGCATTGACCGGGGGGCGATTCAGCCCGATCAGGGCCAGGCCGTTCTCGAATTGGTAATGAATCAGATCGCTCATGGGGTTTCCTTCTGGTTATACCGTAGGCAGAGAGGTAGGGTCAGAACCAGTCGTTCTGCATGTCGAAGCACAGTCGATTACCCGTACTGAGTAGTCGGGCCTGGCCTTGCAAACCCGCTAATTCCCAGTCCATGAAGTAACGCGCTGCATGGATCTTGCCTTTGTAAAAGTCGGCCTCGCTGCCTACGGCACCGGATGTCAGGGCGTGGCTGGCAGCAAGTGCCTGACGCAGCCAGGTCCAGCCGACGACCAGCTTGCCGAACATATCCAGATAGGCAGTAGCATTGCTCAGACCAAGATCGGGGTTGGCGGATACCCTGATCTGCATTTCGATAGTGACTCTTTCGATGACCTGCATTGCGGTACGCAGCGCAGTGGCCAGCGAGGAGCAGTCCTTGCGGGTATGAGCCTCGTTTAGGCTGGCTTGGAGACGTGAGAGGAACAAGGCATAACCGTCCCCACCCCGCGGACCAAGCTTGCGTGCGAGCAGATCAATGGCCTGAATGCCTTCAGTGCCCTCGTGTATCGGGTTGAGGCGATTGTCCCGATAAAACTGTTCCAGCAGGTATTCACGGGTGTAACCAGAACCGCCGAGTACCTGGATGCCGATCTCTGACGCCAGCAGGCCGTAGCGCGAAGGCCAGGACTTGACCACGGGTGTGAGCAGGTCGAGTAGCTCGGCGGCCTGGCGGCGTTGTTCTGCGTCTGGAGCGGTGTGACTATCTTCGACCAGGGTGCTGGCATACAGACACAACGCCATGCTGCCTTCGGCATAGACCTTCTGTTGCAGCAGCATTCGCCGAACGTCGGCGTGCTCGACAATGCGCACCTGCGGCGCCAGCGGATTTTTGTTGCCGGGCAAGCGTCCTTGTGGCCGGTTGCGGGCGTAGTCGAGTGCATGGATATAGCTTTGATAACCGAGGCTTGCGGCACCCAGGCCGACTCCGATGCGGGCCTCGTTCATCATCTGGAACATATAGCCAAGACCCTTGTTGGCCTCACCCACGAGATACCCGACGGCCCCGCCTTTTTCACCGAAGTTGAGCACCGTGGAGGTGGTGTTGCGATAGCCCATCTTGTGTAACAAACCCGCCAAGGCCACATCGTTGCGTGCTCCGACGCTGCCATCGGCATTGACCAGGTACTTGGGCACGAGAAACAACGAAATGCCTTTTACGCCGGCAGGCGCACCTTCAATGCGGGCCAACACCAGGTGCACGATGTTTTCGGTCAGTTCGTGGTCGCCGCCGGAGATGAACATTTTGCTGCCGCTGATGCGATAGCTGCCGTCTTCGGCCGCACGAGCGCTGGTACGCAAATCTCCGAGTGCCGAGCCTTGCCCTGGTTCGGTCATCGCCATGGTGCCGCTGAAACGACCCTCCAGCATTGGCGGCAGGAAGCGCTGGCGCAGTTCTGCATTGGCAAAACTTTTTACAGGGTTGGCGGCGCCAATACTGAGGAACGAATAGCCGAGGGTCGCAATGTTGGCTGCATTGAAGTAGGCCATGCAGGCTCGCAGTACCACTTCTGGCAGCTGTTGCCCACCGTCTTCAAAGTCGTGATGAGCGGCGAGAAAACCTGCCGAGGCAAAAGCGTCCCAGGCAGCTTTGGTTTCAGGAATGAGGGTGACCTTCTCGCCATCGAAGGTCGGCTCGTTTGCATCACCTTTCTGGTTATGGGGGGCGAAGTACTGGGCGGCAATCTCGCGAGCCGTCTGCAGCGTGGCATCCAGCACTGTCAGGTCCAGCTCCGCGTACCGGGGTCTTTTCAGGAGGCCCTCGGTGTCTAGTATTTCAAAGAGCTGGAAGCGAAGGTCGCGGTCGTTGAGCAACTGGTCGGTCATAGCGTTCTCGTTTGGCGGAGTTAACCAGTTGGTTTTGTAACAAGGACCGATAGTCGTGCGCGCCCAACCGCGGGTGGATATTGGGGGACGAGCCAGGTGGGAAAAAAACGGGGAGGGTGGAGCACCGCGCTAAATCATCAATTGAATAGTTTCGACTCTCGCGCTACCTGTAGTGCGCCTTTGCGATCGACCACATCGAGTTTGCGGAACAGGTTATTGATGTGGCTTTTTTACGGTACTGAGGCTGATGTACAGGCTGTCGGCAATCTGCTGATTGCTTTGGCAATTGACCATGCGTTGAAGCACGTCTTGTTCACGGCGAGTCAACGGGTCGAGTAATGGCTGGCTGGTATGACTCTCCGGTGTCAGTCCTCGCAATAGCTCTGCAAGCTGCACGCGCGAGGGCAAGGGGGCCTCGATACCGTGTTGACGGCGGATCTGTGGAGATATCAGTTGGCGGAACAGTTCGAGAAGCTGACGCCCCTCCAAGTGCAGCAAGTGAGCAAAACCGTGCTTCGCTGCCTGCTGCAACGCCGAATCCAGGCTGCGCAGGGCGGCTGTGTGATTTGCAGCATCCAGATACAGGCTGGCATCGAGCAAATGCAGGTCGATGCCGAGTTGGAAATTATTCTCGGCAATGGCCCGCGTCCATAGGTGGTTGGAGATGCTTTTTGCTGAGGCGCGTTGGCCCAGATGACGTTGCACCCAGGCATAGGCTTGCCATTCTTCAGGCATCAGGTTCGTGTCGTAAAGACGATTGCACAAGCGCCATTCCTTGAGCCACTCATCGATGAAGACCTGATCGTGTTCGCGAACGGCCAGGCGCGCACGCGAGGCACCAGCCAGACGATAGAGGGTAAATAGTTTTAATTGACGGGCGAGTTTGCGGGCTTCATCCCAGCGCTCTCGTGCGCAAGAAAGTCGACCTTGGGCAGCGAGGCAAAGCGCTTGATAATGCAATACCCAAGGTAGACCGGCGCTGTGGGTAAAGTCGAAGGCAATGGTCTTGGCATGAGCAAGATGCTCCGCCGCTGATTGCAGTTTGTTTTGCTGCAACAGCAGGACGCCTTTGCCCAGGTATTGGAAAAGGTCGTAAAAACCGTGCGACGCCCCTGTGGCACGATTTTGAATCAACTGGGTAAAGCGCTCCTCGGCCTTGAGGAGTTGACCTTGAGCGAGCTCGATCATGCCCAGTTGTAAATGAAGCAGGTGGGTGTAGCCGCTGAAATTCAGAGCAGTGAGCTCGCAAAGTGCCAGCTGTGTGTCGTGTCGGGCCCGATGCAGATGGCCCAGGGAAAACAGGGCGCTGGCTCGATTGAACAGCAGCACCGTAGTGGCTGCATTCATCTGCGGGTATCGCCGCATAGCCTCATCGACAAGGGCGATACCGTGATCGAAATTGCCGCCGAGAAATGCCAGTCGGCTGCGCAGGAAAGCGAACGTCTGATGTGATCGCTCGTCACGCTGCTCGGGCGTCTTCTGGATCTCTTAACAGGCGTTGAAGTCGGCGCAGGCAAGCAGCAGCGCGGTCAATGTCGTTAGTGACGATGACAGTACTGGCTTCGGTAATTGCCAGGGTGAAATGGTCCTCCAGGTTTTGCCCAGGCACATCGGCGAGAAAATCGACCATCGCGTTGACTTGCCCTTCACGCAGCAGATCAAAACTGTGCCGGTCGATGGCAGCCAGCAGGGCGTCGAAGTCCTGGGCGCGTCCAAGTTGGTACACCGCCTCGGCGTAAGATTGCTTTTGAAGCAAATGCTCACCTGCCTTTTGATGCAGGTGCGTCAAGGTGCCGGGACTACGCCGGCGTAGCTGCTGATAGAGTGCCTGTTGCAGTTGTTTATGCAGCCGGTATTGCTCGAGTTCGTCGTCGCATTGCTGGACAAAAAGATGCTTCCGCACACACCGGTCGAGGAGCGTTGCGGCATCGGAGCGCCCCGTCAAGCAGGTGGCGAGTTCGACATCAAAGCTGTTGACCACGGACAGCTGTTCAAGGAAGCGCAGCATCTCGTGAGGTAGTGGACCTAAAACTTCTTCATTGAAAAATTGTGCGATGAGCGCATGAAAGCGCTGGGCGGTAGCGGCTGAAATCTGTGTGCCGGAAGACGGCGCAGGCGGCTGCTCGGTTTGTGCGCTCAGACCCAGCAATACACTGCTGATCCAGCCTTCACTGTTGGCACGCAGCAGGTACGCCGCCTCATCGCTGAGTTTCATTTCGCGAGCGGACGCGAGTGTCTTTATCTCACTGCTGTCTACTGCAAAGCGGTGCGTGTCCAGCAATTGCAGGCGTCCATCCCGGCGCAAATGGCTGAGCCGGAGGGCTGGCAGGCCCTCGCTGGCGGCAACAATGTGCAGATTTTCCGGCGCGTGGTGCAGGAGTTCGTCGAAGTATCGGCAGGCGGCTGGTGCGCGCAAGCAGTGCAAGTCATCAATGAACAGGGTGTAGGGCGTATTTCGTTTTTCTATCCCGCCAATGATTGCGGTCCACAGCGTTTCCTCATTGGCCGCGCTCATAGCGGGCACTGGCATCGCCAGACCAATGGCTTGATGCAAATGCAAGAGCAGATTCAGGGGACGGTTGTCGCCACTGTCGCAACGCAGCCAGGCCCAGGACGTCCTGAGACTTGCGGCGTACTGGGCCATCAAAATACTTTTACCGTAACCGACCGGAGTGCTGAGCAGGCTGAACAGGCAACCGCTGTCGGCTGCCTCGCGCAACATCTGCAGGAGTTGCGGTCGCGAAATGGCCGCGGTTGGTATCGCGGGAGGGCGCAACTTGCTCGGTTTTAGCGTCGGAAAATGCATGACGGCATTAAGACTCAGAGCCGTTTTGCCGCGCGAAGCGAGCGGCCAATTTCATGCCGAAGGTCACCAACGGTTGGTAGAGAACCGGAAGCAGCCGCAGCATTAGATCAATGCCCCTTGCATCCGATCCGATCAAAATGCGCCGATGGTTGCGCTGCACACCGCGCAGAATCACTTTGGCAGCTTTCTGCGCAGTGGTGCGAAGCAGCTTGTCATTGAATCTGTTGCGGGCGTCGTCCGCATCCTGCCCGGTGATGCTAGCCATGCTCTGGTTCATGCGGGCGTGTGCAGCGATTCCTGTCTTGATCCCGCCTGGGTGCACGCAACTGGCGGACACACCGCAATTCTCCAGATCCAGTTCCTGGCGCAAGGACTCAGTGAAGCCGCGGACGGCAAATTTGGTCGCGTTGTAGGCGCTCATACCAGGTTGGGCAAACAAGCCGAAGATGCTGGAGACATTGACGATGTGCCCATCGCCGGAGGTTTTCAGGTGCGGCAGGAATGCCTTGGTGCCGTACACCACCCCCCACCAATTGATGTCGGTTATCCAGACATACTCTTCATAGCTGCTACCTTCGACGGTGCCCGCCTGTGCAACGCCTGCGTTGTTAATGATCAGGTTGACCTTGCCATGGTCTTCGGCAACCTGATTCGCCCACGCGTACATCTGCTCGCGGTTGGCGACGTCCACTATCGAAGTGGTAACGCGAACGCCGAAGAACTCCAATGCCTGCCGTGTGCGTTCCAGCCCTTGCGCGTTGACATCGGACAGCGCCAGGTGGCAACCCCGCTCGGCCAGGGCCAATGCGAGTGCGCGCCCAATACCTGATCCTGCTCCCGTAATGGCTGCAACTTTATCTGTGAAGGATTTCATGCCGCGCGCTCCGGACAGCGGATAAATACTTCGACGAGCCTAATGAAGTTGGTAGTGGAATAATTGACATTCCGCGACATGAACAAGACCTTTAACGTCGCCGTGCCGAACTGGAGCGCTGTCCTGAGTGCTCCATTGGCCGCTGTCACCGGCGTTCAATAAAAGTTAATGACCGGTAATTTTTTTGATCTTTTCAGGGCTGCATTTGCCAGCCTAGTCTGAGCTTGAGCGCACATCAGATGGGCCCGTCAATTAAGTTGGGCGAGGCGCCGTCCAACCTCTCATGGGCAAGCTGTCGCGAAAGACGTTCGAGGATCCAGCTAATTTCCAGCTCCAATTTTTCCAGTCTTGCCAACAAGAACAACAAGAAGAAAGCAGGAGGCTCCATGAGTCATTTGGTGAAGAACGATTCGCACCTCAACGATGAGCGTAAAACCGAAATAAGCGCTCCTTCCAGGCTTCTTCTTGCGTTGGAAGGCCGCGCTTTGTTGGAGCTGGCGTCGCTTCCGTTCGCCATGCCCTGGTTGCGACGACGCGCACCTCTTGGCGACGGGCATGCGGTCCTGGTCATTCCCGGTTTTCTCGCGAGCGACCGCTCGACCGTTCCATTGCGACGATTTCTCGATCAATTGGGCTACGAGGTCAGTGGCTGGGAGCAAGGCCGCAACTGCGGGCCCCGCGAAGGCGTTGTGGAGCAATTGCAACGGCAACTGGAAGCAATGCATACACGTTCTGGCGGCAAGGTCAGTCTCATTGGTTGGAGCCTTGGTGGGATTTATGCCAGGGAGATCGCACGCATCAGGCCTGAATGTGTACGTCAAGTGATCACGCTGGGCAG
Source organism: Pseudomonas sp. S2_F03 (assembly GCF_054668335.1). NCBI lineage: Bacteria > Pseudomonadati > Pseudomonadota > Gammaproteobacteria > Pseudomonadales > Pseudomonadaceae > Pseudomonas > Pseudomonas sp. S2_F03. Next base: position 738,499 of record NZ_CP162759.1, on the reverse strand, counting down.
CCCGCTGTATGGCGAGCCGGAAACCAGTACCAATGTCTGGCGCATCTACACGCGAGTGGTGGGTGCGCACAAGGACGCACTCATACGCGGCGAAAAAGCCCCACCGGTGCCTACCACCTCAATTTATTCCCGTGGCGACGGCATTGTTGGCTGGAGGGGGAGCGTTGAGCGCAACGGTCAGCAAACCGAGAACGTTGAAGTGAATTGCGCCAGTCACCTGGGGCTTGGTGTCAATGCCGCTGCCTGGTATGTCCTGGTTGACCGTCTGGCTCAGTTGGAAGGTGACTGGCAGCCTTTTGCATCTGGCGGCCTGCGCCGATTGTTGTGTTCTTCTGCAGGGTAGCCCGTGAGCTGCCGCCAATTTCATGCGCTCAAGTTTATCGAGACTTTTTCGGAGCAACTTCGGATCGCAGCAGACAACACCGCTGCAACGATGTGCTTCGGGGATAAATACATCCGTAAAAAAGAACATCCGGAACTGCCGCTAAAGCGTGTTGGAACACGCTGTTTCCTTTGGCGCGTTGAACAATGAGGGAAGTAATATGAACCACCTGAGCGGAATGGATGCAATGTTTCTTCACCTGGAGTCGGCCGAAATGCCGATGCACATTGGCGGACTCCATGTATTGGAACTTCCTGCGGGGCAGGGCGGTGACTTCTTCGAAGAAGTCAAAGCCTGCGTTGCTCAGCGCCTGCACCTGGCGGCGGTATTCAATCGCAAACTGGCAAACATGCCGTTCGATTTGTCCAATCCGGTTTGGGTGGATGATGAGGATATCGATCTGGATCACCATGTCCGCCATTTCACTTTGCCTAAGCCAGGTAGCAACCGGCAGTTGCAACAGGCGATAGCCCGTTTGCACTCGAGTCTGCTGGATCGCAGCCGACCGCTATGGGAGCTGTACATCATCGACGGACTCAAGAGCGGTGAAGTGGCGCTTTACACCAAGTTGCACCACGCGGGCGTCGATGGACAGGCCGGCATGGAGGTTGGGCGAGCGCTGTTCGATATGGAGCCCAGTGGCCGCAAGATCCGTCCGCCGCGACCTAAATTGCGGCGCAACCAGTATCAACTAGGTGTGGCGGAACTGATGGGAGCGGCTTTGTTCAATGGCAGCCAGCAATGTCTGAAACTGGTCAGAATGGTGCCTGAGATGGGGCGAGTGGCCGCAGACCTGTTGCTAAACCGGAAAAGCCCGTTGGTACGCCAGATGGCCTCGCTGACCAAAACCAGGCAACGGATGACACCACGTACTCCGTTCAACGAAGCCATTACTAACCAGCGCAGCTTCGCCGGTCGAACTGTTCCTTTGGCGGAGATCAAGCAGATCGCCAAGGCATTTTCGGTTTCGCTCAACGATGTCGTCATGGCCACGGTGGCTGGCACCCTAAGGCGCTACTTGAGCGAAAGCCGTGAACTACCGTCGCGCTCAATGAGCGCGGCTGTGCCTGCAAGTTTGCGCGAGTTGGGCGATGATACGGCGAACAACCAGGTCAGCGTGCTGATTGTGGACCTGGCCACGGACGAGGCAGACCCACTGCTGCGATTGCAGCGAATCAGTGCGTCGGCCACCCAGAGAAAGGATTCACTCAGCAATTACAAATCGTTGATTCCAACAGACTTTCCGATACTCGCAGCGCCATGGCTGATTTCGGGAGCGGCGTCCCTCTACGGTCGATCACGTATGGCCAACTGGATGCCGCCGCCGGCAAACCTGGTGATCTCGAACGTGGCGGGTATACCGGTGCCGCTGTATTTCGCCGGCACCAGGGTCATCAGCTATTACCCGGTGTCCATTCCCTGCCACGGGATGGCACTTAATGTCACGGTAGCCAGCTACAACGGGCGCATGGATTACGGGCTGATCGCCTGTCGCAGGACCATCGCGGACCTTAATGAACTGGGCGACTACCTTTTGGCCGAACACCGCCTTCTGTTTGAACTGGCGCAGGGTGAATCAAAAGGGGAGCCGGTCCTCGAGGACGCACCAGTTGTGAAGCCCAAAGCAGTACGAAATAGACCGCAGCACAAGACGGGCAGTTGATACCGCAATGCCGGACGATTTCTCCGAGTAACCTCGTTGAAAGTTGTCCGGCGTTTCTCTGTCTGGCAAGCCCTACGGGTTTGCCTCTACTCGAGTCGTTCGAGACAGAGGTTTATCAGTCGTTTGGCAGCGGTCGAACGCGAGCGACCTGCCAGTTCGATGATGCTGATATGGATATCGCCATTCAAATCGGGGATATCCAGCGTTAACAGCTCACTCTCTTTTACTTCGGCAGCAAAGTGCGACAACGGAGCCGGCATCCACGCATTTGTGCGTAGGAGAATTCGCTTCAACAACTGATAGTTGCTGCACATCACATAGGGCTCAGGAGCGGTGAGGTGCTGCTGGGCCAGCAGCCGATGTATTGGATGCGATGAGATCAATGGCGTGGCAGTGAGTATCGGAAACCCGAGTAGCTCAGCGAGCGAAACATTTTTCCTGCGTTCCAGGGGGTGGCCGCTTCGAATGAAGATAGCGGTGGCGGAGGTCTTCAGCGGTCGGGCTCTAAGCCCATCAACGTTGAGCGGGCTGCTGGTTCCGGCAATGACCAGATCGAGTTGGCGATTCTGCAACTTGAATATGATCTCTTGCGGATCGCCTTCGATGATGTGTGTTTGCACCTTGGGGTTGAGTGTGACGAAGTCAGGAACTATAGAATCGAGTACGGTTTCCCCAGCCAATCCTCCGATCCCAATGCTCAGCGTGCCGGCGTCCTGGTTGGAGTAGATCCTGGCTTCGCGCATCAGGTCTTCGGTATCGCAAATCAGGCGCGCGCAACGCTCCTGGATTCGAAGGCAGAACGCTGTGGCCTGCATGCCATTTTTGTTCCGATCGAATAACTGAATGTCCATATCCGTCTCGAGCACACTGAGGCTGCGGGTGAGTGCCGGCGGGGTGACGTGCAATGCCTCAGCGGCGCGATGGATACTGCCGTGGCGAATGATTGCTTGCAGGTGCCTGAGTTGTTTAAGCGTGATCATGGCCGCCTGCCGGGCTGCGCGTGGAAAATGGTGCGATGCAGGAGTACTCGTATGGTCGTTCGTTCATCCGCAGATCGCTCATCGGGACACTCGTCATATTGGGGGACATCGGAGGCGGGAGGTGCTGACGAGATGTTTATCAAATGGATGGCTCCTGGTGCATCCAACCGCGGGTGGATTTCAGGGTGGAAATAATGGGGGCGTGATGAGGACAAGAGGGGAGCGTGAGGCTGAGCTGGGGGTTTATTCCAGTTCGAACGATACCTTACGGTGCCGTTTAAAGGCCTTTGACGCGCTGAAACCGTTGGTCTGTGTGGGAAATTTCCTACCTCTGCTCCCTTCGTATCCTACAGATACGGTGGAAGGTGAAACCTAAGATGCGCCCGTCTTCCATTTTCCCGACGGGTAAGCCAGGTGCGTACTGTAAATCTCTTTGTTATCTCTTTGTTTGTTGCTGCTTTCACACAACAGTCGAAGTCTGACGACTTTGATGCCCCATCGTGGAGAAGTTACGAGCCCACGCTCTCGGTTCCAAACCTGTCACTGCTGGATATCAAGGCGACTAAGGTGCCGAAGGTGCAGGGCAATCGCCTGGCTAGCTCGGCACATCTCGAGCCGTCGCGCCCGGAGCAAAGTGATGATCGCGATTCCATCGAGCAGGTTATCCAGCGAGCCAACGAACTGATTGGTCGACCGTATCGATGGGGGGGAATGTCCGAAGCGACAGGTTTTGATTGCAGTGGCCTGTTGGTTTATCTGTTCAACACCGAAGCAGGCATAAAATTGCCGCGCACCACGTCCCTGATGGTGAAAGACGATTTCGAACGCGTGAGTAAGACCGGCCTGAGGCCGGGGGATGCAGTATTTTTCAGCCAAAACGGCAGTGATACCGTCAATCATGTGGGGCTTTACGTCGGCGATGATCGCTTCATCCACGCTCCGCGAACCGGCAAAAACATTCGCATAGACTCACTCGAGAGTGGTTACTGGAGTAAGCGTTACGTGACCGCCAGGCGGTTTGAGAGCGGCGTCGGCAACGCTGGCTGACTCAAGTGTGGCAGCGGCGTACAACTAGTCTGAGCAAAGCGGGACACCCTACATAGCCATCCGCAGCGAGTTGCGTTGTGCGGTCGGGAGAATGTGGCCGTGTCGCGCCCGCTTTGTCTTTCAGGTCTCCTGGCTCATGGTTTCGGCAGGTCCCACTGGCATTCCCTTCAGTTGGTCTATATCTGTGCCGCCATCCGTACTCATATCAATGTTTCCATCTGCGTCAAGATAGATGTCAGTGTTGGGCCACTTTGGTGTGATGTTGATGCAGTGCCAGCGGCCATTGTCGCTGTGCCATGAGAACTCCATGAAAAATTCACTATCAGTAGATAGAAACCCTTTGTCGCTGACGCTGCCCCCGGGGAAAAACGTCCTCTGTATATCTGATCCTTGACGTTCCAGACGTAGCGCAATTCTTCTCGACCGTCTTTCGGATAGTGGACAGTCGCAGTAGGTAGGGCACTCCGCCAGAAGACAAATGCCAGCAGTGGCAACAACAGAAACCATAACCATCGCATGCGTCGTGTTCGGGCTTTACTTACATACGTGGACACTGATTCCTTCTCCCCAATTTTCCGGAGCGACTGCAAGAACTTCACCCATGACCATCTGCGTTGTTATTCCACCCTATGGATATTGATTGGCAAGCTTTACACCATTGCTGATCGATACTCTGTCGGCAACGTCGTTCCAGGATCGAAACTCAGTCCAAGGACTGGCTGTAGGGTGAGGACCGGGTAGTTCGGTATAGACCACATCTCATCGGCCTTCCTTATGGAATCTGAGACAATCTGCTCAGCCCCGGCGCCATCCAGTAACAGGCTTTCTGAAAACCCCCCCTATGATTCCGACATACCCGTAATGGATGTTTGACCAAATGTCGTAGTAATAGTCGTACCGGCCTTGCTTGTGCTGTACGCCGGGGAACAGCTTGCGAAGCTTCGGCTTGTGGTCCCAATCCTGACCTTGACCCACTTTTTTAGTCCAGATCGCCGCCGCTGCAACTTTCTTCGCCATTGCGATGCTGTTGAAGTTCGGTGGTCCCGCTAACCTGGCATACCAAGGCAGCTCCATATACTCACGGATTTCTTCTGCGACGTCATAGCCAATGAGTCTTCTCATTTCCAATACAGCCGGGTCGTGGATGTTGTGATTCATTTCTTTAGCGATGTAACTGGCCAGGTCTTCCATTTGGTCGGGATGATTGCACGCGTTGAGACTCACTGTCGGGTTGCTTGACGAGTCAGGGTTGTTACCTGTTGGCTTCGAATCAACAAGTTTGGAATTTTTCGCTGCTGAACTACTGCTTTCCGTTAAAGGGGTTGGTTCAGCGGCTCGCCTGGCTGCTTGCGGTGGGGTGCTCTTGTTACTGTAGGTGGCTGTGAACACCGAAGGAATCAGACGGGCTCTACAGGGGCAACCGCTGAAGCTATCCAGCGTGCCAGCCATGAGCCTGCCATGGCTCTCCATGTGCGAAATGCCTCCGATGATCTGATAGATCTTGCCGTCTACCCCACAAGAAACCCTATCGGCCGCGCAAGAATGCAGAACACCAAATATGTTGATTCTGCTATCACCCTCCCAAACCTTTCCGCCGCAGGTGGCTTTGTCGCCCAGCCAATGAAATAACCTTCACTCATTGATTTTTCCTCTCCATTTTATCAGCCGAGTCCAGGATGTACCCGGCTGCCGATTGCTGCTGTCAGCCCAAAATATCGGGCAGAAAATCCTCAGCCATCGGCACGCCTTCACGAGCGATGAACAAGCAGGCGCTTTGGGGGTATTGATAATCACGTCACCGTTACCGAGATAGCTGCCTACCAGCGCAACATGGCAATTGCCTTCCCCGAGGCTGTTGCGATCTGGACCCTGGTGCCATCGGCGTACACAACGTAATCGCCTTTCTGCGCGGCGCGTACCTGCTGACCGTTTGCCAGCGTGAACTCCAGCGGCGCTGTCGCGTGTTGAATCACTCCTCCGTTACGGGCTTGGCTACCCTTGGTGGCCACTCGAAAAATAGCGATTGGGGGATGAGCCGCAGCGTAAGCCTGCTGTTGATTAACAACCGCCAAGGCTTGCTCGTTGAAGCCGGCAAGCTGCTGCTCTGAGAAGGAGGGCTTGTCCAGGGCGCGGAGAAACTCAGGGGAAACTTCGTTGGTATATAGCGGGGGCAATGATGCACTCATTTTAATGATCCTGATCCATGGGGCTTTGGGCTAGTTCCTCTTATCCCCTCGGCGAGCGCGCCATGTCCGGTGACGTTCCGACCGATAACAATGCGTGAGGGGAGGCGATTAGCAAGCTGTACCCTAGGAGCGATGATTCTCGAGCGTATGTAGGACGATTCCGAAAGCACTCTTTCCTGAATAATGTTCGACGGGCGAAGCTCAAGGTGAAGAACGCCAGCGGTGCGAAGCCCCTTGACGGTGATTAGTGCCACCCCTTCGCCCTAGCGCTTTACCAAAATCAACCGCATGTAACGAGCTGGGTCAGCACCAATCCAGCGTGCAATCATTTTATTGATCTGGGCGCATGGGAAGGCTCCTACACCTGTGTAGTCCGTTTCCTACAGAGAAAGGTAATTCGATTACTTATAGTTACTCCAGATCACGGATAGCTGCTCAGGTAGTTGGGTGATTCTCCTGCGGTGTTATTTAATTCGGTTCGGACTGATTGACATAGGGAATGTCATTCGATGATGGACTCTAAATACATCCGCTTACTATCGGATTAAACGGTGGTTGTATAAATGTTGCCACCGTCTTGCTTTCTACATTAACTTGAGAGATTAAAATGAAAAAGTTCGTAAAAGTATCTTTGGCTGCCTCCGTTGCTGGTGTAACTCTGTTCGGTGCAGTTAGTGCTTTCGCTGCCAGCAGCGCTATCCTAATTACCGGCAAAGTAGAAGATGCTATCTGCAACATCGAGGCCACTGGTAACGCTTCGGGTAACTCCCTGGTTCTGCCAACTGTTTTCAAAACGCAACTGAATACTGCTGGCGCTACTGCTGGTGCTACCGGCTTCCAATTCGCTCTGAGCGGCTGCCCAGCCACTGGTAGCGTAAGCGCCTACTTCGAAAGCTCGAACGTTGACCCTGCCACTGGCAACCTGCTGAACCGCGCTGTTGCCGGCACTGCTGCTGAAAACGTTCAAGTTCAGGTTCTCAATGCTGATGGTGAGGTCATTGACCTCAACACCAACACCAACAACGTTCCGGTAGCTCTGGATGCATCGGGTAATGGTTCGCTCAGCTACTCGGCTCAATACGTTGCCCAAGGCGCTGCTGCTGGTGCGGGTGATGTAGATACTGCGCTGGTCTACACCGTTCGCTATCAGTAATTGATGGTGCTGGCTACCGAACTTGTTCGGTAGCCATTCTATTTAGTTGCTGCGAATAGGGTGGATTATGAAGTTTTGGGTAAGAAATTGCGTGCTCGGTTTGGGGGCGACGCTGGCTACTCTGCCGGTAGTTTCCTCGGCCTCGGTGATCATTTCCGGTACCCGTGTTATTTATCCGGCTAATGAAAGTGAGGTGATTGTTGCTCTGCGTAATGAAGGTCAGACACCCATTCTTGCGCAGGTGTGGCTGGAAAAGAGTGCTGAAGGTGTCCGTCCGAATAAGGAGAGTGTGCCGTTCGTGTTGACGCCGCCTATGGTGCGTATTGAGTCCGGAAGCGGGCAATCAATCAGGGTCACACAGGTGGGGGCTAAAGAATTGCCTCAAGATCGTGAGTCCGTGTTTTGGTTCAATGTGCTGGAGATCCCGCCACGTGACCAAAAGGGAGAGGGGTTCAATCGGGTAAAGGTAGCTTTTCGCTCTGCGGTAAAACTGTTTTATCGACCATCAGGGTTGCCGGGAAATCCGATTGAGGCAGCGCGTGGTTTGCGCTGGTCGGCAGTGTCAACGGGGGGCAGTTATACCCTGCGAGCTACAAACTCCGCGGCTTATGCCGTGAGCGTCGGTCAAGTTTCCGTAACTGTTGGCGGTAAGACAATTAGCAACATAGAAGGTGCCGCGGTATTACCGATGCAATCTTATGATTTTAAATTGAAGGGTTTGTCCTCAATGCCGAATGAGGTCAGCTACAAGTGGGTCAATGACTATGGTGCAGGCGTGGATCAGACCACCCCGCTGAGTCGTTGAGGTGGTAAGAGTTGTAAGTGATGTTGTTTTATTGAAATAAATCATCTCGCAAGTTACGCTATTGCCGGCCAGGTCAAAGTTAGTCGGCAGGACATCAGTTATTTGTTGTTGTGTGCGTAGTTAAAAGCCGAATGTTTAATTTTCGATGTGGGAAATTAAATCCGCCAAGGTCGGCAGTCTTTATTCAAACTTTCCAGTGTGCCCTTTGGCTTTTTTCGATGGATTTTGTCTTTAGATACTAGTGATTTGAAGTGACCGCCTTTTGCTTCTTCTGCGAAATTTATAGCGTAAAAGCAGTTATTTGTAATCGGCTAGTGGAAGTTAATTCGTATTGATGAAGTGCAGTCTAAGCTGGCTGTAAGGAACTGGTTGACATTATGCCGTTGCACGTATCCTGCGCTAATACATCTAGAGCTCAATTTGCTGCTCACCCTTTAAGCATTGCATTGTGGCTGGCGGCCGGTTTGATGTCGGCTACTACTACCGATGCAATGGGTGCGGCTCAGGATGATTCGGTCCAGTTTGATAGCGAGATCCTGGACGTTTTGGGGCAGAAGGTTGATCTGTCGCGCTTCGAGCGTGCGGGTAGTGTGGAACCAGGCACTTATAAGCTTCAAATCTACATTAACTCCAGTGATTCAGTCAGTCAAAGCGTAGTCGTCAAGGATGGCGGTAAAGACAATGCTCTGAAGTACTGCTTTAAAGCGTCCCACGTGAAACAGTGGGGCGTCGACGCAAGCAAATTGCCAGACCAGGAAAAAGTGCAGAAGCTCCTGGCTAGCGACTGTGTTGAGCCGGGCGAACTTATTCCTCAGGCTGCTTTTGAAATGGACATTGGTTCGCTGAGTGGGCGCCTGAGCATTCCTCAGGCCTACGCGGGGAAAGTGTTGCGCAATTATGTCGCGCCAGAGGACTGGGACAGCGGCATCAATGCCGGTTTCGTCAGCTATAACGGTAACGCCTATCGTACGCAATCTGATCAGGGCAGCAGTAGCACTGAGTACCATGTTGGCCTCAACTCGGGTGTCAACATAGGTGAATGGCGACTGCGTCATAATGGTAACTATCGCAATACTGACTATGGCTCGAAGTACCAGGCTATGAACAGTTATGCGCAGACTGACGTTACTTCAATGAAGTCACAGCTGACTGTGGGCGAGTATTTTACACCAAGTGGTAGTTTCGATAGCTTCCCGTTCACAGGGGTGCAGATTGCCAGCGACGACAGCATGTTGCCAGATGCCGAACGTGGATTCGCTCCAGTCGTTCGCGGCACCGCCGACACTAACGCCAAGGTGACCATTCGCCAGGGAAGTAGCCTGATTTATGAAACGACCGTGGCGCCAGGTCCTTTCGCTATCGACGATCTCTACGCCACCAGTTATTCCGGCGATCTGGACGTCACTGTGACGGAAGCCGATGGCAGCGAAAAGCGCTTCACCGTGCCATTTTCTTCTGTGGTGCAGATGTTGCGCCCTGGCTCCTCGCGCATGAGTGTCACTGCCGGTCGCTATCGAGACGAAAATCTCAGTGAGCAGCCGCAATTCATTCAGGGTACCTATCGTCGGGGGGTGAGCAACGACCTCAGCCTATATGGCGGGGGTATCCTGTCTCAGGATTATTCGGCCGTGTTGGGTGGTGTAGCTATTAGCACTCCGTATGGCGGATTCGCAGTTGATACAACGCTGTCCCGTGCAACCAATTTGCCCGGTGGCGGTGCCAATGTTGGCGGAAACATGAGTTCCAATCAGCGTAAGCGTAGCGAGCTGGGCGAGCGAGCCACCGGGCAAAGTTACCGGGTCAGCTATAGCAAGTTGCTGGAAACCACCGATACAAACTTCGCTGTGGCTGCGTATCGCTTCTCCAGTGAGGACTACCTGGATTTCGCGGATTTTGTTGCATTGCAGAACAATAGCAACCAGGTCTATCGCGAGCGCAACCGCGTCCAGCTCAACCTGAGCCAGCCGCTGGGTGGCTATGGCGATTTGTATGTGAGTGGGCTTGCAAGCAGTTATTGGGATGAGCGCAAGGACGATGCCACCTACCAGCTGGGTTACAGCAAGACTTTCAACTGGGGAAGTGTCGGTGTTACGGCGAGCCGCACCCAGATGGATGAAGGTTATAACGACCAGTACATGCTGTCCGTGAGCCTGCCTTTGGGTTCCGGTTATGGCAGCCCCCGCTTGAACAACAGCGTCAGGTCGAACAGCCGTGGCGACTACAGCGCTCGTACCGACCTTAACGGCATGGCCGGTGCGGACCGCCGGCTTAGCTATGGCGTTTACGCCACCACGAGTTCGAACGACAGCGGAAGTGCGCAGGGTTATGGCGGCAGCGCGCAGTACGAAACTCCCGTGGCAGCAGTTGGGGGGAGCGCGAGTGTTGGTGAAGGTTATAAACAGTACTCGGCAACTGCCCGTGGTACCGCTCTGGCTCACGCCGATGGTGTTGTGTTCAGTCCAGCCCAGGGTGAAACCATGGCGCTGATCGAGGCTGACGGCGCTGCGGGTGTCAAAGTCGGTAATGGGGGGCAGTGGCAGGGTCAATAGTGGTGGGTACGCTATGAGTGCCGGACTCAGCCCCTACCGTAACAATGCGGTAAACCTCGACCCTAAGGGTTTGTCGGAGAATGTGGAGCTGCAAAGCACGTCGGAGACGGTGACTCCGCGTCGGGGTGCGATTGTTAAAGTCAAATACGAGACGGTTATCGGTAAGCCGGTGTTGCTGCAAATTCAGTCCTCCGCCGACCAGGAAATCCCTTTCGGTGCTGACGTAGTTAACGCCCAGGGCGAATCGGTGGCCATGGTGGGTCAGGGTGGCCTGGTGTTCCTGCGCGGCGAGCAGTCCGAATTGCGCGTGGTTTGGGGCGGCGATGCCGACCAAAGCTGCCTTCTGCTGTTCAACCTCCCTCAAGGGGATGGCAGTGGCCCGTATGAGCAGGTACCGGCACAATGTAAAGGCGGCGCAAGTGCAGTGGCTGCGCGCTAACCAGCACTGAACTCAGAATATTGACTATTCTGATTAACGTGTGTGGCATCAACTTATTAGATGGCAAGAGCAGAACCAGGCGTAGATCAGAAGTGTAGGCTGAACCAAAAAGTTAGAGGTTACTGCCTGATCTGCTCAGTGAGCCTGGATGGAGAGTCTCGTTATGATAAGGCTAGGCACCGCGCGAGTTGTGTTAGCGCTTTTAGCAGTACTGTTAGTTCTGCCCGAGCAGGCTCAGGCCGTCATAAATTTTTCAAAGTCCAGGTTTATATACCCGGCATCGGAAAAAGCCTGACGATAGAACTGAAAAACGGCGGCGTGGAAGATACGCTGGTGCAGGCCTGGATTGACACAGGTGATGTGACGGCCTCCCCCAGTAGCGTCAAGGCTCCGTTTTTAATAACACCCCCTATGTTTGTAATGAAAGGTGGGACTGAAAAGAGCATGTCTTTGCTCTTTGTTGGGCCCTCCCTTCCAGCAGACAGAGAGTCATTATTTTGGCTCAACGTTTTAGGTGTTTCCAAAGAGGCCGGGAAGACTGTGGGTGTCGAACCGGCACGAGTAAAGGTTGCGTATCGTAATAGGGTCAAGGTCTTGTACCGTCCCGATAAATTGGAAGGCACGCTGGAAACCGCCGTTAATGGGTTGATGTGGAGTGCGGTAAAAGTCGATAAAAAGTTGGTTGTCCGCGCAACAAATTCATCCCCTTATAATATTACAGTGCCTCAGGCAATTTTGAGGGTTGGAGAAAAAGAGTACACCGGCCCTGAAGTTAAGGTTATCCCTCCGTTTGGTGTTATGGACTTCGAAATGTCGGGGTTAAATTCTAAGCCCATGGAGGGGAGTGAGGTTGATTGTCGGTGGATAGATGATTTTGGAATATTTCGTCAGCAAAAATTCAAATTAAAGTAGTAGGGTTTTTTATGAATCTAAAATCCAGTTTTTTTCATCTCCTGGCCCTCACATCAGTGGGTGTGATGACAGTTTTTACATCTATTTTAGCTCAGGCCGCGGATGACCGTTCCTGCTGGAGTGATAAGGTTCACAATGTTAATTTATCAACTACCGTTCAAATTGGTAGTGGGTCTAAAGAAGTTGTTGAATATAATACGGGGTCCTCGCAGTACACGGGACAATGTTATTGTTCGCCTGAGAGCGCCAAGGCTGGAACAGGCCCATATTACTTTGCGGCGACCACCCCCCTTCCGGTAGAAGGTGAGTATCTGATCTTTAGTCCTGAAGTTAAGGCTGCTGTACGTATTAAGGTCTATGGTAGAGGTGATGCTCCTGTTCCATTTACTCCGCTTTCTAATATCGGAAGTTATAGCTGCATGGAAGGTATAAATGATGTACCTTTTTCTACAGGGGGTAGCGGTGTCGTTGGTTTAGTTACGACCAAAGGGGTGCTGGGGAATGTTCGTTTCAGTGGTTTGGTGGCCACGCTCTATGGTGCCTGGAATTCGCATCCAAAACTCAGTGGCGATCCGCTTTCGGTGGTTTATATGGATCTTGATGTTCAGGCGGCTGCTAATTGTACGTTTAATGCCGGTAGCCAATTGTCATTGGGCTTGGATTCCGTAACTTCTGGAAGTTTGCGAGAGGGGGGCACCGCCTGTTGGTTTTACTCCAAAAAGCCTGGATTTGTCGGTCACCTGTACGGGTATCCCTGAAGGATTTACCTCCGTATTGAGCTATTATTTTGACGGCATTCGCGCCACGCCGCGTTTTGTTCAAACTACCCTGCCTAGTATAGGGATTGGTATTCAGGACGAAAATGGAGCGCCTATTTTGCTTGGGGGCGAGAACACAATTAATGTGCCGTATATAAATAATGGAACCAGCTTTAGAGCGAAATTTTTTCCAGCGTTACTACCAGGTAAACCCATTCAGGCAGGCGACTATTCCGCTTCTGTTGTCGTAACAGTCAGCACGCCTTAAGCCGGGCCGCCGCTCTTGTGCGTTGAATGTTCAATGCTCGAAGAGCGGCGAGGCAACCTTAGGGGTAAATAACGGACACCAAGTAGGTGCGGTCGCTGGATAGGTCTACAGTCGGTTCGATGATCTGGTAGGTGCGAGTGAAATTGTGAGTATTGCTGTCTGTGGTAGTTTCCAACAACTGCAACTGAGTCGTGGAAGACGCTTTAGAGCTGACAGGGATTACTTCGATTCTCGCGCGGCTTGCCTGCTCCGGGCAGGCGTTGAGGTTGAACGAAGCAGGGTTGGCATGCTGCTCAGTGGCGCAGCTGCCAGGTAGGATATGCCCAGTGATGTAAAGGCCATCGGCATGAGCCAACGGGGTGGCTAATAACACGAGACCAGCAAACGTTGCGTGAATGGCTACTTGTGCAGGCATGAAATTAAACATACGCGCCTCTTTTTAATGCTTGAGCATTGTGAAAATATGAGTATTTGTCCGGTAGCAGGACGTTTGCGGATTAAGGGAATTCCAAAACGATCAGGTACCTTCCCTGGCTAACCAAGGTCCATTTCGACTCTGAAATAACATAATGCAGGGTGTCAGTTTTGTTACTTTCTCTATTGGTGGCGATCAGCGTTCCCTGCCGTGCCGAATGATCAACTGAGCTCACTATCAGCACAGGCTTCATGCCAGGAGCGCTCTTGCCAGTCGTTATATCGGGACACTCGCTGAGCAGGATCCCGCCGACGACACCAAAGGCAACGCATGGGGCATTGATGATGCCTCCCTGGAAAGTAACTACGCCCTTCGTAGCCACTGTTGACGCGAAACTGCCTGCGCTCCATGCGATAAGAAGGCTCGCTGTAAACAAGTGCTTTCTATTCATCCTGCACCTCAACTGTTAAGGCTCATCCCTTGAACTCAGTGTCGGCGAGGTTTGTGTTTTCTCAAGGGGGGACTGAATTTTTTTGCTGAATGTTTCCGGATCGCTCGAAAAACGAACTCTAGCGAATGCATGCGGAACCACTCGCGCACGCCCCCCTTGGCACTGGGCTTCAAACCAGTCATCAGGCTGGAGCTTCGATTCGTTGGCGACCGAGTCACTCTTGGTGGGTCGGGCCACGTTTATTACAGGCTGAAAGTTTGGTTTGCCGCCATTTCGTTCAGTGCAATGCAATTTATCAATGAAAATTTAAATTCAAGAATATGCTTATGTTTACTCGTACAACTCTAGGTGCGGCCCTTGTTGTGGCTGCTGGTTTGATGACAGGCTGCGCAAGCGTCGTTGGCGACACCAAATATGATGTCAGGGTTACCAGTACTCCGCCGGATGCATCCTTTGAAGTCGTCAACAAGGATGGGGATATTGTTCAAACAGGAAGTACTCCGAGCACGGTTACCCTAAAGTCGGGTAGAGGCTATTTCAAAGGGCAGACTTACGACCTGAAGTTCAAGAAGTCTGGCTATGCAGACAAAGTCGTGACACTGGATTCAAGTCTAAGTGGTTGGTATTGGGGCAATCTGCTGATTGGGGGGGTAATTGGCATGCTTGTTGTTGACCCGCTTACAGGTGCTATGTACAAGCTGCCGGAAGAGGGATCTACAGATCTCGGTGATCCTGTTGCCCAGAACTCGGAGCAAAAGACTTGCAGTTGGTATTAATCGACTCGCTGTCGTCAGAAGTACGTGCAAGGCTGGTTTTGGTTAACTGATTAAAAGTTACCCTGGTTTCACGTTATCGCACGCGTCGGCGAAGGTCATTTGCTTCACCAAAAAGCTCTCGAACATGATTTTTTATGGCTTTTCATAGGAAGTTTCCTACAGGTCGATGGGAGGGGTCCTACAGTTGTAAAAAATGGACACACTCATAATCCAAATGCCACAGAGATGTTGGACAACCTTAATCATCAATATCGAGCTTTCTCTCGTTAGTTGGCTGAGCACAAAAAACAATGCTAATGGCGTTCGCCGGAAGTATTGGAAAAGGGGGGCTGCGGCTGTTTGAGTGGGGGCAAACATTAAGTTGTCGATAGGGAAGAATTTGGAAGTCGCTCTCTGGGCGGAGCCAATAACTATAGAAAGGGATAGATGAGATGAAAAAAATTTTTGCTGTTACTGCCGTAACTGTAGCAATGGGCTTTATTTCCTTCGCCAACGCCGCTACGCCGGCTTCCGGTAACCCGGGAACAGTGCGTTTTATCGGTGAAATTGTTTCGGGTGCGTGTGGCATTGACGCCAACTCCATGGACCAGACTGTTTCCCTTGGCCAAGTACCTTCGAACAGCTTCAAGGCGATTGGTGATCGTTCGACCCCAGTCAAGTTCGACATCACTCTGACCGATTGCGATACTTCGACTCAGAAAACGCCCGTTTCACCTTTAGCGGCGTGCAGGACCCAGCTGTACCTGCGTTGTTCGCGACCACTGGCCTGGCCGAAAACGTTGGTATCCGTCTCCAGGCCAGTGCTGGTGAGATGCTTGAAAACGGCAAAGAGCAAGTTTCACCTGTAGTTCTGCAAAACGGCAACAACGTCGTATCGTTCGCGGCCATGTATGAGGCTACTGCTGCGACCGTGACCACCGGTGAAGCAGATAGCGTTGCAAACTTCACCGTAGCGTACAACTGATACACCCTTATCTAGTGTTGTAAAAAAAAGGGGGCGCCCCCCCCCTTTTTCTGTCTGTCACAGTGCTGATAAAAAAGGGTGACTCTCGTGGGCTGCCGCAAACTTCTTACGTCCTGCGTATTAGTCTCCTGTGCGCCTTATTCATTGGCGACGGAGTTTAATTCGGAATTTCTAAATATTTATAATAACGATGACGTCAGTCTTGGTCAGTTTGCGCGTGCTCAATACACGGTGCCTGGAAATTACTTGCTGGATATTGTTGTCAATCAACGGTATTTCGGTACGCGTTCAATCGAATTCAAGAGTGAGAATGACGCCTCTGACAGTTACGCGTGTTTGCCTCTTGAACTGGTCCAGATGTTTGGTCTGAAGCCCGATCTGCTGAAGAGTATGCCGCGTTTAGCGGGCGGCGATTGTCTGGATCTTCGCGCGATCGACAATGCCTCCATCAAATATCTGAAAAATCTGGGACGACTCTCAATCAGTCTCCCTCAGGCTTCATTAGAGTACGACGATCCTAATTACTTGCCGCCGGCTGCCTGGAGCGAAGGGCTGAACGGCGCGCTGCTCGACTACCGCGTGATCGCAAACCATCGCCAATCACTGGCCAATAACGCTTCGGGGGATTCTAAATCGCTGCGAAGTTACGGCACTGCCGGTTTGAACATTGATGCCTGGCGTGTCCGGGCTGATTATCAAGCGCAGCAAGCCAATGGTAGCCAGGAAGAAAGCATCAACAACGATGCGTTTCAACTGAATCGACTTTACGCCTATCGCGCATTGCCCGCCCTACGCTCGAAATTGTCGGTCGGCGAGGATTATCTGAGTTCAGATATATTCGATACGTTCGCTCTGCGTGGCGCCACACTGAGCAGCGACGATCGCATGTTGCCGCCCAATTTGCGTGGTTATGCGCCCCTGATCAGCGGATTAGCACGTACGAACGCGACAGTTACAGTGTCTCAGCAAGGCCGGGTGCTGTACTCGACAACCGTGACCCCAGGCGCGTTCAGCGTTCAGGATCTGAACAGTGGCGTACAGGGCGAACTGGACGTGATAGTGCGAGAGGAGGACGGCACTGAGCAGAAATTCACCGTCACCACAGCGGCAGTGCCTTTTCTTTCGCGTGAAGGAGAGCTGCGTTACAAAGTTACCGCAGGCCAGCCTCGGTTGACGGGCGGGAGTGAGCCAAATTTTATTGCCTCTGAAGTTGCTTACGGTTTGCCCCTGGATTGGACCGTTTACGGTGGATTGATCGCTGCCAGCGACTACATGTCAAACGCGTTCGGTGCCGGCAAGGACTTGGGCAG
Source organism: Pseudomonas sp. S2_F03 (assembly GCF_054668335.1). Taxonomy (NCBI): domain Bacteria; kingdom Pseudomonadati; phylum Pseudomonadota; class Gammaproteobacteria; order Pseudomonadales; family Pseudomonadaceae; genus Pseudomonas; species Pseudomonas sp. S2_F03. The sequence continues at coordinate 721,441 of NZ_CP162759.1, read as the reverse complement.
GTTTGGTGCAGTGTCGGCAGACATCACTACCTCTCGGGCGAGTTTGCGCCGCAACGGCGAGACGGTGGTGGGTAACTCCTACCGAATCAACTATTCCAAACGTTTCGATGCGATTGAAACGGATCTGCGTTTCTTCGGTTACCGATTTTCCGATAAAACTTTTACCAGTTTCTCCCAGTTCATCAGTGACCCTGATTACTCCTCGATCAACTCGGGTAAACAGCGTTATTCGGTAACACTGGCCAAGCGCTTTTCTTGGCTATCAACGAGCTTTTCTTACGATCACTCCACCTACTGGGATGCGCAGTCGTCCGATCGTTTCGGCCTTTCCCTAGCGCGCAGTTTCTCGGTGGGTAACGTAAAAAACATCAACGTCAACTTGTCTGTCTATCAGACGCATAACTCACAAGATGACGACTCCCAGATTTATCTCGGGGTGAGCATTCCGTTGGGGGGCAACTCGATGATGTCTACCAGTGTTCACCGCTCCGGCTCCGGAGAAACTTCGGTCAATGCCGGCTTCAGCTACGACGATAGCCAAGGCATGAACTATCAGGTCTATGGCGGAGTGGGCGACAACAAATACGTTAACGCTTACGTCGGTAAGAGGGGTCGACCTATCGGGCCAATGCATCGGCGACCACTGACGGCGACACCTATCGCTCACTCACTGGTGAACTGGACAGTTCGCTTGTCTTTACCCGTTACGGCGTCGCTGCCCATGGCAATGGTTCAAATGGCGATACCCGATTACTGGCGTCTACCGGTGGCGTGCCGGACGTGGCGTTCACCGGGCAGAGCCGCTCAAACAAAGACGGCTACGTCGTCATCGATGGCTTGCCGCCGTTCCAGGCTTATGAAGCCCGGGTCAACATTGAAAAGTTACCTCTGAACACCGAGGTGTCAAATCCGATTCAGCGGCTCGCATTGACTGAAGGCGCCATTGGCTACATCAACTTCGCTGCCTATCAGGGCCATAACGCGTTTGTCGAGCTGACCCTGGAAAACGGTCGACCGGTGCCTTTCGGTGCCTCTGTTCAGGACAAACACACCAAGAAGGAAGTGGGCATTGTCGGCGAGGCCGGGGTGACCTATTTGCTTGGTGCCAAGAGCGGGACCGAACTGGTAGCACGTTGGGACGACACAAAAAGTTGCGCACTGGCCTTTTTACCGAATGACGACATGGTGTCCAACATCGCTACGCCTGTGCGCTGCCTATAGGCCGGTTGTCGACTGCTGGCTTTCCCCACCTATTTTTTGGAGTTGTTGATGTACACAAATGCACGTTCTTTAAATCGCCTGCGGTTCAATCGTTTGGCGATGCTGGCGATACTTTTTGTGCCGCTGTTCAGCAATGCAGCGGTAGTACCAGACCGAACCCGGGTTATTTTCGAAGAAGGCGCGTCTTCGTCGAGTGTTACTGTCACCAATAAAAATCCCCAACTGCCCTTTGTGGTGCAATCCTGGATCGAGGATGGGAATGGACAAAAAGTCAGTTCACCCTTCATGGTTCTGCCGCCGTTGCAGCGCATCGAGGCCAATGAAAGTAGTGTGCTGCGTATTGTGAAGTTACCTGAGACGTCTTTACCCAAAGATCGTGAATCGGTGTTCTATCTCAATGTTCGCGAAATTCCACCCAAGACCGAAGCCGTCAATGCAATGCAGATTGCTCTGCAATCGAAGATCAAATTGTTTTATCGACCGGCTGCCGTAAAACGCGGGCGGGGCGAGGATCTGGCGTTCGGCCTCGACGTGAAAATCGACCCGGTGGGCAAGCAACTGGTGGTGAGCAATCTGACGCCATTCCACATTACCGTGGTGGGTCTACTGGTGGGGCGCGAGAAAACAGAGATGCCGATTGAGACCGTGATGATCGCGCCGCAAGGCGGTGCCCGGCTCGCACTGAGCAACACTCAGTTCACCGAACTGCGGGTGTCGAACATGAACGATTTCGGCGGGCAGACCGATACGTTGTTCAACTGTGCGGCCAACGTTTGCAAGGTTGTGAAGCCATGAATCGCGCGGCTCAAGGAATGCGCCGGCAATTGCTCAACTTATGCGTGAGCGCGTTGCTGCTTACTTTTTCCCAAGCCTCGTGGGCCTTGTTCTGTAAATCGATGAATGGCGGCAGCTACCTGAGCGAACACATAGGTTCTGTTTCGGTACCGGATGCCGTACCGGATGGCACGATCATCTGGCGCTCTAAAACACATGTCGTACCGGCTCAGTGCTGGAAAATTCGCGATGTTCACTATATTGAAGACGACCCAATTTATTTTTATGGTAACCCCGCAGGACTGAACGCTGTCCCTTGGGGCATCGAATTTGGTCTGGTTTACAAACAAGTGACTGCCTGGGACGGTGACTGGAGTTCTAACCCGGGTCGAGGCGTTTTCACCGGGTTTACTTCCCCTGCTTGTCCGAGTGCCATCGATCATGCGCAGATGAAGACTTGCTCGATCGTTTATCCCAGCATTGCCTTTCAGGTAGTGATTCGAAAACGAGGTCTCTTGCCGCTGCAGCGTCCGGCGGTAGATACCTACGATGTGTTCCAGCTAGACGGGATCTATGGTCTCAACCAGGGGCCGAGTAATCCGTTTGATAATTTTCGATTCCAACTCAGTGGTTTGCAGAACATAGTCGGTACGGCCTGTTCAGTGGATGTCACCGTGACGCCAGAGCCTGGCATTGTCGACTTCGGTACGATTCAGAGAACCACTACCGGCTTTACGCCGCCCAATCCGACCAAACCATTCAACTTATCGCTGGAAAAAAATGCAGCAGCGCTATCAATATCGGCGCGACTTTCGTGACGGCCAATCAGCAAGGTCTGCACACGATTCTGGCAGGTTCTAATAGCAAAATCGGCATACAAGTCCGGGATGCGCACAACAATCTGTTACCGATCAACGAACCTTTTCCACTGGCAAGTTTTCCGGCAGGCGAGTCGCATATCGATGTGCCTTTCCAAGCGACGGTCATAGCCGTGGGCGAGCCCGAAGTCGGGCCGTTCGAGGCGCTCATGGTAGTACAGGTAGTTTATTACTGACCTGTAGGGTTTCAAGTTGAGGAAATGCGCTGAGGACTCCTCAAACAGGAGGTCTCCTGCGCTTCGTGCCGGCTGTTCTGAAGCGATAACTCTGTACCTCTATGGTGAGGCGTCTGTTCTGTATGCGCTGCAAGTTTTTTGTTTTTTGTCTAAGCATTATCGCTATTGACATCCATGCCGCCGAAAGCACTTCGGTGCCCAAGCTATATTCACTCATGAGCCGATCACAAGTTGCACAACAGGAGTTATCGCTCAGTAATGATGACTGGCGTTTTTTGCGAAAGAAGAGAAACCTGGTACTAGGTACTTCAGCATCTGATTACGAGCCCTTCGATGTAACGCTTAATGGCAGCCAGTACGAGGGTGTTACCGCAGACGTAGTAGGGTTAATAAGCCAGTTAATTCATATGCCCGTGATCGTCCATCAGTTCCCCGACCGTGCCAGTGCTATCGATGCATTGAAAAACGGCGAGATTGATCTGTTGGGTTCTGCCAATAACTATGATGTCAATGTTCGGCCATTGAACCTGAGTTTGCCATACGCATCGGAGGAGTCGGCACTGTTCAGTCGCCTTAATGACAAGCGTGCGTTCGGTAAGTCCACGGCAGGAATGAAAGTTGCCATGGCCAACGACTACCTGCCATTAAACGTGATTCGTAAATCCCTGCCCGGCGCCATCATTCAGCTCTTCGATTCGCGACAACAAGCACTAGCGGCATTGGCGTTCGGGCATGCGGATTTATATCTGGGTGATACGCTTTCCAGCAATCTGTTGATCAATGAAAACTACTTCAATTATGTGAAATTCGAGCGCAGCCTGAAAATCCACTCTGGCGGTGTCAGCTTCGCGTTGAACAACGATAACCACAGATTGCTGGGGATCATCAACAAGGCGCTTATGGCGATTACACCGGAGCAACTGGGTGCCATCATCAAACGCTGGGGAGGGGGGACGGGAACCGCCGCTCATGCCGGACTGCACCTGACACCAGCGGAGAATAATTGGGTTCGCAAGCACCCAAGGCTGCGAGTACTCATCAGCAACGATCAGGCACCGCTGGCATTTGAGGATGGCAATGGCAATTTCAGCGGAATATCCGCAGACCTGTTGAAACTGGTCACACTGCGCACCGGCATTCATTTCGACATTGAGTACACCGAGCGATTGAATGACCTTGCGAGTGCACTTACCACCGGCGCAACAGACCTGGTGGTGCTGACCGCGAGTGAAGAACGAGAAAACTCCATGCGTTTTTCTCATCCGCTCTTGTCTACTCCGGTCGCCTTGATCACGCGTACAAACGATAACCCGCGCCCGGGCTACGATAGTTTGCGCGACAAACGCTTTGTCATAGCGCAGGGGATGACTTTTCTAGAGGCCTTGCGCAATGACTACCCTGATCACGCGATCATTGAAACCCCCTCATTACTCGATGCTTTGGGCATGGTGGAGCGTGGGGAGGCAGACGTCACTGTGGCAGGGCTCAGTGTCGCGCAGTATTACACCATGCGCCTGTCTGACAAAAAGCTGCGCGTGTTCAATGTACTGGGGGCTGGCACTGCGAATTACTCGTTCGCCATGTCGCGTGGCAATACTGAGCTGCAATCAATCCTTAATAAGGTTTTGCTGAGCATTCCTCCCGATGAAATGAATGTGATCAACACACGATGGCGATCCAATTCCATCAGTCGCGAATCTGCCTGGAAGGACCACAAAACGCTGATCTACCAGATCAGCGCAGCCGTGCTGATGTTGATTCTGGTGTCATTGATCTGGAACGCGAATTTGCGGCGCCAGGTGAAGCTGCGGGAGAAGGCCGAACGGGCGCTGGACAATCAGCTGCGTTTTAAACAAACACTGATCAACGGTACACCGCACCCGATCTATGTGCGTGATCGCGAAGGGCGCCTGGTCTCTTGCAATGACAATTATTTGCAGGTTTTTGGCCTTACCCGTCAACAAGTGATCGGCAAAACTGCGATCGAGGAGAGTAATAGCAATAGCAATAGCAATGCTGCCGAAGCCTTGAACTTCCATGATGACTATATGTTGGTGATGGCAGCAAACCAGCCTTTGGAGCAGGATCGAACCCTCACACTCGCGGGTAAAACCTTGAGTATTTATCACTGGATTCAGCCATACCGTGATGTGTCTGGAGAGATTATGGGGGTGATTTGTGGCTGGTTCGATATCAGTGAGCGACGCGTGCTCGTCGAGCAGTTGCAGGCGGCGAAGGAGGAAGCTGATGCGGCCAGTCGCGCCAAGACCACATTCCTCGCCACCATGAGTCATGAGATCCGAACGCCGATGAATGCGGTGATCGGTATGTTGGAGTTGTCGCTCAAACGAGCCGAGCAGGGGGATTACGACCGCGGCGCCATTGAGGTTGCTCACGACGCGGCTCGTGGCCTGCTGGAACTGATCGGTGACATTCTGGACGTCGTGCGTATCGAGTCCGGCCATTTGAACGTGAGCCCCCAACGTGCCAATTTGCAGGAGTTGGTGGCGTCAGTAGTGCGCGTATTCGACGGCCTGGCGCGGCAGAAGTCCCTGACCCTGGCGATGAATATTGACCCAAGCATTAACAAGGATGTGTTGATTGATCCTGTGCGATTCAAACAAGTGCTCGCCAACCTTATCAGTAACGCCATTAAGTTCACCGAGCAGGGCCGGGTTCAACTGCACATTCAGGGCAAACACGTGGGCGACGAATTGTTGCAAGTGCGCTTGCAGGTTGAAGACACCGGTATCGGTATTTCGAAAGAAGACCAGAAACGCCTGTTCGAGCCCTTTGTCCAGGCTGATCAGCCCGCTCAGACAGCGAGGCGAGGCACGGGCCTTGGGCTGGTTATCTGTCGGTCACTTTGCTCCATGATGGGCGGGGCGCTGAGCCTGCATAGTGAGCTGGGTAAAGGCACCGTGGTGAATGTCGAGTTGACGTTAAGTACGCTCTATCCATTGACCCACGAACATCTGGCTGAGCCTGCTCCAAGTGCCAGTGCGGGCCAGTCCTTGCGCATTCTGGTGGTTGATGATCATCCGGCGAACCGTCTGCTCATGGCTCGACAGCTGGCGTATCTGGGACATCAGACCGAGGAGTCGGTGGATGGGGCGCAAGGCTTTGAAGTATGGTCACAAGGACAATTCGATGTGGTGATCACGGACTGCAACATGCCGGTGATGAGTGGCTACGAATTGGCTCGAAAAATTCGTGAGTCTGAAAGATCGCACCAATTATCCAGCTGTACGATCGTGGGTTTTACAGCCAATGCCCAGCCAGATGCCGTGGAGCGATGCAAAGCGTCGGGCATGAACGGCTGTATGTTCAAACCCACTGGCCTGTCTGCTCTGAGCAGTACACTTTCCAGTGTGGTTGCACGCAATCTCCCCCTGCCTTCTGAGGCCGAATCCAGTAGTTCTGAAGCGTTATTGTTTAACCTGGAAGAGCCGGAGCGCCTGACGGGAGCTGACCCTGATTTGATAAATATGTTGCTGGGCGAGTTAATGAAAACCAACAGGAGTGACCTGGGGCAGCTGTCGCAGTTGGCGATGTCCTCCTGCGATGGTCAGGAAATTTCAGATCTCGCACACCGAATCAAGGGTGCTGCGCGCATGATTCAGGCTCGACAGTTGGTTCAGGCGTGCGAAGCATTAGAAGCGTTGTGTGACAGGCCCGACCCCGACGATGAGGAAATATCCGCGCAAGTGAAGCAGGTCGAACAAGCCATGAGTGAGCTTGAGACTGCCTTGAAACAGCACTTGAGCGTCGGCGAATAAGGCGGAACCTGTCTTGGAGTAATCAGTGGAAATCGTGTCGTTTCGCGAATTCGATCAGATCCAGAGTCGATTCAGCATCGAGCTTTTCCATCAGTCGGCTTTTATAGGTGCTGATGGTCTTGTTGCTGAGCAATAGATCGTCGGCAATTTCCTTGTTTGTCATGCCTTTAGCCAGCAAGCGCAAAACCGCTACCTCACGATTGGACAGCTTGCCAATCTGTTTTTCCTCGGTGAATTCCGGATTGTAATTTTGGACTGAGTTGTGCAATTCCCGGGGTACATGGTGGTACCCAGCCAATACAGCTTTGACCGCGTATTCGAGCTCATCGAGTTTTTCACCCTTGGTCACGAATCCGAACGCCCCGGCGGTTAGGCAGCGCGTCGCAAACTGACTCACCGAGTTGGAGGTGAGTACCAGGACACGTATTGGAAGCTCCATTGCCTTGAATCGTTTGATGACTTCCAGGCCATCGAGTTTGGGAATGCCGATATCCAGGATGACCAAGTCCGGCTTCAGCTCTCGAGCGATTTGTACTGCCTCGACGCCATTATCCGTCTCACCGACGACCTCATGCCCAAGCTGTTTCATCAGCATTGCGATAGCCATCCGGATCACCGGGTGGTCATCAACTATCATGATACGACTCATTTCACACTCCAAGGCATAGGGGGGATGTCAGACCGCGACCACCGGATTCCGAAGACGAGGCTTTTACTCCACTCGAAGGCAATTGGCATGGGTAGTTGTAGGAAAAATCCACTTATAGGAAGTTTCCTACAAAACAAGAGAAGCATTCCTGCATGAGGACTTCAAGTAAACCGCTAGGCTTCTGTGTTTATTTCGCTCTCTGGGGAACGTCGTGTCCGAACTCAAAGTGCTAGTGCTGGAAGACCATCCATTTCAAAAGGCCTTGGCGGTCATCGCATTGTTAAAGGCTGGGGTGACCCGTGTCATCGAGGCCTCGGAGGGGCAGGAGGCACTGAAGAAACTCAAGGTTTTTGGCCGTGTAGATATCGTCATTTGTGACCTGCGCATGCCTGGCATGGACGGGTTGGCCTTTCTGCGCGAAGCCTGCAAGAGAGACCTGGTTGGTTCGGTGATTTTGAGCAGCGATGTCGACGCTTCTTTGCGTCAAGGCGTGATCAGCATGATCGACTATCTGGGGTTGCCATTTATCGGGGATCTGGGAAAGCCGTTCAACCTGGAGCGCTTACGTTTGTTGCTCAACCGCTACGCCAGCATGCAGCAAAAACAACTGGCACCGCTTCAGCTGGATTCAATTCCGAGCCTTGCTGATATCCGGCGCGGGTTGGACGAAGGCGAGTTCGTCGCCTATTACCAACCTAAAATAGACCTGCGAACCCAAAAAATCGCGGGTGCTGAGGTCTTGGCCCGATGGCAGCACCCTGAGCGTGGATTAATGGCACCTGGTCATTTTTTGCCGGCCATCGAATCATTCGAGCTGCTGAATACGTTATTTTGGAAATTGATTGAGCAAGGTTTGACGCTTCAAAAGAAACTGCTCAGACAGAACAAAAGCCTTGAATTGGCCTTCAACCTGGATGCCTCTCAGCTGAGGTCGAGATGCCTGCCGGAACTTCTTCGGGAGCGATTGCAGCACTATCAACTTCTTGCGAATGGCCTGGTGTTTGAAGTCACTGAAGTCGGCTTGCTTGAGGCGCCTGCGGATAGTCTGGAAAACCTGGCGCGCTTGCGAATGATGGGGTGCGGCCTCGCCATGGATGACTTCGGGGCGGGGTATTCGTCCCTGACTAGGTTGTGCGAACTGCCTTTCAATCAAATCAAACTGGACAATACCTTTATCCGCAATCTGGAACATCGGCCGCAGAACCGAGCCATTATTCGTAGCGTGGCTGCCTTGGCTAAGGATATGGATATCTCGCTGGTGGTTGAAGGTGTGGAAACGCTCGAGCAATGCAACGAACTCCAGCAGATGGGGGGACACTTGCACAAGGTTTCTTTTTCGCCCGCCCCATGTCGGAGCAGGATTTATGCACGTTTATAGATTCAATGGGCTTGCCTGTCGCAAAGCCTTTCTTTAAGCGAGTCGCGGGTGATCGGATTATTGATACCTTTGATGGACATATTAATTCGGTGCTCGCTGATAAAGACTCGGTTAAAGACCTTGGTGATTATGAGCTTGAGAGAAAAACCTGATGTTGCATGAAGAAAACGCTAAGTAGGTTGTTGTTCGCTAGCAAAGCAGGAAGAAGAACTCTGTAGGAAACTTCCCAAGTTTTAGATCTGTGCTCAATTAAATTCAGAATAATTTAATAATTGTTCGGGTAGGGTTGCAACTTAAGAAATTTATGGTAAATATTCTCCATTCAAAATTTGTGGTTAGTGTTTCCGAGTGTTGGTGATGTCGCCTGTGTAGATATGTTGGTGCGCACATAGCGAATTTTCAGTGGGTATTAAAAACTCTGTTTTTTTGAAGAGTAGTGTTCGGCTATCTTCTGGGTGTGCGTATGTCTGTGCGGATTTGCTGTGCTATAGCGCCGTAAATGCGGAGATTTCGCCGTAAATGCGGTAGCGCATATGCCTGCCGCAGTTTTGAGAATGGTTTTATATTTCGTAGCTGACTCGCTATTGCGCTGGCAGTCAGGCGTATGAATTCGAATTTTACTTGGTGTTTACGATGGAGTCCTTCTGTCTCGAGGGGCTGCGTCTGGAGGATTTATGGCTTCAAACAGCTTTCAGAATGAAGTGCCCAAGGCACGGGTCAATATCAAGCTCGATTTGCATACTGGTGGCGCGCAGAAAAGAAATCGAGCTGCCACTTAAATTGATGGTGATGGGTGATTACAGCAGTGCCGTTATTGCGCAGTTGCCACATGGGACCGAAGTGACGGTTAGCGGTGAAGGGGCATTCAGAAAACTGGAGCGGGTGAACCAGTACGTTCATTTCAATTCGCTGGAAGGCACACGAGAACCCAAGACGGACCGCATCGTGGTCCTCGATCAGCCCGTAGCCATCAAGGCCGGCGATTTGATCGGTCACATCGGCAAGTATCAAGACAGCCGTGCCGAGCATCCGGAAAAGAAATTGCACCTGGAAGTGTTCAGCGCCGATGACGTGGAAACGTTCCTCTCCGACAGTCAGGATTGGGCACGGCAAATGCCCGCCACCGACAAGACCTGGTTGAAACTCGCCAAGGGCACCGCTGTGGTGTTCCATCAAAATCACTTCAATGCCGCGCAGCCGCCCAAACTGAGCGATGCCGGCACACGCAGTGATGCCGATCTTTTGGTGCCCAAGAGCATGCTCGATGGTATGTCTGCCGAGAGGAAAATTGCAGTTCCCGCGACGGCGCAGACCAACGCCTATAACTGGTACCGTCTTGATGAATTGCTCCACGACGCCAACAGCCAGTTTTGCAGCGGCTGGGTGCGTGAAGAGGTGGGGGTTACTTCTTGGGTCAATCCCTGGTCGTGGGAGGGTTACGACGTAATCTTCAACTACGACACTCCCCGGCAAGCTCTGGCCTACCTCCTGCGGGCGATCGGCCGCTTCAGTGAAGATGAACTCGAACGCCATGGGGCTTTGGCTGATACGTCGGACAGAGCGCCGGTGAGGAGTCGTTTGTACGACATCATTGATCGCGACAAGAATGGAACAATGACTGCTGAGGAGCTACGAGTAGCTATTGGTCTGCCGGCGCAGGCACAGTCGCTTTCACAGTTGATCATCCACTACGAAAGCGAGTGGCGCCATACGCCACAGAAGTGGGACGCGCTGGACGAAATCCTGGGCCATAGCGGCTCGACCCCGCTCCTGAACTCGTTGGCGGAGAAAGGGCGGATCAAGCAGATGAGCTGGTGGGATGAGGTGGCAACGAAGGTTGGGTTGCCGGCGCATGGGCAGGTGTATCACATGCACCCGGTGGGGCTGGTTGGAAGTTTTTGTGTAGGCGTTGATGATAATGATCTGAGGTGGCTTAAAGTGCCATATGGTCAATTAACATTTGATGTGGAAGTTAATGACATAGAAAATGAGTCGCATCCACTATATAGATATTTCAGTCGGGTTGTACATTGGCCGGGTGGGGCTTCTGGAATAACAATTGGTCGTGGTTATGATCTTGGGCAGCGTCCTGCCCCGGGCCTCGACCTCCGCGCCGCAGGCATTCCAGAGCCACTATTATCTTGGTTGATTGGGGCCAAAGGACTGCAGGGCGCCGTTGCAAAGACCTATCTTGACAATGCGCCTATGCTGATCAAAAAACATAAAATCACTAGAAGGCAGCAGTATGATCTGTTTTTGCCTGTATACGACTTTATGAAAAGTGAAGTAATTCGTATATCTGATAGGCAATCTAATCGAGCGGCGTATGGTTTGCTCAATTGGAACGCAGTTAACAGACGTATTCAGGATATCGTAATTGATTTGATTTACAGGGGTGATTACCATAAAGATACGAGGCCTTATATTCAAAAGCCTTTTGTAGAAAATGATCCTGAGAGAATGAGGGCGGCAATTTCAAATCAAAATATTTGGGGAGGAGTTCCTCCAGATAGATTTCAAAGGCGAAAGGATTATATGAATCAATGAAAATATCAATTTTTGTTATGTTGGCATTTGCTGTTACTGCCGCAGCAGAGGCGAGTGAAGTTGACTACAGTAAAGTACTTTACTCAGGTACCGGAGCTGTAGCGGGGATTCCTATTGTTCGATATCTCGCTTGGTCAGACGACTGTGTCGTGATTCAAAATCTAGTTCCTGGTGGCAATGGAACAGTCTCTGCAGAAAAAAATATTTGCTCTGTAAATGGAGAAAAAATTAGCAATGGTTACGCAGATGTTGATTTTAAAAAAGGAACATTTGTAGATGAAAAGCTTTTTATTGAGTTGGGTATAACTCCGTTGCAGCCTGTTGGCGAGAAAGTTATGACTTGCGAGGTTATATTTGATTCAGGGTTGGCAGATCATCTATCTTGTAAAGAAAAAATTGAGAAGGAATGATGCAGTATGTCGCCGCCTAGTGATTTTATGTCTGGTTGCTTTGATTTTGGGTGTGATGTTGGATTTCTCGTGTTCTTAAATGATGTCAATGGTCAACTTGAATGTCTCGATGTTCATCCGGTCAAATGACCCTATGACATTCCAAAGAGTGCAGGGGGGTCTAAAAGTTGTCGTGGGTAAATGTGATTAATGATTCTTTAGAAGTTTTGGCTCCCAATCTGCTAAGTGCTAAGTGCTAAGTGCTAAGTGCTAAGTGCTAAGTGCTAAGTGCTAAGTGCTAAGTGCTAAGTGCTAAGTGCTAAGTGCTAAGGAGTAAGGCGGTGAAGTATTTTTGGCAGGTATCTGTAACCCGCTCGTATTCGATCTCGTTAATGGGCTGCCCCGTAAACAGGTCATGCGTGCACGATGTGAGGCCTGGTCGCCGACAGAGCTCATCCTATAAGCAAGCTAGTTCGTTATGCCTTTCAAAGCTTTGCCTTTGTAGCTGAGAAACGAGCGCGACATAACTTTTACTGTCTTTACCAATCCAGAGCGGTAGAAATTGGATGGTTTGGGAAGTTTCCTACATCAATTCCTTTTTCGCCTTGTTACCGTCCGCAGCAATCTAAATTTCTCAGACTAGGAATGGGGCGAATTATTGCGCTTCTTTGAGTTGCCTCGTCTGCGAACCAATGCCCGTCGTAACAGGGCAAGAAAGGACTTTGGATGTTCAACGCTTTCCCTCTAAAGCGCGTCAGCTTGATGTGCAGGCATCGTCATGCGTTTCACCAACGTTTATCGTGCGGGTGAAAGGGCGCCGCAGCCAAGCAGGGTTCCAGAACCTGCGTTTGTAACCCCAGTGGTGATTCGGCCAGCCCACCCGATGCCAGAGGTGCCGCCTGAAGCCGCGAAAACCCGCAGGCGCCGTCTAGCGTGGTGGTTGATTGGCGTGACCGCCACAATCGCCTCGGTGTGCGGCCTCTGGTGGTGGAATCAGGTAGCGGTTGAAATCGCCCACCCGCATATGACCAGGGGCGACACGGTGCATCTGGACAGTCTGTCGTTGTTCGATCCGGGAAGTAGTGAGCTTAAGCCCAGCTCCGCCAAGGTGTTGGTCAATGCCTTAGTCAACATCAAAGCTCAACCTGGTCGGCTGATCGTGATCGTCGGGCACACTGACACCATGGGCGATGCCCAACAAAACCTCCAACTCTCATACGCATGCGCCTCGGCAGTAAGCAGCAGGATGCAACGAATGGGTGACATTCCTGACAGTTGTCTTTCCGTCCAGGGCATGACAGGTCGACAACCGATTGCCAGTAATGAAACCGCGACCGGGCGAGTGGCCAACCGTCGAGTGGATATCCAATTGGTACCGCAAGCGGGCTTTTGTGGGTAGTCCGTTATGAAGATGGGTGTGGCTTAATCGCTTGGTGTTTTAGGTCCACCTAAATCCTGATTATCCCCGAGCAAGTGCAGCGGTTGGCGAGGTGCTGGAGTGCTGTCTATCCTGTCACAAAGCTCTTGCGTCAGAGAAGTTTTCTGAATGCCTGCGAAAGGAGGTTAGGTAGTGCTTGATTTTGGGAATGGAAGTGATGCGAAGGCAGGGTGGCAGGTGGGCTGTGAAACATGCATTGTAGCGAAGCGCTGATTATTGAACCGCTGTCGAACTCTTCAACCCGGAATATGGCCAAGAAGGTTAGTTATGATGCGAAATCTCCCGGGGGTCAGAGTTAGTAGGGGCCTGATTTTATTGTACTGTTGCGTATTTTTTGTTTTCGTTCTGTCTGGGGGGCGAATTGCTCTAGCTTCTCCCGATCTTGAGGGAACTACCTTGCTGAAGTTGGTCGATCGCTCCGAGTTTGGAGATTCACGACTAGAGCTTGCAAGTAGCGATTGGGAGTGGATCCGTAATAAGCGTGTGCTCGTCGTTGGAACGGCTTCCCCGAATTTTGCGCCTCTTGAGTTGGTATCCAATGGCATGTATTACGAGGGGGTAACTGCCGACACACTGGGTGTGCTCGCCAAGTTACTTCATATTGATGTCAGGGTTATCCAGTTTCCCGATCGCGCCTCAGCTTTCTACGCCTTGGAGAAGGGTGTAATAGACGTGGTCGGTAGTTCTAATAATTATGAGGTCGATCTGTATCGTGTGCGCCTGACGCAAAGTTACATCAAAGATCAGCCGGTATTGTATGTGCGTAAATCAGAGCAGCGCTCTATTCCACCAGATCTGAATGGAATGCGCGTCGCTATTGCTGATGACTATCTCCCGCTCACACAGTTGAGTGAAGTATACCCGAACGCCCAGTTCGTGTTGCATCGTTCGAGAGAGCAAGCAGTTGCCTCTGTGGCTTTTGGTAATGCAGACCTTTATCTGGGGGATTCGGTTTCAAGTAACTATTTTGTCAATCTTAACTATTTTAATTTTGTGCGTATGTTGTCGCGTGTGGAAATTCCAAGCGGTGGCTTTTCCTTTGCCTTCAGCCCGAAAGATGGGCCTCTTGAGTCAGTGTTGAATAAGGCGCTGATTGTGGTGCGTGAAAGATATTCGGATGATATTCTCAAGCGTTGGTCGGGTGGGGGAAGCTCGATCAGCTTCTCAAAAGTGGATTTATCACCCTCGGAGCAGAGATGGATTATCAAACACCCAGTGGTGCGATTCATTGTAACTGGGGACACTGCTCCCCTTTCATATTTTGATTCTGCTGGGCAGTTCAGCGGTGTTGGTGCGGATCTGTTGAAGTCTATTTCGCTGCGCACCGGGCTGGTATTCGAGCCTGTTCAGGCGAATGAGCAGGATGATTACCTGAGTTATGTAGAAAGCGGTCAGGCGGATGTAACCTTCCTGGTTTCAACTGAAGAGCGGGAAGAAAAGTTTCTGTTTACCCGTCCGGCGCTATTTACTTCTTATGCCATCGTTACTCGTAATGTCCCCGGACAGCCTGCCAGTGTGACGGATCTTAAGGGGAAACGCTTGGCCTTGCCGCGAAATCATGCACTTCGCGAGTTACTTCAACCATCCACGGATTATAAATTTGTCGACGCAGATACGTTGCCTGAGGCCATGGAAATGGTTGCCAACGGGGAGGCAGATGCCACGGCTACTTTTCTCCCGGTTGCGCAGTACTATGTTATGAATTTTCATAGTGGCGATCTGAAAATTTCAAACATAGTCGATAATACACCGGCATCAGTCGCTTTTGCAGTGAATAAGAGAGATTTAGAGTTAGCGTCCATTCTGGATAAAGTCCTTCTCCAAATTCCCCCTGATGAGATTGATGTGTTTCAGAATCGCTGGCGCCCCAAGGTCGATGTTTCGCAGGGGGCTTGGTGGAATCATCGTGAATTGATATACAAGATCGCAGGGGCTGCTTTTGTTTTGATTCTGTTGTCCTTTGCCTGGAATTTTTACATCCGCTCTCAGTTCAAGCGTCGGCAGCTGGCAGAAAGTGCTTTAAACGAACAACTGATCTTCATGAATTCGTTGATCAATGGTACTCCGCACCCAATTTATGTCCGGGACCATGAAGGGCGCATGGTGACCTGCAACTCCAGCTACCTGGAGGTTTTTGATACCACTCTGGAGACGATAGTCGGGAAAACTGCGTTGGAGGGCGGCAAGATAAATCGCCAGGAGGCTTTGGAGTTTTATGACGACTACATGCGGGTCATGCGCTCCGGGGAACCGTTGGAAATCGATCGTCTATTGCACTTGCCGAGTCGGGTTCTGAACATATATCACTGGATTTATCCGTATTACAGTTCTCGGGGCCAAGTTAAAGGTGTGATCTGTGGTTGGGTAGACATTAGTGATCGCCGCCGTTTGACAGAGGAACTGCGAGCAGCATTGGACGCAGCGGATGAGTCCGGGCGTGTAAAGACCACGTTTTTGGCGACGATGAGTCATGAAATTCGCACGCCGTTGAGCGCAGTAATTGGCATGCTGGAGCTGGCACTGAAGCAGGCTGACCAGGGCAAGTTTGATCGGCCAGCGATTGATGTCGCTTACGATTCAGCCAGAGGGCTACTGGAATTGATCGGCGATATTCTCGATGTAGTCCGTATCGAGTCTGGGCATATTAACCTCAGTCCGAAACGGGCCAATCTCAGAGAGTTGGTTGAATCCGTTGCTCGGGTTTTTGATGGGCTGGCCCGCCAAAAAGCACTGATGCTAACTCTTCAGATTGATGCTTCAGTCAATTGCGATGTCCTGGTCGACCCTATGCGCTTCAAGCAAGTGCTATCCAATCTGGTCGGTAACGCCATCAAGTTTACTGACACGGGTGAAGTCAAAGTGGTGATCGCCGGCAGTCTCACCGAGGATGAACGACTGCGTGTACGTATGAGCGTAGAGGACACCGGCATTGGCATTTCCCCGGAGGAGTTGTCCAAACTGTTCCAGCCTTTCGTGCAGGCCAACCATGGCCGCACATCCAGAGGCGGAACCGGCCTGGGGTTGGCTATCTGTAAGTCGCTGGCCGAGCTCATGGGTGGAGAGCTTTCGACACACAGCGTTGTTGGCAAAGGAACCAGCGTGACTCTGGACGTATCGTTCAGTGTGCTGCCAGCTCTGGAAGGGGGGACGATTGTCGAAGAGAAAGTAGCGCAGACGGAGCATCCTTCGCTCAACGTATTGGTCGTTGATGATCAGCAGGCTAACCGTGTGCTCCTGACTCAGCAGTTGTCTTTTTTCGGGCAGTCGGTCAGTAGCGCTGAGAACGGTGAGCGCGGGCTTGAGCAATGGCAGGAGCATTCATTCGACGTCATCTTTACTGACTGCAACATGCCGGTAATGGATGGCTATGAGATGGTCCGCGCTATCCGTATGGAGGAGCAGAGGCAGTCATTGCCGCGTTGTACGATCATTGGGTTTACCGCCAATGCTCAGCCGGAAGAAAAAGCAAAGTGTCTGGATGCGGGGATGGACGACTGCTTGTTCAAGCCCGTTAGTCTGACATTGCTATCTGGCTTGTTGATGTCGCTCGGCAGCCTTCCGAAAAAAACTGCCATTCAGTCGGAGGAAGTGATTCTTCCCGTCAACGACAAAATTGAATCGATATTGCGTGACTTGACGGGCGGTGACCCGGAAATGATCCAGATGCTGGCTAATGAGGCGTCCAATAGTTACACCCAGGATCTCGCAGAACTGCGAACTATGACGCAAAACTTGATACCCGATGCCCTCATTGAACTGGCAGACCTCGCTCATCGCATAAAAGGTGCTGCTCGAATATTTCAGGCAAGGAAAGTGGTCAACGCATGCGACCACATCGAAAACCTGTGTACAGCAGTGCCATTCGATCGAGAAGCAATTTTGGCGCACTCGGTGATCGTAGAGGCACAGCTAGAAGAGCTGATTGTGCAGGTGCAAGCCCTTTCGAGCGCAAGTCGCAGTTAGGCTGCAGAGGCGATATGTCTGGCTACGGTTGGGTGATTCCACTCTTAATGAAAAGAATTCCAAACGTAGTGAAAAGTCATGTTCATGCGCTTGCGAAGTAAAGCGGCATTGCGAGATTAGTCATGGGGTGCTGCACATTTCGATCATTAAGTTGTAAGTTTAGGTCATTGAGTGGCATCGGCGCGACTCTTAGTCTGTCCACCATGACTGACGGGAGCCAAAGAGCTCCTGCACTTTTTCCGTGATCGCTCGATGTGGAGTTACAAATGGCCGCCGCTCACTACCCGCACCTGTTGGCCCCGCTGGACCTGGGTTTTACCACGTTGCGCAACCGTACCCTGATGGGGTCGATGCACACTGGCCTTGAGGAAAAGCCCGGTGGATTCGAGCGCATGGCGGCGTACTTTGCCGAACGTGCCCGTGGCGGCGTTGGCCTGATGGTCACCGGCGGTATCGGCCCGAACGATGAGGGCGGGGTGTATTCCGGTGCCGCCAAGCTGACCACCGAGGAAGAAGCGCTCAAGCACCAGATCGTGACTCGCGCGGTGCACGAGGCGGGCGGCAAGATCTGCATGCAGATCCTTCATGCCGGGCGTTATGCCTACAGCCCGAAACAGGTCGCACCGAGCGCCATCCAGGCGCCGATCAACCCGTTCAAGCCTAAAGAGCTGGACGAGGAAGGCATCGAGAAACAAATCAGCGATTTCGTCACCTGTTCGGTACTGGCGCAAACCGCCGAATACGACGGCGTCGAGATCATGGGCTCCGAAGGTTATTTCATTAACCAGTTCCTCGCCGCCCACACCAACCACCGCACCGACCGTTGGGGCGGCAGCTACGAGAACCGTATGCGCCTGCCAGTGGAAATCGTGCGCCGGGTGCGTGAAGCGGTCGGTCCGAACTTCATCATTATCTTCCGCCTGTCGATGCTCGACCTCGTGGAAGGCGGCAGTACCTGGGAAGAAATCGTGACGCTGGCCAAGGCGATCGAACAGGCCGGCGCGACCATCATCAACACCGGCATCGGCTGGCACGAAGCGCGGATCCCGACCATCGCCACCAAAGTACCGCGCGCGGCGTTCAGTAAAGTGACCGCCAAGCTGCGCGGCTCGGTGAGCATTCCGCTGATCACCACCAACCGTATCAACACCCCGGAAGTGGCCGAGCAGATTCTGGCCGAAGGCGATGCCGACATGGTGTCGATGGCGCGGCCGTTCCTCGCCGATCCGGACTTCGTCAACAAGGCCGCTGAAGGTCGCGCCGATGAAATCAACACCTGCATCGGTTGCAACCAGGCGTGCCTGGATCACACCTTCGGCGGCAAATTGACCACTTGCCTGGTCAACCCACGCGCTTGCCATGAAACCGAGCTCAACTACGTGCCGGTGCAGCAGATCAAGAAGATCGCCGTTGTCGGTGCCGGGCCTGCGGGCCTGTCCGCCGCGACCGTGGCCGCCGAGCGTGGTCATCAGGTAACGCTGTTCGATTCGGCCAGCGAAATTGGCGGTCAGTTCAACATCGCCAAGCGTGTGCCGGGCAAGGAAGAGTTCTACGAAACCATCCGCTATTTCAACCGCAAACTGCAGACCACCAACGTCGAGGTGTGCCTGAACACCCGTGTCGATGTGGCGAAACTGGTGGAAGGCGGTTATGACGAGATCATCCTGGCCACCGGCATCGCGCCAAGAACGCCGGCGATTCCAGGTGTTGAAAACGCCAAGGTGCTGAGTTACCTGGACGTGATCCTGGAGCGCAAGCCGGTGGGCAAGCGTGTGGCGGTGATTGGCGCTGGCGGTATCGGTTTCGACGTGTCGGAGTTCCTGGTGCACCAAGGCGTGGCCACCAGTCAGGATCGCGAAGCGTTCTGGAAGGAGTGGGGCATTGATACACACTTGGAAGCCCGCGGTGGTGTCGCCGGCATCAAGGCTGAGCCACATGCACCGGCGCGTGACGTGTTCCTGCTGCAACGCAAGAAATCCAAAGTCGGCGACGGCCTGGGTAAAACCACTGGCTGGATTCACCGGACCGGTCTGAAGAACAAGCAGGTGCAGATGCTCAACAGCGTCGAGTACTTGAAGATCGACGACGAAGGCCTGCACATCCGCATCGGTGAAACCGGCGAGCCGCACGTGCTGCCGGTGGACAACATCGTGATTTGCGCTGGCCAGGATCCGTTGCGTGAGTTGCAGGACGGACTGGTCGCGGCTGGCCAGAACGTGCATTTGATCGGTGGCGCCGACGTGGCGGCAGAGCTGGACGCCAAGCGGGCGATCAACCAGGGTTCGCGGTTGGCTGCCGAGCTGTAATCCACACACTCCTGTGGTGAGTGGCCAAGCCCTTTCACTACAGGGCTGCTGCTAAGATGCCGGATCTTCTCGTGGATCCGGCATCATGCTTTTTCCTTCCAGCCACTGGCTGCCCCAAGCCCCCCTCGAACCCCTTCATCTCGATTGGCTCACCACCGCCGGTATCGAGGTCGCGATCCTGCGCCTGGACCAGATCGATCCGCTGATCAGCGGCAACAAGTGGTTTAAGCTCATCGAACACCTCAACGCCGCTGACCTCGCGGGTGCCAACGGCATCATCAGCCTGGGCGGTGCGCACTCCAACCATCTGCATGCATTGGCTGCTGCGGGCAAACGCTTCGGTTTCCGTACCGTCGGGCTGCTGCGCGGGCATGCGCAAGACACGCCGACGGTGACGGATTTGCAGGCGTTCGGCATGCAATTGCATTGGTTGGGGTATGGCGGTTATCGAGCGCGGCATGAGCCGGGTTTCTGGCTGCCATGGACAGAACAGTATCCCGACCTGCAACCCGTGCCCGAAGGTGGCGGGGGGCTGCGTGGCGCGCTTGGCTGCATGCAACTCAAGGCCCAGGCCTGTGAGCGACTGAACGACCTGGGCTGGAGCGATTACGACGGCTGGTGGCTGGCCTGTGGCACCGGCACGACCCTGGCGGGTCTGGTGCTGGCCGAGGCCGGTGAACGCAAGGTGTATGGGGCGATGGCAGTGCCCGATGATCACGGCGTTGCGCAAAACGTCGAATCCATACTGCAAGAAGCGGACTTGCCGTTGCGCAACTATGAACTGCTGGACGCCAGTCGTGGCGGTTTTGCCAAAGTCGATCAGCCGTTACTCGACTTCATCGAACAGACCGAACTAGCCGGCGGCGTGCCTCTGGAGCCGTTGTACACCGCCAAGGCGTTGCTGTCGCTCAAGCAGAACGTCGAGGCTGGACGCTTCAAAAAAGGCATGCGGCTGATCTTCATCCACACCGGCGGCTTGCAGGGCCGCCGGGGATTTGTGTAGCAGGGCTGCGCTCAGCTGCGCTTGGGCATCATGCGCAGCAAGGTGTTATCCCGCACCACGTAATGGTGATAAATCCCGGCTACCGCATGCAGGCCAATCAGCCAGTAGCCGATGGTACCGCCGAGTTCGTGCCAGCCCTTAAGCTCATTGGCAAATTCCTTGTTTTCGGCCACCAGCAATGGCAGATCAAAGCCGTAGAACATCACTTGATTGCCCTTGGCGCTGGTCACCAGCCATCCCAGAATCGGCATGGCGATCATGAAAATGTACAGCGCCCAGTGCATCAGCTTGGCCAGCGTGGTTTGCCAATGAGGCGAGGCCGGGAAAATCTGCGGTGCCGGGCCGAAGCTGCGAGCGAACAGCCGCAGCCACACCAACACGAACACGGTCAGGCCGAGCATGAAGTGTGATTCAACGATCAGGGTCCGGCCGCCACTGCCTTTGGGAAAGATCCCGCGAAACTCGATAGAGGCGTAAACCAGCGCCAGCAAGACCAGCATCAACCAATGCAGCGTGATCGATACCGTGCTGTAGCGTGATTCGGAATTCTTCCAGGGCATACGGTGTTCCTCACAGGTCTGGTCTAAAGCCACCGTTCTTGTTCGACGGTGTTCCTTTACTGTAATCCGCTTTGATGGATTTGCCTGCGGCTATTTGTCGTTGCAACGCTCTGGATCAAGTGATTGGCCAAAAAAAGCGCCAGTTCCGTAAAGAACTGGCGCTTTGATCGGCAGCAAAAATTCAGTATCAACTGCTTTGCGGCATTTCGCCCTTGGCCAGACGCTTGTTGATGTCGGCGATGACTTCTGGCAAATCGGTGATGGTGTCGATCATGTAGTGCGGGCGCGAGCCTTCGAACATTGCATGGATGCGCTTGCGTTCGCTGTCCAGTTTATCGCTGCCCAAGGCGCGGTAGCCTTCGTAGTCCAGGCCCAGCGCGTTGCCCGAGCAGATCAGCGCCACGGTCCACATGCCGGCGCGGCGACCTTCGAGAATGCCCGGCACGGTGTCGTCGATCTTCACGCAAGCCGCGACATCGTCGATGCCCAGCGCAATCACGTTGGCCAGGGCTTGAGCCGGCCAAGGGCGGCCGTTGGGCACTTCGTCAGTGGCCACTACGTGATCGGCGACGTAACCATTGGTGGCCGCCAGCTCGACCACTTTGTCCATGACCTGTTTCGGGTAACCGGAGCAGGAACCGATCTTGATCCCTTGCTGGCGCAGGTTGGCGATGGTGTCCAGGGCGCCTGGAATCAACGCCGAGTGCTCGGCGATTTTTTCGATCTGCAGTGGCATGAAGCGTTGGTAGATGGCGGTGACGTCATCGTCGGTTGGCGTGCGGCCGAACACGGCGCGATAACGCTCCGCGACTTGCGGCTGATCGCACAGGGTGCGGATGTGGTCCCACTTGCCCATGCCCATCGGTCCACGGGCTTCTTCGATGGAAACCTGGACGTCGAATTCGGCGAAGGCTTCGACAAAAATCTGGGTAGGCGCGAAAGAGCCGAAGTCTACGACGGTGCCGGCCCAGTCGAGGATGGCGGCTTGCAGCTTGGTTGGGTTTGCGTAGTTCATGTCTCAAATCCTGTCTGTTGGAATGATGAGCAAATCTATGTAGCAGCTGCCGAGCTTGCGAGGCTGCGTTCGGCTGCGAAGCAGTCGTGAATTCGGGCGCTGCGGTCTATCAGGTAAACCCTGTGTAATGGGTTTACGACTGCTTCGCAGCCGAACGCAGCCTCGCAAGCTCGACAGCTGCTACAGGGTGTTTTTAATCAGATTTCGAGGACTTCCATCTCGCGCAGCACTTCGGCGACGGCCGCCACGGCCGCGTGCATCTCGGCCTGGTTGACGTGGCCGATGCAGCCGACGCGGAAGGTTTCAACCTGGGTCAATTTGCCCGGGTAGAGGATGAAACCCTTGGCCTTGACCCGTTCGTAGAATTCCTTGAACTGGTAGCGCGGATCTTTCGGTGCGTGGAACGTGACGATGATCGGCGCCTGGATCGCGGCGGGCAGAAAACTGCGCAGCCCCAGCTTCGCCATGTCATCGAGCAGCACCTGGCAGTTGTTGGCGTAGCGCTGATGCCGCGCCGGCAAGCCACCTTCTTCGTTGTATTGCAGCAACGCTTCGTGCAGCGCCGCGACCACGTGGGTCGGCGGGGTGAAGCGCCATTGACCGGTCTTGGCCATGTAGGTGTGCTGGTCGTAAAGGTCCATCGCCAGCGAGTGCGAGTTGCCGGCGGCGTTGGCCAGGGATTCTTTGCGGGCGAAGACAAAACCCATGCCCGGCACGCCTTCCAGGCATTTGCCTGAGGCGGCGATCAGCGCATCGAACGGCACCTGTTTGGCGTCAACCGGCAGGGCGCCGAACGAGCTCATGGCGTCGATGATCAGGCGTTTGCCGTGTTGCGCAATGACGTGGGCGATTTCCGGCAGCGGGTTGAGGATGCCAGTGCTGGTTTCGCAGTGAATCAGGGCGACGTGCGTAATGCTGGTGTCGGCGTGCAGCAGGCGGTCGACGTCGGCGGCGGTGGTGGGTTCGTCTTCAGCGGTTTCGAAGGTGCTGAAGGCGCGGCCGAGCACTTCGCAGATTTTCGCCAGGCGTTTGCCGTAGGCGCCGTTGATCAGCACCAGCACCTTGCCGTCACGAGGCACCAGCGTGCCGATCGCGGCCTCGACAGCAAAGGTGCCGCTGCCTTGCAGGGGCACGCAATGGTGGCTGTCGCCGCCGTTGATGATTGCCAGCAGTTGCTCGCACAGGCTAGCGGTCATTTGATTGAAGCGGTCATCCCATGAACCCCAGTCGACCATCATCGCCTGACGGGTGCGGGGCGATGTGGTCAGTGGGCCGGGGGTGAGCAGGATGGGTTCGGCAGTACTCATTCTCGTGTCCTCGCATTCGATGGGATGAAGCTACGGGACATAAATTGCAATTTGCGGTTGTATCAATCAAATTGTTTATTGTTATGCCAGTCATCAGTGAGAGTTATTCATGAACCTGTTCCAGCTTCGGGCCTTTGATGCGGTGGCCCGTGAAGGCAGCTTCACCCGTGCTGCCGCGCGGTTGTTCATCAGTCAGCCGGCGGTGACCGGGCACATCAAGGCCCTGGAGGAGCATTACCAGATCACCTTGTTGCGACGTACCGCTCGTCGAGTGGAACTGACGGAGGAGGGCACCAAACTGGCGGCGATCACCCGGGCCATGTTTGGCCTGGCGGAAGAGGCGCAAGTGATGCTCGAAGCGAATCGGCAGTTGCTGACCGGGCGCCTGGAAGTGGCAGCGGACGGCCCGCACATGGTGATGCCGATGCTGGCCAGTCTGCGCGCACGCTATCCGGGGATCACCGTGAACCTGCGGCTGGGCAATGCTCAGGAAACCCTGGCGGCGTTATTGTCCGAGCATGCCGACGTGGCAGTACTGACCGAGGTTGAACCGCGCAAAGGCCTGCATTTGCAGGCGTTGAATGAATCGCGAATTTGCGCATTGGTGCCGCAAAATCATCCGTGGGCCAAGGCACCCAGCGTCAAGCTCAAGGAGCTGGATCAGGTGATCATGGTGTTGCGTGAGCCGAGTTCGATTACGCGACGCACGTTCGATGACGCGTGTGCGACGGCGAAGGTCAATCCGCGGGTGTTGCTGGAGCTGGACAGTCGTGAAGCGGTGACCGAAGCCGTGGCCGCCGAGTTGGGGGTCGGTGTGGTGTCGTCGGTGGAAGTCAGCCATGACCCACGGGTGGCGGCGGTGCCGATCATCGGCGAGGGGCTGGTGAACCGGCACATGATCGGGTGCATGGAGCGGCGGCGGGATTTGCGCTTGATTCAGGCGTTTTTCGGGTTGGCGCCTGTCAGTTAGACCGCGGCGCGGCTATCGCGGGCAAGCCCGCTCCCACAGGATGCGCGGTGGAATCGGCTTCTGTGATCGACTCAAATCCCTGTGGGAGCCGGGCTTGCCCGCGATGGGGCCTGACCTGCCTACACCAGACTCTCGCGAACCATCTCCAGAAACGTCGCCACCACCCGCCGCGAACTCTGCTCGCGCAAGCACACCAGCGTCTCCGTCAGACGCCGCGTGCAATCGGTAATCGGCAACGCGCAAACCCTTGAGTCGGCACCGAACTCGGCGGCCGACACCACGCCAACCCCAATCCCCACGACCACCGCTTCGCGCGCCGCTTCGCGGCCTTCAACCTGAATCGCCGGGCGAATGCGGTACCCGGCGCGGGCCATTTCCTCTTCCAGTGTCTGGCGGGTCACCGAGCCGATCTCCCGCAGCACCAGGGGCGTGTCATCCAGGTCCGCGAGGCAAATCGACTCGCGATCTGCCCACGGGTGATTGCGCGAAACAAACGCCACCATCGGGTCATTGCGCAGGGGCAACGAGATCAGCCGCTCATCACTGACATCCCGACCCAGCAGCGCCAGGTCGGCCTGATAGTTGAACAGGCGAAACAGCGACTCATCGGTGTTGCCGGTTTCAATCTTTACGCTAATGCCGGGGAATTGTTCGCAAAACCGGGCGATCTGCGGCAACACGTGCACCGGCGCATCCACCGCGAGTATCAGGCTGCCGGTTTTCAACGCCTGGGAGTCGTGAAGCAACTCCTGCGCCTCGGCTTCGATGACGAACAACCGCTGGGTGATGCTCAACAATCGCTCGCCCAGGTCGGTCAGGCGTACCGAGCGTTTGTTGCGGTGGAACAGCAACACAGCAAATCGCTCTTCAAGTTTGCGCACCTGGTCGGAAATCGCCGGTTGTGTGAGAAAGAGCCGCTCGGCGGCTTTGGTAAAGCTTCCGTGGACGGCCACGGCGTGGAAGGCTTTGAGCTGGGCGTGGGAAACCGACATCGAAAACCTCCAGTAACAAGCTGATCTTATTTTTGAAATACGATAAATCGATTTCACTTATTATTCAGTAATTGTTTCTATCTGTTTCAACCCCGTGACTGCTCAGTCGATCAGCATCGGTGGCCATGAGCCTGTGCGTGTAACAGCAGGACTCATCTGACCGGTATCGCTACAGGGAATCCGCGATACCGCAGTGCTCAACAATAAAAACACAGGCGTTTTCTTCCAAATTCTGCCGGCACACTCATACCCTGAGGTCAGAACCACAATGAATAATCACATCGGCACCATCAAGCGCTGGCGCGTGCAGATCTTCGCGATCACCTGGCTCGCCTACGCTGCTTTCTACTTCACCCGCAAAGCGTTTTCCGTGGCAAAACTGGGGATCGCCGAAGACCCCACCTTCATGCTCGACAAAATGGCCATGGCCAACCTCGACGCGATCTACCTGGCGGCGTATGCCCTCGGGCAATTCACCTGGGGCATGCTTGCCGACCGCTTTGGCCCCCGGGTCGTGGTGCTTGGCGGGTTACTGATTTCGGCGGCGGCTGCGCTGGTGATGGGCAGCTTCGCGACACTGCCGATCTTCGCCACCTGCATGTTGATTCAAGGCTTGGCGCAGTCCACCGGTTGGTCGGGGCTGTGCAAGAACATCGGCAGTTTCTTCCTGCACAGCAGCGCGGAAGAGTGCTTGGGTTGTGGAGCTCCTGCTACGCCTTTGGCGGGTTGGTGGCCTCGCCGTTTGCCGGTTGGTGGGCCTACACGCTCATCGGCACCTGGCATGCGGCGTTCATTTCCAGTGCGGCGGTGGTTGGGCTGGTCGCCGTGCTGTTTTTTATTTTTCAACGCAACAAACCGCAAGACGTCGGTCTACCGGTGGTGGACATCGAACCTGAGTTGACGGCTGAAGAGGCTGACGCCCAAAGCAGGATCAGCGTTCTGCAACCCCTGAAGGAAATCCTGCGCAACCGCACGGTGCTGGTGTTGGGTCTGGCGTACTTTCTGCTGAAGCCGGCGCGTTACGCCATTCTGTTGTGGGGCCCGGTGATCGTTTTCGAACAGATGCCGACGGTGGGCAAGGTCGGCGCGGCGATAATTCCGACGGCGTTCGAACTGGCCGGATTGCTCGGGCCGATTCTGCTGGGGCTGGCCTCGGACAAACTGTTCGGCGCTCGCCGCATGCCGGCCTGCGTGATCAGTCTGTTGGCGCTGACTGTGTCCCTCGCCTTGTTCATGGGTGCCCTGCATACCGGCAGCGTCTTGCTAGTGGTGGCCTTGCTGTTTGTCATGGGCCTGACCCTGTACGGGCCGGACTCGATGATCAGCGGCGCGGCGGCGATTGATTTCGGCACCGCCAAGGCAGGCGCGACGGCGGCAGGTTTCGTCAACGGTTGCGGTTCGGTCGGGGCAATTCTCGGCGGGTTGCTGCCAGGCTACTTCGACTCGGTCACGGTGTTCATTGTCTTCGCCGGCTGCGCGTTGTTCTCGGCCCTGGTGTTGATCCCCCACTGGAACAGCCGCCCGGCTGGCCTGCGTGGCAATTACCCGTTCGTGCCCAATCGGGCGATGGCCATCAAACCCCTGCGTACCTGAACCCTGTCCCTTGCAGCCTGCTGCGCTGGCGGCAGGCTTGCGTGTGGGCATCTGACTAGAGATTTTCCCATGAGACCCTTTTGGCTGGACCAGGCCTTAAAGGCTGATACGTCCGACACCTGCCCGGCGCTGGAGGGCAACACCCGCGCGGATGTGTGCATTGTCGGTGGCGGCTACACCGGGTTGTGGACTGCGATCATGCCAAGGAGCAGAACCCGGAACTCGATGTGGTGCTGATCGAAGCGGACATTTGCGGTGCCGGCGCCAGTGGCCGCAACGGCGGTTGTGCGTTGTCGTGGTCGGCCAAGTACTTCACGCTGGAGCGGTTGTTTGGCGTCGAAGAGGCGGTGCGCCTGGCCAAATTTGCGGCGGCGGCCGGCAAAGCGGACAAGGGCTGAGGGCTTTAGCGACGGATCAGCCAATCGAGCAGCAAACGCCCGTCGCTGCGTGGTCGATAAGCGGCACCCGGTTTGGGCGGGCGGCCGGCGGTGGCGCACAACACCGGGCGATCCGGGTCGCTGTCGAGAAAACTGATGAGCACCTCGGTGCCCGCGATTGGCAGCCAGTGCGGATCCCTCCGGCCGTCCGGCAGGGTGAGGGCTACAGGCAGCCACAGGCCGGCTGATTCGTCCCCGTCGTCTTCGAGCGTTGGCCATAACCTGACGTGTATCCGGCCTTGGTCATCCAGCTGCACCGGCTGCCCGATCGGCCCTAGCACGCGCGCCGTCTGATACCCCGGAATGCTCGGCCGGGGCTGTGTGCGCGGGGGCCTGAATTCCGTTGACCAGGGAATCGCGGTGAATTGATTGCTGTAGCGCCGTGGACGTTGATCGGCAAGGATTGAAGGCTGCTGTCCCTGGTGCCGGACTTCTGTGATCAGCCACTGATCGTTGAAGCCCGCCAGTGGATGCCCCGTCACTTGTACGATGCTTCCACTGCGCAAGTCGGATTCATTGCATCGGCCTTCAATCTGCTGATGGTGGCAGCGCATTCGCTCCAGCAACCGCCGACTGAGCTGCTCACGGTGCGCCTGCTCGGGGGACGGACGAGCAGTTGAAGGAGATGTGGCTGCAATGGCGTGGTTGGCCGCGCCGTCATCGATTGCCTGAGTGCCGAGGTTGTGGGCGATGCGGCGTTCAGGTTGGGCGCGCGCGCCATGACGCTGGAACAGCTCATGGATTACCGGCGCAGAAGTCTGCTCAATCGAAGTGTCCTGGAAGGGCAGCCGTAGCGGTTCCTGCGGAAATTTCTGAGTGTCATCGGCCAGCACCAACACATGCCCGTCGTGCCGATGTTCGAAGTGATAGTGGATGCCTTCTTCTTCGCAAAGACGCTGCAGCAGTGCCAGGTCGGTCTCTTCGTACTGAATGCAAAAAGGTCGGGGCGGGTAGTGCCCGGTTGCCAGATCCAGGCGATAGCTGGTCTCGGGCAGTGCATGTTCCTGGAACAACCGATGCAGGATCGCCGGCACACTGAGGCGATCGAACACCCGACGTGAGCGGTGACGGTCGAGGTTTTGCAGGTAGGGCACCAGGACAAGGTGATAGCCAATGCGATGCGGGCCGCGATGTTCAAGGCTGGCGCTGTGAACAATGCCGTGAATGCCGCTGTGATCGCCCAAGTTCAGATAAGCCGGTTGTTGCAGCAGCCGGTCGAGGTTGATCGCCGGTGCCAGGCTGATCATTTCAATGCTGAACCGATAGGGCTGGTTCAGGCCTTCAGCGCCACTGAACTGCAACACCTGCAGGCGCAATCCGCTTTTGAGGAGGGTCAGGGTGTAGAGACTTTCCTTGTCGTTGTGCATTGAACACGCTTCTGCCATGGAATGGGACGCGAAGGGTACGAAACCAAGCCCCACAATGGTCACCGCAAATCGGCATTTCAGAATCGTCCTACGAGTGCTGGTGAATATGTCGATCGGCGAGGGCGCTGAATCAGTCCGCATTTTTTGGTCGATTGCCAACTTTAGGCCGTATAAACTTGCACAACGCGTCGGCCAATAGATGTCTCGGCGCCACAGATCAAGAGAGTGAGTAATGGGCGCACAGTGGAAGGTTAAACACAAAGAAGCGGCATCCAACGCCAAAGGCAAGATTTTCGGCAAACTGGTGAAAGAAATCACCATTGCTGCGCGCAACGGTGCCGATACCGCCACCAACGCACATCTGCGACTTGTGGTTGAACAGGCCAAGAAAGCCTCGATGCCCAAAGAAACCCTCGATCGCGCGATCAAGAAAGGCGCGGGCCTGTTGGGCGAAACCGTGCAATACCATCGCGTGACTTACGAAGGCTTCGCCCCGCACCAGGTGCCGCTGATCGTTGAATGCGTGACCGACAACATCAACCGCACCGTGGCGGAAATCCGCGTGGCGTTCCGTAAGGGCCAACTGGGTGCTTCCGGCTCTGTGGCGTGGGACTTCAACCATGTCGGCATGATTGAGGCGTCCCCGGACAGCCCGGACGCCGACCCTGAAATGGCGGCGATTGAAGCCGGTGCCCAGGACTTTGAGCCAGGTGAAGAAGAGGGCACGACCCTGTTCCTGACTGAACCTGCGGACCTCGACGCGGTGCAAAAAGCCCTGCCGGAGCAAGGTTTCACGGTGTTGTCGGCGAAACTGGGCTATCAGCCGAAGAACCCGGTCAGCGGATTGAGCGATGAACAAATGGCTGAAGTCGAAGCGTTCCTGGAAGGCCTCGACAACCATGATGATGTGCAGGATATGTTTGTGGGTCTGGCTGGGTAATTTGACTCTTCAGTAATACCGCTATCGCGAGCAGGCTCACTCCTACATTGGATCTCCGTCATACACAGATCCAATGTAGGAGCGAGCCTGCTCCGGGCGGCGTTCCGACGAATGACCGCGAAGCGGATCACCGATCCTGCAGCTCCCGCACAATCTCGCTGAACCCCGGTCGCTTCAGCACCTCTGGCTGACAGCAGCGCTCCTGCAACACTTGCAGCTCCTCGCGCGCGATCTCGCTCAACCCCGAGTCGATGCGTTCCAGCAGTTCCCCCAGCAACACACCAAATGCCCGCACCTCGATGCGCTGCAGCGACCGGCTTTCATGGCTGTCCACCGTCGCGTGGAAAGACGCTGCGCCAAAATCGCCCAGCAGGCAATCGCCGTGCTCGTTCCACAGGATGTTGTGGCCATAGAGGTCGCCGTGGGTGATGCCTTGGCGGTGCAAATGCCTGGCCGCCGAAGCAATGCCATGGGCAATGCGTAAGGCCACGCGCGCGCTGAAACGGGTGTTTTCGGTGTAGATGTCGCGGGTGCAGGACGCCAGGCTTGGCAGCGCGGCCAGGTTGCGATAACTCGGGTCGATCAGTTGCATCACCAGCCCGGCCTGCTGCTCGGGATGACCGACGATTCGGCCTTTGACCTGGATCAGGTTGGGGTGAAGGCCTGCGGTGATGCAGGCGTTCATTTCGTGCAGCGGTGAACCATCGCTGGTCATTTCACCCTTGTAGAGCTTCACCGCGACCGATGTCTGCGGATGCCCCTCCGGGCTCCAGGTCGCCCGATGAATCACCCCCGAAGCGCCTTCGCCCAGTAACTGTTCCAGACGCAATTGGTCCCACTGGATAAGCGGCGTGGCTTGCAGCGCAGCCGCATCGGCTTCGGTTTCCAGGGGGTTACCGGCGTACGCCAGCCAGGTCAGGCTGGGCAAGGTCAGCAGCCATTCGGGGAGTTCGCTGAGCTGATTGGCGGCGATGCGGATCAGCTCGAGCCGATGGCACTGGCTCAAGCTTCGCGGCAGGCGCTGCAAGCGGTTACCGGCGAGCATGAGTTTTTGCAGGTAGGGCCGCTCGCCCAGTTCCATTGGCAGTTCGGTGATGCGGTTGTCGGTCAGGATCAACCAGCGCAGCAACGGTGGCAGCGCGGCGGCCGGGACCGTTTCGATGGCATTGGCCTTGAAGCCGATCATCGTCAGCGCGGCGCATTGGCCCAGGCACGCAGGCAGCTCGGTGAACAAGTTGTCCGAGCAGAACAGCACGCGTAAACGGGTCAGGCGATGGAGGTCATCGGGCAGGCTGCTCAGGGCATTGCCGCTGAGGTTGAGCACTTCCAGCGAGTCCGCCAGGTCGAAGATTTCCCGGGGGAACTCTGTCAGGCCGCAGGCCAGGTCCAGGCGGGTGATGCCAGTCAGTTGGCCGGCGCGCAGTTGGGCGAGGGTATCCATGAGCGGGTTCGCTTTTGATCAAGTGAAGGCGCAGGGGCCCGGAAATGGGCGACATGATAACGGTAAAGGGTTCGCGCTTGTCAGGCCGTTGCGCGCACTTCCAGCAACTGCCCCAGACGGCTACGCGTGCGGGCCAGATCGATGGCATCGCCGCCCAGGCTTTCGCGCAGTGATTGCAGGCCGAGCAATGTCAGGTGCTTGTCCTGATCGTATAAAACGTCGATCAAATTGATGAAACGCTGCTGCGCGGCGATCGAACAGTCGGCCAGGTTGGGCAGTTCGTCGATGATCCAGTGATCGAAGCGCCGGCACAGCTCCAGATAATCCATGACGGCGGTAGGGTGTTCGCACAGGTCGCCAAAGGTGAACGCGATGGTCCGTTCTGCGCAGTGCTGCGCTTGCAGGTGGCGGGTGCCGACCGCTAGTTGCAATGGCGTGGGGTTGCGTTCGGGCAGGTTCAACGCCTGACGTTGTGCGACGCTGCCCGGCCAGACATACCGGCCCTGGGTGAACACCTGTTGCGCGTGCGTTCGCACCTGACTGCGGTAGTCATGCGGGCCGCCGACTTCCATCACGTGCATGCGGGCGTGGATCAGGTCGATGACCGGTTTGAAACGCGCATGGTAGAGCGGGTTGGGCAGCAAGCCTTCCGGCGGGTAGTTGGACGTCACCAGCAACAGGATGCCGCGACGAAACAGTGCCTTGAACAGTCGCGTGATGAGCATCGCATCGCCGATGTCATGGACGTGAAACTCGTCGAAACACAACACCCGGCAATCGTTCAGCAGCTCATCAAGGGTGAATGCCAGCGCATCGGGCTGATCGCGATGGATGAACATGCCCTGGTGCAATTGCGCAAAAAACTCATGGAAGTGCAGGCGCTGTTTTGCCTCAATAGGGATCGCCTGGAAGAAACCGTCGAGCAACCAGCTCTTGCCGCGCCCGACCGCACCATGCAAGTAAAGACCGGGCGGCGTTTTCGCCGACGCACCCAGCAGCGCCGTGGCGTGCTGTGCCATGCAGTCGATCACGCGCTGCTGGCTATGGCTGAGGGTATAACCCTGGGCATGGGCCTTTTGCCGAAAGTAGTCGTGGACGGCTTTACCTGCCGCCATCCCGCAGGCAGGGGCCGCGAGCGTCTTGCCGAACAGGCCGCGCAAGGAAGGCAAGCGCGGTGTGAGTCGCGAACGGTCAGGCGGTCGAGCGGCCATGGTCATGTCACCCCGAAATCGTCAGGCCGGCTCCCCGAGCAGCGGCGGCGTAGTGTAACCAGTTGGGGAATTTCCCTTCCAGTCATGTCGACGGACGCCGCGTTTTACACCCACCTGAAACGAATCAGAACTGCACCGTTTTCTTGAGCATCTGCGCTGCTGGCGTGTCGCTCGGGCTGACCATCGCATAGTTGTAGCCGCCGCCGGACCAGTACTCGGCCTGCAACTCGCCGTCGCTGCGACTGCCTCGTGGCAGCAAATTGTTTTTCGGGCCTGGTGGGCGCACGTAGAAGCTGATCTTGTGCCCGCCCTGATCCTCGTAAACCACCATGGCCGCCGGCCCTTGTTCGGTACTGAGCAAACGGCCGCTGACCGGTTTGAAGCCTGAACTCGACAAGTCAGGCAGGCGATGGGCCTGGGTGAAATAACGGTCGAGCCAACCTTGCATGTCGCCGTCGGCGACGGCTTTGTAGTCTGCCGGCAGGATGCCTTGCTGGGCGATCAGGCGATAAGCCTGCATGGCATCGGCCATCGGCGTCTGGGCGCTGGCCAGGGTCATCTCGCGCGCTTGCCAGCCGCTCAATCCACCCACGGCAACAGCGATCAACAGCACCGCCGCGCTGGCCAGATGACGACGGGACTGGTGTTTTAGGCGCTGGCGAATCAGCGCCGGGTCGAGGTCCTGATTGACGGGGAGTTGCAGCGTGCCGCTCAGGGCGGCGCGCAATTGTTGAGCATCCTGCTGCCAGGCGCGCACTTGCACGGCCACTTCAGGGTGACTGGCCAGATAGGTTTCCATCAGGTGTCGGTCGGCGTCGTTGAGCTGGTGATCGACGTAGGCGTGCAGGTCACGCTCGCTCGGGGGCATGCTGATCATTTGAGTATCCGCAGAGTAGGGCTGGTGATTTCGCCGTCGCTGAGCTGGCGCAAGGCCTGGCGTGCGCGGGACAGGCGGGACATCACGGTGCCGGTAGGGACGTTGAGAATCGCGGCGACCTCTTTATAACTCAAACCTTCCACCGACACCCAGAGCAGCAGCGCGCGCTGTTCGGTGGTGAGTTGATCGAAGGCTTTCAGTGTCGATTGGGCAATCACCGTGCGCTCGACCGATGGTTGTGCGTCGTCACGTCCGGTAAAGAATTCGAGCATCCGCGCATAGCGCCGGGAACGGCGGTGGGCATCCAGAAACTGGCGATAAAGGATCGAAAACAGCCAGGCGCGCAAGTCGCCCTCGGGGCGTTTGTCGCCCCAACTCGACAGGGCGCGCTCCAGGCTCGACTGCACCAGATCGTCGGCAGCGCTGGGATTGCGCGTCAGCGACACCGCGAAACGCCGCAGCCTGGGAATGATTTCTCTGAGTTGTTCGTCGATATCGTTCATGGGGAAGGGTGTGTCTTGAGTCAGTGAAGGGTGGCATTGACAAGGAAGACGCCGGCTACTGCAGGTTATTCCCTCTACTGGAAAAGAAAATCCCACGGTCCACTTTCTGTAGGACTGTTCCTATCTGGTTGTAATCCATGTAA
This sequence comes from Pseudomonas sp. S2_F03, assembly GCF_054668335.1. NCBI lineage: Bacteria > Pseudomonadati > Pseudomonadota > Gammaproteobacteria > Pseudomonadales > Pseudomonadaceae > Pseudomonas > Pseudomonas sp. S2_F03. Next base: position 687,584 of record NZ_CP162759.1, on the reverse strand, counting down.
CGGCATCAACCGTCGTGGCTCAACCCTCATAACAAGCGCAACCGGCACTCAGTTCAGCCGGCCTTGAGCTTACACATTGAGCCCGTTGAGACTTTTTTCATGCAAGAGCACGCAATCACCCTCAAACCAGCATTAGCCTATTGTGCGATGCCTGTGTCCGCAGTCGATCAGGAGCTTTGGCAGCCTTTTGCTTGTGGACCGACGGTCAAGCCAGCGTTCTCCTTGATTCATCATGCAATCGAAGCGCAAGCCGTGACCAACCCGCAAGGTGTTGCGGCCCATTGCCTGGGTGAATCCATCACCTACCGAGAATTGAACAGACAGGCCAATCGACTGGCTGCCTTGTTGATAAAGGAAGGCGTCAATCCAGGTGATCACGTTGCCTTGTTCGTGGAACGGTCGATCCCCATGCTGGTAGGTATGTTGGCAGCGTTGAAAGCAGGCGCGGCCTACATTCCCCAGCACGTGGGGATCACCCCTGCGACGCAATTGCGCCACATCATGGAGGTTGCCGACACACGTCTGGTGCTGACGCTGTCGAACCTGCAGGCGCAGATTCCCCTGACTGCGGCGCAGCACTGCATTTGCCTCGATACGTTCATGTCCGAGGCGTCAATGCAATCGGACGAATTGAACGTGGCCTGTACGCCGTTAATGACCCCGGATCACCTGTGCTTCCTTTTGTTCACCTCCGGTACCACCGGACAGCCCAACGGGGTTCGGGTTACCCAGCGTAATGTCTGCAATATTCTGCTGACGGAACCTGGCAACCTCGGCATGAAGCCTGGGCTCAAGGTCGGGCAGATTCTAAACATCGCCTTCGATATGGCCGCCTGGGAGATTTTGGGTTGCCTGGCCCATGGCGCGACGTTAATGATCCGTGGCAAAGACATTGCTCAGACTGCCGAACAATGCGATGTACTGATCGCCACGCCGTCGATTCTCGGCACGCTCGATCCGGCACGTTGCCAGCAGGTCAAGGTCGTTGCCGTTGCCGGTGAGCCGTGTCCACAGCCGCTGGCCGATCGCTGGTCTTCGTTCTGCATTTTTTTCAATGCCTGCGGACCGACCGAAACCACCATCGTCAACACCATGCAGCGCTACCAGACCGGTAAGGCCCTGACCATCGGCAAACCCACGCCCAATAACACGGTGTACGTACTCGATGAAAACGGTCGACCTTGTGCCACAGGGATGCAAGGGGAGATGTGGGCTGGCGGGGATTGCGTGACGGCCGGATACCTGGGGAATGCCGCTCTCACTGCCGAACGTTATCGCCCCGATCCCTTTCTCGGTGAGAACCGGATGATGTTTCGCACTCGCGACCTGGGACGCTGGACAGAAGATGGCGAGCTCGAACACTTGGGGCGCGTCGATGATCAAGTCAAGGTGCGGGGTTTTCGGGTTGAACTCGATAGCGTGTCCGCGGTGCTGGAGTCGTGCGCCTCCTGCGAGAGGGCGGTCACGCTGAAACTCGACAGTCGTCATCTGGTTGCCTTCGTCAGCCCCGCGTCCACCGATGTCGAAGAGGCGAGACGTCTCTGCGAGGAGCGCCTCGCCTACTATTGCGTACCTTCGTTGATCATCGCTCTGGACCACATTCCCCTGACGTCACGGGGTAAAGTCGACAAGCGGCTGCTGCTGGAACAAGCGCAACAGGCCAAGCTTGATGTCAATGTTGTACCAACGGTGAGCGCATGAGCACCGCCGGCGGTCTACCCGCCAAGCGTGCGATTTGGCGACGGCTCGGAACGCTGTCGGTGTTCTCTCATTACAACCGCCTTGTGGCATTGGTACTGGTACTTAATGGTGCCGCGCTGGCGCATGGGTTGAACGCGGGGCAATGGTGGACCCCCTCCGGTGTTGCACTGGAAATGCTGGCGGGGTTGGTGTTGGCGAATCTGTCGTTGGCGATTTTGATTCGTCAGCAATACGTCATCAACCTGCTGTTCTGGCTAGCCACCTGGGCTCCCACCCGTTGGCCGCTGCCGATTCGTCGTTCATTGGCCAAGGTCTATCACTTTGGTGGGCTGCACAGCGGCGCAGCCTTGGCAGCCATTGGCTGGTTCGTGGCATTGCTAGGCTCATTGGGTTGGCATTGGATTGATGACAAGGGCGGCGTTTCGGCAACGCTTCTGTGGGTGAACGCAGCACTGCTGGGCGTGTTGTTGCTGATAGCGACCATGGCGCATCCCGGGATTCGCTCACGTTTCCACAATGGATTCGAACGAACACATCGCTTCGGTGGCTGGACGGCGCTCGCTTTGTTTTGGGTATCGACCTTTGTGTTTGCCCGTGATCAGAACCCGCAAGTGCCGTTGCAAGAAGTACTGGCCACTTCTGTTCCCTTTTGGATGCTGGTGGTCCTGACGTTCAGTATTGCGCTGCCATGGCTGCGTTTACGCAAAGTGCCGGTGCAGTTACTCAGGACTTCATCCCACGCTGTGATTGCCCGGTTCGGGCATGTCACGCCGTTTGCAGGTTCGTCAAACGCCATCAGTCTCAATCCGCTGCTGGAATGGCATTCGTTTGCCAACATTCCCGCGCCGGGGCAGGCCGGTTTCCGCCTGATCATTTCCCGTGCCGGGGACTGGACCGGCGAATTCATCGAGCAAATGCCGACTCACGTCTGGGTCAAAGGCATTACCACCGCAGGTGTGGCGCACATAGAAACCCTGTTCAAGTCGGTGGTGTATATCGCGACCGGTAGTGGTATTGGCCCGGTGCTGCCTCATCTTTCTTGCCAGGCAGGTACCGATACATCTGATCTGGTCGACCCGCAACCCACGCAAAACCTACGGTGACGAACTGGTGGAGGAGATTCTCCGGGCCGAGCCCGACGCCTTGATCTGGGACACCGATGTGCTTGGCAAACCCGATCTGGTGCAACTGGCTTATGACGCTGTTCAAGCGACCGGTGCAGAGGCCGTGATCTGCATTTCCAACCAGGCACTGACTCAACGTGTGGTCGAGGAAATGGAAGGTCGGGGTATTCCGGCCTATGGCGCGATCTGGGATTCCTGAGGTGTGAGTAAGTGCTCGCCATTCAACCATTATTCAACGAGGTCACCATGTACACATTGATCGAACGTCATGATCGAGTCGTATTGATTCGTCTCAACCGCCCGCAAGCCCGGAACGCCCTGAATGATGAACTCATGCGCGAATTGCTGGACATCCTGCAACGACTGGATCGGGACCCGCAGGTGGGGTGTTTCGTCCTGACGGGTACCGAGGATTTTTTCGCCGCCGGCGCCGATATCAAGGAAATGCAGCAAAAGTCATATCTGGACATGGTTCACGAGGATTACTTTGCCGGGTGGGAGGCCTTTGCCGCGTTACGTACCCCCAAACTGGCAGCCGTCGCCGGATATGCCTTTGGCGGCGGTTGTGAGTTAGCCATGATGTGCGACCTGATCTTTGCTGCCGACAACGCGCAATTTGCTCAACCGGAAATCAAACTGGGCGTGATGCCAGGCATCGGGGGCACCCAGCGTCTCACGCATCTGATCGGCAAATCCAAAGCCATGGACATGATCCTGACCGGACGTTCGATGTCTGCCCAGGAAGCCGAACGGGCGGGGTTGGTGTCGAGAGTGATTGCCGCCGCCGATCTGCTGGAGGAGTCCCTGGCAGCGGCGCAGACCATCGCCGGTTTTGCCAAGACCGCTACCATGGCGGCGCGCGAAGCGGTTGATCGTGCGCTGGAGTCTGGATTGCGCGAAGGTCTGCTGTACGAGCGAAGGGCGTTCCATGGGTTGTTTTCCACCCCTGGGCAACAAGAAGGCATGCAGGCTTTTCTCGATAAACGTGAGGCGCGTTTTAACCCCGTGTAACGGGCCTCTGGTATTCGTCGCTCGCGGTGATTTGAAAGAAACTACAGCTCAGGGGGAATAATCCTACGTGACGTTCGTCTCATAGGTCCTTCCCCCTATGGCCGATGGCCCTGGAGTCTTTCATGGTTGATCGCTCAACACCGCCCACACGGCCACCGCTGAGTGGCGCAAGCCTGACACTGCGTTTGACCGGCATCGCCGTGGTGGTCGCCGCGTTGGCCGGGGCCTTTGCCTACGTCAACGGCACCATTGACCCACAGCGTCTGACACCCAAAAAACTGATCAATGTGCTGGAAACCAACAACGGTGTGCACCCTGGATTCCGTCGTAACCACGCCAAAGGTGTGTGCGTGATCGGTCATTTTGAAAGCACCGCCGAGGCGCGCCCCTTTTCCAGCGCCCAGGTGTTCAGCGAGGCTCAGACCCCGGTGGTCGGGCGGTTCGCGTTGCCTGCCGGCAATCCTTACGCACCGGACAGCGCCGTGCCGATTCGTAGCCTGGCGTTGCGTTTCACTCAGGCCAACGGTCAGCAGTGGCGCACCGGCATGAACAGCATGCCGGTATTCCCGGTGGGCACGCCTGAGGCGTTCTACCAACTGCAGCAAGCCCAGTCGCCGGATCCCGCCACCGGCAAACCCAACCCTGCGGCGGTTCCGGCGTTTTTCGGCTCCCACCCGGAAGCGGCGCCGTTCCTGGCCTGGATCAAAACCGCCAAGCCGTCGGCCAGTTATGCGACAGAGTCGTACAACAGCGTCAACGCGTTTTACCTGGTGAATGCTGCCGGTCAACGCCAGGCAGTGCGCTGGAACATGGTGCCGGTGGCTCAGGATGTGGCGGGTGCCGCCGCGCCTGAGGGCAGTGATTTTCTTGAGAAAGACCTGGTTCAGCGCTTGTCGGCCGGGCCGTTGCGTTGGCAGTTGAAGATCACGCTGGCGAACCCGGAAGACCCGGTCAACGACGCCAGCAAGGCCTGGCCCGACGGTCGTAAAGTACTGAACGCCGGTACCTTGGTGCTGGAGCGCACTCAGCCACAGCTCAATGGCGAGTGCCGCGACATCAACTACGATCCGCTCGTGCTGCCCAGCGGTATCGAAGGTTCCGACGACCCGTTGCTCGCTGCTCGTTCAGCCGGTTACGCCAGTTCCTACTTGCGTCGCACCAGTGAAGTCAGTCAGTTGCCCGCCGCTAAACAGGAGGCTCGACAATGAGCGCTCAACCGAACCATTTCGCGCCATTGGCGCGGCTGCTGCATTGGCTGATGGCGCTGATGATTATTGCGATGCTGTTTATCGGTGCGGGAATGGTGGCCTCGGTGTCCGAGCGCCATGAGTGGTTGATTCATCTGCACAAGCCGTTGGGCATTGCGATATTGCTGCTGGTGATCGTGCGTGTGTTCGTGCGCTTTTCCACGCAACAGCCACCCTTGCCAGAAGACCTGCCGGGGTGGCAGGTGCTGGCGGCCAAGGCTTCGCACCTTTTGCTGTACGCATTGATGTTTGTGTTGCCGTTGCTCGGTTGGGCAATGATTTCGGCAGCGGGCGACCCGGTGATGCTGAGCCATTCAATCCAGCTGCCGTCGATCCTGCCGGCCAATGCTCAGGTGTTCGCGTTCCTGCGCAAGGCGCATGGGTACTTGGCGTATCTGCTGTTTTTGACCGTGTTGCTGCACTTGGCGGCGGCGTTGTTTCACGGTTGGGTGCGGCGTGATGACGTGCTGGACAGCATGTTGCGGGGTAAGGATCGCGGCTGATCCCTGTAGCAGCTGGCGTAGCCTGCGTTCGGCTGCGAAGCAGTCGTCATCAAAAACACCGCGGTTGATCTGAAACACCGCGGTGTTGGTTTTTACGACTGCTTCGCAGCCGAACGCAGGCTACGCCAGCTGCTACATGAGCCGGGTAATCAGCGCAGGGTGTCGATCATGTCGGCGACGGTGGTCAACACGTCTTTACCCAATTGCTTCGAGCGTTTTCCGGACCAGCCAGTGAGCGCATTCGGCGAATCGTTGTTGTCCTTGAACGGCATTTCCAGGGTCAAGGACAGGCAATCGAATTTCTGACCGACGCTGTTGCAGGCCAAGGTCATGTTGGCTTTACCCGGCTCATCACGGGTGTAGCCATGCTTGGTCTGGAAGTCCTTGGTCAGGTGTTTCAGATGGCTGCGGAAATGCTCTTCGAGTTTTTCGATTCGCGGCGTGTATCCAGGGTTGCCTTCACAGGCAGCGGTGAACACGTAGGGGATTTCTTCATCGCCGTGGATGTCGAGGAACAGGTCGACGCCATACTTTTCCATCTGCTGCTGAACGAACAGCACTTCCGGGCTGATTTCCTGACTGGCGCTCTGCCAGGCACGGTTCAGGTCCTGCCCCATGGCGTTGGTGCGCAGATGACCATGGAAGGCGCCGTCCGGGTTCATGTTCGGCACCAGGTACAGGTCGGCGCTGGCCAGCAGTTTGTTCAATACCGGGTCATCGTGTTTTTCCAGGCGTTCGATGACGCCCTCCATGAACCATTCGGCCATGTGTTCGCCGGGGTGTTGCTGAGCGATCATCCAGACTTTGCGCCGGCCTTCGGCACCCGTGCCTTTACGCAGCAATTGAATGTCACGCCCTTCGACGCTCTTGCCGGTGGCCAACAGTTCGGTGCCAGCTTTGGTCAATGCCTGTTCGATCAACCAGTCGTGACGGCCACGGCTATAGGGTTCGAAGTAGGCGAACCAGGCATGGGTCGCGGTGGCTTCGAGGCTGAAGCGCAGGCAGTCGCCTTCGAAGATGGTGGGTACGCGGAACCAGTTGACGTGGTCGTAGGACGCAACGGCCTGATAGCCGTCCCAAGCCTTGTTATAGGAGGACTTGCTGGCGTTGTTCAGGCGAAACCAGTGCTCCTGACCGACGTGAAGACCGCTGGCCTTGAAGTGGAACCATTGAAAGTGTTGGCTGCGGGTGTCGGGTTTGATGGCCAGCAATGCTTGAAGCGGATTGCTGATATCCAGCACTTCAATGTTGCCACTGTCGAAGTTTGCACTGATGTCGAAGGAAGATTTAGCCACGGTCATAATCGATATCCAGAATATGATTTTATGGCGGCTACTTTACACGCAAGACAGGGGGGGAAACCGAGGGAAATTGCGGGGTGCAGAGGGGGGCGTCCTCCTTGACGCCGACGCAGCTTAGAGACAGTGCGATTGATTCTCAAGTGCTATTTTTACATTGGTTTGGCCCAATGATGCCGGGCTTCTCTTGCCAACCGATATTCTTTTGATATTATCCGCGCCATCGAATTTGCAGCACCCAAAGACTTCATTAGCCTGAAGGTAAAAGCCAGAATAACTGGCAAAAAAAAGACCCGGCAAAAAGCCGGGTCAAAAACCGTGATTAGCCTGATGAGGAGATAGTCCAGAAGACCGACCTAAGGTCATTTGGACAATCGACTGATCTCGCGATCAGATGCATGCAATAATAATCATTCTCGTTTGCAAGTCAAATGAATTTATCTGCACGATGGGAAAATTCTTTCCCGTCTTCCCCAGAAGTACCTTCGCTTCACACGTTCTGATGCGCTTGCAATGACCGATCGATCATCGCCTTGGCCATGTCGATCATGTGCACCGTCGAAAACGCCAGGTCGCGGCTTGCACCGTGCAGGTTACTGGCGGACTCGTGTGCAGTCGCCGCAGCGCATCGCAACAAATCCGAGGCATGAACCAGTGCTTCTTCAGCACTGATACCCGGGTTCACATCAAAGAAACGCTCGACCGTCGCGGCTTCGGACACAGTTGGTTTCAAGTAGTAATCCAATGCTCGTTGCGCGGCAGCACTGCCTTTTGGCGAGGTCAGGGTGGTATCGATTTGCATGTCTGGCAGGTCGTTGCTGGGTAACGTCATGACGATGGCAAGCTCCGTGATAGATTCAGATCCGTGAATCCATCCTAGTACGAACTGTATTTGTGACAGGGATTTAAATACTACAATTTGTGTTTTGTTGGTCGGAGTACCCCACGTATCGTGCCGCACATGGATAAATGGATTGAGTTGGTCAAAGCCAAGATGAGTGAGCTCAAAGTCACTCAAGAGGTACTCGCCGACCGCCTCGGGATGTCCCAGGGTGGCGTGGGTCACTGGCTGAATAAACGCCGTTCGCCGAGCATCGAAGACATGAATCGTGTCTTGCGCGCGCTCGGGATGGATTTTCTGGAAGTGGCGATGGTGATTCGCGAGGTCTTGCAGGATGACGAGCCTTGCCTGGCACACAAGTACAACCCGTACTTCCGCTACCCGGTCAGTGACTGGCGGGAGCCCGCGCAAGTGCGTGACGGTGAGTTATCGGTCTACGGCAAGCCGCGTTTCGAACTGACCGATTACCACGCGCAGGGTGCTGCGTTCTGGCTGGAGGTGGTGGGCGATGCGATGACTGCGCCAACGGGCATAAGTATCGCCGAGGGCATGATGATCCTGGTCGATCCGGCCATTGTGCCAGAGCCCGGAAAACTGGTGATCGCGCAGTGGTCGGACAGCACCGAGGCGACCTTTCGCAAACTGATCGAAGAGGGCGGGCAGCGTTACCTGGTCCCGCTCAATCCGACGTATCCGAAAGCCCTTTTCACCGAGGAGTGTCGAATACTCGGCGTAGTGGTTCAGGCAACGGCCAAATTCTAATCAGATCGGTCCTCGCAAAACGTAGGACCGATCTTCATTTCACGCTTCTTCCAGTTCGACCAACGCACTGCCTTCGCTGACCATTTCGCCTTCCTGGCAATACAAGGCCTTGATCACACCCGCGTGGGGCGCACGAATGCTGTGCTCCATTTTCATTGCTTCCAACACCACCAATTGCGCCCCGGCTTCGACCGTTTGCCCGGCCTCCACCAGGACTCGCACGATGCTGCCGTTCATCGGGGCCGTGAGACCGCCCTGATGGCTGTGGCTGGCTTCGACGGCGCTGATCGGGTCGTAGGACTCGATACGGCGCAGTTCACCTTCCCATTGCAGATAGACAGAGTCGCCACGACGGAGGGTCCGATGCTGGCGGCGCACGCCGTTGTGCTCGGTCAGCAATTGCTCGCCTTTGAGTTGCGCCGTGCAGATGTCGCCCAGGGTCAACGCCCGGTCCTGGTTTTCGCAGCTCAGGTGCAGGGTGATTTCCTTCGGCAATCCGGCACGGAAACCATTACTGATCCCCCACGGCGAACTCACGTCATCAGCGCGCGGTGAAGCTGGCTGGCTCTGGGCGACCGCCTGCGCAGCGGCTTGCCAGAACGCGTCATCGAGGTCCGAGGGCGCTGGCAACAATTGCTCCTGAAAACGCGGGATAAACCCGGTGTCCAGCTCTGCCGCCGCAAACGCAGGGTGCGCGATGATCCGGCGCAGGAAGTTGATATTGGTCTTGAGCCCGCCAATCGCAAACTCATCGAGCATGCTCAGCAAGCGCAGACGCGCCTGTTCGCGGTCCTCGCCCCAGGCAATCAGCTTGCCCAGCATCGGGTCGTAGAATGGCGAAATTTCATCGCCTTCCTCGACACCGCTATCAACCCGACGTCCGGGGCCTGCGGCGGATTCGCGATACAGGTCCAGGCGGCCGGTGGCCGGCAGGAAGTCATTGGCCGGGTCCTCGGCGTACAGCCGCACTTCAATCGCGTGACCGATCAGCGGAACCTCGGCCTGAGTCATCGGCAGCGCTTCGCCACGAGCCACACGAATCTGCCAGGCCACGAGATCGAGCCCCGTGATGGCTTCGGTGACCGGGTGTTCCACCTGCAGGCGCGTGTTCATCTCCATAAAGAAGAACTCACCGCGCGAATCCAGCAGAAACTCCACGGTGCCGGCGCCGACATAACCGATGGCTTGCGCCGAACGCACAGCCGCCTCGCCCATGGCACGACGCAGTTCCGGGCTCAAGCCTGGCGCGGGGGCTTCCTCGACGACTTTTTGATGGCGACGCTGGATCGAGCAGTCACGTTCATTCAAGTACAAGCAGTTGCCATGCTGATCGGCGAAGACCTGGATTTCCACATGACGCGGTTTGAGGAGGTACTTCTCCACCAGCATCCGCGAATCGCCGAAGGACGATTTCGCTTCACGCTGGGCCGAGGCCAGGGCTTCGGCCAACTGGCTGACATCCTCGACCACTTTCATGCCTTTGCCGCCACCGCCGGCGGTGGCCTTGAGCAGCACCGGATAACCGATGCGTTCGCAGGCATCGCGGAAGGTGTCGAAGTCTTGCGCTTCGCCGTGATAGCCGGGGACCAACGGTACGCCGGCGGTTTCCATCAGCGCTTTGGCCGCGGATTTACTGCCCATGGCGTCGATGGCCGAGGCGGGTGGGCCGAGGAAAATCAGGCCTGCCTCTTCAATCGCGCGGGCGAACCCGGCGTTCTCCGACAAAGCCATAACCCGGATGAATCGCCTGAGCACCGCTGGCCTTGGCGGCAGCAATCAGTTTGTCGATTTGCAGGTAACTGTCGGCGGCTTTGCTGCCACCGAGGTCGACGCGGATATCCGCTTCGCGGCTGTGGCGCGCGTCGCGGTCAGTGGCGCTGTGCACGGCCACGGTGGTCAGGCCCAGGGCTTTGGCGGTGCGCATCACGCGGCAGGCGATTTCGCCACGGTTGGCCACCAGCAGGGTGGTGAGAACAGGTGCGCTCATCAACGCGGCTCCTTCGTGGTGGGGGCCTGCCAGCTCGGCGGACGTTTTTGCAGAAAAGCGCGCAGGCCTTCCTGACCTTCAGGGCTGACGCGGATACGGGCGATGGCATTTTCGGTGTAGCGGCGCAGTGCCGGAGTCAATTCGCCGTGACTGACTTCGCGCAGCAGATCCTTGCTGGCGCGCATGGCGGCCGGGCTGTTGAGTAGCAGGTTGTCGATCCACTGATCGACCTTTTGCTCCAGCTCAGTGGCCGGATAGCTCTCCGACAACAAGCCGATTTCCCGCGCCCGTTGCCCGCCGAAACGTTCGGCAGTCAGGGCATAACGGCGTGTCGCGCGTTCGCCAATGGCTTGCACCACGAACGGGCTGATGACCGCCGGCGCCAGGCCGATGCGCACTTCCGACAGGCAGAACTGCGCGTCATCGGCGCCAATGGCCATGTCGCAGCAACTGATCAGGCCCAGTGCACCGCCGAATGCCGCGCCTTGCACCACGGCCACTGTCGGGATTTTCAACTTGGCGAGGTTGTACATCAATTCCGCCAGTTCCCGGGCGTCGTCGAGGTTGGTGTTGTAATCGAGCTCGGCCGACTGCTGCATCCACGCCAGGTCTGCGCCGGCGCTGAAATGCTTGCCGCGCCCGCGCACCAGCAAAAAGCGCAGGCTGGTGTCGCTGGCCACGGTATCCAGCGCGAGGATCAGTTCGCGGATCATTTCAGCATTGAACGCGTTGTTCTTTTCTTCACGGCTGAGCCACAGGGTGGCGAAACCCCGTGGGTCGGTCAGCAGTTCGAGGGTATTGAAGTCGCTCATGGTTTTCTCCCGATCACATCCGGAACACGCCGAAGCGGCTCGGTTCGATAGGCGCGTTCAACGACGCGGACAAGGCCAGGGCCAGCACATCGCGAGTCTGCGCCGGGTCGATGACACCGTCGTCCCACAGCCGTGCGCTGGAGTAGTAGGGGTGACCCTGTTCTTCATATTGATCGAGGATTGGTTGCTTGATCTCGGCTTCCTGCTCGGCGCTGAAACCATGACCACTGCGCTCGGCCTGCTCGCGTTTGACCTGCACCAACACCCCGGCGGCTTGCTCGGCGCCCATCACGCCGATGCGAGCGTTCGGCCACATCCACAGGAAGCGCGGGTCGTAGGCTCGCCCGCACATGCCGTAGTTGCCGGCACCAAAACTGCCGCCAATGATCACGGTAAATTTCGGCACTTTGGCGCACGCCACAGCGGTCACCAGTTTCGCGCCATGCTTGGCGATGCCACCAGCCTCGTATTTCTGGCCGACCATGAACCCGGTAATGTTTTGCAGGAACAGCAACGGAATGCCGCGCTGACAGGCCAGTTCGATGAAGTGCGCGCCTTTCTGCGCGGCTTCGGCGAACAGGATGCCGTTGTTGGCGAGGATCGCGATCGGGTAACCGTGCAAGTGGGCAAAGCCGCAGACCAGTGTGGTCCCGAACAGTGCCTTGAATTCGTCAAACACCGAACCGTCGACCAGGCGCGCAATGACTTCGCGTACATCGAACGGTTGCTTGGCGTCCGCCGACACCACGCCGTACAGCTCGTCGTTGCGGTACAGCGGAGCAATCGGCGCACGTTGTTGCAGCTCGCCGAGTTTGCGCCAGTTGAGGTTGGCGACACTGCGTCGGGCAATGGCCAGGGCGTGTTCATCGCTCTCGGCGTAGTGGTCGGCCACCCCGGAAATCTTGCAATGCACATCGGCCCCGCCAAGGTCTTCGGCGCTGACCACTTCACCGGTCGCGGCTTTCACCAGCGGTGGGCCGGCGAGGAAAATCGTCGCCTGCTGACGAACCATGATCGCTTCGTCAGCCATCGCTGGCACATACGCGCCACCGGCGGTGCAGGAGCCCATGACCACCGCAATTTGCGGAATGCCCATGGCGCTCATGTTGGCTTGGTTGAAGAAGATTCGTCCGAAGTGCTCGCGATCCGGGAACACTTCATCCTGGCGCGGCAAATTGGCGCCGCCAGAGTCCACCAGATAGATGCACGGCAGGCGATTCTGCTGGGCGATGGTCTGGGCGCGCAGGTGTTTTTTCACCGTTAGCGGGTAGTACGAGCCGCCTTTGACCGTGGCGTCGTTGGCGACGATCATGCACTCGACGCCTTCCACGCGGCCGATCCCGGCGATTACGCCAGCGGCTGGAACGTCTTCACCGTAGACCTCGTAGGCCGCCAGTTGACTGATCTCAAGAAACGGCGAACCCGGATCGAGCAAGCGGTTGATCCGCTCGCGGGGCAGCAATTTGCCCCGCGAGGTGTGGCGTTCTTGTGCCTTCGGGCCACCACCTTGCTGCACTTGGGCGAGCAGGGTGTGCAGGGCGTCGACCTGTTTGAGCATCGCCGCGCTGTTGGCCGCGAACTCCGCCGAACGGGGGTTGAGCTGGGTATGCAGGATAGCCATGGACAGCTCCGTTTAGCGGGTTTCGTTGAACAGTTCGCGACCGATAAGCATGCGACGGATCTCGCTGGTACCGGCGCCGATTTCGTACAGCTTGGCGTCACGCAGCAGACGACCCGCCGGGAATTCATTGATGTAACCGTTGCCCCCCAGAATCTGGATCGCGTCGAGGGCCATTTGCGTGGCGCGTTCGGCGCTGTAGAGGATCACGCCGGCAGCGTCCTTGCGCGTGGTTTCGCCACGTTCGCAAGCCTGGGCCACGGCGTACAGGTAGGCGCGGCTGGCGTTGAGCTGGGTGTACATGTCGGCGACTTTGCCCTGGATCAACTGGAATTCGCCGATGCTTTGGCCGAACTGCTTGCGGTCGTGGATGTAGGGAACGATCAAGTCCATGCAGGCCTGCATGATGCCGGTCGGGCCACCTGAAAGGACGACGCGCTCGTAGTCGAGGCCGCTCATCAATACTTTCACGCCGCCGTTGAGCACGCCGAGGATGTTTTCTTCCGGCACTTCGACGTCATCGAAAAACAGTTCGCAGGTGTTCGAGCCGCGCATGCCGAGCTTGTCGAACTTGTTGCTGCGGCTGAAGCCTTTCCAGTCGCGCTCGACGATGAACGCGGTGATGCCGTGCGGGCCTTTTTCCAGGTCGGTCTTGGCGTAGATCACGTAGGTGTTGGCGTCCGGACCGTTGGTGATCCAGGTCTTGCTGCCATTGAGCACGTACTTGTCGCCACGTTTGTCAGCGCGCAGTTTCATCGAGACCACGTCGGAACCGGCATTCGGCTCACTCATGGCCAGGGCGCCGATGTGCTCGCCGCTGATCAGCTTCGACAGGTATTTGGATTTCTGTTCGTGGTTGCCGTTGCGGTTGATCTGGTTGACGCAGAGGTTGGAGTGGGCGCCGTAGGACAAGGCAACCGACGCCGAGCCGCGGCTGATTTCTTCCATGATCACCACATGGGCCAGGTAACCCAGGCCAGCACCGCCGTACTCCTCTGGCACGGTGACGCCGAGCAGGCCCATGTCGCCGAATTTGCGCCACAGGTCAGCGGGGAACAGGTTGTCGATGTCGATCTGAGCGGCGCGCGGTGCGATCTCTTTGGCGACGAAGGACTGAACCTGATCGCGCAACATGTCGATGGTTTCACCGAGGGCAAAATTCAGGGATGGGTAGCTCATGGGTCACCTTTTGGCTTTTTTGTAGGGTGGGGAGGGCAGTGATTCGGCTCTCACCTTTACGTTAACGTAAGCCTGTGACGAATGGCTGTCAATCACCCTTTACGTTAACGTCAACTTGAGCGAGAGTAGAGGCAGTTCTGAACGATCGGGGCTACTCATATGCCTCGGTCCAACAACCCACTAATAAAGACAATAGGGGTCGTCATGGATCAACCCAGTGCAAGCCCGCAGCGCAGCTATACCCGAGGTTCCCAAAACAAAGCCTTGCTGGCGATGACCATCGGCCAGGCATTTGATAACACCGTTGCGCAGTACCCGACCGGGGAGGCGCTGGTCGTGCGCCATCAGCAGTTGCGATACACCTGGCAGCAACTGGCCGACGTCGTAGACCTGCACGCCAGAGCGCTTCTGGCGCTGGGCCTGCAAGCGGGTGACCGTCTCGGCATTTGGGCACCGAACTGCGCCCAGTGGTGTATCACCCAGTTCGCCACGGCGAAAATCGGCGTGATTCTGGTCAACATCAACCCGGCCTATCGCAGCTCCGAACTCGAATATGTGCTCAAGCAGTCGGGTTGCCAATGGCTGGTCTGCGCCGGCGCGTTCAAAACCTCCAACTATCACGGGATGCTGCAAGGCCTCGTTCCCGAACTGGCCGAGCAATCCATCGGAAAGTTGCACAGTGAACGCCTGCCCGACCTGCGCGGTGTCATCAGTCTGGATGTGCAGCCGCCTTCAGGTTTCCTGCCGTGGTCACAATTGGCCGATCTGGCCGCTAGCGTTTCGACTGAGCAGTTGCAAGAACGCCAGGACAGCCTGCATTTCGATCAGCCGGTGAACATCCAGTACACCTCCGGCACCACCGGGTTCCCGAAAGGCGCGACCCTCAGTCACTACAATATTCTCAACAACGGTTACATGGTCGGCGAAAGCCTGGGCCTGACCGCCAATGATCGCCTGGTGATCCCGGTGCCGCTGTATCACTGCTTCGGCATGGTCATGGGCAATCTCGGCTGCGTCACTCATGGCAGCACCATGATTTACCCGAGTGATGCCTTCGATCCGCTGCTGACCCTGACCACTGTCGCTGAAGAAAAAGCCACAGCGTTGTATGGCGTACCGACCATGTTCATCGCCATGCTCGATCAGCCCAGCCGGGCCGAATTCGACCTGTCGAGCCTGCGCACCGGGATCATGGCCGGTGCAACGTGCCCGATCGAGGTGATGCGCCGGGTCATCAACGAAATGCACATGAACGAAGTGCAGATTGCCTATGGCATGACGGAAACAAGCCCGGTGTCGTTGCAGACCGGTCCGTCAGACGAACTGGAGTTGCGCGTAACCACGGTCGGTCGCACCCAGCCGCAACTGGAAAGCAAAATCATCGACGAGGCCGGCAACCTCGTGCCGCGCGGCACCATTGGCGAACTGTGCACCCGTGGTTACAGCGTGATGCTCGGCTATTGGAACAACCCGCAAGGCACGGCGGAAGCCATCGATCAGGCCGGCTGGATGCATACCGGCGACCTGGCGAGCATGAATGACGAGGGCTACGTGTGCATTGCCGGACGCAACAAGGACATGATCATCCGTGGCGGTGAAAATGTTTACCCGCGGGAGTTGGAAGAGTTCTTCTTCACCCACCCGGCGGTGGCTGACGTGCAGGTGATCGGCATCCCGTGCTCGCGTTATGGCGAAGAGATTGTCGCCTGGATCAAATTCCACCCTGGCCACAGCGCTACCGAGCAAGAGCTGCAAGCCTGGTGCAAGGATCGCATCGCGCACTTCAAGACGCCGCGTTACTTCAAGTTCGTCGAGGAGTTTCCGATGACGGTGACTGGCAAGATCCAGAAATTCCGTATGCGTGAGATCAGTATCGAAGAACTGCGCGGTAACCAAGACTGAAGGGAACCCCTGTGGGAGCGAGCTTGCTCGCGATAGCGGTAGCACATCCAGCAAAGATGTCGACTGACCCACCGCTATCGCGAGCAAGCTCGCTCCCACAGGGGATAGTGAAAACCTGAATGCCAGAAAGCACAAAGGGGAGCCGAAGCTCCCCTTTAATTTTGTCGTTGCGCGTGCTCTTTTTTTATTATTGAGGGGCAGTCTGTTTTTGTTTTTAGTGACCGTGACCCTTTACCGCTGTTTTTGTCGATCCCCATCCGGGATCAAGAGCAAACGTATTTTTTTGAGCGCTGATCTACTTTTTCGCTAAGCGATCCAACCAGTTCGGGAGCTACCTGAGGGTAGTTTTATTGTTCTCTGCCCGGTTGCGGGTGACTCCGAAAAGCACCCTGAAAAGCACACCTTCTCCAAAAAAATCTGTTAGCTGCGTCTCTGCCGTGTTGTTTTTGTTATGTCAGAGTCGTTACGTCTTATTTTTATTAGGTTTGCTGCTTTTTTTGTTCTTGTTATGCAGTAGAGATAGCAGAAGCCGTGCCAACTTTTAAAAACCCTTTAAAATCAAAGCTTTGTGATTTTGTAAGGTTTTGCGCCTCAGGTAAAACCCTAGAATCTGTTTCCGTGTTACTCGCTTGCGCCCACCATTGAGACCGCGCGGTAACACCCAGACACACTCACTGTGCGCTGCGAGCCTTGGCCACGCGCGAACCGGTCACACGCCCCAACACCGTGCAAATCTGCTGACCGGCCAGAATCAATGCATCCAGATTGATACCCGTCTCGATTCCCAGGCCGTTGAGCAGGTAAACCACATCTTCAGTGGCAACGTTACCGCTGGCGCCCTTGGCGTACGGGCAGCCGCCGAGGCCGGCGATGGAACTGTCGAACACCGAGATACCTTCCAGCAGGCTGGCGTAGATGTTGGCCATGGCCTGGCCGTAGGTGTCGTGGAAGTGCCCGGCGAGTTTTTCGCGGGGCACGCTGGCCGAGACCACTTCGAACAGCTTGCGGGTGGCGCCAGCGGTGCCCGTGCCGATCGTGTCGCCCAATGACACTTCATAACAGCCCATCGCATAGAGCTCGCGCGCAACCAGGGCGACTTGCTCGGGGGCGACGTTACCTTCGTAAGGGCAGCCCAGCACGCAGGACACGTAACCGCGCACGCTCACGCCGTGTTGTTTGGCCGCCTCCATGATGGGCACGAAACGCTCCAGGCTTTCGCTGATCGAGCAGTTGATGTTGCGTTGGGAAAACGCCTCGGAGGCGGCGGCGAACACGGCCACCTCCTTTACACCCGCCGCCATTGCGTCTTCAAACCCGCGCAGGTTGGGGGCGAGTGCGCCGTAGGTGACGCCCGGCTT
This sequence comes from Pseudomonas sp. S2_F03, assembly GCF_054668335.1. Lineage (NCBI taxonomy): Bacteria > Pseudomonadati > Pseudomonadota > Gammaproteobacteria > Pseudomonadales > Pseudomonadaceae > Pseudomonas > Pseudomonas sp. S2_F03. The sequence continues at coordinate 670,241 of NZ_CP162759.1, read as the reverse complement.
GCGCTGGATCTGCGCGAAGACCTCGGCGGAACCGGCCATTTGCGGCACCCACTTTGGCGAAACGAAACTGCCGACTTCTATATAGCCAAGGCCTGCGGCGGTCAGCGCGTCGACCAGTTGCACCTTGTCGGCAACGCTGATGGGCTGGGCTTCGTTTTGCAGACCGTCGCGTGGGCCGACTTCGACAATGCGTACGTGGGTAGGAAGGGACATGGCGTTGGACCTGTTGTAATTGTCTGAATGTTCACAGAACCCTGTAGGAGCCAAGCTTGCTCGCGATAGCGGTATGGCCTTCAACATCGATGTCGACTGACCTGACGCTTTCGCGAGCAAGCTCAGCTCCTACACGACCTGTTGGCTCTTGATCGTTTGCTCCAGCGCCTGGACGCAACGCTCCTGCGCGGTATCCAGTTCCAGCTTCATCTGTTCGATGTCGAGCATTTGCTGCTCCAGCTGTTCGCGGCGTTCGGCGATTTTGGTCAGCATGGTTTGCAGCTGTTTCTGATTGCCGCCGGTGGGGTCATACAGCTCGATCAGCTCGCGGCATTCAGCCAGGGAGAAGCCGATGCGCTTACCCCGAAGGATAAGCTTCAGACTGACCTTGTCGCGGGGTGAATAGATGCGTTCCTGACCGCGACGTTCGGGGCTGAGCAGGCCTTGCTCTTCATAAAAGCGGATGGCCCGCGTGGTGATGTCGAGCTCGCGGGCGAGGTCGGAAATGCTATAGGTCTGGCTGCTCATGGAGGGGCTCGAAAAAGGTCATGGCGCTAAGCTAATGGCAGGTTGACGTTTACGTCAAGGGGCAGGGGCCATCAGTGTTCTTGCTGGCCTCTTCGCGAGCAAGCCCGCTCCCACATTGGATCTGCGTCGAACGAAAATGCTACGTTCACTGGAGATCTAGTGTGGGAGCGGGCTTGCTCGCGAAGGGGGCGCCTCGGTCTACAGTCCTACACTTTTTCGAGCTTCTTCTCATGCGCCGTCACCTGCTGGCACAACTCGATCATCTGCTCGCGCATCCAGCGGTTGGCCGGGTCCTGGTCGGTGCTTTCATGCCAGTAGAGGTGCGTTTCCACCGGTGGCACGTCGTTGACCGGCAGGCTGAAGGCGTGCAAGTCATTGCGACGGGCGAAGCGCTCCGGCACGGTCATGACCATGTCGGTCTGCTGTAACACTTGCGAGGCCATCAAATAGTGCTGGGACCGAAGCGCGATCTTGCGCTGGATGCCCATCTTCCCCAGAGCCAGGTCGACATGGCCCAGACCGCTGCGGCGGCTGGAAATGTGGATGTGGGTCAGCGACAGGTAATCATCCAGGGTGAATTTCTCTTTACCCGCCAGCGGATGCCCCTTGCGCATGGCGCACACGTAGCGGTCTTCCATCAACTTGACGTGACGCACCTGCGGGTCGGTGTTGAGCGGCGCATCCACCGCGAAGTCGAGACGCCCGGCCGCCAGTTCCTTGGTGGTCTCGCGGCGCTTGGACAGGAAGCTTTCGATGATCACTGTCGGGGCCAGACGGCGCAGGCGCTGGAACAGCGGCGGCAGGATCACCGCTTCAGTGAGGTCGGTCATGCTGATGCGGTAGGTCTTGACCGCCTGCAGCGGGTTGAATATGCGGCTTTCCTGCACCGATACGCGCAGTAGAGAGAGGGCGTTACGCACCGGCCCGATGATGTTCTGCGCCATCGGCGTCGGCACCATGCCTTGGGCGGTGCGTACAAACAACGGATCGTTGAAGGTCTCGCGCAGGCGAGCCAGAGCGTTCGAGACCGCTGGCTGAGTAATGCCGACAATCTGCCCGGCACGGGTCAGGTTGGCTTCGGTGTAGATCGCGTCGAAGACGATGAAAAGGTTGAGGTCGACCTTGCTCAGATTCATTGCGCTGCACTCTTATTGTTTGGGGCATTTCGTTGTGGCCGGAGGCCTTGGCGATCACCCGATCATATATCGGTGATGAATGTTAATACACGCCGAGAATAGGCTAGGTAAATTATCAGCGCTGTTCTAGCATCAATCGCATGACCTAAACAACCTCTGCCCAAGAAGGTAATTGCTCATGGATTTCGCTTATTCGCCCAAGGTGCAAGAACTGCGTGAGCGCGTGACCGCGTTCATGGACACTTACGTTTATCCCGCCGAAGCCGTGTTCGAGCGCCAGGTTGCCGAAGGTGATCGCTGGCAGCCGACCGCGATCATGGAAGAACTTAAACTCAAGGCCAAGGCTGAAGGTCTGTGGAATTTGTTTCTGCCTGAGTCCGAACTCGGTGCCGGCCTGACCAACCTCGAATACGCGCCATTGGCTGAAATCATGGGCCGCTCGTTGCTGGGGCCAGAACCGTTCAACTGCTCGGCACCCGACACCGGCAACATGGAAGTGTTGGTGCGTTACGCCAACGAAGAACAGAAACAACGCTGGCTCGAACCACTGCTGCGCGGCGAGATCCGCTCGGCGTTCGCCATGACTGAGCCGGATGTCGCGTCCTCCGACGCCACCAACATGGCCGCCCGCGCTGTGCGTGATGGTGACGAGTGGGTCATCAACGGCAAAAAATGGTGGACCTCAGGTGCCTGCGATCCACGCTGCAAAATTCTGATTTTCATGGGCCTGAGTAACCCGGATGCACCGCGCCACGCGCAGCACTCGATGATTCTGGTGCCGGTGGATGCCCCGGGCGTGAAGATCGTGCGTCCGCTGCCTGTGTTCGGTTATGACGACGCGCCTCACGGCCACGCCGAAGTGCTGTTCGAAAACGTCCGCGTGCCGTACGAAAACGTCCTGTTGGGCGAAGGGCGCGGCTTCGAAATCGCTCAGGGCCGCCTTGGCCCAGGCCGGATTCACCACTGCATGCGTTCGATCGGCATGGCTGAACGGGCGCTGGAATTGATGTGCAAACGCTCGGTTAGCCGTACTGCGTTCGGTAAGCCGTTGGCACGCCTGGGTGGCAATATCGACAAGATTGCCGACTCGCGGATGGAAATCGACATGGCACGCCTGCTGACATTAAAAGCGGCGTACATGATGGACACCGTGGGCAACAAGGTGGCGAAGAGCGAAATCGCGCAGATCAAGGTGGTTGCGCCAAACGTGGCATTGCGGGTCATCGACCGGGCGATCCAGATCCATGGCGGGGCCGGGGTGTCCAACGATTTCCCGCTGGCCTACATGTATGCGATGCAGCGCACCCTGCGCCTGGCCGACGGCCCGGACGAAGTACACCGCGCAGCCATTGGCAAGTTCGAGATCGGCAAGTACGTGCCTAAAGAGATGATGCGTAGCGGGCAGTAAGTTAGACCGCGTCATCGTCGGAACGCCATCGCGGGCAAGCCCAGCTCCCACAGGTACAGCGTGATCCTGTGGGAGCCGGGCTTGCCCGCCGCGTCAGCCAATTCAACACAGCAACATCAGGTTCAATACACCCAAACCTCAACCCGCCGATTCTTGATCCGCCCCTCATCGCCGCTATTGGTCGCCACCGGCATTTCGGCGCCAAAACCGCGGATCTCGCGAAACACCACACCGCTTTTACCAATTCCCGCCGCACGGCCATCGCCCGCAGCTTCGACAGCAGATCGGCACGCGCCGGGTCACTCTTGGCGTCACCAAACCCTACCAGCGTGACCTCGCGGTTGGTCTTGCCGTGCTGCTTTATATAGTCGAGCACCCGTGACAGGTCTTGCTGGGCCTTGTTGTCCAGCGTGGCACTGCCTTCTTCAAAGCGGAAATTCACCGACAGTCGCTGAGCATGGCGACTGAGCGCCTGGTAAGCCTCGGGCATCAGCGCGTTCGGCGTCACCGTGATGGCCTGGACGGTCTGGGCGATAAAACCGTTGGCCGCGACAATCGCCTGGCCTTTATTGCTTTGAGCGAACGTCGCCAAGGCCTCGGCCCAAGGGTTTTGGGCGTGGGGCGGCAGGTAAAAGAACAGCCGGCGCGACAGCGGATAGTCTTCCGTGGCGATCAGGCTATTGAGTGGCAGCATCGCCTGGGATTGGCCGTCGACGATGGCCACGGCTTTGGCCTGGCGCACATACGGCAGGCCGATGAAACCGATGCCTTGCGGGTCCAGACTGACCGCGTCGGACAATTGCTCACTGGATTCGAAGCGTTTCGCAGCGCTGTTGAGCGTTTTCCCACGACGGCTGAGGACTAATTCCTTGAAGGTGTCGTAGGTGCCCGATTGGTCATCCCGCGCATACAAATGAATGGCGCCGCCGCTGCCGCCGAGTTCTTCCCAGGTTTTGACTTCGCCACTGAAAATTCGCGCCAGTTGTTCGGTATCGAGTTGGTTCAGCGGGTTTTGCGGGTGCAGGATGATGGCCAGCCCATCGATCGCGATGACTTGTTCGGCGTCGGGGCTTTTGAAGTCGCCCAAGGGTTCGAGGTCGACCCGTTCGCTGTCCTTGATCGGGCGCGAAGACGCGGCGAGGTCGGCGGACCTGTTTTTCAGCGCGGTGAAACCGGTGCTGGAACCGTGGGCCGCGACCTCCACCACGACGCGATGGCCTTGGGCCGTTTCGCCGACAACTTGCAGTTCGTTGGCTTTGTCCGGTGCTTCGCTGTGAACCTTGAGCAGGCCCTGTTCGCGCAGCATGCCTTCGACCAGCGCCGGACCCAAGGCCGCACCGATGGTGTTGGAACCCTGGATGCGCAGCACCGGGCCATTGGCGGTTGTCGGTAAATCACCGGCCGATGCCGTCAATGGCAGGCCGGCGCACAGCATCAACACAAACAAAACGCGCAGCGTCATGCCCGCACCTTAAAAAACAAAGAAAGTGCGGGGACAATAAGTCAGCAAGGTTTCCGAAAGATGACAGTTAACTTATGTGGGAGCGAGCTTGCTCGCGATGACGGTGGCACTTCCAACATCTATGTTGGCTGAAAGTCCCCAATCGCGAGCAAGCTCGCTCCCACATTTTGATTTGTGTAAAGCCTGGGATCAGCTCAACTCAAGCCAGATCGGCGCATGATCGGAGGGTTTTTCCATCCCGCGCAGGTCGTAATCCACGCCGGCGTCCTTGATCCGTGGCAACAAGCCATGGGAGGCCATGATCAAGTCAATCCGCAGCCCGCGCTTGGGCTCGTCTTCAAAGCCACGACTGCGGTAGTCGAACCAACTGAAACGATCGGCCACGTCCGGGTTGAGGTGACGGAAACTGTCCACCAGGCCCCAGTTTTTCAGACGTGCCATCCATTCGCGCTCTTCCGGCAAGAAACTGCATTTGCCGGTTTTCAGCCAGCGTTTCATGTTGTCCGGGCCGATGCCGATGTCGCAGTCTTCCGGGGAAATATTGACGTCACCCATCACCACCAGCGGCTGATCGTTGCTGAACTGGCTTTCCAGCAATTGTTGCAGGTCGCTGTAGAAACGTTCCTTGGCCGGGAACTTGGTTGGGTGATCGCGGCTTTCGCCCTGTGGGAAATAGCCGTTCATGATCGTCACCGGCACGCCGTTGGCGTCGGCGAATGTGCCCCAGATGAAGCGGCGCTGAGCGTCTTCTTCATCGGTGGCGAACCCTTTGTGCAGTGCCAGCGGTTCTTTGCGCGAGAGCAGGGCGACGCCGTAATGGCCTTTCTGCCCATGGAAGTACACGTGATAGCCCAGCGCCTGAACCTCGGCCAGGGGGAACTGGTCGTCGTGAACCTTGGTTTCCTGCAGGCCGATGACGTCTGGCTGATGTTTTTCAATCAGCGCCGCCAGCTGATGTGGGCGAGCACGCAGCCCGTTGATGTTGAAGGAGACGATCTTCATGGTCGGCAGTCCTGGCAAAAGGGCGATGCTAGCTGACATGTAGGAATCGGGCCAGCGTGGGGTGAGGGGATTCGTGTCCGGAGGTAGGTCTTTCATCGCCAATGCGGGCCTCATCGCGAGCAGGCTCACTCCTACAGTCCGAGTCTGGTCTATACCTTTGTGGGAGCCGAGCTTGTTCCGGGCGGCGTTCCGACGATGGCGTCATCACAGTCAACACTGATATCGATCAGTAGGGAACTGTGTCAGCACCGATAGGCTCGTACCAAGAAGAGCACAGCCATTTGAGCTGTACCGGGGAGATTAACCGTTATGCCTGAAACCTCTACCGCCCTTGCCGATATCCACATGCTCGACAGCGGCTATGCCCACGAAGCGCGCTCCCTGCTTTACCACGCTTACCGCCACGAACCGACCTTCGGTTACCTGTTCGAGGCCGAACGCCCCGGTTATGAACATCGCGTGCGGGCGACCGTGCGTGAGCTGGTCAAGCAGCACTTTGTCCAGGAGTTGCCGGCCATTGGCCTGCTGGTCAACGACCGTTTGATCGGTATTGCGCTGATCGCGCCGCCGCAACGACGCCTGGGCATCACCGAAAGTTGGGCCTGGCGTTTACGCATGGTGCTCAGTGCCGGGTTTCGTTGCACCCGCCGCTACCTCGACTACCACGCCGCCGTCGCGGCCTGTCTGCCCACGGACTCGGTCCATGTGTTGCCGCTGCTGGGCATTCACCCGCAATTTCAGGGCAAACATTTTGGCGAGCAACTGCTGCAAGCGGTGCATAACTGGTGCGCCGTCGATGAAACCTCCGAGGGTGTGATCCTCGACACCGGGAATCCTCGCTACCTGGAGTTCTATAAACGTCAGGGTTACGAGGAAATCGGCGAGGTCGCTGTAGGACCCATCCGCGAGCACGTTTTTTTCCATGCCAATCCGCAGGTTTTGCACACCGCGACGGCATAAACGGTAGAACTTTAACGCCTCCCCCACGCTCTATCACGCTCCCAAGCTCGTGATAGCATCCGTGCCTATGAAGTTTCCAGGAAGATTTACCAGTGGCGTACTGATGCTGTTAACCAGCAGTGCGGCACTGGCCCAAAGTGAATTGGATGTGCGGATCAAACCGTCCAATGATGAGCTGAAAGCCAATGTAGAGGGCTATATCGGCAACCTTGGCGATCGTGACGAAGAAGCGCTGCTGCGCTTCAGTCGTGGCGCCGAGCAGCAGGCGCGCAAGGCCGCCCAGGCCTTGGGTTATTACCAGCCGCAGATCGACAGTAATGTGAAGGGTGGCAAGACGCCGCGCCTGGTGCTCAACATCGACCCCGGCGAGCCGGTACACCTGCGCAATGTCACGATTCGCGTCGACGGCCCGGCGGCAGACCTCAAATCCTTTCGTGTGCCCCAAGGCGCGTCGCTGAAAACTGGCGCGGTGCTCAATCATGGTCATTACGAAGACGCCAAGCGCCTGATCCAGAATCAAGCCTCGCGCTTCGGCTTTTTCAGTGGTCACTTCACCAGCCAGAAGTTGTCGGTGGACCCGCGCGCCGGCGTGGCCGATATCGAACTGATCTACAACAGCGGCCCGCGTTATGCGCTGGGCAAGGTCAGTTTCGAAGGCGACACGCCTTTCGATGAAGACCTGCTGCAACGCATGGTGCCGTTCAAGGCCGGCGCGCCTTATGACTCTGAGCTCATCGCCGAGCTCAATCAGGCGTTGCAATCGAGTGGCTATTTCGAAGGTGTGCGCGTCGATGCAGCACCCACGGCATCCAAAGATGACGTGATCCCGGTGGACGTCAAACTCGAAACGCGCAAGCCGCGAACCATGGGCCTGGGCCTGGGTTATTCCACGGACGTCGGTCCCCGGATCAAGGCCAACTGGACCCGGCACTGGGTCAATCCGCAGGGGCATAGTTATGGCTGGGAAGCCGAGCTATCGGCGCCCCGGCAAAACGTCGGGCTGTTCTACGACATCCCGCTGGACCTGCCACTGACCGACAAACTGCGTTTTGCCGGTGGTTACCAGAACGAAGACATCGCCGGCACCGACACCCACAGCAAGCTGCTGACCCTCGGCCCGGAATGGCACAGCAAGTTACCCAGTGGCTGGCAGCGCGTGGTGTCGTTGAAATGGCAGCGTGAGGATTACTCACTGGGTGACGACGCGGGTTTGAGTACGTTGCTGATGCCCGGCGTCAGCTATTCCTACCTGAAAAGTGACAACCGCATCGACCCGCACAACGGCTATCGCCTGCAATTCGAGTCCAAAGTGGCGAAAGAAGGCCTGGGTTCAGACAGCAACTTGCTATACGGCACCGCGTTGGTGAAAGGCTTGACCACGGTCTTTGACAAACACCGCTTTCTTGGCCGGGTGCAGGTGGGCGGCAGCGCCACCAATGGCTTCAGCTCAGTCCCGCCGTCGCTGCGGTTTTTCGCCGGTGGTGATCAGAGCGTGCGCGGTTACGACTATCAAAGCCTGTCCCCGGAAAACTCCGAGGGCGACCGCATCGGCGGCCGCTACATGGTCGCAGCCAGCGCCGAATACCAATATTCCGTCGCCGAAAAATGGCGGGTCGCGACCTTCGTTGATCAGGGCAACGCCTTCAATACACTCGAATTGCCGAACCTCAAGACCGGTGTGGGTATCGGCGTGCGCTGGGTCTCGCCGGTAGGGCCGATTCGTCTTGACCTGGCCCATGCGCTGGACGACGACGGCGGCATTCGACTGCACTTTTCCATGGGGCCTGAGCTTTGAATCGTGGTTTGAAAATAACGCTGCTGGCGATTCTGGCGCTGCTGATGCTGGTGCTGCTGAGCGTGGTGTCGGTGCTGGGTACAGCCACGGGCAGCCGCTGGGCTTTAGGGTTTGTACCGGGTCTGACCGTCGAGAATTTCCAGGGCCGTTTGGGCGGACAGTGGAGCGCCGATCATGTGCTGTGGCAGCAAGACACCCGCCGGGTTGAACTGAGCAAGGTGATTTTCGCCTGGTCACCGTTGTGCCTGACGCGCATGACCCTGTGCCTTGAGCAAGTGAAGGCTGACCAGGTCAGCCTGCAATTTCCCCCGGGCGCTGAAGAGCAAAGCAGCGGGCCGCTCAGCCTTCCGGAATTGAAGTTGCCCGTGGCGATCGAGCTGGGTGACGTCCAGGTCGGCAGCCTGCTGTTCAATGGCAGCGAAGCGCTCAAAGGCCTGCAATTGGCGGCGCACTGGACGGTGCAAGGCTTGCAGATCGACTCGGTGAAGTTGCAACGCGATGACCTGAGCCTGAACCTCTCCGGCCTGTTGCAGCCCAGCGGTAATTGGCCACTCAAGGCTGAAGGCAATCTGACCCTGGCGACCCCGGGGCCTTGGACACTGGCGTTGAAGGTTGACGGCGATCTGCTGAAAACCCTGAACTTGAAAGCCGACAGCAGCGGTTACTTGAACGGGCAACTGACCGGTGAACTGCAACCCTTGGTGGAAAACCTGCCGGCCAAGGTGCGGATCACCGCCGATGGCTTCAAGGCCAGTGCCGACCTGCCGGACACGCTGCAACTCAATCAACTGGAGCTGACCGGCGACGGCGACCTGAAAAACGGTTACCAATTGTCCTGCAAAGCCTCTTTGCCCGCCGAGCAAGGCCCGGTCGCGTTACTGCTGCAAGGCAAGGTCGACGCCAAGGGCGCGCAGATTGCCGGGTTGGATCTGACGGCCAACGACAAGCAATCCCTCAAACTCACCGGGCAGTTGGACTGGAGCAAAGGCCTGAGCGCCGATGCGAAGATCGACTGGCAGGATTTCCCGTGGCACCGCCTCTATCCGCTGATCGACGAACCGGAGGTCGCGTTGCACCGCTTCAATGGCGATATCTCCTATACCGACGGAAAATACCTTGGCAGCTTCAACGCTGCACTGGATGGGCCGGCCGGCGCTTTCACCCTGAACAGCCCGTTCAGCGGCGACCTGACGAGAATCTACCTGCAACAGATTGAGCTCCAGGCGGGGCAGGGCAAGGCCGAAGGGCATCTGAACCTGCAATTCGCCGACGGCATTGCCTGGGATACGGCGCTCGACCTCTCGGCGATCAACCCGGCGTATTGGGTGGCGGAACTGCCGGGCACCCTCGCTGGGCCCTTGCGCAGCAAAGGCGAGATGAAAAATGAACAGCTCAGCCTGACCGCCGACCTCGATCTGAAAGGCAAACTGCGTGGCCAGCCGGCGGTGATTCAGGCCAAGGCTGACGGTGGCGGCGAGCAATGGAACCTCAATGCGCTGCACGTTCGTCTGGGCGACAACAGCATCAATGGCAAAGGCAGCCTGCAGCAGAAACTCGCCGGGCAGATCGACATCAACCTGCCGCGTCTGGCGCAACTCTGGCCGCAACTTCGTGGGCAACTGAACGGGCGCATCGATGTCGCCGGTACGCTGAAGGCGCCGCAAGGCAAGCTAGGGCTGCAAGGTTCGCAACTGGCGTTCCAGGACAATCGCCTGCAAAGCCTGAACCTGGACGCGACCCTCGACAGTGCGCAACGGGCGAAAATCGAGCTCAAGGGCAGCGGCATCCAGGCCGGTGATACGTCGCTGGGAACGCTGACCGCCAGCGGTCAGGGCGACATCAAAAACCAGAAACTGACGCTCGACCTGCAAGGGCCGAAGCTCAAATTGGCGCTCGGCCTCGATGGCAATCTGAATCAGGGCAACTGGCGCGGGCGCTTGGCCAGCGGCGATATCCAGGCCGGAGGGCAAGACTGGAAGCTGCAATCCCCGGCGAAACTAGAACGACTGGCGGACGGCAAAATCACCTTCGGGGCACATTGCTGGGCGTCCGGCCCGGCCAGTCTGTGTGGTGAGGATTCGCGCCTGATGCCTGAGCCGAAGTTGCGTTATCACCTCAAGCAGTTCCCGATCGACAGCCTGGCGCAGTGGTTGCCGAAAGATTTCGCCTGGAAGGGCAGTCTCAACGCCGACCTGCAACTGGACTTGCCGGCCAGCGGTCCGAACGGCCAGATCAGCATCGACGCCAGCGGCGGTACGTTGCGCATGAAGGAAAAGGACCAGTGGCTGGACTTCCCGTACCAGACGCTGAAAGTCACCAGCAAACTCACGCCCAAACGCATCGACACTGACCTCAACTTCGTCGGCGGCAAGCTCGGCGAGCTGATGGTCCAGGCGCAGATCAATCCGCTGCCCAAGAGCAAACCTGTGAGCGGCTCGTTCCGCCTCAGTGGGCTGGACCTGTCGGTGGCGCGGCCATTCGTGCCGATGGTCGAAAAGCTGACCGGGCGTTTGAATGGCAGTGGCACGATTTCCGGTGGCCTGTTGGCGCCGCAGGTCAACGGCAGCCTGCTGCTCAGCGACGGTGAAGTCTCCGGGGCCGAGTTGCCGATGGCGCTGCAAGCCTTGCAACTGCGCGCGGTAATTGCCGGTGAAACCGTGCAATTGGACGGCGACTGGAAAAGCGGCAAGACCGGGCAGGGTACTCTCAGCGGCAACATCGACTGGGGGCAGGCACTCATGGTCGACCTGGCGCTCAAGGGCTCGCAATTACCGGTCACCGTCGAGCCTTACGCCAAGCTGGAAGTCGCGCCCGACCTGAAGATCTCGATGAAAGGTGACGAGTTGGCCATCGCCGGCAAAGTACTGGTGCCCAGAGGCGAGATCACCATTCGTGAGTTGCCGCCTTCCACAGTCAAGGTGTCCGATGACGTGGTGATCGTCGGTCAGCAGACCGAAGAGGGCAAACCACCCCTGGCCATGAAGATGGACATCGATGTGGTGGTCGGCGAAGACAAACTGAGCTTTGCCGGGTTTGGCCTGACCGCGAATGTGCAGGGGCATGTGCACATTGGCGACAACCTGGACACACGCGGCGAGTTGTGGCTCAACGACGGGCGTTATCGCGCCTACGGTCAGCGCTTGACCGTGCGCCGGGCGCGCTTGTTGTTTGCCGGCCCGCTCGATCAGCCTTACCTGGACGTCGAGGCGATTCGCCAGACCGATGACGTGATTGCCGGTATACGCCTGAGCGGCAGCGCCGAACAACCGACCACGCAGATCTTCTCCGAGCCGGCCATGAGCCAGGAGCAGGCCTTGTCCTATCTGGTACTGGGTCGTCCGCTGAGCAGCAACGGCGAAGATAACAACATGCTTGCCCAAGCTGCGCTTGGGTTGGGCTTGATGGGCAGTTCGGGAGTGACTGGCGGGCTGGCCAAGGACCTGGGGATTCAGGATTTCCAGCTCGATACCCAGGGCAGTGGCAGCACCACCAGCGTGGTTGCCAGCGGCAATATCTCCGAGAAGCTCAGTTTGCGTTATGGCGTTGGCGTGTTTGAACCGGCCAACACCATTGCCTTGCGCTACAAGCTGAGCAAGAAGGTCTACCTCGAAGCCGCCAGCGGCGTGGCCAGTTCGCTGGACATCTTCTACAAGCGGGATTTCTAAGACCCCGTCACTTTTTCAAACCGAGTCGCTGCCATCGCGGGCAAGCCCGCTCCCACAGGGGATTACACCGATCCTGTGGGAGCGGGCTTGCCCGCGATAGCGTCCGTGCGCGCGCCACAATATCCGACTCCTTTGGTCAACTAAATACGAAGCAACCTAACTATTGCGTTGACATTGGCTGCCTAGGCAGTAACATCTCGTCATACATTCTCTGCCTAGGCAGCTAATTGGTGGCCAGATGAAACATTTCTCTCCGGACGATTTCCAGAATTGCCACCTCGGGCTCCTGCTCGGGCGCGCCGCGCTGCTCAAGGACCGGATTCTCGACACCCATATGGAACCCCACGGCATCACCGCCGCGCAGTTCAAAGTGCTGATCATCATTGGCCAATACGGCGTCGATACGCCGGCCGAGCTGTGCCGTCATCTGTCGCTGGACAGTGGTTCGATGACCCGCATGCTCGATCGTCTGGAACAGAAGGGTTTCCTCGCCCGCCAACGCAGCGAGGCGGATCGCCGCCAGGTTCAACTGGTACTGACCGAAGACGGCCAGAAGCTCGCCGACCGCCTGCCGCACATCGGTGCAGAAGCGATGAACGAACTGGCCGGCGCCATCACCCCTGAAGAACTCAAGACCCTGGAACACATCCTCAAGAAAATCCTGGTGGCTGCCGGTGACTCGATCACCCTGCTGCGGGTAGGTGACAAATGAACAGTAAAACCCTGCGCACGAGCCTGAGTCTGGTGCTGTTGGCCATGACGCTGGCGGGTTGCGCCAGCTACAGCGGCCTGACCACCGAAGGCGTCAGCCTCGATGCGAAAAACCTGAAGGCCGGACAATCGTTGAACGGCGTCACGTTGTCGCCAGCGGCCTGGCCAAAAAACGATTGGTGGAAAAGCCTCGGTGATCCGCAGCTGGACGGTTTGATCCACGAAGCTTTGCACGACAGCCCGGACATGCAAATTGCCGACGCCCGTGCCCACCAGGCCAGCGCTGCCGCTTACGCCGCCGACGCCGCCCGCATGCCGACCCTCGACGCGAGCGCTGGCGTCAGCCGTTCGCGACTCTCCCGGGATCAGGACCCGAGCGGGCAGGGCGGTACTTACGCCACCGTGCGTAACATCGGTGCCAGCTTCAATTACAACTTCGACCTCTGGGGCGGTCAGCGTGACGCCTGGGAAGCGGCGTTGGGCGAAGCCCGCGCTGCCGAAGTCGATCAGCAGGCCGCCCAGTTGACCTTGTCCGCCGATGTTGCCCGCGCCTACAGCGATCTGGGTCAGGCGCACATCGTTTACGACCTGGCCAACGAGGACCTCAAGCGCACCCGGCAAATGCTCGATCTGGGCCAGCGTCGCTTGAGTTCGGGCATCGACAGCCAGTATCAGTTCCAGCAAACCGAAAGCCTGGAAGCCACTTCCGAAGCCAGCCTGATCGACGCTGAAAAACGCCTGAACAGCGCAAAAATCGCCCTGGCGGTGTTGCTCGGCAAAGGCCCGGATCGCGGCAACGAAATCGCCCGTCCAAAAATCCTCCAGGCCAGCGCCGTGGCATTGCCGTCGGTATTGCCCGCCGAGTTGCTGGGTCGCCGCCCGGACCTGGTGGCTGCACGCTGGCGGGTCGAGGCAGCGAGCAAGAACATTGCCGCCGGTAAGACTCAGTTCTATCCCAACTTGAACCTCAGCGCCGCCGCCGGTGCCGAATCGTTGTTAGGAGATGCCATGTTCGGGTCGGCCAGTCGCTTCTTTAATGTCGCGCCGACCATTTCGGTGCCGATTTTCGACGGCGGCCGGCTGCGCGCCGACCTCGATTCGCGCGATGCCGATTACGACCTCGCGGTGGCGCAGTACAACAAAAGCCTGGTGAAAGCGCTCGGCGATGTCAGCGACACGATCAACCAGTTACGCGATATCGGCCGGCAAATCGGTGCTCAGCAGCACGCCACCGACATTGCCCAGGATTCTTACAACACCGTGGTCCAGCGGTACGGTTCCGGCATCGGTAACTACCTGGACGTGCTCAGCATCGAGCAGCAATTGCTCCAGGCCCAGCGTCAGCTGGCCAACCTGAATGCCGAGCAGATCGACTTGTCGATCCAATTGATGCAAGCGCTGGGCGGCGGATTTCAGGGCGAAACCCTGACCGCAGCCAACGCCATCCCAGCCACGCAGCACAACTAATTCAAGGTATTTGTCATGGCCACCGTCGATACACCTCAAGCCCCGCATAACGCTCAAGACACGGGCAATCCGCGTAAACGCAAAGTCATGCTGGTCGCTCTGGCCATCGTGGTTGTCCTCGCCGGAGTCGGCGTCTGGGGTTATCACGAACTCTACGGGCGCTGGAATGAAAGCACCGACGACGCCTACGTCAACGGCAACGTCGTGGAAATCACCCCGCTGGTGACTGGCACCGTGGTCAGTATCGGCGCTGATGATGGCGACCTCGTCCACGAAGGCCAGGTGCTGATCAACTTCGACCCGAACGACGCCGAAGTCGGCCTGCAAAGTGCCCAGGCCAATCTGGCCCGCACCGTGCGCCAGGTGCGTGGTTTGTACAGTAACGTCGATGGCATGAAGGCTCAGGTCAACGCGCAACAAGCCGAAGTGCAGAAGGCGCAGGACAACTTCAATCGCCGGAAAAACCTCGCCGCCGGCGGTGCGATTTCCCAGGAAGAGCTGTCCCACGCTCGCGATGACCTGACCTCGGCGCAAAACGCCCTGGCCAACGCCAAACAGCAGCTGAAAACCACCAGCGCGCTGGTCGATGACACCGTGGTTTCGTCGCACCCGGACGTGATGTCGGCCGCCGCGCAACTGCGTCAGGCCTACCTCAACAACTCGCGCAGCACCTTGATCGCGCCGGTCACCGGTTACGTGGCCAAACGCTCCGTGCAATTGGGTCAACGGGTTCAGCCGGGCACTGCGCTGATGGCCGTGATTCCACTGGATCAGCTGTGGATCGATGCCAACTTCAAGGAAACCCAACTGCGTGACATGCGCATCGGTCAACCTGTGGACATCGAAGCCGACCTGTACGGCAGCGACGTGAAATTCAGCGGCACCATCGACAGCCTTGGCGCCGGCACCGGCAGCGCGTTTGCCCTGCTCCCGGCGCAAAACGCTACCGGTAACTGGATCAAGATCGTGCAACGGGTGCCGGTGCGGATCCACATCAACGCCGAAGAACTGGCCAAGCATCCGCTGCGGGTTGGTTTGTCGACGCTGGTCAATGTGAACCTGCGCGACCAGAGCGGCCCGGTACTGGCACAACAACCGCCGCAAAAGGCCTCGTTCAGCACCAATGTCTACGATCGTCAGTTGGCCGAGGCCGACGCAATGATCACCCAATTGATCCACGACAACAGCGCCGCGGTCAGCAAAACCGCGCAACGCTGATTCGCCCTGTGGGAGCGAGCTTGCTCGCGATGGCGCATTAACATTCAACAGCTTTGTTGGTTGACCCACCGCCATCGCGAGCAAGCTCGCTCCCACAAGGTCAGCTGCGTCAGTAACAGGCGCTGCGCCCACCCGGTTTCAAAGGATTCGCGATGAGCAATAACGCCTCTTTCACGCCGCCCAGCCTGTTGCTCAGCACCATCGGCCTGTCGCTGGCGACCTTCATGCAAGTGCTCGACACCACCATCGCCAACGTGGCGCTGCCGACCATTTCCGGCAACCTGGGCGTGAGTTCGGAGCAGGGCACCTGGGTGATTACTTCATTTGCCGTGAGCAACGCCATTGCGCTGCCGCTGACCGGTTGGCTCAGTCGGCGCTTCGGTGAAGTGAAGCTGTTTCTGTGGGCCACGGTGCTGTTTGTGCTGGCCTCGTTTCTCTGCGGTATCTCGACCTCGATGCCGGAGCTGATCGGCTTTCGGGTGTTGCAAGGGCTGGTCGCCGGTCCGTTATACCCAATGACCCAAACGCTGCTGATCGCGGTTTATCCGCCCGCCAGACGCGGCATGGCCCTGGCGTTGTTGGCGATGGTCACGGTGGTGGCGCCGATTGCCGGGCCGATTCTCGGTGGCTGGATTACCGACAGTTACAGCTGGCCGTGGATCTTCTTCATCAACGTGCCCATCGGCATTTTCGCGGTGATGGTGGTGCGCCAGCAGCTCAAGGCACGGCCGGTGGAAACCAGCCGTCAGCCGATGGATTACGTTGGTTTGATCACACTGATCATTGGTGTCGGGGCCTTGCAGGTGATTCTCGACAAGGGCAATGACCTGGACTGGTTCGAGTCGAACTTCATCATCCTCGGCGCGGCCATTTCAGTGATTGCGCTGGCGGTGTTTGTGATCTGGGAAATGACCGACAAGCATCCGGTGGTCAACCTGCGGCTGTTTGCCTATCGCAACTTCCGCATCGGCACGCTGGTGCTGGTGTTGGGGTACGCCGGGTTCTTCGGCATCAACCTGATCCTGCCGCAGTGGCTGCAAACCCAAATGGGCTACACCGCGACCTGGGCCGGTCTGGCCGTGGCGCCAATCGGGATTCTGCCGGTGATCCTGTCGCCTTTTGTCGGCAAGTATGCGCACGATTTCGACCTGCGATTGTTGGCTGGGTTGGCGTTTTTGGCGATTGGCCTGAGTTGTTTCATGCGCGCCGGGTTCACCAATGAAGTCGACTTCCAGCACATTGCCCTGGTGCAACTGTTCATGGGCATCGGCGTGGCACTGTTCTTCATGCCGACCCTGAGCATCCTGATGTCAGACCTGCCACCGCACCAAATCGCCGATGGCGCGGGCCTCGCGACCTTTTTGCGCACCTTGGGCGGTAGTTTTGCGGCGTCGTTGACCACCTGGATCTGGATTCGCCGGGCGGATCAGCACCACGCGTACCTGAGTGAAAGCATCACCACTTACGACCCGGCAACCCGCGATGCGTTGAACACGCTGGGCGGGGCGGGGAGTCCGGCGTATGCGCAACTCGATCATGTGCTGACCAGTCAGGCGTACATGCTTTCCACCGTGGATTACTTCACGTTGCTGGGGTGGGGGTTCATGGGGTTGATACTGATTGTGTGGCTGGCGAAACCACCGTTTGCGGCCAAAGCAGGGCCGGCGGCATCCGGGCATTGAGTGAAGATCGTTCCCACGCAGAGCGTGGGAACGATCAAATGATGTTGAATTTGAGTCCGCTATCGCGAGCAGGCTCGCTCCTACAGGGTGTGTGTCCGGCAGTCAGCTCGTGGGGGCTGCCAGTTGCGGCGGCGGGGCGAAGTCGAACGGTGCCAACGCAAACCCGTTCTCATCCACCTGCAACGCCCAACCCTGACGATCCCAATCCCCCAACACAATGCGCTTGGCCGCCTGCTCGCCAAGTTGCAGTTTATGGATGGCAGGGCGGTGGGTGTGCCCGTGGATCAAGGTCTTCACCCCGTATTCCTGCATGATTCGCGGAATTTCCTCGGGCGTGACATCAACAATGTCATTGGCCTTCATCCGCGTTTGCGTGCGGCTTTCACTGCGCAGCTTGCGGGCCAGTTTATGGCGCGTGCGCAGCGGCAAGTGACGCAGGATGAACAGGGTGACGGGGTTGCGCAGGTAACGACGCAGCTTCATATAGGCTTCGTCGCGGGTGCAGAGGCTGTCGCCGTGCATCAACAGCACCGGCTCGCCATAAAACTGCACGACACTCGGGTCCTTCAACAACGTGCAGCCGGCCTGTTTGCAGAAGGCCTGGCCGAGCATGAAGTCGCGATTGCCGTGCATCAGAAAAATGGCCGTGCCGCTGTCGCTCAATTCGCGCAGGGCCTGGCAGATGGAACGCTGAAAGGGCGTCATGGCATCGTCGCCAATCCACGCTTCGAAAAAGTCGCCCAGAATGTACAACGCACTCGCCGAGCG
This sequence comes from Pseudomonas sp. S2_F03, assembly GCF_054668335.1. Taxonomy (NCBI): domain Bacteria; kingdom Pseudomonadati; phylum Pseudomonadota; class Gammaproteobacteria; order Pseudomonadales; family Pseudomonadaceae; genus Pseudomonas; species Pseudomonas sp. S2_F03. Next base: position 652,226 of record NZ_CP162759.1, on the reverse strand, counting down.
GGCGCGTCCGGCGAGCAAATCCAGAAACGCCCGGGTGATGTCCGGGCGCTCCTCTTCCAGATGCAAGTCTGAAATCAGCAATATCACTCAATGATCTCGGCTTTCTCGATGATCACGTCGTCTGCTGGAACGTCCTGGTGGCCGGACTTGGAAGTGGTGGCCACGCCTTTGATCTTGTCGACAACGTCGGTGCCGGCAGTCACTTTACCGAATACCGCGTAGCCCCAACCCTGGACATTCTTGCCGCTGTGGTTCAGGAAGCTGTTGTCAGCCACGTTGATGAAAAACTGGGCGGAAGCCGAATGCGGCTCCATGGTGCGGGCCATGGCAACGGTGTACTTGTCGTTGGAAAGACCGTTGTCAGCTTCGTTCTGGATGCTTGGGCGCTTGTCTTTCTTTTCTTTCATGCCTGGCTCGAAACCGCCGCCCTGGATCATGAAGTTACCGATGACGCGGTGGAAAACGGTGTTTTCGTAGTGACCGGCTTTAACGTATTCGACGAAGTTGGCCACGGTGATCGGGGCTTTCTCGGCGTTCAGTTCCAGGACGATGTCGCCATGGTTGGTGGTCAGTTTGACTTGGGTCATGATCGGTACTCTATCTGGGAATTCGTGGGTTTCGGGGCATTACAGCCCCCAACCGGTTTGGCCAGTAACAGCCAAGGTGCGCAGTTTAGCGTGCCGGACGCGAATTTCGAGGCTGTTTTTCATTTATGGCCTATTAAATACGACCGTTTGCAGGCGCGCTCTGTCAGGTGCTTGACAGCATCGGCTATGATAGCGGCTTTGTTTTATCTGGCCCTTCTTCTGGCCGCGCACTTGTGCGTTCAAGGATCCTATGAGCAAGCCCACTGTCGACCCTACCTCGAATGCCAAGACCGGCCCTGCCGTGCCGGTCAATTTCCTGCGCCCGATCATCCAGGCGGACCTGGACTCGGGTAAGCACACGCAGATCGTCACCCGTTTCCCGCCTGAGCCCAACGGCTACCTGCACATCGGTCACGCCAAGTCGATCTGTGTGAACTTCGGCCTGGCCCAGGAGTTCGGCGGCGTCACGCACCTGCGTTTCGACGACACCAACCCGGCCAAGGAAGACCAGGAATACATCGACGCGATCGAAAGCGACGTCAAATGGCTGGGCTTCCAATGGTCCGGCGAAGTGCGCTACGCCTCGCAGTATTTCGACCAGTTGCACGACTGGGCCGTCGAACTGATCAAGTCCGGCAACGCCTATGTCGACGACCTGAGCCCTGAACAGGCCAAGGAATACCGTGGCACCTTGACCGAACCGGGCAAGAACAGCCCGTTCCGCGAGCGTTCCGTGGAAGAAAACCTGGACCTGTTCGCCCGCATGAAGGCTGGCGAGTTCCCGGACGGCGCACGCGTGCTGCGAGCCAAGATCGACATGGCCTCGCCGAACATGAACCTGCGCGACCCGATCATGTACCGCATCCGTCACGCTCACCACCACCAGACCGGTGACAAGTGGTGCATCTATCCGAACTACGACTTCACCCACGGTCAGTCGGACGCCATCGAAGGCATCACCCACTCGATCTGCACCCTGGAGTTCGAAAGCCATCGTCCGCTGTACGAGTGGTTCCTCGAAAACCTGCCAGTGCCGGCCAACCCGCGCCAGTACGAGTTCAGCCGTCTGAACCTGAACTACACCATCACCAGCAAGCGCAAGCTCAAGCAACTGGTCGATGAAAAGCACGTCAACGGCTGGGACGACCCGCGCATGTCCACGCTGTCGGGCTTCCGCCGCCGTGGCTACACGCCGAAATCGATCCGCAACTTCTGCGAAATGATCGGCACCAACCGTTCTGACGGCGTGGTCGACTTCGGCATGCTCGAATTCAGCATCCGCGACGACCTCGACCAGAGCGCGCCGCGTGCCATGTGCGTGCTGCGCCCGCTGAAAGTCGTGATCACCAACTACCCGGAAGGCCAGGTCGAGAACCTCGAACTGCCGTGCCACCCGAAAGAAGACATGGGCATGCGCGTTCTGCCGTTCGCCCGTGAAATCTACATCGACCGTGAAGACTTCATGGAAGAGCCGCCAAAAGGTTACAAGCGCCTGGAACCGGCCGGCGAAGTGCGTCTGCGTGGCAGCTACGTGATCCGTGCCGACGAAGCGATCAAGGACGCCGACGGCAACATCGTCGAGCTGCGTTGCTCATACGACCCGGACACCCTGGGCAAGAACCCTGAAGGCCGCAAGGTCAAAGGCGTGGTGCACTGGGTGCCAGCGGCTGCCAGCGTCGAGTGCGAAGTGCGCCTGTACGATCGCCTGTTCCGTTCGGCCAACCCTGAGAAGGCCGAAGACAGCGCCAGTTTCCTGGACAACATCAACCCTGATTCGCTGCAGGTACTCACCGGTTGTCGTGCCGAGCCTTCGCTGGGCAACGCACAGCCGGAAGACCGTTTCCAGTTCGAGCGCGAAGGTTACTTCGTCGCGGATATCAAGGACTCGAAACCAGGTCAGCCGGTATTCAACCGTACCGTGACTCTGCGTGATTCGTGGGGCCAGTGATTTAGTGACAGGCCCTGACCGGCCTGTATAGAAAGGCAACTAACGTGCTTACGATCTACAACACGCTCACCAAGAGCAAAGAAGTCTTCAAGCCGCTGGATGGCAACAAGGTGCGCATGTACGTCTGCGGGATGACCGTGTACGACTACTGCCACCTGGGCCATGGCCGCAGCATGGTTGCGTTCGACCTGGTGACCCGCTGGTTGCGGTTCAGCGGTTACGACCTGACCTACGTGCGCAACATCACTGACATCGACGACAAGATCATCAATCGTGCCCGCGAGAACGGCGAGTCGTTCGAAGCCTTGACCGAGCGCATGATCGCGGCGATGCACGAAGACGAAGCGCGCCTGAACATCAAGAAGCCGGACATGGAACCGCGCGCCACCGGGCATATCCCCGGCATGCACGCGATGATCCAGACCCTGATCGACAAGGGTTACGCCTACGCCCCGGGCAATGGCGACGTGTACTACCGCGTCGCCAAGTTCATGGGCTACGGCAAGCTGTCGCGCAAGAAAATCGAAGACCTGCGCATCGGCGCGCGGATCGAAGTCGACGAGTCCAAGCAGGACCCGCTGGACTTCGTGCTGTGGAAGGGCGCCAAGCCGGGCGAGCCGAGCTGGGAATCGCCGTGGGGCGCCGGGCGTCCGGGCTGGCACATCGAGTGCTCGGTGATGTCGACCTGCTGCCTGGGCGAGACTTTCGACATTCATGGCGGCGGCAGCGACCTTGAGTTCCCGCACCACGAAAACGAAATCGCCCAGAGCGAAGCGGCCACCGGCAAGACCTACGCCAACGCGTGGATGCATTGCGGCATGATTCGTATCAATGGCGAGAAGATGTCCAAGTCCTTGAACAACTTCTTCACCATTCGCGACGTGCTCGACAAGTACCACCCGGAAGTCGTGCGTTACCTGCTGGTGTCGAGCCACTACCGCAGCGCGATCAACTACTCGGAAGACAACCTCAAGGACGCCAAGGCGCACTCGAGCGTTTCTACCACGCGTTGAAAGGCCTGCCGAGCGTGGCACCGGCTGGCGGCGAAGCCTTCGTCGAGCGTTTCACTCAGGTGATGAACGACGACTTCGGCACGCCAGAAGCCTGCGCCGTGCTGTTCGAGATGGTGCGTGAGATCAACCGCCTGCGCGAGAGCGATCTCGATGCAGCGGCCGGTCTGGCGGCGCGCCTGAAAGAACTGGCCAGCGTGCTGGGTGTGTTGCAGCTCGAAGCCGATGACTTCCTGCAAGCGGGCGCCGAAGGGCGTGTCGATGCCGCTGAAGTGGATGCGCTGATTGCTGCGCGTCTGGCGGCACGTGCTGCCAAAGACTGGGCCGAATCCGACCGCATCCGCGACCAGCTCACCGCCATGGGCGTGGTGCTGGAAGACGGCAAGGGCGGTACGACCTGGCGCCTGGCTGACTGATGATCGTTCCCACGCTCTGCGTGGGAATGCCTCATAGGACGCTCCGCGTCCGCTTCGGCATGGGACGCGGAGCGTCCCGCAGTGCATTCCCACGCGGAGCGTGGGAACGATCAAACAAAACCCGCCTTGTGCGGGTTTTTGTTTTTTGGGGGGGCATCTGGCGGGGATAATATTGCGGATAATGTTCCGCTGAAAGTTGAATACGATGGCCCTGCCGTGATGCATGTTTCATAACTTAAAAATATGTTTTTACTTGGTGTTCTTCGGCTGATTTCTAGTTTTAGGATGGCGAGTAAGTTGTTTTCGTTGGTATTGAATAAAACAGGTTGCGTTGTTTGAGGCGCCATCGAAAGTTGGCGTCTGAGTGATGTTTCTATGGTTGTAAGTGTTTTTTATATTTTAGAGTTTTCTTGGCTGCTGTGCCGGTGTTAAAAGCTCAAGCTATTGATGATTCAAGATGCTCAGGCTATTTAAAGAGTAGTAATTATTCCTTGTTTTTTTGGAGGTTTCAGTGTTTTGCAGTGTTGTTGGTGTAAGCCATCTGGTACAAAAAATGCGGTAAGTATTGGTGGGGAAATAATAGTAGGTGCCCGTGTTTTATGTAAGTCCGACCAGTGCATAAAAGTGCATGAGGGTGAGTCGCTTGAATTGTTAGTGTTCGTGTGTGATTAATGAATATAGCCTTGTTGTCATTAATGTCGGAACTTTCTGACAGATGAGTAGGATTTCGCCTTGTTCGCTATTTTGCCAATGGGGAGGTCGTAGCGACGTATGAGAGGTGTGGTTCAATGGATGATATTTCATGGAATTTGCACTTATCCGAACTTTTGGTGCAATCAATCGATAAAAGTTGAGTTTTCGCTTCCAGGAGGTAAAGGTGAAGATTACGTCTAAATATCCAGATCATCTGTGCATTAACCATTTATTCGAGGCGCAGGTTGCGCGCAACCCTGAGGCAACGGCGCTGGTCTTTGAGGGGGAGGTGCTCAGCTATGGCGAACTCAACGCCAGGGGCCAATCGGCTGGCGCATCGGCTGATTGCCTTGGGCGTCAGGCCTGACCAGCGCGTGGCGATTTGTGTCGAGCGCTCCCCTGCGACGGTCATTGGCCTGATAGCGATCCTGAAGGCGGGCGGCGCCTATGTGCCGCTCGATCCGGAATATTCGGGGGAGCGGCTGGCGTTCATTCTTGGCGATACGGCTCCGGTTTTGGTGCTGGCTGATGCGGCCGGGCGTCAGGCGCTCGGGGACGCTTTGCAGGCTCATACCGTCCTTGATCCCCGTGATGTCCTCGTTGACGCGGACGCCAATCCCGAAGTTATCGGCCTTACTCCCAGCAACCTCGCCTACATCATCTATACCTCGGGCTCGACCGGACAACCTAAAGGGGTCATGGTCGAACATGCGCAGGTGGTGCGTCTGTTCGACACGACACAGCCTGCCTTTGGTTTTGAGGCCCGTGACGTTTGGTGCCTGTTCCACTCGTTTGCCTTCGACTTCTCGGTCTGGGAACTGTGGGGCGCCCTTCGTTATGGAGGCACGCTGGTGTTGGTGCCGCATGCCATTACCCGCTCTCCGCAGGCGTTCTACAGGCTGATTTGCGAGCAGGGCGTCACCGTCCTGAACCAGACCCCGAGCGCCTTCACCGCCTTGATGGAATATGTAAAACCGTCTTCGGACCAGCTGCGCTATGTCATCTTTGGCGGCGAAGCGCTACAGCCGTCGACCCTACGCGACTGGTATGGGGGGCGTGGCGAGTCGGCTCCGCAATTGGTCAACATGTACGGGATCACGGAAACCACGGTCCACGTCACTTATTACCCGCTGACTTCATCGGATGCGCAACAAGCCGACAGCGTGATCGGTCAACGTCTGCCGGATTTGAATCTCTATCTTCTGGACGCGTTTGGTCAGCCTGTTCCGATGGGCTCAGTGGGTGAAATGTACGTCGGCGGCGCCGGTGTGGCGCGTGGATACCTGAACCGCCCCGAGCTGACGGCAGAGCGTTTCCTGCACGATCCCTTTGCAGGTAAACCTGAAGCGCGGATGTATAAAACAGGGGATCTCGCCCGTTATCTGCCGAACGGGAATCTGGCGTTTCTCGGGCGCAATGACGATCAGGTCAAGATCCGTGGCTTCCGGATTGAGCTGGGTGAGATTGCGGCCAAATTGGCCGAGCACCCCTCCATTCGCGAGGCGGTGGTGGTGGCACAAGGCGTAGACACCGACAAGCGCCTGGTCGCTACGTAGTGGTGCAGTCTGAGGTTCATGGCGCGTCGGTAGGCTCTGAGGCTGGGTTGGCACTGGCGGGAACGCTGCGTGATTACCTGAGCAGCCGTTTACCCGACTACATGGTGCCGTCTGCCTTTGTGCGAATGGAAAGCTTGCCGCTGACGGGTAATGGCAAGCTTGATCGGCGGGCGTTGCCGGTGCCAGAGGGCGATGCCTTCGCCCATGCGGGATACGAGGCGCCGTTGGGTGAGATAGAAGTTGCCCTTGCCAGGATCTGGTCAGAGCTGCTTGGCGTTGAACAAGTCGGTCGCCACGACAACTTCTTCGCCCTTGGCGGCCATTCGCTCATGGCCGTGCGGCTGGTCAGTCGCATAGCAGCCTTTGGGGCTGAATTGCCGCTCGTATCCTTGTTCGCCTCTCCAACGCCTCAAAGCTGTGGCTTTGGTGATTGAAGCCCAGCGCAGCGCTGGTGCTGTGGCGCGTGCATCGATCAGAACCCTCTCTCGCGATGAGTCCTTGCCGCTGTCTTTTGCTCAGCAGCGACTGTGGTTTCTGGCGCAACTCGATAGTGGAATCAGCGATGCCTATCACATTCCCTTGGCTCTGAGCTTACGTGGCCAGTTGAACGTGACGGCCTTGCAGCAGGCCCTTGATGCGCTGTGGTCGCGCCATGAGGCATTGCGCTCGGTCTTTGTCACCCAAGTGGGGGAGGTCGAAGTGCGTCTGCTGGCCTGTGATCAAGGTTTGCCATTGCGCCGGATTGATCTCCCTGGATCGGGCTCAAAGCCGAGCTTGCAAGGCTTTGTACCGAAGAGGCTCGCGCCCCCTTGATCTCGCTGCAGGGCCACTGATCCGGGCTTGCCTGATCCGGGTGTCTGTCCCCTCATCTGCTGATGAGCATGTATTGCTACTCACACAACACCATATCGTCTCGGATGGCTGGTCGCTTGGCATACTTTTGCCTGAGCTAAGTGCGCTGTATACGGCTTTCAGAAACCATCAGGCCAGTCCATTGCCGCCGCTTGCAATCCAGTATCCGGACTATGCCGCCTGGCAGCGGCAATGGCTGTCGGGGGAGCGCTTGAATGAGCAAGCGGCTTATTGGAAGCAGGCGCTGGCCGATGCACCAACACTGCTGGATCTGCCTACAGACAGACGGCGGCCTGAGCAGCAATCCCTTGTGGGCGCCTCTGTGCCGATCGAACTAAGTGCAGAGCTGACAACTGCCCTCAAGCATTTTAGCCAGCAGCAAGGGGTGACGCTGTTCATGACACTGTTGTCGGCCTGGGCGACTGTACTGTCACATCTGTCGGGGCAGGACGATATTGTGATCGGAGCGCCAAGTGCCAACCGGGGCCATCGCGACATCGAGCCGCTGATCGGTTTCTTCATTAACACACTGGCGCTGCGGATTGATCTTGGCGACAACCCGACCGTTGCCGACCTCATTGCTCGAGTACGCGAGCGGGCACTCAAGGCCCAGGATCATCAGGATCTTCCGTTTGAGCAGGTGGTGGAAATCACGCAGCCGCCAAGACGATTGAGCCATACGCCACTGTTTCAGGTGGTGTTTGCCTGGCAAAACCATGATGCAGGCCAATGGGCATTTCCCGGCCTTGAAGTCAGTCCGGTTGGTTCTTCCTATGATGTAGCGCGGTTCGATCTGGAGCTGGAGCTGGAGCTGGAGCTGGAGCTGGCCGAAGCGGGCGATCGAATCGTTGGTGCTCTTGGCTATGCGACTGCGTTGTTTGATTCGGCCACGATTGAGCGTCATGTAGGTTATCTGAAGACCGCCCTTGCCGAGATGACCAGGGATGCAAGCCAGACTGTAGCCACAATAGATCTGCTTGATGCGTCCGAGCGCACATTGTTGCTCAAGACGCGGAACTCGATGGAGGAGTTCTGCCCAGCTCATCTGTGCATGCATCATCTATTTGAGGAGCAAGTTGCACGCAGTCCTGAGGCAACGGCACTGGTCTTTGAGCAAGAATCGTTGAGCTATGGCGAACTCAACGCCAGGGCTAATCGGCTGGCAGCATCGGCTGATTGCGTTGGGCGTTCGGCCTGACCAGCGAGTAGCAATCTGTGTCGAGCGCTCCCCTGCGATGGTTATTGGCCTGATAGCGATCCTGAAGGCCGGCGGCGCCTATGTGCCGCTCGATCCGGAGTACTCGGGGGAGCGACTGGCGTTCATTCTTGGCGATACGGCGCCGGTCCTGGTACTGGCTGATGCGGCCGGGCGCCAAGCGCTGGGGAGTGCCTTGCAGGCTCATACCGTGCTCGATCTCGATGAAGTCCAGGCTGATACGTTGACAGGGGCGGACGTCAACCCTGAAGTTCCGGGGCTTACCCCCAGCAACCTCGCCTATATCATCTATACCTCGGGCTCAACCGGGCAGCCAAAAGGCGTCATGGTCGAGCATGCTCAGTTGGTGCGTCTGTTCGACACGACCCACGCCGCCTTTGGTTTTGCGAACAGCGACGTCTGGTGCCTGTTCCATTCTTTTGCCTTCGACTTCTCGGTCTGGGAACTGTGGGGCGCCCTTCGTTATGGAGGCACGCTGGTGTTGGTGCCGCATGCCATTACCCGTTCTCCACAAGCGTTTTACCAGTTGATTTGTGAGCAGGGCGTCACGGTCTTGAACCAGACCCCGAGCGCCTTTACCGCCTTGATGGAATACGTACAACCGTCATCGGACCGGCTGCGCTATGTCATCTTTGGCGGCGAAGCGCTGCAGCCATCGACCTTGCGCGACTGGTACGGGGGCGTGAAGAATCTGTCCCGCAACTGGTCAACATGTACGGAATCACGGAAACCACGGTCCACGTCACTTATTACCCGCTGACTTCATCGGATGCACAACATGCCAATAGCGTGATCGGTCAACGTCTGCCGGATTTGAATCTCTATCTTCTGGACGCGTTTTGGTCAGCCTGTTCCGATGGGCTCAGTGGGTGAAATGTACGTCGGCGGCGCCGGTGTGGCGCGTGGATACCTGAACCGCCCCGAGCTGACGGCAGAGCGTTTCCTGCACGATCCCTTTGCAGGTAAACCTGAAGCGCGGATGTATAAAACAGGGATCTCGCCCGTTATCTGCCGAACGGGAATCTGGCGTTTCTCGGGCGCAATGACGATCAGGTCAAGATCCGTGGCTTCCGGATTGAGCTGGGTGAGATTGCGGCCAAATTGGCCGAGCACCCCTCCATTCGCGAGGCGGTGGTGGTGGCACAAGGCGTAGACACCGACAAGCGCCTGGTCGCTTACGTAGTGGTGCAGTCTGAGGTTCATGGCGCGTCGGTAGGCTCTGAGGCTGGGTTGGCACTGGCGGGAACGCTGCGTGATTACCTGAGCAGCCGTTTACCCGACTACATGGTGCCGTCTGCCTTTGTGCGAATGGAAAGCTTGCCGCTGACGGGTAATGGCAAGCTTGATCGGCGGGCGTTGCCGGTGCCAGAGGGCGATGCCTTCGCCCATGCGGGATACGAGGCGCCGTTGGGTGAGATAGAAGTTGCCCTTGCCAGGATCTGGTCAGAGCTGCTTGGCGTTGAACAAGTCGGTCGCCACGACAACTTCTTCGCCCTCGGCGGCCATTCCTCTTGGCTGTGCGGTTGATCGAGCGGTTGCGCCGCCAGGGCTTGAGCCTCGCTGTGCGTGATCTATTCCAGACTCCCGTGTTGTCGGTGCTGACCAGCACGCTTGGCCAACACAGCGAGGTGGTGGTGCCGCCCAACCAGATCAGGCCTGAGACGTCCAGAATCACTCCCGAACTGTTGCCGCTGATTGAACTCAGCCAATCGGACATCGACCTGATCGTTTCACAGGTTCCTGGCGGGGCGGCCAACATCCAGGACATCTATGCACTCTCACCGATGCAGGACGGCATCCTGTTCCACCACATGCTGGCAAAAGAAGGTGACCCTTATTTGCTGGTGGCCCAGATGGCATTTGCTGATCGTGAAACATTGGAGCGGTACCTAGGTGCCGTTCAACAGGTTATAGACCGCCACGACATTTTGCGTACCGCTTTTGTTTGGGAAGGGTTGTCTCGCACGGCACAAGTTGTCTGGCGACAGGCGCCGCTTTCTGTCACTGATGTTTTTCTCGATTCGGCGGATGGCCCCATTACCGAACAGCTTTCCCGGCGCTTTGATTCATGCCGGCACCGAATTGACCTGACCCAAGCACCGGTGCTGCGCTTTATCGTTGCCCATGATCCTGTCGCAGACCGCTTTGTTCTGATGCAACTGCAGCATCACTTGATTGACGACGCTTCTTCATTGCAGTTTTTTTACAACGAAGTTCAGGCTTTCCTTGCCGATCGCGGTGAGAAACTGCCGTCGCCTCAACCGTTCCGCAACCTGATTGCTCAGGTGCGTTTCGGCAAGAGCGTGGAGGGACATGAACGTTTCTTCAAATCAATGCTGGCTGACATACAAGAGCCGACGCTGCCCTTTGGATTGGCGGAAGTGCATCTGGACGGCGCACAGGTGGGTCAGACTCACCGCATGGTTTCGGCGGAACTCAATGATCGGCTGCGGGCGCAGGCGAGGCGCTTGAATGTGAGTCTCGCAAGCCTGTGCCACGTTGCCTTTGCTCAGGTATTGGCACGCACCAGCGGCCAGGAGAAGGTCGTGTTCGGTACGGTGCTGTTTGGGCGCATGCAAGCGGGCCATGGATCAGATCGAGCCATGGGCATGTTCATCAACACGCTACCGATCCGCTTTGACTCAGGCGGCATTGATACAGCCGAGAGTGTCCAGCAGGCTCATGCCCGACTGGCTGAGTTGCTCGCCCACGAGCATGCCTCGCTCACTCTTGCGCAAAGGTGCAGTGGGGTCGCCACCGGTACGCCATTGTTTAGCGCATTGCTCAACTATCGCCACAATGATCCGGCTGGTGAGGACAACATTGTCCAGACCATGGGGGAAATGCCTGGCGTCGAGTTCTTGAGTGAACAAGAGCGGACCAATTATCCGTTCACATTGTCCGTGGAGGATTTCAGTCACTCTCTGGGGTTAACGACCCAAGTCGTCACTCCATTCGATTCCGATCGCGTGTGTGCCTATATGGAGCAGGCGCTGGACAGTCTGGCGCAGACCCTGGAACGCTCGACGCACCGCCCGGTTCGACAGCTGGACATTCTGCCTGCGTCTGAGCGTACATTGCTGCTCAAGACGTTGAACACGACGGATGCACCCTGCCCGGATCATTTGTGCATTCATCATTTATTTGAGGCGCAGGTTGCGCGCAGTCCAGAGGCGACGGCACTGATCTTTGAGGGGGAGGCGTTCAGTTACGGTGAGCTCAATGCCAGGGCAAACCGACTGGCACACCGGCTGATCGAACTGGGCGTTGGGCCAGACCAGCGGGTGGCAATCTGTGTCGAGCGCTCTGCGGCCATGGTTGTTGGCCTTATGGCAATCCTGAAGGCGGGTAGCGCCTATGTGCCGCTTGATCCCACCTATCCGGGAGACCGACTGACTTACATTCTTGCCGATACGGCTCCGGCCCTGGTGCTGGCCGATGGGGCCGGTCGACAAGTGCTGGGTGAGGCGTTGCAGACTCATATTGTGCTTGATCCCAACGAATCCCGGGCAGAGGTGTTGACGGAGGCTGATGCCAATTTCCAGGTTCCCGGCCTTACACCCCGCAACCTCGCTTATATCATCTACACCTCGGGTTCAACCGGACAGCCCAAGGGCGTCATGATCGAACATCGTGGATTGATTGCATCGACACTGGCAAGAACCACGGTCTATAAGCCGGGATCCAATGTGGTGTTTTTACTATTGTCATCGATGGCATTTGACAGTTCCGTGGCAGGCATCTTTGGAACGTTAACAACCGGTGGTGCATTGTGTTTGCCAGGCAGCAAAGCAGTCATAGATCCACAAATTATCAGCAGTCTTTTGATTGAAAACAGCGTCACGTCGGTGCTGCTTGTGCCGTCTCTCGCAAGACTGGTTCTGCCGCAAGTCGCCCAGCTCGGATATGGAAAACTCCGTCAGGTGATCGTGGCGGGTGAATTGTGTCCTGCGAAGCTGATTCAGGAAGTGACTTCAGCATTTACTGCCGTTGAATTATTCAATGAGTATGGCCCGACGGAAGCGACAGTCTGGGCTGCGGTCCATCGCTGTTCGTCTGATGATGTTGATCCTGTTCCGATAGGCCGTCCGATTTCAAACACCTGCATTTACCTTCTGGACGCGCATGGCGAGCCTGTTCCGATGGGGGCGGTGGGTGAGATGTATATCGGCGGGATCGGTGTTGCACGTGGATATCTCAACCTCCCCGAACTAACGGACGAGTGTTTCTTGCTCGATCATTTTGCAGGCAAGCCTGGCGCGCGTATGTATAAAACGGGGGACTTGGCCCGTTATCTGGCGAACGGAAACCTGGTGTTCCTGGGCCGCAATGACGACCAGGTCAAGATACGGGGCATGCGGATTGAGCCGGGCGAAATCGCGGCCAGATTGACCGAGCATCCCTCCATCAGCGAGGCGGTTGTGGAGGTGCAAGGCGTAGACACCGACAAGCGACTGGTTGCTTATGTGGTGGTTCAGCAAGAGGTCACGGAAAATGATACCTCTATATTCAAGGCCGACTCCGAGTCGGATTTACCGCTTGCAGGACAACTGCGTGATTATCTGAGTGAACGTTTACCCGACTCCATGGTGCCGTCTGCCTTTGTGCGAATGGAAAGCTTGCCGTTGACACCTAACGGCAAGCTTGATCGGCGGGCGTTGCCTGTTCCTGAGGGGGAGGCGTTTGCCCATGCGGCCTATGAGGCACCACAAGGTGAGACTGAGACTATCCTGGCAGCGCTTTGGTCAGAGTTGCTCGGAGTTGAGCAGGTGGGTCGCCACGACAACTTCTTCGCCCTTGGCGGCCATTCGCTCATGGCCGTCCAGCTGATGCAAAAAATCAGGAGTTATGGTTTGGAGTGTTCGCTGAGCGACATTTTTGAACACCCGCGTATGGCTAACCTTGCCTTTCAAATCGCACAGTCTCCGTTGCTTAATCGGCATGTCGGAGTGATCACGGTGCGCAGTGGCGGGACTGAGTCACCGGTCTTTTTTGTTCCTTCGGGATTAGCTGATTATTCGTATGCGATTTCTCTGGCACAACAAATCCGGGTGAGTTGCCCGATCCATGTGTTGCCGTGGTCGGCCATTGGCGAACCTTTTCCTCACTCAATGGAGGTTATGGCCGAAAGAATGGTACCGCTCATCCAGGCGATTCAGCCTGAAGGGCCCTATCGAATTGCGGGGTATTCTTCTGGAGGGATCCTTGCTTACGCCATCGCTCATGCGCTTATGTGCAAAGATGCCAGCATTGAGTTTTTAGGGTTTATTGATGTTCCGGCGCCGCATAAGTTGCTTTATAAGAATCAAGATATAAATCACTACTTTATTGAGCATGTTAAGGCCGTGGCTTCCGAGGCGGAGAGTCATGAATTCGATATATTAAGTGAGAGTGACGAGTTTGGTGAGCTGATAAAAAAAGCCCAAGATCTGAAAGGTTATGATTTAAAGGCAGGTGTCTCACTGGAAACAGTCAAATGGCAAGCCATTTATCAATTTTCACAAATTGCCGGCGCCTATAAGCCATTACCATTAGCGATCAATCTCTATCATTTTTACGCTGCGGATCGTGAGCCTGCCAGCCTGACTCAGGTTGATATGGTAGACGGATGGAGAGAACGATTACCTGATTTGGCTATTCGTTCTATTTCTGTTCCGGGCGGGCATCTGTCCATGATGGCTGATGCCAGTAATCGCAAGCACTTAGCTGAAGCATTTAATCGAGCACTTTTTCAAGGATGATTGAGCGTTAGCTTTACAGACACCACTAACCGGCATGCAAGTGGGGCTGTTGCAAATTTTGTAACTACCCACTTGTATGCTTGCTCAAATGGACATTTCTGTCGCCGGTAAACCGCACCCAATTACCTACGTCACGAGTAGGGGGATACGGAACAGCGTCGAATCATAAACTGGAGACTTCATGGCTAATCCCTATCGCGAGCTTCTGGCAACACCCGGCGTCATGGGGTTAGTCATCGCGAGCTCCATTGCCCGTTTGCCACAGGCAATGATCGGTATCGGCATCATTACTATGTTGGTGCAGCAAACGGGCCTTTATTGGCTGGCTGGCGCGGTCGCAGGTACATTTACATTGGCGAATGCGCTGATCGGCCCGCGAATATCGAAACTCGTTGACCAGCGAGGTCAGAGCCGGGTTCTGCCCTTTGTGACTGCCTTCAGCATTGGCATGTTGCTGGCGTTGATACTTGCTGTCTATTTGAGGGCGCCGGCCCTACTGCTTTTTATTCTTGCGGCACTGGCAGGGGCAATGCCCAGCATGCCCGCCATGATAAGGGCGCGCTGGACACAGCTTTTCCGTGGAAAACCGCAACTACATACGGCCTTTTCCCTGGACACTGTTCTGACTGAACTGGCTTTCATTATTGGGCCACCGCTCACCATTGGTCTGAGTACCAGCTTCTTCGCCGAAGCCGGACCTCTGGTTGCCGTGTTGATGCTGGTGATCGGCGTGACTGCTTTTCTGCTTCAACGACACACAGAACCGAAAATCGTCGTGGGCAGCAGGAGAAACGCACATTCGACATTACTTATCCCTGGCGTTCGCACCATCGTTCTGGCACTTCTAGCGATGGGCGTGATTGGAGGATCAATCGATGTGGCTGTTGTTGCTTTTGCGAACGCACAAGGCTGGCCTACGTCCGCCAGCTTCATCCTGGCAGCGTATGCGCTCGGCTCAATGATCGCGGGCCTGACGTTCGGTGCATTAAGGATTTCCTTATCAATTGAAAAGCAGTTCTTCATTGGCGTACTGATAACAGCATTAACAGCCGTATTGCCTATTCTTTCACCGGACGTCTACATTCTTTCGGGGATGCTATTTGTGGCAGGTATGTCATTTGCGCCAACGATGGTCGTTGTCATGAATCTCGGTACCATTATTATTCCACCGTCCAGGATCACCGAAGGACTGACGTGGATGACAACCGGTATCAGTATCGGCGTAGCGCTCGGTGGAATAGTTTCGGGCCTGATTATCGATGCTTATGGTGCACGAGCAGGGTTCGGTGTAGCCATTGCCGCAGGGCTCATAATGGTGGCAGTCGTGCTAATTGGTCTGCGTACACTGAGTGCCGCGTCAGCGACAATCGTTGAGCCGGCCTTTCAGTAATTGACACTCAGGTTTGGATATAAATGGACGTAGCGGCTGGAGTATTCAACTTAGCTATGGCAACGGTTAATACGCCTATTGTGAATTGTCCCCTCATTCGATCTGCCGCAACCGCTTGTAAAGCGTATTGCGGCTCACCCTAAGCCGACGCGCCAAGTGCGAAATATTCCCCCCCAGCCGCCCGCAATTGCCGATTCAAATCCTCTACATCATTCAAATCCACCTCCAACGCCTGCGGCGAATCCACCGGCTCCATCTCCAGATCGACAAAAAAATCATCCGGCAAATGTTCCGGTCGCACCGGTTGTTCCTCCGCCATGGCCAGCGCCACCTGCATCACGCTGCTGACCTGACGCAAATTCCCCGGCCACGGGTGGCGGCCGAACAACTCCAAAACTTCCCGGCTCAACCCGGCCCATTGCGTCGGTTCGCGATGTTGCTCCCACAGCCGCTTGAACAGTGCTTCCTTGTCACTGCGTTCCCTTAGCGGCGGCAGCTCCAGGGTCAGGCCGCCAATGCGGTAATACAGGTCTTCACGAAAGCGGCCGAGCTGCACCTGTTCACGCAACGCACGGTTGGTGGCCGAAATAATCCGGATATCGACCGGGAACAGTTCGCTGCTGCCCACTGGTTGCACGCAGCGCTCCTGCAAAACCCTCAACAACCGGGCTTGAGTCGGCAACGGCATATCGCCGATTTCATCGAGGAAGAGGGTGCCTTTGTCGGCCTTGCGAATAAGCCCGATGCTGCCTTTCTGATTGGCACCGGTGAATGCACCTTTCTCGTAGCCAAAGAGCTCTGATTCCACCAGTTCGGCGGGGATCGCCGCACAATTGACGGCAATGAACGGTTGTTTGCTGCGCGAACTGGCCTGGTGCAGGGCTTTGACGAAAACTTCCTTGCCGACCCCGGTTTCGCCGTGGATCAACAGCGGAATGTCTTTCTCCAGCAGGCGTTCCGCCTGACGCACAGCCTTTTCCACGCGGCTGTCACCGAAATGCAGGGTGTTGAGGCTGATGGCTTCGGGCGCCGCCACCACCGGCTCGGCGCTCTTGGGTTCAGAAAACAGTCGAGGTTGTATGGGCACTTGTTTCGGCCGCTTCAACAGGCACTGAAAGCGGTTGCGGCCGGAGGCTTGCAGGGCAAACGGCAGGCCGTCGGGTTGGTTCAGCAGTTCCAGCAACGAGACCTTGAACAGGCTTTCGATGCTGACCCGCGACAGGCTGATGCCTAACAGATTGTCGGCCCGGCGGTTCGCCGACAGCACCTGGCCGCTCTCATCAAAAATTAGCAAACCGGCCCATTGGCTGTCGAGGTTGTTTAGCCCGGTGTTGAAGGTCAGTTGAAAATGCTGGCCATGGAACAGGTTGAGGATCAGCCGGTTTTCCACGGTCTGGCTCATCATCTTGACCATGCCCAGGGTGTGCGATGGCGGCAGGTAGCTGTCGCTGGACACGTCCAGCACTGCGATCACCTTGCGCTCGGCATCGAAAATCGGTGCGGCGGAACCGGTCATGAAGCGGTTGGCTTTCAAAAAGTGTTCATCGTGTTCAATGTGCACCGCCTGCTCACAGGCCAGGGCGGTGCCGATGGCGTTAGTGCCGCTGCAACGCTCCATCCAGCTGGCGCCGGCGCTGAAACCACGGGCCAGGGTCGGCTCGATAAAGCGCTGAGTGCCCCACGACGTCAGCACCTGGCCCTGATTATCGGCAAGCATGATCAGGCAGTTGGAATTGCTCAGGATGTTTTCGTAATACGGCAGCACTTCCTGATGCGTGGTTTGCACCAATGAATGCTGGCTCTCCAGCAACTGCGCAATGCCTTCGGCCGGCAGTTGATCAAACGCCGGAGCGCTTTGGTGATTGAGGCCGAACGCGCGGCAACGGGACCAGGAGTCCTGAATGATGGCGTCGTGGGAGAGCGGCGTGGCGGGTGCGGCCATGGCTGTCGATCTCTAAGCATTTATTGTTTTTGTTTTGGGTAAACGCAATCTGCACGCATCTCGACATACCGCCGAACGCGATTTTGTAGCAGCTGGCGAAGCCTGCGTCCGGCGACGCAGTCGTCGTAAAACCTGTATTCGCGGTCTTTCTTATACACCGCGACACCTGGTCTAACGACGACTGCGTCGCCGGACGCAGCCTTCGGCAGCTGCTACAAGGTTGTGCGTAATTCGGAAATTTTCGCAGTAAAACTGTTTGTAGAGTGTTGTTCACTATTGTTCATTGTCAACCGGCGGATTGTTCAGTTGTTCAGTCCAGGTTGTTCATTTGTGTTCAGCAACGAAAGCGATGACGCCGTCCATTCGAGGATTTTCAAGCCAGATCAATGGCTTGTGATTTTTGGCACGAAAGTCGCTCTGTAGCTCCGGTCGCTTGACTCCAAATAATAAAAAAGGCCGAGCCATGTCATTAACCCTGGAGCACGTCAGCCGCACCGTCGAGGGCCAGACCTGGATCGATGATGCGTGCCTTAGTTTTGAACCCGGTTCCTTCAACGTTTTGCTTGGGCGAACACTGTCCGGCAAAACCAGCCTGATGCGCTTGATGGCAGGGCTGGACAAGCCCGACAGCGGCCGCATCCTGATGAACGGCGTCGACGTCACCCAGCGCCCGGTGCGCTTGCGCAATGTGTCGATGGTCTATCAGCAATTCATCAACTATCCGACCATGACGGTGTTCGAGAACATTGCTTCGCCGTTGCGCCAGGGCGGTGTTTCCAACGAACTGATCCAGAGCAAAGTGCTGGAAACCGCGAAGATGCTGCGCATCGAGAAGTTCCTCCAGCGCCATCCTCTCGAACTGTCCGGCGGCCAGCAACAGCGCACGGCCATGGCACGGGCGCTGGTCAAGGATGCCGAACTGATTCTGTTCGACGAACCGCTGGTCAACCTTGATTACAAGCTGCGCGAAGAGCTGCGCCAGGAAATGCGCGAGCTGTTCAAGGCGCGGCACACCATCGCCATTTACGCCACCACCGAACCCAACGAAGCCCTGGCGCTGGGCGGCACCACGACCATTCTTCACGAAGGCCGGGTGATCCAGAGTGGCAAGTCTTCCGAGGTCTATCACCAGCCGCAAACGGTGCTGGCGGCCGAGCTGTTCTCCGAGCCGCCGATCAACCTGATGCCCGGCCGGATTGCCGGCAACGAAGTGAGCTTTGCCAACTTCGTGCACTTCCCGTTGAACGTGGATTTGCGCCCGGTGGGCGAGGGCGAGTTCCGCTTTGGCGTGCGGCCCAGCCATATCTCGTTGGTGCCGAGCAATGACGATGACCTGGAGCTGGCCGTGACCGTCGAGGTCGCCGAGATCAGCGGTTCGGAAACCTTCCTCCACGTGCGCAACGAGCATTTCCTGCTGGTGCTGCACTTGCCGGGCGTTCATGAATACGACGTCGATGCGCCGATTCGCATCTATATCCCCACCCACAAACTGTTTGTGTTCGATGCGCAGGGGCGATTGGTCCAGGCGCCCGGTCGCCGTATCGCGAGGGTTGCCTGATGGCCGAAATTCGTTTGCAAAACCTCGCCCACAGCTACACCCGCACGCCAACCGGCCCTGAGGATTACGCCATCCGCGAGATGGACCACATTTGGGAGCAGGGTGGTGCCTACGCGTTGCTCGGGCCTTCGGGTTGCGGCAAATCCACCTTGCTCAACATCATTTCCGGATTGCTCAGCCCGTCTCAGGGGCATGTGTTGTTCGACGGCAAAGCGGTCAACGACCTGACCCCCGAGAAGCGCAACATCGCCCAGGTTTTCCAGTTTCCGGTGGTCTACGACACCATGACGGTGTTCGATAACCTGGCATTTCCGCTGCGCAACCAAGGCATGGCCGAGGCAAGAATTCACAGCAAGGTGCAGGAAATTGCCGAGGTGCTGGACCTTCAGGCGCTGCTGAGCAAGAAGGCCAGCAACCTCACCGCCGACGAGAAACAGAAAGTCTCCATGGGCCGTGGGCTGGTACGCGACGACGTCTCGGCCATCCTGTTCGATGAACCACTGACGGTGATCGATCCGCACTTGAAGTGGAAGCTGCGGCGCAAGCTCAAGCAGATTCACGAGCAGTTCAACATCACGATGGTCTACGTGACCCACGATCAACTGGAGGCCTCGACCTTCGCCGACAAAATTGCGGTGATGTACGGCGGGCAGATCGTGCAGTTCGGTACGCCGCGAGAATTGTTCGAACGCCCAAGCCACACCTTTGTCGGCTATTTCATCGGCAGCCCGGGGATGAACCTGATTGAGGTCACGCCGCAGGCCGGGGGCGTGGGGTTCGCTTCGACGCATCTGCCGCTGTCCGAGGCGCAGCAAAAACGCATCGCCGAATCCGAGTGGAAAACCTTGAAAGTCGGTATCCGTCCGGAGTTTGTGCATGTGTGGGAAGAGCCCTTTGATGACGCGATGAGGGCTCAAGTCGTACACATCGAAGACCTTGGCACCTACAAGATCCTGACCCTGAACCTCGACGGCGCCCCATTGAAAGTGCGCCTGGCCGAAGACAAGCCGGTGCCGGAAGGCACGGCGTACATCAGTTTTCCGGCGCAGTGGTTGATGGTGTATGCCGATGAATACTTGCTGGAGACACAGCCATGAACAAGGTGCAAAACAACAAGGCCTGGTGGCTGGTGTTGCCGGTGTTCCTGCTGGTGGCCTTCAGTGCGGTGGTCCCGATGATGACGGTGGTCAACTATTCGGTGCAGGACATTTTCGACCAGTCCAGCCGCTACTTCGTCGGCGCCGACTGGTACAAACAAGTGCTGCTCGATCCGCGCCTGCATGACTCGCTGCTGCGCCAGTTCATCTACTCCGCCTGCGTATTGCTGATCGAAATTCCGCTGGGCATCGCCATCGCACTGACCATGCCCACCAAGGGACGCTGGTCGTCGCTGGTGCTGATCGTCCTGGCCATTCCGTTGCTGATTCCGTGGAACGTAGTCGGCACGATCTGGCAGATTTTCGGTCGAGCCGATATCGGCCTGCTTGGGTCGAGCCTCAATGCCATGGGCATCAGCTACAACTATGCGGCGAACACCATGGACGCCTGGGTCACGGTGCTGGTGATGGACGTCTGGCACTGGACGTCGCTCGTGGCGCTGTTGTGTTTCTCCGGGTTACGGGCGATTCCGGACGTGTATTACCAGGCCGCGCGGATTGACCGAGCGTCCGCCTGGGCGGTGTTCCGCCACATCCAGTTACCCAAGCTCAAAAGCGTGCTGTTGATCGCGGTGATGCTGCGGTTCATGGACAGTTTCATGATCTACACCGAGCCGTTTGTGTTGACCGGTGGCGGCCCGGGGAATGCGACGACGTTCTTGAGTCAGACGCTGACCCAGATGGCGATTGGGCAATTCGACCTGGGGCCGGCAGCGGCATTCTCGCTGGTGTACTTCCTGATCATCCTGTTGGTGTCCTGGCTGTTCTACACCGCCATGACTCACTCTGACGCCAACCGCTGAGGCCCGCCATGAGTAAAAGAAAGCTCATCCCGTTGCTGATCTACATCCTGTTCCTGCTGGTGCCGATCTACTGGCTGCTGAACATGTCCTTCAAGAGCAACACCGAAATCCTCGGTGGCCTGACGCTGTTTCCCCAGGATTTCACTTTCCACAACTACAAGGTGATCTTCACCGATCCGGCCTGGTACACCGGTTACCTCAACTCGCTGTATTACGTGAGCCTGAACACGGTGATCTCCCTGAGCGTGGCGTTGCCGGCGGCGTATGCGTTTTCACGCTACCGTTTCCTGGGCGACAAGCACCTGTTCTTTTGGCTGCTGACCAACCGCATGGCGCCACCCGCCGTATTCCTGTTGCCGTTCTTCCAGCTGTATTCCTCGATCGGGTTGTTCGACACCCACATCGCCGTGGCACTGGCTCACTGCCTGTTTAACGTACCGCTGGCGGTGTGGATTCTTGAAGGCTTCATGTCCGGCGTTCCCAAGGAAATCGACGAAACCGCCTACATCGATGGCTACAGTTTTCCCAAGTTCTTCGTCAAGATTTTCATCCCGCTGATCGGTTCCGGCATCGGTGTCACGGCGTTTTTCTGCTTCATGTTTTCCTGGGTTGAACTGCTCTTGGCGCGCACGCTGACGTCGGTCAACGCCAAGCCGATTGCCGCGGTGATGACCCGCACGGTCTCGGCATCCGGCATCGATTGGGGCGTGCTGGCAGCGGCGGGGGTGTTGACCATTCTGCCGGGCATGCTGGTGATCTGGTTTGTTCGCAACCACGTGGCCAAGGGCTTTGCCCTGGGTCGGGTATGAGGAGCTGATGATGGAATGGATGAGTTGGACCGGTCCCACGGCGGCGTTCTTCTGTGTCATTGCCCTGATCCTGGTGGGCATGACGACCTGGGAGTTGCGCTCGCCGAGCATTCTCAAACGAGGTTTCTTGCCGATTGCCACCACCCGTGGCGATCGGCTGTTTATCGGTCTTCTCGGCAGCGCCTACCTGCATTTGCTGGTAATTGGCGTCACCGACTGGAGCATCTGGGTAGCGTCCGCGTTGTCCCTGGTGTGGCTGTTGGCTGTGATGCGTTGGGGCTAGTCGAATCGCTCGGCAATGTTGCTCCGAAAATCAAACAGGAGGTCTCTATGTTCGACAAAAACAATAAGCTGCGACATAGCATTTCATTGGCAGCCATGCTGGCACTCAGTGGGTTGAGCGCTTCGGCCTGGGCCGACGCCTATGAAGACGCTGCGAAGAAATGGATTGGCGACGAGTTCAAACCGTCCACCCTGACGGCCGATCAGCAACTCGCGGAGTTGAAGTGGTTCATCAAGGCCGCCGAGCCGTTTCGCGGGATGGACATCAAGGTCGTCTCGGAAACCCTGACCACTCACGAATACGAGTCCAAAGTGTTGGCCAAGGCCTTCACCGAGATCACCGGGATCAAAGTCACCCACGACCTGCTGCAAGAAGGCGACGTGGTGGAGAAGCTGCAGACGGTGATGCAGTCGGACAAGAGCATTTATGACGGCTGGGTCAACGACTCGGACCTGATCGGTACGCATTTTCGCTACGGCAAGACTGAAGCGATCACCGACCTGATGGCGAACGAAGGCAAGAACTTCACGTCGCCGACGCTGGACCTCAAGGACTTCATTGGCACGTCTTTCACCACGGCCCCGGACGGCAAGCTCTACCAACTGCCCGACCAGCAGTTCGCCAACCTCTATTGGTTCCGCGCCGACTGGTTCGAGCGGCCGGAGCTGAAAGCCAAGTTCAAGGAGAAATACGGCTACGAGTTGGGCGTACCGGTGAACTGGTCGGCGTATGAAGACATCGCCAAATTCTTCAGCGAAGACGTCAAGGAAATCGACGGCAAGCGCGTCTATGGGCACATGGACTACGGCAAGAAAGACCCGTCCCTGGGCTGGCGTTTCACCGACGCCTGGTTCTCCATGGCCGGTGGCGGCGACAAGGGCCTGCCCAACGGTTTGCCGGTGGACGAGTGGGGCATTCGTGTCGAGGATTGCCATCCGGTGGGTTCCAGCGTGACGCGTGGTGGCGACACCAACGGTCCGGCAGCGGTGTTCGCCACCACCAAGTATGTGGACTGGCTGAAAAAGTACGCGCCACCGGAAGCCGCCGGGATGACCTTCTCCGAATCCGGCCCGGTCCCATCCCAAGGCAACATCGCCCAGCAGATCTTCTGGTACACCGCCTTTACCGCCGACATGACCAAGCCAGGCCTGCCAGTGGTGAACGCCGATGGCACGCCGAAATGGCGCATGGCGCCGTCGCCGCGCGGCCCGTACTGGGAAGAGGGCATGAAACTGGGTTATCAGGACGTGGGTTCGTGGACATTCATGAAGTCCACGCCTGAGAAACAGAAACTCGCTGCCTGGCTCTATGCGCAGTTCGTGACGTCGAAAACCGTGTCGCTGAAGAAAACCATCGTTGGCCTGACGCCGATCCGCGAATCGGACATCAACTCGCAAGCGATGACCGACCTGGCACCGAAACTCGGTGGTCTGGTCGAGTTCTACCGCAGCCCGGCCCGTGTGCAATGGACCCCGACCGGGACCAACGTGCCGGACTATCCGCGCCTGGCGCAACTGTGGTGGAGCCACATCGCCGAAGCCGCCAGTGGCGACAAAACCCCGCAAGAAGCCCTGGATGGCCTGGCCAAGGATCAGGACGCCATCATGACCCGTCTGGAACGTTCCAAGGCGCAGCTCACCTGCGCACCGAAAATGAACCCGGAGCGCGATGCACAGTACTGGTTCGACCAACCGGGCGCACCGAAACCGAAACTGGCGAACGAGAAGCCGAAAAGGGGAGACCGTGAGCTACAACGAACTGCTGAAATCGTGGGCGGATGCGCGTAAGTAAGCTGTTGTGAAATGCAAACGGCACCGAAAGGTGCCGTTTTTTTGTTTGGGTCTGTTCCACCGTCTTCGCGGGCAAGCCCGCTCCCACAGGTTTCAGTGGTGTTCACACATTCCACGGACGACGGTGATCACTGTGGGAGCGGGCTTGCCCGCGAATGCGGTGGTTCGGGCAGCGAAAATCTCAAGTCTGATACCTCAGAGAGCTACACCCTTAACCGCAGGAAACCCCAGCTGAAACACCGTCATTCCCCCGGGCAAGCTCTTCACCTGTGCCACCCCCTGATGCAGGCTCATGATCGACCGCACAATGGCCAGCCCCAGTCCGGTGCTGCCCTGTGAACGCGAACGGCTGCTGTCGACCCGGTAGAAACGGTCAAACAGATGCGGCAGATGCTGCGCGTCGATTCCGGTGCCGGGGTTGCTGACCAGCAGCGAAGCCTGTGTCGTGTCTTGTTCAATCAGCAACGAAACCGTTTTCCCGGCGGGGCAGTGGCGCAGGGCATTGGACAGCAGGTTCGAGATCGCCCGTTGAATCATCAATCGATCGCCCATCACCTGGGCACTGCCGCTTACGTTCAATTTGATCTGCTTGTCCTGCGCCGACAGGGAAAACAACTCGGCGACTTTCCACGCTTCATCTTCCAGTGCAATCGACTCGAACGGTGCGAGCGCCGACGGATGATTGGCCTGCGCCAGAAACAGCATGTCGGAAACAATCCGTGCGACGCGCTCCAGCTCTTCGGTGCACGACACCAGAACGTTTTTGTACTCCAGCGTCGTGCGCTCCCGAGACAGCGTCACCTGTGCCTTGCCCATCAGGTTGTTGATCGGCGTGCGCAATTCGTGAGCCAGATCATCGGAGAACTGCGACAACTGCTGCACGCCGTTGTCGAGGCGGTGCAGCATGAAATTGATGCCGTGTGCCAGTTCACTGAGTTCCTGTGGCATGTTCACCACCGAGAGTCGATGGTCGAGGTCCTGTGTCGAAACCATCGCCGCCACTTTGCGAAACTCGCGCATCGGCGCCAGACCTCGCTGCACCGCCACCCAGGCACTGAGACCGATGAACATCAGCAGCAACGGCAAAGCGATCAGCGTCGAGCGCAGATAAGCGCTGAGCAACGCCTGATCGTGAGCATTGTCCATCGACAACAATACCGGGACACGGGTGCCGTCCTTCAGGCGGATCATTTTGGAGGCCGTGAGGAATTTCGCCCCCTGTGCATCGGTGCTGGTGGAGTAAGACAGCTGATCGGTGGCCGCCCGCACGGCCTTCAGCTCAAGGCGCGGATCGGCCATGCCGGTGCCAGACTTCAACAGTGGGGAGCGCAGATTACTGCGCTCGTAAATGCTCAGCGTGAGGTTGTCATGTCCCATGACTTGATCGAGCAAGATATGCGGCTTCGAGTTGATATCGCCGGTATCGGCGTACAGCACCAGACTGTGTTCAACCTGCCGCATTTTCTTATCCAGACTGTCCCTGGCTAACGTGTTCAGTTCGTGGGTGAGGGCGACATATGCCAGGATCGCCAGGAACACCACCAGTACCGCCCCGAGCGTGCTGACCGTCAGAGCGAGGCGTAGCGACAGGCTTGCCGGCTTCATTCCCGCGCCTCCAGCACATAGCCGACACCGCGCAGGGTATGAATCAACTTGCTGTCGAACGGGTCATCTATTTTCGCCCGCAATCGCCGGATCGAGACTTCGACCACGTTGGTGTCGCAGTCGAAATTCATGTCCCACACCAGCGAAATGATCTGGGTGCGGGTGAGCACCTCACCGGACTGGCGCATCAGCAGATGCAGCAGGGCGAACTCCTTGGTGGTCAGGTCGATGCGCTGATCGGCGCGAAAGGCGCGGTGGCGCCCCGGATCGAGTTCCAGATCGGCGACTTTCAGCACCTGCGGCACCGGGATGTTCTCGCTACGGCGCATCAGGCTGCGCACCCGTGCCAGCAACTCGGGGAACTCGAACGGTTTGACCAGATAATCGTCGGCACCCAGATCCAGACCGCGAATCTTGTCGGCCAGTCGACCCCGCGCGGTGAGCATCATCACCCGGGTTGCGCGAGTACGCCGCAGTTGTTCAAGAACCCCCAGCCGTCCAGTTCGGGCAAGTTAACGTCCAGTATCACCAGGTCATAAACCTGTTGTTGGGCCAGATGCAGTCCATCGGCGCCCGTTGCCGCGAGGTCAACGATATACCCACTTTCCGTCAACCCCTGATGTAAGTACTCGGCAGTTTTAAGCTCGTCCTCGACGACAAGGATTCGCATGATCAGTCACCACTTTCATTGAATGAATGTTTGATTAAGGTGGCCGGGAAAGTTGTTTTTTTATAGGTGGTTCCGGACAGGCTTTGATAACGGTTAAAGATGTGGATTGCTGTTTTGCTTCGGCGGCTTCTCCGTTTGAAGGCGTACAAGGTAAAGGCTGTAGTAGCTACAGGGTCAACCGAAAGCCTTGGGTTTTAGCCTTGAAATTGGGGCTCTGCGTCGCCTTGTCGCAGTGGTTGCGGCTTAAAGTTCATCCGCTGCATGAGAACTGAATTCGGGCAAGTATTGTTCGGCGGATAACGACAGGGTATTTGTTTCTATGTATTGCTATGTCGGTGTTTGTTCTTTGCATGTTAGAGCAAAACAACTTGCCAGGGGTGTGAATAACGGATTTGTAATGTTTCAGTCACCTTGTCGATAAGCTCTAAACCCTACCGTGGCGGCATCGAAGATTCTTGATTTAAAGAAGGAAGTATTCAATTGCCCGGGTTTAAAGAACTGACGGCGCGATCACGCCTGAAAAAAACAGCACGCGTGGCGACGACCACCTGCTTTTTGTTGCTGGCCGGCCCGTGTCTGGCGGCTGTCTCGTCCGGCACGACATTAACCCTCGATGAGGCCCTGAAAACCGCGTTCGCCGGCAATCCCGAGTTGGCGGCCGCCCAGTGGGAGATCGGCATTGCCGAAGGGGATCGACAGCAGGCCGGTTTGATCCCCAACCCTGAAGTGTCGTGGGAGGCCGAAGACACGCGGCGTGAGTCGCGAACCACCACGGTGATGCTCAGCCAGCCGATTGAACTGGGCGGCAAGCGCGGCGCGCGGATCGATGTGGCCAGTCGTGCGCAAGACGCCGCCGGGATTGATCTGGAGAGCAAGCGAAATGCATTGCGAGCGGACGTGATCCAAGCGTTTTCCAGTGCGCAGATCGCGCAGCAGCAAGTGCAACTGTCCCGCCAGTCGCTGGAACTGGCCGAGCAGGGTTTGCGGGTGGCGCAGGGTCGCATTCAGGCGGGCAAATCATCGCCGGTCGAAGGCACCCGGGCGCACGTGCAATTGTCCGAAGTGCGACTGGAGCTGAGCCGGGCCGAGCGCGATCAGGCCAATGCCTATCAGCAATTGGCACAGGTCATGGGCGCACCATTGCCGACGTTGGTCAGTGTGCAAACAGCCGCTCAAGGCATGCCCGTCGTACCGCCGCCGACCCGGTTGCTCGAGCGGCTGAATGAAACCGCCGAATTGCGTCTGGCCAAATTGCAGATCGACCAGCGTGAAGCCTCATTGGCACTGGAGAAGACGCAGCGGATTCCCGATCTGACGGTGAGTGTCGGCAGCCAGTACAGCGAGCTGGAGCGCGAGCGAGTGAATGTCGTCGGGCTATCGATGCCGATTCCTCTGTTCAACCGCAATCAGGGCAACGTGTTGGCGGCGGCGCGGCGCACCGATCAGGCGCGGGATTTGCGCAATGCCACTGAGCTGCGGTTGCGCACGCAAATCCAGACCACGCTTGCGCAATGGCAGACCGCCAACGGCGAAGTCAAAGCGTTCAACCAAACCATCCTGCCCGCCGCGCAGAGTGCCGTCGACAGCGCCACGCGCGGTTTCGAAATGGGCAAGTTCGGCTTCCTCGACGTGCTCGACGCGCAGCGCACCCTGATTAGCGCCCGCACCCAATACATCCAGGCCGTTGCCGAAGCGACGGACGCGCGGGTGCGCATTGAACGCATTTTTGGCGATCTCGGCGCGCTCACCGTCAGCCCTTGAATTTCACCTTTTAGATAACTGCGCGATGGCCTGGCGCAGAGGAGTTTCCATGGATAAAAAATTGATCGTTGTCGCTGTAGCGACGTTGGCCCTGGGCATTGGTATTGGCTCGTCGTGGGTGGGCAATTCGCCCATTGACGCCCACGCCGATGAAGCGTTGGAGCATGCCGATCATGCCGAAGGTGAACCAGAAGAAGGGCACCTGAGCCTCAATGCTGAACAGATTGCGGCGGCGGGCATTCAATTGGCCGAAGCCCGCACGCAGACCATCAGCCTCGGCTTACCGTTCCCCGGTGAGGTGCGTTTCGATGAAGACCGCACGGCGCATTTGGTGCCTCGGGTGCCGGGGGTGGTCGAGTCGGTGCAGGTCAACCTGGGGCAGTCTGTGAAAAAGGGTCAGTTGCTGGCGGTGATCGCCAGTCAGCAAATCTCCGATCAACGCAGTGAACAGGCTGCGGCGCAACGACGCCTGACACTGGCGCGTACCACTTATGAGCGTGAGCGGCAGTTGTGGCAGGACAAAATCTCTCCCGAGCAGGATGTCCTCCAGGCGCGGCAGGCGCTGGAAGAGGCCGAAATCGCCCTGAGCAATGCCCGACAGAAAATCAGCGTACTGAGTGGCAGCGTTGTCGCCAGTGGCGGTAATCGTTATGAATTGCGAGCGCCCTTTGACGGCGTAGTGGTGGAAAAACACCTGACGCCGGGGGAGGTGGTCAACGAAACCAGCAACGCGTTCACGCTCTCGGACCTGTCCCGGGTGTGGGTGACGTTCGGCGTTTCACCCAAGGATCTGAACAAGGTGCAGGTGGGCAAACCGGTTTCCGTCAGCGCCCCGGAGCTGGAGGCCGAAGTCGCCGGCACCGTGGCGTACGTCGGCAGTTTGCTGGGTGAACAGACGCGCACCGCAACGGTTCGCGTCACGCTGGAAAACCCGCAAGGTTCGTGGCGTCCCGGGCTGTTTGTGACGGCGTTGGTCGCTACCGACAGCCGGCAAGCCAAGGTCGCTGTACCTGAAGCCGCGATCCAGACGGTCGAGGACAAACCCACGGTGTTCGTGCGCACCGCCGACGGCTTCAAGGCGCAGCCGGTGGAGCTCGGCAGTCGCGCGGCGGGTCAGGTGGAAATCACTCAGGGCTTGGAGTCGGGCATGCAAGTCGCCAGCACCGGCAGCTTCATTCTCAAGTCGGAATTGGGCAAAGCCTCGGCTGAGCACTCCCACTAAAGACGCTCACCGATCCGCCCCTCGACGAGAAGGTCCTCATGTTCGAACGCCTGATCCAGTTTGCCATTGAGCAGCGCATCATCGTGCTGCTCGCCGTGCTCCTCATGGCCGGCCTCGGCATCGCCAGCTATCAAAAGCTGCCGATCGACGCCGTGCCGGATATCACCAACGTCCAGGTACAAATCAATACCGGCGCTGCCGGGTTTTCACCGCTGGAAACCGAGCAGCGCATCACGTTCCCGATTGAAACGGCGATGGCGGGCTTGCCGTCGCTGGAGCAGACCCGCTCGCTGTCACGCTCGGGGCTGTCGCAGGTCACGGTGATCTTCAAGGACGGCACCGATCTGTTCTTTGCCCGGCAATTGGTCAATGAGCGTTTGCAGATCGCCAGGGAACAATTGCCCGAGGGCGCAGAAGCGGTGATGGGGCCGATTTCCACGGGACTTGGCGAGATCTTTCTGTGGACGGTGGAGGCGCAGGAAGGCGCGCTCAAGGACGATGGCACGGCGTACACGCCGACCGATCTGCGGGTGATTCAGGACTGGATCATCAAGCCGCAGTTGCGCAACGTGCCAGGTGTCGCCGAGATCAACACCATCGGCGGGTTTGCCAAGGAGTATCAGATCGCCCCCGATCTGAAACGGCTGGCGGCTTACAAACTGACGCTTACCGATCTGGTCACAGCGCTGGAGCGCAACAACGCCAACGTCGGCGCCGGGTACATCGAGCGCAGCGGCGAGCAGTTGCTGATTCGTGCGCCCGGCCAGGTGGCAAGCACAGAAGACATCGCCAACATCGTCATGGCCAATGTCGACGGTACGCCCATCCGCATCAAGAACGTCGCCACCGTGGACATCGGCCGCGAACTGCGCACCGGTGCAGCGACTGAAAACGGCCGCGAAGTGGTGCTCGGTACGGTGTTCATGCTGATCGGTGAGAACAGCCGCACGGTCTCGCAGGCAGTGGCCGGCAAACTGGAGCAGATCAACCGGTCGCTGCCCAAAGGCGTGGTCGCCGTGCCGGTGTACGACCGCACACATCTGGTCGACAAAGCCATCGCCACGGTGAAGAAGAACCTGGTGGAAGGCGCGATCCTGGTCATCGCGATCCTGTTCCTGTTTCTGGGCAACATCCGGGCGGCACTGATCACCGCCATGGTGATTCCGCTCTCGATGCTGTTCACCTTCACCGGCATGTTCAGCAACAAGGTCAGCGCCAACCTGATGAGTCTCGGCGCACTGGACTTCGGCATCATTGTCGACGGCGCGGTGGTGATCGTCGAAAACACCCTGCGCCGGCTGGCGCATGCGCAGCAACATCACGGGCGTTTGTTGACGCGTTCCGAGCGTTTTCACGAAGTGTTTGCGGCGGCCAAAGAGGCGCGCCGACCGCTGATTTTCGGCCAGTTGATCATCATGGTCGTGTACCTGCCGATCTTCGCCTTGAGCGGTGTCGAAGGGAAAATGTTCCACCCGATGGCCTTCACCGTGGTCATTGCGCTGCTCGGCGCCATGCTGTTGTCAGTGACGTTTGTCCCGGCGGCCATTGCGTTGTTTGTCACCGGCAAGGTCAAGGAAGAGGAAGGCGTGGTCATGCGCGGTGCGCGGCAGGTCTATGCGCCGGCCCTGGCGTGGGTGATGAGCCATCGGGCCGTGGCCGTGAGCATGGCGCTCGGGGTGATCGTGCTCAGTGGCGTGGTCACCAGCCGGATGGGCAGCGAGTTTGTGCCGAGCCTCAGCGAAGGTGATTTTGCCCTGCAAGCGTTGCGGGTGCCGGGCACCAGCCTGACCCAGTCGGTGGACATGCAGCAGCGTCTGGAGACCCTGATTCTCAACAAAGTACCGGAAGTCGAGCGCGTGTTTGCCCGCACCGGCACCGCTGAAATCGCCTCCGACCCGATGCCGCCGAACATCTCCGACAGCTACGTGATGCTCAAGCCCAAAGAGCAGTGGCCGGACCCGGGCAAGTCCCGCGAAACCCTGTTGGCCGAACTCCAGCAAGCTGCCGCGACGTTGCCGGGCAGCAACTATGAACTGTCGCAGCCGATCCAGTTGCGGTTCAACGAACTGATCTCTGGTGTGCGCAGCGATGTGGCGGTCAAGGTGTTTGGCGATGACATGGCCGTGCTCAATGCCACCGCGACGAAAATTGCCGCCGCGATGCAGAAGGTCAATGGTGCGTCCGAGGTCAAGGTCGAGCAAACCACCGGCCTGCCGGTGCTGACCATCAACATCGACCGCGACAAGGCTGCGCGCTATGGGCTGAATGTCGGTGATGTGCAAGACACCATTGCGGTGGCGGTCGGCGGGCGTCGAGCGGGGACGTTGTATGAAGGTGATCGGCGTTTCGACATGGTGGTGCGTCTGTCCGATGCCATGCGCAAGGACATCGAAGGCTTGTCGGCGTTGCTGATCCCGGTGCCGGCGCCGCTCAATGGGGCTGCCAGTCAAATTGCCTTCATCGCCCTCAAGGACGTCGCCAGCCTCGATCTGGTGCTGGGGCCGAATCAGGTCAGCCGCGAAAACGGCAAGCGTCTGGTGATCGTCAGCGCCAACGTGCGGGGGCGCGATATTGGCTCTTTCGTTAAAGAGGCCGGCGAGGTGATCGAGCGTGAGGTTCAGGTCCCGGCGGGTTACTGGACCAGTTGGGGCGGGCAGTTCGAGCAGTTGCAGTCGGCGGCCAAGCGCTTGCAGATCGTGGTACCGGTGGCCTTGCTGCTGGTGTTCGGCTTGCTATTCATGATGTTCAACAACCTCAAGGACGGGCTGCTGGTGTTCACCGGGATTCCGTTTGCCTTGACCGGTGGCGTCATGGCGTTGTGGCTGCGGGACATCCCGCTGTCGATTTCGGCGGGCGTCGGGTTTATTGCGCTGTCGGGGGTGGCGGTGCTCAACGGTCTGGTGATGATTGCGTTCATCCGCAACCTGCGTGAGGAGGGGCGCTCACTCAGCGATGCGATCAACGAAGGTGCGCTGACCCGTCTGCGGCCCGTGTTGATGACGGCGCTGGTGGCGTCCCTGGGGTTCATTCCCATGGCGTTGGCGACCGGCACGGGTGCTGAGGTGCAGCGTCCGCTGGCGACAGTGGTGATTGGCGGGATTGTGTCTTCGACCATCCTCACGCTGCTGATCTTGCCCGCGCTGTATCAGCTCGCCCATCGCAGGGATGAGGACCCAACTGATCCCTTGTAGGCGTGAGCCTGCTCGCGATAGCGGTCTACCCGTCAGATTTGCATTGGCTGACCCACCGCCATCGCGAGCAGGCTCACTCCTACAGGTTTTGTGTCTTGAGTCAGCAGAGTTTCATGCACATAACGGATATGTAATTTGCGCGCCACCGTCACGAAAGGTTCGGATTGTTACCTTGATCCCGTCAGTTAATTAAATGAGGAATCAAAGATGAAACTTGTACAACTGAGTACCTTTGTAGCGGCGCTGGTGATGTCTTCTGTGGTGCTGGCCGCAGGGGGTGGCGACAAAACGTTCGCCAGGATGATGGCGGCCAAAGACCGCTCGATGGAGGCGTATGTCGCCAAAGAGCAGGCGCGTGACCCCGTTGTTGTGAATGAAAAGAAAGAGGACAAGAGCAAAGCTTTGTAAGCGTGTCGCACTTGAACAAGCCCGTCATCGAGTGCCGATGTCGGGCTTTTTTATGAGCCGGGTTTGAAGGAATCGGATATGAAAATTTTCAAGATGATGGCGTTCGCCGGGGTGATGGCGATGTCCTTGAATGCGCTGGCTGAAGGCGGCGGTGACCGTACTTTTGAGCGCGCCCTCAGCGCCAACACCAAAGCCATGGAACAGTACGCCGCCAACCAGGGCAAACCGGCGCCGGTGGTGAAGGATTACAAGTACGGGATGAAGCTGGATGTGGTGAAAGTGGTCAGCGTTGTGCGCCCGCAAGCGGTTTGCACTGTGGTGTCTGCGGCTATGACCTACGAAGACTCGAAAGGCCAGCTCAACACCATCAAATACAGCGTGGCGGGGGATTGCCGGGAGCGTGGAGGGTGAGGCTTACAGTTGGTATTTCAATTCGCGATGTTTAAGTCTGTGAATGAATAGCAGACCCTTCCCTCAGTGTTTTCAGGTTGTGCGTCGGACGTCCGCTCTCTAGCCTGTGAGCGTCGCTGCCAATTCAGCGATCGGGATTGGAACCCCGTGGCTCAACTGACGCAAAACGCACCTTTTATGACGTATGCTTGCGCACTTTCATGTGTGCACTCCGTTATGGCGGCTGTGCGCGGGAGACTTCGAGTCTGTCGGGTTTTGCTCAGTTGCCCGGGTTCCAACCTGCGTACAGCTGCCACCTATTCGCGTGGAACCGAATGGGCCAGCTCCACCGTCAAGCTGAGTGAAAACATCATGAAAAAGCCTACTCCCAATCCCCCCGAAGCAGACACCGTCGCGGACGCCGATTCAACATCCCCCTACGCCTTCATCGACACCAAAAAACTCCACGCCGCCGCTGAGCGCGCACTCGACTATTACCTCAATCCCGCCGCTCACATCATGGGAGCGCCTTACAAACCGAACGCGATGTTTCTCGCCAATCCCAAAGCCGATACCGAATCCCTGCTGGCAAACGCCAGCGAATCATTGTCCTCGGCGACGGTCATGCTCGGTGACTTCGCCGCGCTGCTGGAAGGCACCCATCGCAAGACCTTGCTAGGCATAACGCAAGTCGTCATGTTGGGCGAGTTGGCGGTCAATCAGGCACTGGATAACGTCGAGCCGGCTGCATAACCCTGTGGGAGCCGGGCTTGCCCGCGATAGCGGTGGGTCAGTCGGTGAGGATGCTGAAGGTGCCGGCGCCATCGCGGGCGAGCCCGGCTCCTACAGTTTTTCGTGGTGTGTTGAGTTCCGGACAAAAAAAGGCGCCCCGAAGGACGCCAAAAAATTCACCTCTTTCCAAAGGAGCAAGGAGCTTCTAAAGGTGAATGGTGTAGACGCGGTAAACCTAGAGAATCGCCAGCGGGTACTCGACAATCACCCGCACTTCATCCAGATCCGATTCATACGCCGTGGCGCGGGTAGTGGCCTGGCGCAAACGCAGCGACAGGTCTTTCAATGAGCCGCTCTGCACCACGTATTTGACTTCGATATCCCGCTCCCAGCGCTTCTGGTCGGTCAGCGGATTGCCTTCGGCATCGCGGCGCATGTACACGCTGTTGGCATTGGAATAGTCAGCGTCGGTGCCGCGGGCGTAGCGGGTCATGAACGACAATCCCGGTACGCCATAGGTGGTCATGTCGAAGTCGTAACGCGCCATCCACGAACGCTCCTTCGGCGAGTTGAAGTCGCTGTACTGGATGGAGTTGTCGAGGAAGATTGAATCGGACTGACGCAGGTAGTCGAAGTCGTCACTGCCGTTGTTGCGCTGGTGCGACAGCGCGACGGAGTGGGCGCCGAGTTTCACGCCAACCCGACCGCTCCAGATGTTGTTGTCGAACTGCCCGAGTAATTGTTTGCCCTCGTCGACGGCCTTGTAATAGTTAAGGCCGCCAAACAGCGACAGGTCATCCATCAACGGGTAAGTCCATGCGGTGCCGGCGTAGTATTGATTCCAGGCGTCTTTAAGGCGACTGGAGTACAGGCTGACACTGAGGTTCTGGTTCAGCGCGTAGTCGCCGCCACCGTAAGCGATCCACGGCGAATTGACCGGGCCGGCGTAAAACGTCGCGAAGTTCTCGCGCAGGTCGCTGGACACCGGTTGGCTCATGGCATGCAACCGACCGCCCTGAACCGATAAGCCTTCGATGCTGGTGTTGGTGGCCGTGACACCGCGGAAACTTTCCGGCAGCAATCGCGAGTCACCTGCCGCGACGACCGGGGTGGCGGGGAACACATCGCCGATTTTTATCTCCGTGTCAAAGGCCCGGACTTTGGCGGCGCCCCCCACCTTGGTGTATTCGTCCTGCGCTTGGCCGTCACTGTCGACCGGCAGCACGTCGAACGAACTGTTGCCACCGTTGCGACCGTCACCGGTATCGAGTTTCAAGCCGATCATCGCAAACGCATCGATCCCTAACCCGACGGTGCCTTGGGTGTAACCGGATTCGAACTTGCTGATGATGGCCTGGGCCCAGGCCTCGGAGTAGCCATTGCCGGTGGGGCTGGACTGGCCTTTGCGGTAATCACGATTAAAGTAGAAGTTGCGGTTGAGCACCGTCAGGCTGCTGCCTTCGACAAACCCCTCGGCTTTATCTTGCGCCAACACCATGGACGGCCCGGAGCCGATCACCACCGCTAAAGCGGCCATCGACATTTTTGTATGGTTAACCATCAATCACTCCTTGGGTTCGGCAGAACGGGAACGTGCTTCGGCGTGGGTTTTATTGTTCGGCGGGCAAAGGCCCGCCGGCATGGTCGCCGGGTGACATCGTTGCAAGCTGCGGATAACGCCAAGGTGATGGGGGAGTTACAATTTCGTCATGTGGGTCGGGGTGACGCCTCGGCGGGTCAGGTCAAGGCTGCGAGCTGCTCGATGGTTTGCGGGAAGCGTTCAACGAGGCGGATCAATGTCGTGGCTTGAGCATTGGGTGTTGCCCGTCCTTGTTCCCAGTTTTCGAGGGTGCGGGTGTTGGTGCGCAGATACATCGCGAACACCGACCTGGAGAGGTTGAGCTGTTGGCGGATGGCGACCACTTCCTCGGCAGTGTTCGGCATCAGTTTCGGCAATTGAACCTTGTGGCTTCGCAGCGTGATCTTGCCTTGGCGCTCGTCGGCCAAGGCGTCGAGGCCTTCGATCAGTTCGGAAAAAATGTCACGTTTCATAGTGGGTTCTCGTATTGATTTCTCTATTCAGCATTTGTCTGAACAGTTTTTTCTGGGCAGGCGACAGATCGTCGTGCTCGTTTTTGCTGTACACGGTGAACAGCCAGAACTGCTCGAAGCCTGACCACCAGTAATAAATCACCCGCAGTCCACTGCGCTTGCCCTTGCCGCGACGTTGATCGAAGAAGCGGATTTTGCGCAGCCCACCTGTACCCTCAATGAGATCTCCCACTGCTGGGTTTTTCAGCAGTTCCAGTTGAAAGCTGCGAAACAGATCGTCATCCAGATAGTCGTCTCGGTGTTTCTGAAACGCAGGTAATTCGATAAAAAGAGCATCCATGTTCTGTACGTTGCTTGCGTATAGTGTTGTCTCGATAACCGAATAGGTCAAGGCATAGAAGCCGTCCTTTTCGTCCCTGTTCTCAAGATAGATCCCGGTCGCAAAAACACCTGTAGGACGAGTCGACCGGTGTGGTGAGAACGTTCGATCAAAGAGAGGGAGACGTCGCAAATGAAGTGTCGGAACAATGCCTCCAGCGAGCAGCAAATGCTGGACTGGATCTAGGGTTCGGCTGAGGACGGTTACGGTGTACTCATGGGAACGCATTTTTATCTGGGGGGAGGAGCTTGCGATCTACCATGCCTCCTTCGGACTTCAACTGGCCTGCGTGCCCATGGTGAAGAAACTGTGAAGGTATAAACGCAAAAACGGCACCCGAAGGCGCCGTTTCTGTTTTCTACCGAGTGTCGCTTAAGCGATCAACCCGCCAGACCCGCCTGCTGAACCAGCACCAGCAATGGCTGCGGATACAGGCCCAGGAAGAACGCCAGTGCGGCGATGGCCAGCAGCATCACGCCGCCTGCACGTTGTTCCCAGTGCAGTTGTGCATCGTGGCGACGCAGGTTCGGCTCGATCAGGAACAGAGTGACCATCACACGCAGGTAGTAGAAAACGCCGATGGCGCTGCCCAGTACCAGGGAGCCGACCAGCCACCACTGATGCGACTCGACGCCAGTCGCGATGATGTAGAACTTGCCGATGAAGCCCGCGGTCAGCGGGATACCGGCCAGGGACAGCATCATCACGGTCAGCACGGCGGTCAGGTACGGACGGCGCCAGAACAGGCCGCGGTATTCGTACAGGGCATCCGCGTCACGGCCGTTGTACGGCGAGGACATCAGGGTGATCACGCCGAACGCGCCCAGGCTGGTGATCACGTAGGTGACCAGGTACACGCCGATGGCTTCCACGGCCAGCCCCTTGCTCGCCACCAGGGCGATCAGCAGGTAGCCGAAGTGCGCGATGGACGAGTAACCCAACAGACGCTTGAGGTTGCTTTGGGTCAGTGCCAGCAGGTTACCGAACAGGATCGACGCAATGGCGATGATGGTCAGTACGTCGCTCAGTACACCACTGCTTGCCGCTGGAGAGATCTGGAACAGACGCACCATCACGGCGAACACAGCAACCTTGGAAGCGGTAGCGAGAAACGCTGCAACCGGCGCCGGAGCACCTTCGTAAACGTCCGGGGTCCAGAGGTGGAACGGTACCAGCGACAGCTTGAACGCCAGACCGATCAGCATCATGCCCAGGCCCAGTTGTGCCAGCGAGCTTGGCAGACCGGTAGCCGCCAGGGCCTGACCGATACCGACGAAGCTCAGGGAGCCGGAGTCGGCGTACAGCAGGGCCATACCGAACAACAGGAACGCGGAACCGGCAGCCGACAGCACCATGTACTTGATACCGGCTTCCAGCGAACGCTTGTTGAAGAAGGCATACGCCACCAGACCGTAGACCGGTACCGAAAGCAGTTCCAGACCGACGAACAACCCGGCCAGGTGCTGCGCGCTGACCAGTACCAGGCCACCGGCGGCGGACATCAGAATCAGCAGGTAAAGTTCTTCACGGTTGCCCGGGTAACCCGAACCGCCATCGCCGAGGTAGGCGTGGGCGAGGGTTACACAAGCGAGGGTGGCGACCAGGATCAGCGCCATGTACAAGCAAGCGAAGCTATCAATCTGCAGCAGTGGGGTCACCGCCAGGGGCGCGACTTTCAAGGCTGGCAGGATCGACAGTAACGCCAGGTTCAGGCCCGCCACGGAAATCAGGAAGGTCTGCGAGTGGTTGCGGCGCCAGGCGATCGCCAGCATCACCACGATGATCGTGGCGCTGGTGATCAACAACGGCGCTAGCGCGATAAAGTGTTGAGTCGTGAATTCCACAGCGCTCTTACCGGGCCGAAGCGAGTTGAGTGAAGGCGGTGCCAAGCCACTGCTGCACGCCATGCATCGTCGCGGCAGAGGTGTCGAGGAACGGCTGCGGGTACACGCCGATGAAAATCAGCAACGCTGCCAGACCGACCACCATGATCAGTTCGCGACCATCCATGCCATGCAGCACCGCGTCCGATTTGGACGGGCCGAAGTAGGCACGGTGGATCATGATCAGCGAGTAGACCGAACCGAACACCAGGCCGGACGTCGCGAGGATAGTGATCAATGGAGCGCTCGGGAACGTGCCGATCAGGATCAGGAACTCACCCACAAAGTTACCGGTAGCCGGCAAGCCCAGGGACGCGGCGGCGAAGAACAGGCTGATGGCCGGCAGGTAAGCGATCTTCGACCACAGGCCACCCATTTCACGCATGTCGCGGGTGTGAGTGCGTTCGTACAACTGACCGCTGAGGATAAAGAGTGCCGCGGCCGACAGACCGTGCGCCAGCATCTGCATCACCGCGCCCTGCAGCGCCAGTTGGCTGCCGGAGTAGATGCCGATCAACACGAAGCCCATGTGGGAAACGGAGGAGTAGGCGATCAGACGCTTGATGTCGGTTTGGGCGAAGGCCAGGAACGCACCGTAGAAGATCCCGACCAGACCCAGGCTCATGGCAACCGGCGCGAACTCGGCCGACGCATTCGGGAACAGCGGCAGGGCGAAACGCAGCAGGCCGTAAGCAGCTGTCTTCAACAAGATACCGGCCAGGTCGACCGAACCTGCGGTTGGCGCCTGGGCGTGAGCGTCAGGCAACCAGGAGTGGAACGGTACGACGGGCAGCTTGACCGCGAAAGCGATGAAGAAGCCGAGCATCAGGATGTACTCGGTGGTCATCGACATCTTGGTTTTCAACAGGTCGGCGTAGTTGAAGGTAATCACGCCAGTGCTGTTGAAGTTGACCAGGACCAGGCCCAGGATCGCCACCAACATGATCAGGCCGGACGCCTGAGTGAAGATGAAGAACTTGGTCGCCGCGTAGATCCGGGTTTTCTTGCCGTCCGAAGAGCTGTGACCCCAGAGCGCGATGAGGAAATACATCGGCACCAGCATCATTTCCCAGAAGAAGAAGAACATGAACAGGTCGAGGGCGAGGAACACGCCGACGACACCGCCCAGGATCCACATCAGGTTCAGGTGGAAGAAGCCAACGTGACGTTGAATCTCTTTCCACGAGCACAGTACCGAGAGG
The DNA here is from genome assembly GCF_054668335.1 of Pseudomonas sp. S2_F03. Taxonomy (NCBI): domain Bacteria; kingdom Pseudomonadati; phylum Pseudomonadota; class Gammaproteobacteria; order Pseudomonadales; family Pseudomonadaceae; genus Pseudomonas; species Pseudomonas sp. S2_F03. Next base: position 612,980 of record NZ_CP162759.1, on the reverse strand, counting down.
ATACCCAGCAGACCGGTCAGCAGGATCATCAGCAGCGACAGGCCGTCGAGGGCCAGGTGGACGCTGATGCCGAAGCGCTGGATCCAGATGTGCTTGAACTCAAGCGCCCAGGTCGGATCGGCGCCAGGCGCCGGTGCAAATGAGTAGTTACCGTGGGCCCACAGCCAGAGGCCGAGTGCGAGTTCCAGGGTCATGGTCAACAGCGCAATCCAGCGCGGGAGGGTAGAGCCGAAGCGCTCACCCATCCAGCACAGCAGGCCGCCGATGAAGGGGATCAGGATTAGCCAAGGCAGAATCGTGACGGGCTCAATTCCTTTCGCAAGTTCGCAAGGTTCATATTCAGACCGCTACCAGCACGATGGCGCCGATGACCAGCACGGAGCCGGCTGCCATCGATGCTGCGTACCAACGCAGTTGACCGGTTTCGGTACGGCTCAGGGCGGTGTGACCACCTTTGGCCATACGCGGGATCAGACCGATGGTCTGGTCGAGCGGGTCTCTGCGCAGTGCGTGGCTGATCGCCAGGTATGGCTTGACGAACAGTTTGTCGTAGATCCAGTCGAAGCCCCAGGCAGCGAACCACCAGGCCGAAAGGAAACGGCCGATGCCGCTGTTGGCGATGGCGGTGACGAAACGACGCTTGCCGAGGAACAGCAGCGCGGCCAGCAAGATACCGGCCAGGGCTATGGCGCCCGACGCGATTTCCAGACTGTGCTTGGCTTCGCCGCCGGCATGGCCGACGCTTTCTGGCAGTACACCGTGCAGCGGCGGAACGATCATCGCGCCGATGAAAGTCGACAACACGATCAGCACCGACAGTGGCAGCCAGTGAGCAATACCGTGACCGGCGTGCGCTTCGGTCTTCGCTTCACCGTGGAACGCGATGAAGATCAGGCGGAATGTGTACAGCGAGGTCATGAACGCGCCGACCAGACCTGCATACAGCAGACCGTGGTTGCCGCTGGCGAACGCTTCCCAGAGGATTTCGTCCTTGGAGTAGAAGCCTGCGGTCACCAGTGGCAGGGCAGACAGTGCCGCGCCGCCGACGATGAAGCTGGTGTAGGCCAGCGGCAGTTTCTTCCACAGGCCGCCCATCTTGAAGATGTTCTGCTCGTGGTGGCAGGCAACGATCACCGCACCGGAGGCAAGGAACAGCAGCGCCTTGAAGAAGGCGTGGGTCATCAGGTGGAAGATCGCGCCATCCCACGCACCAACGCCCAGCGCCAGGAACATGTAGCCGATCTGGCTCATGGTCGAGTAGGCGAGGATGCGTTTGATGTCGGTCTGGACCAGTGCGGCAAAACCGGCGAGGACCAGGGTCACGCCACCGACGATGCCTACCAGGTGCAGGATTTCCGGCGCCAGGGTGAACAGGCCGTGGGTACGGGCGATCAGGTAGACACCGGCGGTTACCATGGTCGCGGCGTGGATCAGTGCCGAAACCGGAGTAGGACCGGCCATCGCGTCCGCCAGCCAGGTTTGCAGCGGCAGTTGCGCCGATTTACCGACAGCGCCGCCCAGCAGCATCAGGGTGGCCATGACCATCCAGAAGTCGCCAGCCTGGAATTTCTGCGGTGCCAGCACCAGCAGTTCCTGGACGTTCAGCGTACCCAGTTGAGCGAACAGGATGAACAGGCCGATGGCCATGAACACGTCGCCGATACGGGTGACGATGAACGCCTTGAGTGCCGCGTTACCGTTGTTGCGGTTGCTGTAGTAGAAACCGATCAACAGGTACGAGCACAGGCCCACGCCTTCCCAGCCGAAGTACAGGAACAACAGGTTATCGCCCAGGACCAGAAACAGCATGCTGGCGATAAACAGGTTGGTGTAGGCGAAGAAACGCGAGTAACCGGCTTCACCGCGCATGTACCAGGACGCGAACAGGTGGATCAGGAAGCCGACACCCACGACCACACCGAGCATGGTCACGGACAGGCCATCAAGGTACAGCGCGAAGTTCGGCGTAAAGCCTTCCACCGCCATCCACTGCCACAACACCAGGGTGTAGTGACCGCCCTCAGGCGGGGCGACCTTGAATTGCCAGATCACGTAAGCCGTGACGATGGCCGACAGACCGATGGAACCGACGCCGATCAGCGCCGACAGGTTTTCCGAGAGGCGCCCGCGTGAGAACGCCAGCAGCAGGAAACCTATGAGAGGGAATACGAAAGTCAGATAGAGAAGATTCATCCGCGCATCTCGCTGGCAGCGTCGATATCGAGAGTGTGGAAGCGGCGATACAGCTGGAACAGAATCGCCAGGCCAATACTGGCCTCGGCGGCTGCCAGGCTGATCACCAGGATGAACATGATCTGTCCATCCGGCTGCGCCCAGCGGCTACCGGCAACGATGAACGCCAAAGCGGAGGCATTCATCATGACCTCCAGGCTCATCAGCACGAAGAGAATGTTGCGGCGGACCATCAGGCCGACCAGACCGAGGCAGAACAGGATGCCGGCGACCGCCAGACCATGCTCCATAGGGATAGCAGGCATCGTCATTGCTCCTTGGCTTCGTTGCGGCCCAAGTGGAACGCCGTGACAGCTGCGGCGAGCAGCAACATCGAGGCGAGTTCGACCACCAGCAGATAAGGACCGAACAGGCTGATGCCCACGGCCTTGGCGTCTACGGTGGTGTGGCCGACGGCCTGGCCGCTGGAATGGCTGAACAGCACGTACAGCAGTTCAACCAGCAGCAGGGCGCCGAGAGCAACCGGGCCAAGCCAGATACCGGGCTTGAGCCAGACGCGCTCTTGCTGGAACCGAGGCCGGGCCCAGGTTCAGCATCATCACCACGAACACGAACAGCACCATGATGGCGCCAGCGTAGGCGATCACTTCCAGTACACCGGCAAACGGTGCGCCGAGGGCGAAGAACGTCATGGCCACGGCGATCAGCGAAATGATCAGGTAGAGCAGGGCGTGCACAGGGTTGGTGTTGGTGATCACGCGAAGCGTGGACACCACAGCGATACCCGATGCGAAATAGAAAGCGAATTCCATCTTTCTTCCTTAAGGCAGCAAGCTCTTCACGTTGATCGGCTGGGCTTCGTTCTGCGCGGAGCCTTTCGGCTTCCCGGCAATCGCCATACCTGCAACACGATAGAAGTTGTAATCAGGGTTTTTGCCGGGGCCGGAGATCAGCAGGTCTTCTTTCTCGTAAACCAGGTCCTGACGTTTGAACTCGGCCATCTCGAAATCCGGTGTCAGCTGGATCGCGGTGGTCGGGCAGGCTTCCTCGCAGAGGCCGCAGAAAATGCAGCGCGAGAAGTTGATGCGGAAGAAGTCCGGGTACCAGCGACCGTCTTCGGTTTCAGCTTTCTGCAGCGAGATGCAACCCACCGGGCATGCCACGGCGCACAGGTTGCAGGCTACACAACGCTCCTCGCCATCAGGGTCGCGGGTCAGGACGATACGACCACGGTAGCGCGGCGGCAGGTACACGGCTTCTTCCGGGTACTGCAGCGTGTCGCGCTTGCGGAAGGCGTGGCCGAAAATCATCACCAGGCTGCGAAGCTGGGTGAAGAAGCCATGCACGATGTCAAATATGTACTTCATGATTCTCTATCCTCACTGAGCCGCGACGGCGGGCGTGTTGAGCAACACGATCGCAGCGGTCACCAGCATGTTGACGAGGGTCAGCGGCAGGCAGAACTTCCAGCTGAAGTCCATCACTTGGTCATACCGTGGGCGCGGAATCGAGGCGCGCAGCAGGATGAAGATCATGATGAAGAACGCGGTTTTCATTGCAAACCAGATGAACGGGATCTGCGGCAGGATGCCGAACGGGCCGTGCCAGCCACCGAAGAACAAGGTCACCAGCAGCGCTGAGATCAGCACGATGCCGATGTACTCACCGACGAAGAACATGCCCCATTTCATGCCGGCGTATTCAATGTGGTAACCGTCGGCCAGTTCCTGTTCCGCTTCCGGCTGGTCGAACGGGTGACGGTGAGTCACGGCCACGCCAGCGATGAAGAAGGTCAGGAAACCGAAGATCTGCGGAATGATGAACCACAGGTTCTGAGCCTGGTAATCAACGATGTCGCGCATGTTGAACGAGCCGACCTGGATCACGATGCCCATCAGCGACAGGCCCATGAACACTTCGTACGACACAGTTTGCGCCGAGGCCCGCAAGCTGCCCAGCAGGGCGAACTTGTTGTTACTCGACCAACCGGCGAACAACACCGCGTAGACCGACAGACCGGCCATGGCGAAGAAGAACAGGATACCGATGTTCAGATCCGCCACGCCCCAGGTCGGGGTGATCGGGATGATCGCGAAGGCAATCAGCAGGGCGCTCATGGCCACGACTGGTGCCAGGGTGAAGATCATCTTGTCGGCGAACGGCGGGGTCCAGTCCTCCTTGAAGAACATCTTGATCATGTCGGCCGCGATCTGGAACGCGCCGAACGGGCCGACGCGGTTCGGACCGTAACGGTCCTGCCAGAGGGCGAGCAAACGACGCTCGACCCAGCTCAGCAGCGCGCCGCACACCACCACGGCGAGCAGAATCACGATGGCCTGAATGACTGCGATGATCACGTCGATCACTTCAGGAGTGAACCAAGTCATTGCGCTGCCTCCTGCAGACCATCAACGGATTTGCCAAAGATCGCTGGCGGAATGCCGGCGATGCCCGCAGGCAATGCAACCAGACCGGCACCCAGCTCTTCGTTGATGCGCAGCGGCAGACGCAAGGTCTGGCCAGCGACGTTCAAGCTGAGCATGGCGCCGTCGTTGACACCCAGGCGGTCGGCTTCGGACTTGGCCAATGCGACGTAGGCGGCTGGAATGCGTTCCTGAACCGGCGCGGCTTTCGAAGAGGTCTCTTCGCTGCCCAGCAGGTGGAAGAACGGCACAACCTGCCAGGTGCCCGGAGCCGGGTTGAACGCGCGCGGAACACTGGCGAACCAGTTCAGCGAGTCACCGGTGCTTTCGATCAGGCGGGTGCCCGGGTCGCCAGCGCGGATGTGACCACCGACTTCGTCCTGGAACTTGTTCCAGGCTTGCGGCGAGTTCCAGCCCGGAGACCAGGCGAATGGCACTTGCTGACGCGGTTCGACCGAGCCCGAGTAACCTTCCATCGAGAAGTTGAACGCGGTGTCGTTGTCTTGCGGAGTACGCGGTTCGTGCACGTTGATGTCGGCGCGCATGGCGGTACGACCGGAGTAACGCAGCGGTTCGCGGGCCAGCTTCATGCCTTTGATGCGGAACGAGGCGGACGGTGCGGCATCGACGATGGGGTTCAGAATCGAGGTGCTGGACGCGACAGCGGCGGTGACGTGGTCCAGTTGGGTCCAGTCAATCGGCTGGTTCAACAGGGTTGCGCGCAGGGCATGCAGCCAGCGCCAGCCTTCGTGAACCAGGATGCTCGCGTCCATGTACTTCGGATCAAACACCTGGAAGAAGCGCTGGGCGCGGCCTTCCTGGCTGACCAGCGTACCGTCGCCTTCAGCGAAGCTGGCGGCTGGCAGAACCAGGTGCGCGCGATCGCTGGTGGCGGTCTTCTGATGGTCGGCCACGATCAGCACTTTGGCGGCGGTCAGGGCAGCATCGACCTTGGCTTTGTCGGTACGGGTATACAGATCGTTTTCCAGCACGACGATGGCGTCGGCTTTACCGTCGATCACGGCTTGCAGCGCGGCGTCGACCGATTCGCCACCGAGCATGGCCAGGCCGAGGCTGTTGGCCTCTGGCACGATCAGGCTGATGGAACCGTTCTTCTCGCGCAGCTTCAGAGCCTTGGCGATGTTCGCGGCAGCTTCGATCAAGGCTTTGGAGCCCAGGGAAGTACCGGCGATGATCAATGGACGCTTGGCGGCGAGCAGGGCGTCGGCAATGCGCTTGGCCAGTTCGAGGGCTTCAGCGTCCAGGCCTTCAACGGCCGGAGCGTTGGCGTCGAGGGCGTGAGCCACGGCGAAACCGATGCGGGCCAGGTCGTCGGGAGCGGCGTGAACGCACTCTTCGGCGATGTCGTCGAGCTTGGTTTCAGCCAGGCTGGCGATGAACAGCGGGTTCATCGCGTGCTGACCGATGTTCTTCACGGCGGCGTCGAGCCAAGGCTGAACGCGCATGGCGTCGGCCATGTCTTCGGCTTTGCCTTTGACCGATTGACGCAGGGACAGGGCCATGCGGGCTGCGGTCTGGGTCAGGTCTTCACCGAGGACGAACACGGCGTCGTGGTCTTCGATGTCGCGCATGTTCGGGATCGGCAGCGGGCTGTCTTTCAACACCTGCATGACCAGACGAATGCGCTCCAGCTCGGCCGCTTCGATACCGGAGTAGAAGTGCTCGGCGCCGACCAGTTCGCGCAACGCGTAGTTGCTTTCGAGGCTGGCACGTGGCGAACCGATACCGACGATGTTGCGACCGCGCAGCAGGTCAGCGGCTTTGTCCAGCGCTTCGTCGAGGCTCAGCTTGGCGCCGTTGGCCAGCAGTGGCTGACGCGGGCGGTCTTCGCGGTTGACGTAGCCATAGCCAAAACGGCCACGGTCGCACAGGAAGTACTGGTTTACCGAACCGTTGAAACGGTTTTCGATACGACGCAGTTCGCCGTAACGCTCGCCCGGGGAGATGTTGCAACCGCTGGAGCAGCCATGGCAGATGCTCGGCGAGAACTGCATGTCCCACTTGCGGTTGTAGCGCTCGGAGTGAGTCTTGTCGGTGAACACACCGGTCGGGCAGACCTCGGTGAGGTTGCCGGAGAACTCGCTTTCCAGGGTGCCGTCTTCAACGCGACCGAAGTACACGTTGTCGTGGGCGCCGAATACACCCAAGTCGGTGCCGCCGGCGTAATCCTTATAGAAGCGTACGCAGCGGTAGCAAGCGATGCAGCGGTTCATTTCGTGGGAAATGAACGGGCCCAGTTGCTGGTTCTGGTGAGTACGCTTGGTGAAGCGGTAACGGCGCTCGTTGTGGCCGGTCATTACCGTCATGTCTTGCAGGTGGCAGTGACCGCCTTCTTCGCACACAGGGCAGTCGTGCGGGTGGTTGGTCATCAGCCATTCAACAACACTGGCGCGGAAGGCTTTGGATTCTTCATCTTCGATGGAGATCCAGGTGCCATCGGTTGCAGGGGTCATGCAGGACATGACGATACGACCGCGGGTGTCGTTTTCGTCGGTGTACTGCTTGACCGCGCACTGGCGGCAAGCACCAACGCTGCCTAGGGCTGGGTGCCAGCAGAAATACGGGATATCGAGGCCTAGCGACAGACATGCCTGTAACAGGTTGTCTGCCCCATCGACTTCGAGCTCTTTGCCGTCTACGTGGATAGTGGCCATGGTTCAAAGTTCTTCGTTGGCCCGGTGTCAGCGGGCGTGGCTAATGGAATCTTGTTATTCGCGTGAATCAACACAGCCGTTCAAGGCGTCATCACACGAGAAGGCGAACGGCACGGACCGTTCACCTTTTTTAAGCGTTAAGCGCCGACTACGATCGGCCTTGCCAGAGGCGGGACGACGGCGCTGACAGGCGCGATGCCGGCTTCGAACTCATGGCGGAAGTATTTGATTGCGCTGCCCAACGGCTCCACGGCGCCCGGTGCGTGAGCACAGAAGGTCTTGCCTGGGCCGAGGAAGCCGACCAGACCCAGCAGGGTCTCGATGTCGCCGGCTTGCCCTTCACCGTTCTCGATCGCACGCAGGAGCTTGACGCTCCACGGCAAACCGTCACGGCACGGGGTGCAGAAGCCGCAGGATTCGCGGGAGAAGAACTCTTCCATGTTGCGCAGCAGGGAAACCATATTGACGCTGTCGTCGACCGCCATGGCCAGGCCAGTACCCATACGGGTGCCCACCTTGGCGATGCCGCCGGCGTACATTTGTGCGTCCAGGTGTTCCGGCAACAGGAAACCGGTACCGGCGCCGCCTGGCTGCCAGGCCTTGAGCTTGTAACCGTCGCGCATGCCGCCGGCGTAGTCTTCGAACAACTCGCGACCGGTGACGCCGAACGGCAATTCCCACAGGCCCGGGTTCTTGACCTTGCCGGAGAAGCCCATGAGTTTGGTGCCCATGTCTTCACTGCCTTCGCGGGCCAACGATTTGTACCAGTCCACGCCGTCGGCGATGATCGCCGGGACGTTGCACAGGGTCTCGACGTTGTTCACGCAAGTCGGCTTGCCCCACACGCCAACGGCGGCAGGGAAGGGCGGCTTGGAGCGCGGGTTGGCGCGGCGGCCTTCGAGGGAGTTGATCAGTGCGGTTTCTTCACCGCAGATGTAACGCCCGGCACCGGTGTGGACGAACAGCTCGAAATCGAAGCCGCTGCCCAGGATGTTTTTACCCAGCAGGCCAGCTGCCTTGGCTTCTTCCACGGCACGGTTCAGGTGCTTGGCGGCGGTGGTGTACTCGCCACGCAGGAAGATGTAGCCACGGTAGGTTTTCAGCGCGCGAGCACTGATCAGCATGCCTTCGATCAGCAGATGGGGCAGTTGCTCCATCAGCATGCGGTCTTTCCAGGTGTTCGGTTCCATTTCATCCGCGTTGCACAGCAGGTAACGGATGTTGATGGATTCGTCTTTGGGCATCAGGCCCCACTTCACGCCAGTGGGGAAGCCTGCGCCGCCGCGACCTTTGAGGCCGGAGTCTTTCACGGTCTGGACGATGTCGTCCTGAGCCATGTCGGCGAAGGCCTTGCGCGCTGCGGCGTAACCGTTCTTGGCCTGGTACTCGTCGAGCCAGACAGCTTCGCCGTCGTCACGCAGACGCCAGGTCAACGGGTGAGTCTCGGCCGAACGCTTGATGCGGTTGGCTGGACCGAAGGAAGTCAGGGTCATACGTAGCCCTCGAGCAATTTGGCAACGCCGGCAGGCTGCACATCACCGAAAGTGTCGTCGTCGATCATCAACGCCGGCGCCTTGTCGCAGTTGCCGAGGCAGCAGACCGGCAGCAGGGTGAAACGACCGTCGGCGGTGGTCTGACCCAGGCCGATGCCCAGCTTGCTCTGGATTTCGCTGACCACGGACTCGTGGCCGCCGATGTAGCAGACCATGCTGTCGCAGACGCGAATGATGTGACGGCCCACTGGCTGACGGAAGATCTGGCTATAGAACGTAGCCACGCCTTCAACGTCGCTGGCCGGAATGCCGAGGATCTCGCCGATGGCGTACAAGGCGCCGTCCGGCACCCAGCCACGTTCCTTCTGGACGATTTTCAGGGCTTCGATCGACGCCGCGCGCGGGTCTTCGTAGTGATGCAGCTCGTGCTCGATGGCCGAGCGCTCGGTTTCACTCAAGGTGAAACGGTCTGTCTGGATAAGCGTGCTATTCATGCTTAGCGGTCCACGTCGGCCATAACGAAATCGATACTACCCAGGTACGCAATCAAGTCCGCGACCATGCTGCCTTTGATCACCGAAGGGATCTGCTGCAGGTGCGGGAAGCTTGGGGTACGAATCCGGGTGCGGTAGCTCATGGTGCCGCCATCGCTCGTCAGGTAATAACTGTTGATGCCCTTGGTCGCTTCGATCATCTGGAAGGATTCGTTGGCCGGCATGACCGGGCCCCACGAAACTTGCAGGAAGTGCGTGATCAGGGTCTCGATGTGTTGCAGCGTGCGCTCTTTCGGCGGCGGCGTGGTCAGCGGGTGATCCGCCTTGTACGGGCCTTCCGGCATGTTGCGCATGCACTGCTCGATGATCTTGATGCTCTGGCGCATTTCTTCGACGCGCACAATGCAGCGGTCGTAGGCATCGCCGTTGGCCGCCAGCGGCACTTCGAATTCGAAGTTTTCGTAACCGGAGTATGGACGAGCTTTACGCAGGTCGAAGTCGCAACCGGTCGAACGCAGGCCGGCACCGGTGACGCCCCATTCCAGGGCTTCCTTGGTGTTGTAGGCGGCGACGCCGATGGTCCGGCCACGCAGGATGCTGTTGTCCAGGGCGGCTTTCTGGTATTCGTCCAGTCGCTTTGGCATCCACTCGACGAAGTCTTTCACCAGTTTTTCCCAGCCGCGCGGCAGGTCGTGAGCGACGCCACCAATGCGGTACCAGGCCGGGTGCAGACGGAAACCGGTAATGGCTTCGATCACCGTGTACGCCTTCTGACGGTCGGTGAACGTGAAGAACACCGGGGTCATGGCGCCGACGTCCTGGATGTAAGTCCCCAGGAACAGCAGGTGGCTGGTGATACGGAAGAACTCGGCCATCATGATGCGGATGACGTCGACCTTCTCGGGCACCTTGATACCGGCCAGCTTCTCGACCGAGAGCACGTACGGCAGGTTGTTCATCACACCGCCGAGGTAGTCGATACGGTCGGTGTACGGGATGAAACTGTGCCAGGACTGACGCTCGGCCATTTTTTCGGCACCACGGTGGTGGTAACCGACGTCCGGCACGCAGTCGACGATCTCTTCACCGTCCAGCTGCAGGATGATGCGGAACGCACCGTGCGCGGAAGGGTGGTTGGGACCGAGGTTGAGGAACATGTAGTCCTCGTTCGCACCGGAACGCTTCATGCCCCAGTCTTCAGGCTTGAAGCGCGCGGCTTCTTCCTCAAGCTGTTGCTTGGCCAGGTTCAGGGTGAACGGGTCGAACTCGGTGGCACGGGCCGGGAAGTCCTTGCGCAGCGGGTGACCTTCCCAGGTTGGAGGCATCATGATGCGGGTCAGGTGCGGGTGACCGGCAAAGTTGATGCCGTACATGTCCCACACTTCACGCTCGTACCAGTTGGCGTTCGGCCACAGACCGGTCACGGTCGGCACGTTGAGGTCGCCCTCGGACAAGGCGACCTTGATCATTACGTCACTATTACGTTCGATCGACATCAAGTGGTAGAACACCGTGAAGTCGGCGCCACTTGGCAGCCCTTGACGCTTGGTGCGCAGACGCTCGTCCACGCCGTGCAGGTCATAGAGCATGACGTATGGCTTGGGCAGGTTACGCAGGAAGGTCAGGACTTCGACGAGTTTGGCACGCGCAACCCAGCACCGGCATGCCGGTGCGGGTAGGTTGGGCGGTGAACGCCTCCGGGCCAAAACGGTTGTTCAGTTCGACGACCACATCCTGGTCGTCTGCCTTGTAAGGCGGGATGTACAGAGCACTGCCTGTAGTCATGGTTATTTATCGCTTTCGGTCAACGTAAAGAATGAAGCCAGGTTCTCGTTCTATAGAAAGAAGCAGATCTGGATCAGACTTCGTCGGGGCTGCGCAGGTTGGTGACTGCGATTCGCTGTTCGCGGCGCTTTTCCTTTTCGGAAGGCATCTCGGCGCGATACACGCCTTGATCACCAACGACCCAGGAAAGCGGACGACGCTCCTGTCCAATCGACTCTTGCAAGAGCATCAAACCTTGCAGAAAAGCTTCAGGGCGGGGCGGGCAGCCAGGCACGTAGACGTCCACGGGCAGGAACTTGTCCACCCCTTGAACGACGGAGTAGATGTCGTACATGCCACTGGAGTTGGCGCACGAACCCATGGAGATAACCCATTTAGGTTCGAGCATTTGCTCGTAGAGACGCTGAATGATCGGCGCCATCTTGATGAAGCAGGTACCGGCGATAACCATGAAATCCGCCTGACGCGGCGATGCCCGGATAACCTCGGCGCCAAAGCGCGCGATGTCGTGGGGCGCCGTGAAGGCGGTGGTCATTTCCACGTAGCAGCACGAAAGACCGAAGTTATACGGCCACAGGGAGTTCTTGCGCCCCCAGTTGATCGTGCCGTTAAGCACGTCTTCGAGCTTGCCCATGAAAATGTTTTTGTGGACTTGATCTTCTAACGGATCGGAAACGGTTTCCCGTTCGCCAATCGGATACTGCTCGTTAGGAGCATCGGGGTCGATCCTGGTGAGATTGTATTGCATTGCCAAAGCCTCATTGTTTCAGCTTCGCTTGTCGCTTACGACGAGCTTCCGGAGCCCAGTCAAGGGCGCCCACTCGGAATAGGTAGACAAGGCCTGCCAACAGAATTGCTATGAAAACGAGAGCTTCGACGAATCCGGTCCAGCCGCTTTCGCGGACGGACACAGACCATGCAAAGAGAAAGAGGGCTTCGATATCGAAGATCACGAAGAGCATCGCGACCAGATAGAATTTGGCTGAGAGCCGCAGACGGGCGCCACCTGTAGGCAGCATGCCGGATTCGAACGGTTCGTTTTTGCTGCGGCCCCAGGCTTTTGACCCGAGGAGGCTGGAAACGCCGAGCATGAAGGCGCAAAGGCCGACGACGCCCAGAAGGAAAATGGCAAAGCCCCAGTTGTGGGCCATGAGTCCTGTCGCTTCGGGCATGCTGGTAATCCTTAACAGAGAGCAAAGGTCTCTGAGCTTAAAAAAGTAACAACGCAGTGACGATATGTCGCAGCAATCAATCCCGCTGATTTTATGGCTAAACACCCAGCAAGTAAAATTCCTATAGCGAAATTATTTATAGGAATAAGGACATAGCGCACCTCCAAAGCCCCGCAGCCCATGCGCTTCGGGCATTAGCCGGGATTTCATTAATTATGTTTTGCGCAGCGCGTAACGAACATGGTTGCGGCTAAATGATAATCAATATTGTTTGCAGTGATTTTTAAACAGTTTAGCGAGTAGGCGATCAGGAAGTTGCCTTATATGCGCGTTACTGCAAGTAGCGAGCGGGGTTGTTTTACCCTGTTTTCCTAATCGGGAAAATGCTCAGGATCAATGATTTTCCGCACAAAATCCGGCGTGCACGATCCCTGTAGCAGCTGCCGAAGGCTGCGTTCCGGCTGCGCAGCCGTCGTAAAACCCGAGTGCACGGTGAAACAGGCACAACACGGTGGATGGTTTCGCGAGGACTTCGTCCTCGAACGCAGCCTTCGGCCGCTGCTACAGGGTTGTGATGGCCTACAAATCGTAGGCAAAAAAACGCCCCGAACCAGTCGGGGCGTCAGATGTGCAGCGTTGCGGTTAGCTTTTTACTCGGTCCGCAGCGGCCACTTGTTCAGGTGAAGCAGATCAGTGGAACTGTTCTTCTTCAGTCGAACCGGTCAGTGCGGTTACCGAAGACGAGCCGCCCTGAATCACGGTGGTCATGTCGTCGAAGTAGCCGGTGCCCACTTCCTGCTGGTGAGCCACGAAGGTGTAACCCTTGGCAGCGTCAGCGAACTCTTGCTCTTGCAGCTTCACGTAGGCAGTCATGTCGTTGCGGGCGTAGTCGTGCGCCAGGTTGAACATGCTGTGCCACATGTTGTGAATGCCGGCCAGGGTGATGAACTGGTGCTTGTAACCCATGGCGGACAGTTCGCGCTGGAACTTGGCGATGGTCGCGTCGTCCAGGTTTTTCTTCCAGTTGAAGGAAGGCGAGCAGTTGTACGACAGCAGTTGGTCCGGGTATTCCTTTTTGATCGCTTCAGCGAAGCGGCGAGCCTCGTCCAGGTCTGGCTTGGCGGTTTCGCACCAGATCAGGTCGGCGTACGGAGCGTAAGCCAGACCGCGAGCGATGGCCTGGTCCAGACCGGCGCGCACTTTGTAGAAGCCTTCCTGGGTACGTTCGCCAGTGACGAACGGCTGGTCGTACGGGTCGCAATCGGAAGTCAGCAGGTCAGCTGCGTTAGCGTCGGTACGGGCCAGGATGATGGTCGGAGTACCGGCAACGTCAGCGGCCAGGCGAGCAGCGGTCAGCTTCTGTACGGCTTCCTGGGTAGGAACCAGTACCTTGCCGCCCATGTGGCCGCATTTTTTCACCGAAGCCAGTTGGTCTTCGAAGTGAACGCCGGCGGCGCCTGCTTCGATCATGCTCTTCATCAGCTCGTAAGCGTTCAGTACGCCGCCGAAACCGGCTTCGGCGTCAGCTACGATCGGAGCGAAGTAGTCGATGTAGCCTTCGTCGCCCGGGCCTTTGCCGGCTTTCCACTGGATCTGGTCAGCACGACGGAACGAGTTGTTGATGCGCTTGACCACGGTTGGAACCGAATCCACCGGGTACAGCGACTGATCCGGGTACATCGATTCAGCGGAGTTGTTGTCCGCCGCAACCTGCCAGCCCGACAGGTAGATCGCCTGGATACCGGCTTTAACTTGTTGTACAGCCTGGCCGCCGGTCAGGGCGCCCATGCAGTTAACGAAATCTTTCTCAGGGCGGAAGGACGGCTTGGCACCCTGGGTAACCAGGTTCCAGAGCTTCTCGGCGCCCAGTTTTGCAAAGGTGTGCTCAGGTTGAACCGAGCCACGCAGGCGGACGACGTCAGCAGCGGAGTAAGCGCGTGTCACGCCTTTCCAGCGTGGGTTTTCAGCCCAGTCTTTTTCGAGGGCTGCAATTTGCTGTTCGCGTGTCAGTGCCATGGAGATAAACCTCGTCGCGTCTTTACGGAAAGTTGTGCTGCTGTGGAAAATTCATGCTGCGCGCTGACCAGAAGCTTTGGCGGTCAAGTCGGATTTGGCGGGGGTGGCGACGGGATGAACGATGGGCTCGAGGGGAAGTGAGCAGGTAAGGGCGAGCTGGCGAGCGCATTCGGGCATCGTGGGCCTTGGTGCGAACTACAGTGAGTAGCCGGGTTACCTAATTACGCTTCCGTCCCTCGGGACAACTTCGTTCCAGTCGGCAACCTCGTCAAACACACCTTGTGGGCGGTACAGACACGAAGCGGCTCGCGGGGTAGGTGCGAGCATCGCCTCGAAGGCCCTTGCCAGGGCCTCTGATTAGCGGGAGCGAGGCCATCATGCCTTTGCTTTTTTCGATCGTCAAACGTTTTGTAGTGCTTTTTTTCAAGCACTACATCTTTGGTCTAATAAGACTAATCAGTCAGTTATTGGTGCTTCAGTCCAAGGTGTCGACTTTCACCCGCAAAGTCATGTCGTTGCGACTCTGGGTTGAGTAGCTGCGGGTCATGGCCTGTTTGTCGGCCTGGGTCTGGCCGTTCATCCCGGCCAGCAGGATCCACTCACCGAGGCGTCCGGTGACAGTTGTGTCGGTACTTTGCACGTTCACTACATCGGGCCGTTCCTGGCTCATGCGGTCACGGTTTGTGCTGATTGCCAGGTGAACGATGTCGCCGGTGACGCTGGCGGTGACGTAGAAGCCTTGAGTGACGTTGCGGTATTCGGTCTGGCTGCGCAAATCACCGTAGGAGTCGGTTTGCGAGCTGATGAGTGGAACGCTCTGGCCCACCTGAATCAGTGCGGGAGTGCCTTCGCTGGCCTGGACCTGTTGGATGCCGCCGTCACGGCTGTCAGTGCTGTGATTGATGATTCGGGTCTGGCTCGGCTTGGCGCCGTTTACCGAGTAGCCCTGATCGCCCTGGAAGTTGTTTTCATTGGTGTCGACGGTGATCAGCAGGCGTTTGGGCTGGGTATCAAGTTGTGCGATCAGCGCTTTAAGTTCGTCGATTTTGCGTTGATCGGCATTGATGATCAGTTGATTGCCGTAGGCGCTGACCTGTCCTTCCTTGCCAATGAAATCCTGCGCCATGGGCAGCATGTCAGCACTGGTACGGAAGCTCAGCGGCACGATCTCGGTGGCCGCCATGGCCGAAAAACTGCAAGCCAACAGCAAGGTGGTGAGCAGGGTGCGTAGGGACATATCCGTTATCTCCGACATCTTGAAGTGTTGATAGTGCCAGTTTGTCGGCCCGGCGTGGGGCAAGTTGAATCTTAGACAGCAAAACGCCCCGGCATCCGAAGATGGCGGGGCGTTTTGTGTGTTCTTGCGGGCCTCATCGCGAGCAAGCTCGGCTCCTACAGGTATCGCGCTGAATCTGTAGGAGCCGGGCTTGCCCGCGATGGCAGCGCTTCGGTCTCACGCGGAGTGCCGCACCATGTCCACATGCGGAATCCCGGCTTCCAGGAACTCCTCGCTGACCATGCTGAAACCCAGGCGCTCATAGAACGCCGTGGCTTGCACTTGTGCGCTGAGCATTTGCTGCTTCAGCCCACGTTTTTCGGCTTCGCCGATCACCGCTTGCATCAGTGCATCGCCGACCTTCAAGCCGCGCCAGTCCTTGAGTACCGAGACCCGGCCAATGTGCCCATCGGGCAGCAGGCGGGCGGTGCCTATCGGAAAGTCGCCTTCGAAGGCCAGGAAATGCACCGCGGTTGCGTCATCAGCATCCCATTCCAACTCAGGTGGAACGGATTGCTCGGCGATGAACACCGTCTCACGAATGCGCCGGATCTCGGCGATATCCTTCTGCCAGTCTGCGACACGTACGTGAATTTTATTCATCAGCAAACCCCAGGCTGCCTTGCTTGATCAGTTCGCACAGCAGGCCACGACCGTCTTCATCGGTCAGCCACGCGCCGAGGTTGTCGATGTGCAGTGCGTCGGCAGCGCAAATCAACTTCAGCAGTTCGCGCAGCTTGCCTGGCAGGTAACGGCTTTGGCCGCTGGCAAACAGCAGCAGGTCGTCATCGACTTCGGACCAGGCCAGGCGCGCACTTGGGTTGCGGATCAGTACGGCACCTTGCTCCAGGCTGGCGAGCAGGTCGTCTTCTTCGATCTCTTCCGGGCCGACCACCAGTTCTGGATAGCGCGGCTCGGTCATGTACTGGCCAAACCAGGTCAGCAGCAGACGCTCGTCGCTCATGTGCTCGGCCAGAAGGCTTTTGAGGCGATCAAGGGCGTCATGCTGGATCTGGTGAGGATCAACCGCTGGCAGGGCGTCGGCGTCGGTGTAACGCTCTTCGTCTGTCAGGAACTGGCTGAGGAAGTCGGTGAAGTGGGTCAACACTTCAGCGGCGCTCGGCGCACGGAAACCCACGGAATACGTCATGCAATCATCGACGGCCACGCCGCAGTGGGCCAGGCGTGGCGGCAGATACAGCATGTCGCCCGGTTCCAGGACCCATTCAGCGGTCTCTTCGAATTCCGCCAGGATGCGCAGGTCGGCGTGTTGCAGCAGCGGGCTCTCGGAATCGCACATCTGGCCGATTTTCCAGTTGCGCTTGCCATGGCCTTGCAGCAGGAATACGTCGTAGTTGTCGAAGTGTGGACCGACGCTGCCACCTGGGGCTGCGAAACTGATCATCACGTCGTCAACGCGCCAGCTCGGCAGAAAGCGGAAGTGTTCCAGCAGCTCGCTCACTTCAGGCACAAACTGATCCACCGCTTGAACCAGCAGGGTCCACTCGCGTTCCGGCAGTTTGCTGAACTCGTCTTCGGCAAACGGGCCGCGACGCAATTCCCAAGGGTGCTCGCCGTGCTCGATCACCAGGCGCGATTCGACTTCTTCTTCCAGCGCCAGGCCGGCCAGTTCGTCGGCGTCGATCGGGCTTTCGAAATCAGGAATCGCCTGGCGGATCAGCAGCGGTTTTTTCTGCCAGTAGTCGCGCAGGAACTCGCGTGCCGTGATACCGCCCAGAAGTTGAAGAGGAATGTCAGGATTCATGTGTAACCTATTGAAAAAAAGCACTTTTGAGACAGGAATAAAAAACGCCCGGCGCTGCCGGGCGTCTCAAGCGGGGCAAGCGGTCAATCAGATGCGTTTGGCTTGCTCTACAGCGTTACCGATGTAGTTCGCCGGGGTGAGCAATTTCAGCTCGGCCTTGGCGGCGGCTGGCATGTCCAGGCCGTCGATGAAAGTCTGCAACGCTTCAGGGCTGATGCCCTTGCCGCGGGTCAGTTCTTTCAGTTTTTCGTACGGGTTTTCGATGTTGTAGCGGCGCATTACGGTCTGGATCGGCTCGGCCAATACTTCCCAGCACGCGTCCAGGTCGGCAGCGATCTTCTGGGCATTGAGCTCCAGCTTGCTGATGCCTTTGAGGCTGGCTTCGTACGCGATCACGCTGTGGGCGAAGCCGACACCGAGGTTGCGCAGCACGGTGGAGTCGGTCAGGTCGCGCTGCCAGCGGGAGATTGGCAGCTTGCTCGCCAGGTGCTGGAACAGTGCGTTGGCGATGCCCAGGTTGCCTTCGGAGTTTTCGAAGTCGATCGGGTTGACCTTGTGCGGCATGGTCGACGAACCGATTTCGCCAGCGATGGTGCGCTGTTTGAAATAACCCAGGGAGATGTAGCCCCAGATGTCGCGGTCGAAGTCGATCAGGATGGTGTTGAAGCGCGCGATGGCGTCAAACAGCTCGGCAATGTAGTCGTGCGGTTCGATCTGCGTGGTGTACGGGTTGAAACCCAGGCCCAGTTCGTCTTCGATGAAAGCGCGGGCGTTTTCTTCCCAGTTGATCTCAGGGTAGGCCGACAGGTGAGCGTTGTAGTTGCCGACAGCGCCGTTGATCTTGCCCAGCAGCGGAACGGCAGCGACCTGAGCAATTTGACGCTCCAGGCGGTACACCACGTTCGCCATTTCTTTGCCCAGGGTGGTCGGCGAAGCCGGTTGGCCGTGGGTGCGCGACAACATTGGCACGTCGGCAAAACGGATGGCCAGTTCGCGGATGGCTTCGGCGGTCTGGCGCATCAGCGGCAGCATCACGTCATCACGGCCTTCGCGCAGCATCAGGGCGTGGGACAGGTTGTTGATGTCCTCGCTGGTGCAGGCAAAGTGGATGAATTCGCTGACGGCAGCCAGTTCTGGCAGCTTGGCCGCTTGCTCTTTGAGCAGGTATTCGATGGCTTTAACGTCATGGTTGGTGGTGCGCTCGATCTCTTTGACACGCTCGGCGTGCTCCAGAGAAAAGTTTTCCGCCAGGGTGTTCAGTACAGCGTTGGCTTCGGCGGAGAACGCCGGTACTTCGCTGATGGCAGGATGAGCGGCCAGGCGCTGGAGCCAGCGCACTTCAACCAGAACGCGAGCACGGATCAGGCCGTATTCGCTGAAAATTGGGCGCAGGGCCTGGGTTTTGCCGGCGTAGCGGCCGTCAACAGGGGAAACCGCAGTGAGCGAAGAAAGCTGCATGGGGTGTTCTCGGACAGTCGGGCAACGAAATGGGGCGCGTATCATACATGAAAAAATCCGCCGGTCCGTCGCCAACTGACCGGCGTATTACGCGTAACTCGGTGTAAAGGTCTGCCGATGCGAGTTATTCGTTACGCATCAACGGGTAAAGCTCTTTGAGCAATTTGCGGCGGCTGATCACCAGCTGCCAGCGGTGACCGCCCAACTGTCGCCACAAGCGCGCCGAACGAATACCGGCCAGCAACAGGGCGCGGATCTTCGAGGCGTTGCTCGGTTGCTGCAGGTTGCGCATGTCGCCATGGACCTGGATGCGTTGGCGCAGTGTGCTCAACGTGTCCTGATACAACGCGCCGCACGCGGCGATCACGTTTTCATGAGCGGGGCCGAAGTGTTCGACCTGGGATTGAATCTGCGGCAAGCGCTTGCCGATCGCGTCCAGCATGTCGCCACGTTTGGCCAGCTGGCGCTCCAGCCCCAGCATCGCCAGCGCGTAACGCAACGGTTCGCGTTGCAGGGCGCTCGGGTCGCGCTCCAGGGCGCCGATCAGTGCGCGATAACCTTCGCGCAGATTGAGGTCGTCGCCGCCGTAGACTTCCAGCGTGTCCTTGGGGTCGCGAATCAGCAGGCTGCCGAGCATGCAGGTCAGGCCGGCTTCAGAGGTCTGGCCGCTCTTGGCAATCTTGTCGACGAGGACGGCGGCGAGAAACACGCCGCCCAGTGCCGTCAGTTGCTCCTGGGTCGGGCTCATTGAGGCTGGCCTTTGCTGGTCCACGGCTCTGCAATTTCGATCACGCCACCGCCGAGGCAGATTTCACCGTCATAGAACACCACGGACTGGCCTGGAGTGACCGCACGCTGCGGGTCATCGAAGGTGGCGCGGTAGCCGGTGGCGGTTTTCTCCAGCGTGCAAGGCTGGTCGCTTTGACGATAGCGGACCTTGGCGGTCAACTTGCGCGGCTCGGTCAGATCAATCGGGTTGACCCAATAGATGTCCGAGGCGAGCAGGGCGCGGGAAAACAGGTAAGGGTGGTCATTGCCCTGGCCAACAATAAGCTCGTTGTGTTCCAGGTCTTTGATCAGCACGTACCATGGCTCGTCACTGGCGTCTTTCAAGCCGCCGATGCCCAGGCCCTGGCGCTGGCCGATGGTGTGGTACATCAAGCCGTGGTGGCGGCCGATGACTTCGCCTTCGGTGGTCTTGATCTCGCCAGGCTGCGCGGGCAGGTACTGCTTGAGGAAGTCGCTGAAGCGGCGTTCGCCGATAAAGCAGATGCCGGTGGAGTCCTTTTTCTTCGCGGTCGCCAGCTCGTATTTCTCGGCAATTGCGCGTACTTCGGGTTTTTCCAGTTCGCCGACCGGGAACAGGGTCTTGGCAATCTGTTCACCGCCGACGGCGTGCAGGAAGTAACTCTGGTCCTTGTTCGCGTCCAGGCCCTTGAGCAGTTCGGTGCGGCCGTCGATATCGCGGCGGCGCACGTAGTGGCCGGTAGCAATCAGGTCGGCACCGAGCATCATGGCGTAGTCGAGGAACGCCTTGAACTTGATCTCACGGTTGCACAGGATGTCCGGGTTTGGCGTGCGGCCGGCCTTGTATTCGGCCAGAAAGTGCTCAAACACGTTGTCCCAGTACTCGGCGGCGAAGTTGGCGGTGTGCAGCTTGATACCAATTTTGTCGCACACGGCCTGGGCATCCGCCAGGTCGTCCATGGCGGTGCAGTATTCCGTTCCATCGTCTTCTTCCCAGTTCTTCATGAACAGGCCTTCCACCTCGTAGCCCTGCTCGATCAGCAGGAGGGCGGAAACGGAAGAGTCCACGCCGCCGGACATACCGACAATGACGCGCTTCTTTTGTGTGTCAGAAGGGGCTGGATCACGCATAGGGATTCAATGAGTGTCTTGAAAAAGGACGCGATTCTAACAGGCCGGAGCCCGCAAGGCTAAAGAGAAGGGCGGATCAGTTCGAGACTGAAGTGATTGCCGTCCAGATAATCATCGATACAGCGGATGATCAGCTCACTGCGCCAGTTTGCGCGCTGTTCCAGCAATTCGTCACGCGTCAGCCACTTGGCGCCGACGATGCCGTCGTCCAATTGATAGTCCGGGTGGTGCTTGAGCGGTTTTGCAATGAAGCAGACTCGCTGGTAAGTCACGCCATTGCTGGGGGCGGTATAGAGATAAATGCCGACGACGCCGGTCGGCTCGACGTCCCAGCCGGTTTCTTCGAGGGTTTCGCGGATGGCGGCTTCGGTCAGGGTTTCGTCCGGGTCGAGGTGGCCAGCGGGCTGGTTCAGTACCGCTCGTCCGTGTTTGAGTTCTTCGACCATCAGAAAGCGGCCGTTGTCTTCGACGATGGTGGCGACGGTGATGTGGGGTAGCCAATCCATGAGATGCCCTCAATTTGAATGTTGAAATACGGTCCTTGTGGGAGCTGGCTTGCCTGCGATGGCATCACCGCGGTGTGTCAGGCATACCGCAGTGATGCCATCGCAGGCAAGCCAGCTCCTACAGTTGATCTGTGTTTGTGCTGGAATTGAGGCCAGAAACAGAAACCCCGGCACTGGGCCGGGGCTTCTTGCTTCCTTACAACCTTAAACCAGCGCAGCAACCGCCGCGTTGAAGGTTGCGCTCGGGCGCATGGCCTTGCTGATCAGCTCGGCGTCGGCGTGGTAGTAACCGCCGATGTCCACTGGCTTGCCCTGAACGGCGTTGAGTTCGGCAACGATGGTTGCTTCGTTCTCGGTCAGGGTTTTGGCCAGGGTCGCAAACTGCGATTGCAGTGCAGCGTCTTCAGTCTGGGCGGTCAGGGCTTGAGCCCAGTACAGCGCCAGGTAGAAGTGGCTGCCGCGGTTGTCGATGTTGCCGACTTTGCGCGATGGCGACTTGTTGTTGTCCAGGAACTGGCCGGTGGCCTGGTCCAGGGTCTTGGCCAGAACCAGCGCCTTAGGGTTGTTGTAGGTCACACCCAGGTGCTCAAGAGATGCGGCCAGGGCCAGGAACTCGCCCAGGGAATCCCAGCGCAGGAAGTTTTCTTCCAGCAACTGCTGAACGTGCTTCGGAGCCGAACCACCGGCGCCGGTTTCGAAAAGACCGCCGCCGTTCATCAGTGGAACGATCGACAGCATCTTGGCGCTGGTGCCCAGTTCCATGATCGGGAACAGGTCAGTCAGGTAGTCGCGCAATACGTTGCCGGTCACCGAGATGGTGTCCTTGCCTTCGCGGGTGCGCTGCAGGGTGAACTTCATTGCGTCGACCGGCGACATGATCTGGATGTCCAGACCGGCAGTGTCGTGATCCTTCAGGTAGGCCTGAACTTTCTCGATCATCACGCCGTCGTGGGCGCGCATTGGGTCCAGCCAGAAGATCGCTGGCGTGCTGCTTGCGCGAGCGCGGTTGACGGCCAGTTTGACCCAGTCCTGGATCGGCGCGTCTTTGGTCTGGCACATGCGGAAGATGTCGCCGGCTTCAACCGATTGCTCCAGCAGCAGGGCGCCTTTGCCGTCGGTGACGCGGACAACGCCGTTGGCCTTGATCTGGAAGGTCTTGTCGTGCGAGCCGTACTCTTCGGCTTTCTTCGCCATCAGGCCAACGTTTGGCACGCTGCCCATGGTGGTTGGGTCGAAAGCGCCGTTTACCTTGCAGTCTTCGATGACGGCCTGGTAGATGGTCGCGTAGCAGCGATCCGGGATCACAGCCTTGGTGTCGTGCAGCTGGCCGTCAGTGCCCCACATTTTGCCGGAGTCACGGATCATCGCCGGCATCGAGGCGTCGACGATCACGTCGCTCGGCACGTGCAGGTTGGTGATGCCTTTGTCGGAGTTGACCATGGCCAACGATGGACGAACGGCATAGACCGCTTGAATGTCAGCTTCGATCTGAGCTTGCTGCTCGGCCGGCAGGGCCTTGATGCGAGCGTACAGGTCGCCAATGCCGTTGTTCAGGTTGAAGCCGATCTGTGCCAGCACGTCAGCGTGCTTGGCCAGTGCGTCTTTATAGAACTCGGCAACGATCTGGCCGAACATGATCGGGTCGGAGACCTTCATCATGGTGGCTTTGAGGTGAACCGACAGCAGCACGCCTTGTTGCTTGGCGCTTTCGATCTCGGCGGCAATGAAGCTGCGCAGAGCGTTTTTGCTCATGACTGCGCAATCGAGGATCTCACCGGCTTGTACGGTGGTTTTTTCTTTCAGGACGGTGGTGGTGCCGTCTTGAGCGATCAGCTCGATTTTTACAGCGTCAGCGGCATCGATCAGGGCGGCTTTTTCGCTGCCGTAGAAATCGCCGGTGCTCATGTGCGCGACGTGAGACTTGGAGTCTTTAGCCCAGGCACCCATTTTGTGCGGGTGCTTGCGAGCGTAGTTCTTGACCGACAGTGGTGCGCGGCGATCCGAGTTGCCTTCGCGCAGAACCGGGTTCACGGCGCTGCCCTTGATCTTGTCGTAGCGCGACTTGGCGAGCTTGTCGGCGTCGCTGGTCACGGTTTCCGGGTAGTCAGGAAGCGCGAAGCCCTGGGCTTGCAGTTCCTTGATCGCTGCTTGCAGCTGAGGAACGGAAGCACTGATGTTCGGCAGCTTGATGATGTTGGCTTCAGGCGTAACGGCCAGGTCGCCCAGTTCGGCGAGGTGGTCGGCTACGGCTTTGTCACCCAGTTGCTCGGGGAAGCTGGCCAGAATGCGTCCTGCAAGAGAGATATCGCGGGTTTCAACGGCGATATCAGCCGAGGCGGTGAAGGCCTCTACGATAGGCAACAGTGAATAGGTGGCGAGGGCTGGGGCTTCGTCGGTGAAGGTATAGATGATCTTCGAGCGGGTGGGCATATTCGGATTAACTCTCTCTTCTTTGCTAAAGCGTGCGCAGAAACTCGAGGTGCGCCGGGTAAGCGCGTTCGTTCAAAGTCATCCATGAGCCGAATATCGAGGTTTCGTTGCTGTGATGTTGGGTGCATCAGTAGGGCGTCAAGCGTTCGGGCTGCGGTAACAGACCGGCTTATCGGGCTGAAAGTCTCGTCATAGAGCCCCTCAGTCGTCGTGACCCTTTGGTCAGCGGCGGCATTATACATAGGTAGCTGGCAATCTGCCGATGGTTCATGAGTAACGATTCTCGTCCATTGGTCTAAAGGTCGCAGGGGCGAGTGCGGCGTAGAGTCGTTCGGCGTGCTTGAGTTTGGCGCTTTTCCCTTTGTTTTCAGGCTTGTAGCTCGCAAGTAATGCAGCTTTGCGGCAGATGGATGGAACATAGGGTTTGCGCGCCGATTTAACTGGGTTACGCTCGAACGAAGCCAGATGTTCAATCCAAACAATGGAGTTCAGCATGGGATACAAGAAGATTCAGGTTCCAGCAGTCGGCGACAAAATCACCGTCAACGCGGACCATTCTCTCAATGTTCCTAACAACCCGATCATCCCCTTCATCGAAGGCGATGGTATTGGCGTTGATATCAGCCCGGTCATGATCAAGGTTGTCGATGCTGCTGTTAAGAAGGCTTACGGCGGCGAGCGCAAAATTTCCTGGATGGAAGTCTACGCCGGGGAGAAAGCGACTCAGGTTTACGATCAGGACACCTGGCTGCCCCAGGAAACCCTGGACGCGGTCAAGGATTATGTAGTTTCCATCAAAGGTCCCCTGACCACTCCGGTCGGCGGCGGCATCCGCTCGCTGAACGTGGCGCTGCGCCAACAACTCGACCTGTATGTCTGCCTGCGCCCGGTGCGCTGGTTCGAAGGCGTGCCAAGCCCGGTCAAGAAGCCAGGCGACGTCGACATGACGATCTTCCGTGAGAACTCGGAAGACATCTACGCCGGTATCGAGTGGAAAGCCGGTTCGCCGGAAGCGACCAAAGTCATCAAGTTCCTTAAAGATGAAATGGGCGTCACCAAGATCCGCTTCGACGAAAACTGCGGTATCGGCATCAAGCCGGTTTCGCTGCAAGGCACCAAGCGTCTGGCACGCAAGGCTCTGCAGTATGTGGTCGACAACGACCGTGATTCGCTGACCATCGTGCACAAAGGCAACATCATGAAGTTCACCGAGGGTGCCTTCAAGGAATGGGCCTACGAAGTGGCGGCGGAAGAGTTCGGCGCGACCCTGCTCGATGGCGGTCCGTGGATGCAGTTCAAGAACCCGAAAACCGGCAAGAACGTCATCGTCAAGGACGCCATCGCTGACGCCATGCTGCAGCAGATCCTGCTGCGCCCTGCCGAATACGATGTGATCGCGACCCTGAACCTGAACGGCGACTACCTCTCCGACGCCCTGGCGGCGGAAGTGGGCGGCATCGGTATCGCACCGGGTGCCAACCTGTCCGACACCATTGCCATGTTCGAAGCGACCCACGGTACTGCGCCGAAGTACGCTGGCAAGGACCAGGTCAACCCGGGTTCGCTGATCCTGTCGGCTGAAATGATGCTGCGTCACATGGGCTGGACCGAAGCGGCTGATCTGATCATCAAGGGCACCAACGGCGCGATTTCCGCCAAGACCGTGACCTATGACTTCGAACGTCTGATGGAAGGCGCGAAGCTGGTTTCGTCTTCCGGGTTTGGCGATGCGCTGATCTCGCATATGTAAGAAAACGCAGGCACACAAAAACCGCCTGATTCAAGTGATTGAGTCGGGCGGTTTTTTTATGACTGGATGACGCTGCGGTCTTAGGCTGTCACGGTCTGTTGCACTGCAGGCGCGTCGGTATTCAAGACATCCACGGGGTTGCCGATGTTGATCGCGTGCAGGCCTTTGGGGCCCTGGATGATATCGAATACGACAGCTTGCCCGGCTTTCAGGGTTTTATATCCGTCCATCTTGATGGCTGAATAATGGGCGAAGAGGTCTTCGCTATCACCATCCTTATTGATGAAGCCATAACCCTTGGCATTGTTGAACCATTTGACCTTGCCTTTTACAGTGCCTTTGGCTGCTGGCTTGTCACCCTTGTTTTCTATAGTGCCTTTAGCAACCGGCTCATGACCCTTGACACCTGACATACCCAACTCCCTCTGCAACAGACTCCATCACTGGAGTATCATCCAGTACATCCGCAGTCTAATCTTGGAATTAAGATTGACTCCGCGGACCTTTTTACCCACTGTGGGCTCTATTGGTTGTAACACCGTTTTCCCGATAGTCAAGGTGACCGGGCGGTCGGTGTTGAAATCGTCCATAGCCGCCCCCACCACTGTATTCGCACAACTGACGAACCTTTCTTTCCATGCATGCAATCAGCCAGATTCGACTAACATTCAATCAGGATCGCCCTGATTCACACGACGACGATTCAGCGGGTATTGCTGTTCAGGAGGCAAAGCCTGCGTTACAGGCGCCGCCGATGTACAAGGTGGTTTTGTTCAACGATGACTACACGCCGATGGATTTCGTCGTCGAAGTGCTCGAGGTGTTTTTTAACCTGAATCGCGAGCTGGCGACCAAGGTCATGCTGGCCGTCCATACAGAAGGACGGGCAGTATGTGGAGTGTTTACCCGCGACATCGCCGAGACAAAGGCCATGCAGGTCAACCAGTACGCCAGGGAAAGCCAGCATCCGCTACTCTGTGAAATCGAGAAGGACGGTTAATCGCCGACCACTTGGGTATGAGGGTGAAGCTATGTTAAACCGCGAGCTCGAAGTCACCCTCAATCTTGCCTTCAAGGAGGCTCGTTCGAAGCGTCATGAGTTCATGACCGTCGAACATCTCCTGCTGGCCCTATTGGACAATGAGGCTGCCGCCACCGTTTTGCGTGCCTGCGGCGCAACCTCGACAAACTCAAGCATGACCTGCAGGAGTTCATTGACTCCACCACGCCTTTGATCCCCGTGCATGACGAGGATCGTGAAACCCAGCCAACCCTGGGCTTCCAGCGTGTACTGCAGCGTGCTGTGTTCCACGTACAGAGCTCGGGCAAGCGTGAAGTGACTGGCGCCAACGTGCTGGTCGCGATCTTCAGTGAGCAAGAGAGTCAGGCGGTGTTTCTGCTGAAACAGCAGAGCGTAGCGCGCATTGATGTCGTCAACTACATCGCTCATGGCATTTCCAAAGTGCCGGGGCATGGCGATCACTCTGAAGGTGAGCAAGATATGCAGGACGACGAGGGCGGTGAGTCTTCTTCTTCAGGCAATCCGCTGGATGCTTATGCCAGCAATCTCAATGAACTTGCGCGCCAGGGTCGAATTGATCCATTGGTAGGTCGTGAGCTGGAAGTCGAGCGCGTTGCTCAGATTCTGGCGCGTCGTCGCAAAAACAATCCGCTGTTGGTGGGCGAGGCGGGCGTGGGTAAAACCGCGATTGCCGAAGGCCTGGCCAAGCGCATTGTCGACAACCAGGTGCCGGACCTTCTGGCCAACAGCGTGGTGTATTCCCTCGACTTGGGCGCCTTGCTGGCCGGGACTAAATACCGTGGCGATTTCGAGAAGCGCTTCAAGGCGCTGCTCAATGAACTGAAAAAACGTCCGCAGGCGATCCTGTTCATCGACGAAATCCACACCATCATCGGTGCAGGTGCCGCGTCCGGTGGCGTCATGGATGCCTCGAACCTGCTCAAGCCGCTGCTGTCCTCGGGTGATATCCGTTGCATCGGTTCGACTACGTTCCAGGAATTTCGCGGGATTTTCGAGAAGGACCGTGCCTTGGCCCGGCGCTTCCAGAAAGTCGATGTGTCGGAGCCTTCGGTGGAAGACACCATTGGCATCCTGCGCGGCCTGAAAGGCCGTTTCGAGGCACACCACAACATCGAATACAGTGATGAAGCGCTGCGTGCGGCGGCTGAACTGGCTTCGCGCTATATCAATGACCGTCACATGCCGGACAAGGCCATTGACGTGATCGACGAGGCGGGCGCCTATCAGCGTCTGCAACCGATCGAGAAACGTGTGAAGCGCATCGAAGTGCCTCAGGTCGAGGACATCGTTGCGAAAATCGCGCGGATTCCGCCTAAGCACGTCACCAGCTCCGACAAAGAGCTGCTGCGTAACCTTGAGCGTGACCTGAAGCTGACCGTATTTGGCCAGGATGCCGCCATCGATTCGTTGTCGACGGCGATCAAACTGTCCCGTGCCGGCCTCAAGTCGCCTGACAAGCCTGTCGGTTCGTTCCTGTTCGCAGGGCCGACCGGTGTCGGTAAAACCGAAGCGGCGCGTCAGTTGGCCAAGGCGTTGGGCATCGAGCTGGTTCGTTTCGACATGTCCGAGTACATGGAGCGCCACACCGTATCGCGTCTGATCGGTGCACCTCCAGGTTATGTCGGGTTCGATCAGGGTGGCCTGCTGACCGAAGCCATCACCAAGCAGCCTCACTGCGTGCTGTTGCTCGATGAAATCGAGAAGGCGCACCCGGAAGTCTTCAACCTGCTGCTGCAGGTCATGGACCACGGTACGCTGACCGATAACAACGGGCGCAAGGCGGATTTCCGTAACGTGATCGTCATCATGACGACCAACGCCGGTGCCGAAACAGCTGCGCGTGCTTCGATTGGTTTCACGCACCAGGACCACTCGTCCGATGCGATGGAAGTGATCAAGAAAAGCTTCACGCCGGAGTTCCGCAACCGTCTGGACACCATTATCCAGTTTGGTCGCCTCAGTCACGAGGTCATCAAGAGCGTGGTGGACAAGTTCCTTACCGAGCTTCAGGCGCAGCTGGAAGACAAGCGCGTGCAGCTGGAAGTAACGGACGCCGCGCGCAGCTGGCTGGCAGCAGGTGGTTACGACACGGCAATGGGCGCTCGACCAATGGCGCGTTTGATCCAGGACAAGATCAAGCGTCCGCTGGCCGAAGAGATCCTCTTTGGCGAACTGGCCGACCATGGTGGCGTGGTGCACATCGATCTGAAGGACGGCGAGCTGACCTTCGAGTTTGAGACCACGGCTGAAATGGCCTGACGGCTGTAAAGCTAAAAGGCGCCTTCGGGCGCCTTTTTGTTGTCTGTTGGATTGGGTGTATATCCGTTGCTGCGGTAACGGCTGCTTAGGGTTTCGCCCTTACGGCGACTCACTTTTTTTTCAAACGCCAAAAAAAAGTAAGCAAAAAAAGGCTCGCCCCGAGCGTCCGGCCCCTCGCTTGGGCTCGGCGTTCCTTCGCTCCGGTATCCATCCGGGGACACTGCCCTCCGGTCTGCTTCGCTACGACCTACATGCAGCGTGTTCGACTGCGTCGAACGGCGCTACGCGCCACTCCCCGGATGCACACCTCACTCAGCCTCCCGAAGGGGCGGCCAGATCAAAAGCTGCAGGCGAGCTAACGCTCGGCCTGTTGACTGGTGAGGAACCATGGGTGTACACAGATTCAATGTGGGAGCGGGCTTGCTCGCGAAGGCGGCCTGACAGCCAACCAATCCCCATCAGATGTATCCAATCCAATTGTAGGAGTGAGCCTGCTCGCGAAGCTTTTCGCTTTGGCTTTGGCTTTGGCTTTGGCTTTGGCTTTGGCTTTGGCTTTGGCTTTGGCTTTGGCTTTGGCTTTGGCTTTGGCTTTGGCTTTGGCTTTGGCTTTGGCTTTGGCTTTTGACGTTGATCTTGATTTTGATTTTGATCTTTTGCCCCTTCGGCAGGCCGAGCGTAGGTGTTCATCAGGGGATCAGGCGCGTAGCGCCGTTCGGCGAAGCCGAACACATCGAGAGGAGGTCGTAGCGAAGCAGACCGTAGGCGATGTCCCCTGATGGATACCGTAGCGAGGGAACACTGAGCCTTAGCGAAGTGCCGTACGCCGGGGCAAAGCCTTTTGGTTCCTTTTTGGCGTTTGAAAAAGGGACTCGCTGTAAGAGCGAAACCCTAAGCAGCCGTTACCGCAGCAACGGATATACACCCAAAACCCAAGAACCCAAAAACCCACCAAATCGCAGACAAACAAAAACGCCCGGCATAAACCGGGCGTTTTGTATTGACTTGATTAGCGAGCGCGGTAAGTGATGCGCCCTTTGCTCAAGTCATAGGGCGTCAGCTCGACGCGCACTTTGTCACCGGTAAGAATACGAATGTAGTTCTTGCGCATCTTGCCGGAAATATGCGCGGTTACGACGTGCCCATTTTCCAACTCCACACGAAACATGGTGTTGGGCAGGGTGTCGACGACAGTGCCTTCCATTTCGAAGCTGTCTTCTTTCGACATGCAGTAAAGCCCTCGGTGTCCAATGAATGGCCCGGTGCAACTGCGCCAGGCAAAAGCGGCGTGCATTGTGCCCGAAAAATGGGGTTTAAGCCAAGGGGTTCTAGTTCAGGATGACCCAGCGTTGATTAATCAGCAGCTCGATTGGGCGATATTGGGTCTTGTAGCTCATTTTTTTGCAGTTTTTGATCCAGTAGCCGAGGTAGACGGCTTCCAGTCCGAGGCGTCGGGTCTCGGCAATCTGCCAGAGGATCGCGTATCGCCCCAGGCTACGGCGTTCTGCATCGGGTTCGTAAAAGGTATAAACCGCCGACAGACCGTTGGGCAGTAAATCGGTGACGGCTACCGCGAGCAGTCGGCCTTCAAGGCGAAACTCATAGAAGCGCGAGAACGGCAGGTCGCGAACCAGGAAGGTCGAAAACTGATCGCGACTCGGCGGGTACATATCGCCGTCGGCGTGACGCTGTTCGATGTAGCGCTGATAGAGGTCGAAATACTCTTCGCTGAACTGTGCCCTGGCGGGGCGGACCTGCAGGTCGGCGTTGCGTTTGAAGATACGTTTCTGTTGGCGGTTGGGGGTGAATTGCGCCACGGGGATGCGCGCCGGCACGCACGCATTGCAGTTTTGGCAATGAGGCCGGTAGAGATGATCGCCGCTGCGCCGAAAACCCATTTCAGACAAATCTGCGTAGACATGCACGTCCATGGGCTGGCTAGGGTCGAGAAACAGGGTCGTGGCCTGTTCATCTGGCAGATAGCTGCAAGAGTGGGGCTGAGTGGCATAAAACTTCAAACGCGCCAACTCGGTCATGATCAACCCTCGGAATAAGCTTGTGAATTAAGTGTAAGCCACACGCGCAAAAGCCGCTCAGGAAACCCATGTGGCGCGGTTGGGTTGATCCAGGTGTTGCGCCAGATAGCCGGCAAATTCACGGCGAGGAATCGCCCGGGCGCCAAGGCTGTGCAGATGGTCGGTCGGCATCTGGCAGTCGATCAGCACAAACCCCGAGTCTTTCAGGTGCCGTACGAGCGTCGCAAAACCAAATTTCGAGGCGTTATCGGCTCGGCTGAACATGGACTCGCCGAAGAACAGCTGTCCCATCGCCAGGCCGTAGAGTCCGCCGACCAGCTCGTCCTGATCCCAGACTTCCACCGAATGCGCATGGCCACGCCTGTGCAGTTCAGTGTAAGCGTCCTGCATGGCCTGGGTGATCCAGGTGCCGTCGGCGTAATCACGCGGTGCGGCGCACGCGCGGATGACGGCGGTGAAATCCTGATCGAAGGTCACGGTATAGCGCTGTTGACGCAGCAATTTGGCCAGGCTTCGGGAAACATGCAGTTCGTCGGGAAACAGCACGGTGCGTGGATCTGGCGACCACCAGAGAATGGGCTGGCCCTCGGAAAACCACGGAAAACAACCGTGGCGATAGGCTTGAATCAGACGATCGGCAGACAGATCGCCACCCGCCGCCAGCAGCCCGTTGGGGTCGCGCATGGCTTTTTCCAGCGGGGGGAAGGTCAGGGTATTGCGTTGTAACCAAGTCAGCATGGCATCCGGGCTTGCAGAAGGGGAGGGCGGTGGCGGGCTGGTAGGCCCGCCTTAAAGTGTGCCGTTAAACGGCGGGAATGTCGTCGAGGTATTTCTCGGCATCCAGCGCGGCCATGCAGCCAGCCCCGGCCGACGTGACGGCTTGGCGGTAAACGTGATCGGCGACATCGCCGGCGGCAAACACGCCGGGGATTTCGGTGGCGGTGGCGTCGCCGTCGTTGCCGCTCCTGACCCGCAGATAACCGTCGCGCATGGGCAACTGATCGATAAACAGATCGGTATTGGGTTTGTGGCCGATGGCAATGAATACGCCGGCCAGCGCCAATTCACGGGTTTCGCCAGTGAGGCTGTCGCGCAGTCGGGCGCCAGTCACTCCGCTGGCGTCACCCAACACTTCATCCAGATGCTGGTTCCAATGCAGGCGAATGTTGCCGTTGGCGGCTTTTTCGAACAGTTTGTCCTGCAGGATCTTTTCCGAGCGCAACTTATCGCGACGGTGAATCAAATGGACTTCCTTGGCGATGTTCGACAGATACAAGGCTTCCTCGACAGCGGTATTGCCGCCGCCGACCACCGCGACCACCTGATTGCGATAGAAGAAACCGTCGCACGTGGCGCAGGCTGAAACCCCTTTGCCGGCAAATGTCTCTTCCGAGGGCAGTCCCAGGTATTGCGCCGAAGCGCCAGTGGCGATTATCAGTGCGTCGCAGGTGTAGGTGCCGCCGTCGCCGATCAGTTCGAAGGGGCGTTGTTGCAACTTGGCGGTATGGATGTGGTCGTAAACGATCTCTGTGTCAAAGCGTTCGGCGTGACGTTGCATGCGTTCCATCAATACCGGGCCGGTGAGTCCTTCGACATCGCCGGGCCAGTTGTCGACTTCGACAGTGGTGGTGAGCTGGCCACCGGCCTGTATGCCGGTAATGACAACGGGTTTGAGGTTGGCGCGGGCGGCATAAACGGCTGCGCTGTAACCGGCAGGGCCGGAACCCAGAATGATCAGGCGTGAATGCTTCGCTTCGCTCATAAAAACACCTCATAAGCCTTTGTCACAAAAGAGAATGCATGCTCAAATTGAACGCATGTCATGGTGCTTTTGACTATGCTACACCTAGCGCCACAAGCATGGCATCGGACGAACAAACCCGTACAATGCCTGCCTGTATAGAGGGTTGTAACAAAATAAGCAGTGCGCGCCGTGTTTATAAAAGACGGGGTGCAGTGTTAAAAGTAGTCCCAGTTGCGCCTGTTAACTTTTTTACCTGCCTGGATTGGGCAGTTTTTTATAGTCTTTCAACAGATGGACGCGCCCCAGGCGCAGGAAAAGTAGCGTTTTGAAGAAATCCACCGCAGCACCCAAAACAGTCGTTCCGCTCTGGCGCCAGCATTTGCACTACCGGCTCAAGGAAGGTGCATTGATCGCCATCGGTGCCTTGTGCCTGTTCCTGATGATGGCCTTGCTGACCTACGGCAAGGACGATCCGGGCTGGAGTCATAACAGCAAGATTGATGACGTGCAGAACTTCGGGGGGCCGGCCGGTTCCTACAGCGCCGACATCCTGTTCATGGTGCTGGGTTACTTCGCCTACATTTTCCCGTTGCTGCTGGCGGTCAAGGTGTATCAGATCTTCCGTCAGCGTCACGAGCCGTGGCAATGGAGTGGCTGGCTGTTCTCCTGGCGCCTGATCGGCCTGGTGTTCCTGGTGCTGTCCGGCGCGGCGTTGGCGCACATCCATTTTCACGCTGCCACCGGTCTGCCGGCGGGTGCTGGCGGTGCTTTGGGCGAAAGCCTCGGCGATCTGGCCAGGAATGCGCTGAATATCCAGGGCAGCACACTGCTGTTCATCGCGCTGTTCCTGTTCGGCCTGACGGTGTTCACCGACCTGTCGTGGTTCAAGGTAATGGACGTCACCGGCAAGATTACCCTCGACCTGTTCGAGCTGTTCCAGGGTGCGGCCAATCGCTGGTGGGCGGCTCGTACCGAGCGCAAGCAACTGGTTGCGCAGCTGCGTGAAGTTGATGATCGCGTCCATGACGTGGTCGCGCCGACCGTCACCGACAAGCGCGAGCAGGCCAAGGTCAAGGAGCGCCTGATCGAACGTGAGCAGGCCCTGAGCAAGCACATGTCGGAACGCGAAAAGCAGGTACCACCCGTCATCGCGCCAGCCCCGCCGAAGCCGGTGGCACCGAGCAAGCGTGTGGAAAAAGAGAAACAGGCCCCATTGTTCGTCGACAGTGCGGTGGAAGGCACCTTGCCGCCGATCTCGATTCTCGACCCCGCAGAAAAAAACAACTCAATTACTCGCCCGAATCCCTGGCCGCGGTTGGCCATTTGCTGGAAATCAAGCTCAAGGAGTTCGGCGTCGAAGTCACGGTGGATTCGATTCACCCGGGCCCGGTGATTACCCGTTACGAAATTCAACCGGCCGCCGGTGTGAAAGTCAGCCGCATTTCCAACCTGGCGAAAGACCTGGCGCGTTCCCTGGCCGTGACCAGCGTGCGTGTGGTTGAGGTGATTCCCGGCAAGACCACCGTCGGTATCGAGATTCCCAATGAAGACCGCCAGATCGTGCGCTTTTCCGAAGTACTGTCGACGCCCGAGTACGACAACTTCAAATCGCCGGTTACCCTGGCCCTGGGTCATGACATCGGTGGCAAGCCGGTCATCACTGACCTGGCAAAAATGCCTCACCTGCTGGTGGCGGGTACCACCGGTTCCGGTAAGTCGGTGGGTGTGAACGCCATGATCCTGTCGATCCTGTTCAAGTCTGGCCCGGAAGACGCCAAGCTGATCATGATTGACCCGAAAATGCTTGAACTGTCGATCTACGAAGGCATTCCGCATTTGCTGTGCCCGGTCGTGACCGACATGAAGGACGCGGCCAACGCCCTGCGCTGGAGCGTGGCGGAGATGGAGCGTCGCTACAAACTGATGGCGAAGATGGGCGTGCGTAACCTGTCCGGCTTCAACGCCAAGGTCAAGGAAGCCCAGGACGCCGGCACGCCGCTGACCGATCCGTTGTACAAGCGCGAAAGCATTCACGACGAAGCCCCGCTGCTGACCAAGCTGCCGACCATCGTCGTGGTCGTCGACGAATTTGCCGACATGATGATGATCGTCGGCAAGAAGGTGGAAGAGCTGATCGCCCGTATCGCCCAGAAGGCTCGTGCCGCCGGTATCCACTTGATCCTCGCGACCCAGCGTCCGTCGGTTGACGTGATCACCGGCCTGATCAAGGCCAACATCCCCACGCGCATGGCGTTCCAGGTGTCGAGCAAGATCGACTCCCGGACCATCATCGACCAGGGTGGCGCCGAGCAACTGCTGGGTCATGGTGACATGTTGTATATGCCGCCTGGCACCAGCCTGCCGATTCGTGTTCACGGCGCCTTCGTGTCCGATGATGAAGTTCACCGCGTCGTGGAAGCCTGGAAGCTGCGCGGTGCACCTGAATACAACGACGACATCCTCAACGGTGTCGAAGAGGCCGGCAGTGGCTTCGAAGGCAGCAGCGGTGGCGGCGACGGCGACGATCCGGAAGCCGACGCGTTGTACGACGAAGCAGTGCAGTTCGTCCTGGAAAGCCGTCGTGCGTCCATTTCTGCGGTTCAGCGCAAACTGAAAATTGGCTACAACCGCGCCGCACGCATGATCGAAGCCATGGAAATGGCCGGGGTCGTGACGTCCATGAACACCAACGGTTCGCGTGAAGTCCTGGCGCCTGGCCCGGTACGCGACTGATTTGATTTGAAGCAGAGTGGCGCAGTGACGCGCCACTCGCATCCCCCACGAATATCAAGAGGACTCCCATGCGTCTTATCCGCATGCTGTTGCTGCCGGTACTGGCTTTGACCACGCTCTCGGCCCACGCCGATGACAAAGACGTGGCGCGTTTGACTCAATTGCTGGAAAAATCCCAGACCCTGACCGCACGCTTCTCCCAGTTGACCCTCGATGGCAGTGGCACCCAACTGCAAGAAACCGCTGGTGATATGTCGTTGCAGCGCCCAGGCCTGTTCTACTGGCACACCAATGCGCCGGCCGAACAAACCATGGTGTCCGACGGCAAGAAGGTCACGCTGTGGGACCCGGATCTGGAGCAGGTCACTATCAAGACCCTCGACATGCGTCTGACCCAGACTCCGGCGCTGCTGCTGTCCGGTGACGTGTCCAAAATCAGCCAGAGCTTCGACATCAGCGCCAAGGAAGCCGGCGGCGTAATCGACTTCACCCTGAAGCCGAAAACCAAGGACACCCTGTTCGACAGCCTGCGTCTGTCGTTCCGTAATGGTCTGGTCAACGACATGCAACTGATCGACAGCGTCGGTCAGCGCACCAATATCCTGTTCACCGGTGTGAAGGCCAACGAGCCGATCCCGGCATCCAAGTTCAAGTTCGATATCCCCAAGGGTGCGGACGTAATTCAAGAGTAAAACGCAAAACCTGTGGGAGCGGGCTTGCTCGCGAAGGCGGTGTGTCAGTTAACATTGATGGCGACTGACACACCGCCTTCGCGAGCAAGCCCGCTCCCACATTGTCCTGCGGTGTTCAAGTAGTGAGGTTTCGCAAGTAGTGATGGACCTGTTTCGCAGTGCCCCGATCGCTCAACCCTTGGCCGCTCGCTTGCGAGCAGCCAATCTGGACGAGTACGTCGGTCAGGAACACCTGCTCGCTCGCGGCAAGCCATTGCGCGAAGCCCTGGAGCAGGGAGCCCTGCATTCGATGATTTTCTGGGGCCCGCCAGGTGTGGGCAAAACCACCCTGGCGCGGCTGTTGGCGGAAGTCTCGGATGCGCACTTCGAAACGGTCTCGGCCGTGCTGGCCGGCGTCAAGGAAATCCGTCAGGCGGTGGAAATCGCCAAGCAACAGGCCGGGCAGTATGGCCGGCGCACCATCCTGTTCGTTGATGAGGTGCACCGCTTCAACAAGTCCCAGCAGGATGCGTTCCTGCCGTACGTTGAAGACGGCACATTGATTTTCATCGGCGCGACCACCGAAAACCCCTCCTTCGAACTCAACAATGCATTGCTCTCCCGGGCTCGCGTCTATGTGCTCAAGAGCCTTGACGAAGCGGCCCTGCGCAAGTTGGTGCAGCGCGCACTGACCGAAGAACGTGGCCTGGGCAAGCGGCAACTGAGCCTCAGCGATGAAGGCTTTCAGATGCTGTTGTCTGCCGCCGATGGCGATGGCCGGCGCCTGCTGAATCTGTTGGAGAACGCCTCGGACCTGGCCGAAGACAACAGCGAGATCGGCGTCGACCTCCTGCAAAGTCTGCTCGGCGATACCCGTCGACGTTTCGACAAGGGCGGCGAAGCGTTCTACGACCAGATTTCGGCGCTGCATAAATCCGTACGGGGTTCCAACCCCGATGGCGCGCTGTATTGGTTTGCGCGGATGATCGACGGCGGGTGCGATCCGCTGTACCTGGCGCGGCGTGTGGTGCGCATGGCCAGCGAAGACATTGGCAACGCCGACCCGCGCGCCTTGAGCCTGTGCCTGGCGGCGTGGGAAGTGCAGGAGCGTCTGGGCAGCCCCGAAGGCGAGTTGGCGGTGGCCCAGGCCATCACCTATCTGGCTTGTGCGCCGAAAAGCAATGCGGTGTATATGGGCTTCAAGACCGCACTGCGCGCCGCCGCTGAACACGGCTCGCTGGAGGTGCCGCTGCATCTGCGCAATGCGCCGACCAAACTGATGAAGCAGTTGGGTTATGGCGATGAATACCGCTATGCCCACGATGAACCGGACGCCTATGCCGCCGGCGAAGATTATTTCCCGGAAGAGCTGGACCCGATTCCGTTCTATCAGCCGGTGCCGCGTGGCCTGGAATTGAAGATTGGTGAAAAGCTCAATCACCTGGCCAAACTCGATCGTTTAAGCTCCCGGCAGCGGAGAAAATAGTGCTTCCAGTGATCGTTGCGGTTTCCGTCGGCGGGATGGCCGGTACGTTGTTGCGCTTTGCCACGGGCAACTGGATCAACGCTAATTGGCCGCGGCACTTCTATACCGCGACGCTGGCCGTTAATATCGTGGGCTGTTTGCTGATCGGCGTTCTATACGGTCTGTTTTTGATACGCCCGGAGGTGCCGTTTGAGGTGCGTGCCGGGTTGATCGTCGGCTTCCTCGGAGGGCTGACGACTTTTTCATCCTTTTCACTGGATACGGTGCGCTTGCTGGAAAGCGGGCAAGTGCCGCTGGCCCTGGGCTATGCGACGCTCAGCGTATTCGGCGGGCTGCTCGCCACCTGGGCCGGCCTGTCCTTGACCAAACTTTGATAAACGAGAAACCGACATGCTCGATTCCAAACTGTTACGTAGCAACCTTCAGGACGTAGCGGACCGCCTGGCATCCCGTGGCTTTGTGCTGGATGTTGCGCGCATCGAAGCGCTGGAAGAACAGCGCAAGACCGTCCAGACCCGCACCGAAGCACTGCAGGCTGAACGTAATGCCCGTTCCAAATCCATCGGTCAGGCCAAGCAGCGCGGTGAAGACATCGCGCCGTTGATGGCGGATGTCGAGCGCATGGCGAACGAATTGAGCGCTGGTAAAGTCGAGCTGGACGCGATCCAGACCGATCTGGATTCGATCCTGCTGGGCATCCCGAACCTGCCGCACGAGTCGGTGCCGGTTGGCGATGACGAAGACGGCAACGTCGAAGTGCGCCGCTGGGGCACCCCGACCGCCTTCGATTTCCCGGTTCAGGACCACGTCGCCCTGGGCGAAAAGTTCGGCTGGCTGGACTTCGAAACCGCCGCCAAGCTGTCGGGTGCGCGTTTCGCCCTGTTGCGTGGCCCGATTGCCCGTCTGCACCGCGCCCTGGCGCAGTTCATGATCAACCTGCACGTCACCGAGCACGGCTACGAAGAGGCTTACACGCCTTATCTGGTTCAGGCCCTGGCGTTGCAAGGCACCGGTCAGTTGCCGAAATTCGA
Source organism: Pseudomonas sp. S2_F03 (assembly GCF_054668335.1). NCBI lineage: Bacteria > Pseudomonadati > Pseudomonadota > Gammaproteobacteria > Pseudomonadales > Pseudomonadaceae > Pseudomonas > Pseudomonas sp. S2_F03. The sequence continues at coordinate 574,667 of NZ_CP162759.1, read as the reverse complement.
AGAAGACCTGTTCAAGATCACTCGCGAAGGCGAAGCCGATCTGTACCTGATCCCGACTGCTGAAGTGTCGCTGACCAACATCGTGGCCGGCGAAATCGTCGATTCGAAACTGCTGCCGATCAAATTCGTTGCCCACACGCCATGCTTCCGCAGTGAAGCCGGTGCGTCGGGTCGTGATACGCGCGGCATGATCCGTCAGCACCAGTTCGACAAAGTCGAAATGGTCCAGGTCGTTGAGCCATCGACCTCGATGGAAGCACTGGAAGGCCTGACCGCCAACGCCGAGAAAGTCCTGCAACTGCTGGAACTGCCTTACCGCACCCTGGCGCTGTGCACCGGCGACATGGGCTTCAGCGCGGTCAAGACCTACGACCTGGAAGTGTGGATTCCGAGCCAGGACAAATACCGCGAGATTTCGTCGTGCTCCAACTGCGGCGACTTCCAGGCCCGTCGTATGCAAGCGCGTTTCCGCAACCCGGAAACCGGCAAGCCTGAACTGGTTCACACCCTGAACGGTTCTGGTCTGGCAGTCGGTCGTACCTTGGTCGCGGTGCTGGAAAACTATCAGCAGGCCGACGGCTCGATCCGTGTGCCGGAAGTGCTGAAGCCGTACATGGGTGGCATTGAGGTCATCGGCTAAATGAACTATCTGCCGCTGTTTCACAACCTGCGCGGCAGTCGTGTGTTGGTCGTCGGTGGGGGGAAATTGCCTTGCGCAAATCCCGCCTGCTGGCCGATGCCGGTGCGCTGCTGCGGGTGGTTGCACCTGAAATCGAACTGCAACTGCGCGAACTGGTTGCCGGCAGCGGTGGCGAGTGCCTGTTGCGTGGTTACGTCGAGGCGGATCTGGACGGTTGCGGGCTGATCATTGCCGCCACCGACGACGAATCGTTGAACGCACAAGTCTCCGCCGATGCTCATCGGCGGTGTGTGCCGGTCAATGTGGTGGATGCACCTGCGCTGTGCAGCGTGATCTTCCCGGCGATTGTCGATCGTTCCCCCTTGATTATTGCCGTGTCCAGCGGCGGCGATGCGCCGGTGTTGGCACGCTTGATCCGCGCCAAGATCGAAACCTGGATTCCTTCCACTTATGGTCATCTGGCCGGACTGGCCGCTGGCTTTCGCCATCAAGTGAAAAAACTGTTCCCGGATGTGCAGCAGCGCCGGGCGTTCTGGGAAGACGTATTCCAGGGGCCGATTGCCGACCGCCAGCTAGCCGGACAGGGCGCCGAAGCCAAGCGCCTGCTGCAAGCGAAAGTCGATGGCGAGGCGCCAGTGACCACCGGTGAGGTATATCTGGTGGGCGCAGGGCCGGGGGATCCCGATCTGCTGACGTTCAAGGCGCTGCGCCTGATGCAGCAAGCCGATGTGGTGCTGTACGACCGTCTGGTGGCGCCGGCGATTCTGGAGTTGTGCCGCCGCGACGCCGAGCGGGTCTACGTCGGCAAGCGCCGCGCCGATCACGCTGTGCCGCAGGATCAGATCAACCAGCAATTGGTGGTCCTGGCCAAGGCCGGCAAGCGTGTAGTGCGGTTGAAGGGCGGTGATCCGTTCATCTTCGGTCGCGGCGGTGAAGAGATCGAAGAGCTGGCGGCCCAGGGCATCCCGTTCCAGGTGGTGCCGGGTATCACGGCGGCCAGCGGTTGCGCGGCCTATGCCGGGATTCCGTTGACTCACCGCGATTACGCGCAGTCCGTGCGATTTGTTACCGGGCATTTGAAGGACGGTTCCACCGATCTGCCGTGGGCCGATCTGGTCGCGCCGGCGCAGACATTGGTGTTCTACATGGGCCTGGTGGGCTTGCCGATCATCTGCGAGCAATTGATCAAGCACGGTCGCGGGGCGGACACCCCGGCAGCGTTGATCCAGCAGGGCACCACCGTTAATCAGCGTGTATTCACCGGTACCTTGGCGGATTTGCCACAGTTGGTGGCGGAGCATGAAGTGCATGCGCCGACGCTGGTGATCGTGGGCGAAGTGGTGCAACTGCGCGAGAAACTGGCGTGGTTCGAAGGGGCTCAGGGGCAGGTCTAGAAACCGGCTAACTGATCATTCCCACGCTCTGCGTGGGAATGATCAGCTGTCAGGCCCAGCGCCAAACCCCTTTCCCATTCAACCGCGCCCGGTCATGCGGCACATTGAAATCCTGCTCTGGCCCCTTAGGCACAACCCCCGTCGGGTTGATGGTCTTGTGGCTGCCGTAGTAGTGGTTCTTGATGTGGGTGAAGTCCACCGTCTCGGCGATTCCTGGCCACTGATAAATCTCACGCAACCAATTCGACAGGTTCGGATAATCGGCAATCCGTCGCAGATTGCATTTGAAGTGCCCGTAATACACCGCGTCAAAACGGATCAGCGTGGTAAACAGCCGAATATCCGCTTCAGTCAGGTATTCACCCGTCAGATAGCGGTTGGCGCCCAATAGCTGGTCCAATCGATCCAGTTCTTCAAACAAGCCATCGAACGCTTCTTCATAGGCCTGTTGCGACGTTGCAAATCCAGCCCGGTAAACGCCGTTGTTCACCGCGGGGTAAATTCGCTCGTTCACCGCATCGATCTCGGCGCGCAGTGGCTGCGGATAGAAATCCAGGTCATTGCCCGTTAAGTCATCGAATGCGCTGTTGAACATGCGGATGATCTCCGCCGATTCATTGTTGACGATGCGATTCTGCTGCTTGTCCCACAAAACCGGCACCGTGACGCGGCCGGTGTAGTGGGCAGTGTCGGTGGTGTAGCGCTGGTGCATGAAGTCGAGGTGATCGAGCTTGTCACCGGTGGAGCCCAGGCTCTGGTCGAAGGTCCAGCCGTTTTCCAGCATCAGCCAACTGACTACAGAGACGTCGATCAGGCTGTCGAGGCCTTTGAGTTTGCGCAGGATCAGCGTGCGGTGGGCCCACGGGCAGGCGAGGGACACGTAGAGGTGATAGCGACCGGCCTCGGCGGCAAAGCCACCGACGCCCGTCAGCCCCGGCTTGCCGTCGGTGGTCACCCAGTTGCGACGTTGTGCCTGTTCACGCTGGAAAGCGCCGTCCTTGCTGCTTTCGTACCACTTGTCTTGCCAACGGCCATCGACTAACAAACCCATGTTCAAGACTCCTGAACCAATAATCGTTGGAGTTGAGTCTATTCCCATGAACCTGAACAAAAAGCGCAAAGATCGGGAGAAAATGATCGGTTAAATAGATTTGTTGCGTGCAACCCAATACTGCTCGGCGGTTTCGAAGGCTTGCTCGCGGCTCTGACCGAGCCCGCGCAAGGCCAGGGCCATGGTCGAAATCAGGGCCATTTGCGGATAGCTGTCGACCACGTCGCCGCGCCAGACGGCCTTCAAATGCTCGGGGTCGAGGGACGCCGGTTTGACGTGACGCTGGGCCGACAGTTGCGGCCATTCTTCATCCCAGCTTTCGCCGCCCGTGGTGCCGTACAAATGGCTGTCGGCGTCCGGGTTGATCTCGATCTCGCCGCCGTCGCCCTTGACCACAATGGCCGTGTCGCCCAGCAAGCCGCTGGCATCGCGATGCACGGCCTGATAGCCGGGGTGGAAAATACTTTGCAGGCCGCAGCGAGCGCCCAGCGGATTGAGGATGCGCGTCAGGGAATGGATCGGCGAACGCAGGCCCAAGGTGTTGCGCAGGTCGATCATGCGCTGGAGTTGCGGCGCCCAATCCACCAGCGGCATGAACGCCAGGCCACCGTTATCGAGTGCATCACCGACCTGTTGCCAGTCGCGGCACAGGGGGATGTTCAGGTCATTGAGCAATTGTTCGCTGTACAGCCGACCGGCCGTGTGTGCGCCCGCGCCGTGCATGAAGATACGCACACCGTTCTGCGCCAGGCACTTGGCCGCCAGCAGGTACCACGGCAAATGACGTTTCTTGCCGGCATACGTCGGCCAGTCCAGATCGACATTTAAGAAGGGAGCTTGCAATCGTTCACGCAGGGCCTCGGTGAAACCGGCCATTTCCTCGGCGCTTTCTTCCTTGTGTCGCAGCAACATCAAAAACGCCCCGAGCTGGGTGTCTTCGACCTTGTCGTCGAGCACCATGCCCATGGCTTCGCGGGCTTCTTCATGTGTCAGGTCGCGGGCGCCGCGCTTGCCTTTACCGAGGATTCGCACGAACTGGGCGAACGGATGCTCGGCAGGTGTTTCGAGGGTCAACGCTGGGAAGTCGGTCATAAGCAATTCGTCGGTTTGGGCAGGCCCGCCAGTTTCGCGGCGAGTTTGGCGGGGGTGCCTTTAAACAGTCGGTTGAGGTGCAGGCTGTTGCCTTTTTCCGGGCCGAGCTTCAATGCGGTGTATTTGATCAAGGGGCGGGTGGCCGGCGACAGCTGGAACTCGTCGTAGAAACGGCGCAGCAGTTCGAGGATTTCCCAGTGCTCAGGGCTCAACTCGATGTCTTCGGCTGCGGCCAGGGCGGCAGCGACGTCGGCGGACCAGTCACTGAGTTCGACCAGAAAACCGTCCTTGTCCAACTCGATGGCGCGGGCGCCGACCGTCAGGGAATTCATAGCCAACTGTTGACCTTGTCATGGTGAATCGACAGCTCGACGAAGGCCGGGTAGTCGATGGCCTTGGCCCAATCCGGGGTTTCAATGGACCGGGCTTGAACATCCTCGGCCAGCACGAAAAGGTTCAGGGCGCGAGAGTTCAGTGTATTGAACGGCGCAGTGCCCGGCTGCAGGGCATACACCGCGTCGCCGCTCAGCAAGAGCGCATCGTTCGCGCCGATCACGCGCAGGCAACTGCTCAGGCGATCGTCGCCGAACGGGGAGTGAGACAACACATGCAAAGTCGACATCAGAGGGTGATCACCTGGTCGTAGCGGTCAATAAGGGCGGTGATTTCGGGAGCGGTCAGCGTCCGGGCTTCTTCGAGCGGCAGGCTGTTCGGGTCCAGCCCACGTTCTGCGGCACTGTCGGCACAGACGAACAGCTCGTCGACACCGAACATCGGCAGGGCTTGCAGGTTGGCGCTCAGGTCTTTTTGTTGCAGGGCCTTGGCGTCCTGTTTCGCGGCGAGCTGGAACACCCCGTCATCGAGAAACAGCAGGCCGATGGGCAGGTCGAAGGCGCCGCCGGCGAGGACGATGTCCAGTGCTTCACGCGCATTCGGTCCGGACCAAGGCGCCTGTCGGCTGATAATCAGCAAGGATTTAGGCATCTTACGCGCCTCCAAAGCAGATCAAACGGTCGGCGCCCTGCACCGCGTCATGCAATTGCCCCAGACCGGACAATTCCCACGGCGCGCCCACGGCAACGGCGTCACGTTGATAACGCCCGGCTTCTTCTTCGTTCAATACCCCGCGACGCAGGGCCGCGGCGATACACACGACGCCATCCAGTTGGTGCTCGCTGACAAAGGCGCGCCATTGTTTGGGCACGTCCAGCTCATCTTGCGGCGTGACCACGCTGGCGGACGCGTTGTAGACGCCATCCTGATAAAAAAACAACCGGACAATCTCATGCCCGCCGGCCAGCGCAGCCTGAGCAAACAGCAAGGCGCGGCGCGAGGAGGGCGCATGGGCGGCGGAAAACAGCGCAATGGCGAATTTCATGACGGACTCGATCAACAAACTGCGGCCATGATAAAGCTTTATCGGCGGGGCGGCTAAATCGATGTTGTCTGGGCGGGCCTCATCGTCGGAACGCCGCCCGGAGCAGGCTCAGTCCTGCAGGAGGTTGGGTGTTGCCTGAGATTGCAGTTTCACCACAACCATCTGTAGGAGTGAGCCTGCTCGCAATAGCGGTCTAACAGGCAACACCTGAATCAACGCGGCATATACCCCAACTGCCAGCGCCGCGGAATCTTCAACGACACCACCCCCAGCACCCCCGCCAGCAATCCGCTGGCAAACAATGCCTGAAGTCCCAAATGATGTTCCAGCACCGCCCCAAGGACAGCCCCGGCGAACATCCCGGTCCAGGGGATCAGTTGCACGCGCCAGCCATTGCGCCGTTCGCCGAGCATCCAGCGCCCCAGCCCCCGTCCGAAGCGCGACAGGGCGCCGGTGACATAGGTCAGGCCAACCGGCAGGCCGTTCACTTCCTCGACGGCGGCATTGAGCATGCCCATGGCGATGATCGCCGCCAGCAGCGCAGGCAATTGTTCGTCGTAAGGCCAGGTGGCGGCCGCGCACAGCAACGCGGCGATGGTCAGCATCAAGGGCAGCGCCCGTCGCCCGCCGAGGCGGCTGACGACAATGCCCAAGGCGTTGCCAACGATGAACGTGGCCACGAGCAGCAGCAAACGCCCGGTCAGCCCCAGATCGCCGACGCTGATGGCCACGGCGAGCCGAGTGGTATTGCCACTCATGAATGAAACGAAATCGCCGCTGGCCATGAAGCCGATTGCGTCGGTCATGCCGGCCAGTACCGAGAGCATCGCTACCAGGGTCATGCCAATGCGCCCACGCCACTTTTGCGTGTGCAGGTGACCGGGGCTGGCGTGGGAGGTTGAGGCGGAAGGCAGCATGGGCGATGACATCCTTGAGCGGTGGTTACGGTTGTATCCCGTACATCTCGCAATAGTCCAGCCAGTCCATGCCAGCCATCTCCGCGACTTCGATGTGCACTTCCCTGCGCTGGGCTTCGTATTCTTGTGGTGTAGCCGCCGTCAGCCGCAGCGTCAGTTCCCAGGCGAACAACCCTTGGCGCTCGGCCTCATCTTCGAACGCTTCATGCAAGCGCTCGTCGCGATACTGCGCCTGGGTTTCACCCTTGGCTTGTGCCAGCAGCGGGTTGAGGTTGTCGAGTTCGTGGCGCAGTTCAGGGCGCTCTTCGAGAAACTTCTTCAACGCTTGCTCGTGTTGCTGTTCGGTTGCCGCCATGGTCGCTCCTTGAGAATGGATTACGAAGACTGCTTCTTGCTGGCCTTGGCCGCTGCCGCCAGGCATTCGAGGGCGAACTGTTCGGTGTAGGTCATCTGGATTGGCGTGGTTTCGCCTTTGACGGTGCGTTCGCCGTCGAGGATGTAACGAATGCGCTTGTCGGTGACGCCAATGCGCTTGGCGATCCAGGAAGGCGTCTGGCCGATCTGGCTGATCAGTTTGTCGGCGTATTCGGTGGTCGGTTTGTAGAATTCGGCGTTGGGTGTCATTGGGCTTTCCAGAAATAGACGCGATGCGGCATGAATGGCGCGACAGGGTGCGCGAATCATCGCGCGGTGTCGCGGTATAAATGAAGTAAAGCAGAACGAAACGGCGCGCCACGATGATACAGTCCGCTTTTTCTTGATGAGCGAATGCAATGCGAATTCTGATGGTGGCGCTGGCCGTAACGTTGCTGGCGGGATGCGCGGGCTCGGTGATGGACGATGCTCGTACCAAGACCCCGTACAAAACCCTGAACTCGGACAAGCCGTCATTGGCCGTGGCCCAGTGCGTGCAGTTTTCCTGGCAGGACGAAGCGGTATTCGGCGTCGATGCCGCCGCTTATCTGCAGCCTGGCAAAAAGGGCGGGTCGACCGTCTACACGCGGTCGGCGGAGTCCTTTGTGGACGTGACCACCGATGCGTCCGGTACCGTGCTGAGTTACTACGCGCAACATGACGACTTCGTCGCCAAGCGCCGTTTGGCAGCGTTGGCGACCTGTTTGTAAGCGATTCAGGCGTTTATCAGGCGCTTCTGAAAAAAGAAGCGCTTGTGGCCGGGCGGGTAGTCGGCAATCTGGCCCAGCTCGCTGTAGCCGAGCTTTTCGTAAAACTTCGGCGCCTGAAAGTCGAAGGTGTCCAGCCAGATCCCCACGCATTCCTTTTCCCGTGCGAGATCTTCGGCCATCTGCATCAACTTCGAGCCCAGGCCCTGTCCCCGGCCCTGTTCGGGCACCGACAGCAATTCGATGTACAACCACTGGTAAAAGAAGCGGCCATACAACCCGCCGAGAATCTCGCCGTGGTCGTCGCGCACCAGCAAGGCCAGCGGTTGCGCATTGGACGGGCCGGCCTGAGCCGCGTTGTAGGCGCGCAGTGGTGTGAGGATGGCCTCACGTTGTTCATCAGTGGGGTTTTGCGACTGTTCAATTCGCAGGGGCATGAGCGACATCCTTATGGCAATGAATCAGGAGCCTAGCGTGGTGATGGCGTTTGTTCTATCCCTGGCGCACCAAAGGAACCGTCGTGGTGGCACGGATGTCTAGCCTAAACAGCGTCACCCCGGAACGCCGCCGATGAGGACAACCCGTGAATATTTTCGAAGCCCTGCGCGAAAGCCACGAACGTCAAAGGACCTATGCCAAGGCACTGATCAAAACCAGTGGTGACACCCCGGAGCGGGTCGAGGCTTACCAGCAACTCAAGTCCGAGCTTCAAGCCCACGCTACTGCCGAAGAACGCCACTTCTATATCCCGCTGATGGAATTCGACAACGGCGTCGACCTGAGCCGCCATGCCATCGCCGAACACCACGAGATGGACGAAATGATGGAGGAACTGGACGGCACCGAGATGTCCAGCCCGTCATGGCTTGTGACCGCGAAAAAGCTGTCCGAGAAGGTTCATCATCACCTCAAGGAGGAAGAGCAGAAGTTCTTCCAGATGGCCGGCAAACTGCTCGATGACAAGCAAAAAGAAGCGCTGGCCGGCCAGTACGAGAAGGAATACAAGGCTCAGTTGTCCTGAGCCTGTGGCTGGACCCGTTAAGGAGCTGCTACAAGGTTCGCATTAGGGAGATGCCAGGCTTTTTTCGTTTTCGCCTACCATGAGCACTTTTCACGAAAAAGGATGCGGTGCCATGGCGAACACAGCCGAACGGGTCAACATCATCCAATCCCAGGTGTTGTCCCACGACTGGTATCTGCTGAAGAAAATCACCTTCGACTATCAGCGTAACAACGGCGACTGGCAGCGCCAGACCCGCGAGGTCTATGACCGTGGTAACGGCGCGGCGATTCTGCTGTTCAATCGCCAGAAGCGAACCGTGGTGCTGACCCGGCAGTTCCGCTTGCCGGTGTTCGTCAACGGCCATGACGGATTACTGATCGAAGTGGCCGCCGGCTTACTTGAAGGTGCCGCGCCGGAAGAACGCATCCGCGCCGAAGCCGAAGAAGAAACCGGTTACCGCGTGCACCATGTGCAGAAGGTCTTCGAGTCGTATATGAGCCCCGGCTCGGTCACTGAAAAACTGCATTTTTTCATCGCCGAATACGACGCTGCTTCAAAAGTCAGCGAAGGCGGCGGGCTGGAAGAAGAGACCGAAGAACTGGAAGTGCTGGAGTGGGCGTTCGATGAGGCACTTGAGGCGTTTTATCGCGGGGAGATCTGCGACGCCAAGACCATCATGCTGCTGCAATATGCGGCGATGAAGAATATTTTCGTGCCAGCCTGACAGTGCTGCATGCCCAGCCGTCGCCACCCGGTGGAGGAATGCGGCTTTCGTTGCTATGCCTTATGCGTGGCAAGAATGAACCCTGGAGGTTTGTTGAAAGTGATTGGATGAAACGTGCAGTACTGTCGCCCGTCTGCCACTTCAGTCGCCCGTTTTCAACAGGAGGACAGGAAATGCCAATTACAGGAACAGGTTGGGAAATGTGCATCACCCGAAAGTCCGAACAACGCCGTGCCAGTGATGGGAAGCGAAGAACGGTGGGTGACTATCAGATTTATCACGATGGGCAAAAACAGACAGGAGCAGGTCTTTCAGGGATGGTCGCGGAAACCCGTGGCCCTGGCGATAATACCCACGAGAATAACAATCGGCGAGTGGAGGCGGGGCGCTATCCCTTGGCAACTCAGGATGGCGTTAAGTACGTGACGATTGGTTATAAAAAATTCGGACAGTATTTCTACGCGACCCAGGCCCGGGATCGAACTGAAGGAGACCGATCCGCGGACGGAAATTTTAATTCATCCGGGGATAGGCTTTCTCGCCAGTATCGGTTGCATCAATCCTTGCACATCGCTACCCAACGCAGATGAGCCGATCGACTTTATCCCCAGCCGCAAGCGCGTCATCGCCATTATTGAAGATTTGAAGAACTACCTGGGTGATGATTTCCCATCGAAAAACGGCAAGAAAATTCCCAAGGCATTTGTGGTCATTGATGGGGAGCCCGAGTTCGAGGGTTAGGTTGCAGTACGCGAGTGCTCAGTCCCACAAATCGCCCATATTTTTCGAGCCTGACCACTCGCACCCTTCAAGCGTCAGCAACCGCTCTTTCGCCTCAAGCCCACCCGCAAACCCGGTGAGCTTCCCCGATGCACCGATCACCCGATGGCAGGGCGCCACAATCGATATCGGGTTCTTGCCATTCGCGGCTCCCACCGCCCGAACTGCGCTCGGATTGCCGATTTGCTCGGCTATCTGGCTATAGCTGCGCGTTTCTCCGAACGGGATGGTCAGCAGCGCCGCCCACACCTTCTTCTGAAATTCCGTGCCGGCAAAATCCAGTTCCAGCTCGAAGCGATCGCGCGTGCCGGCAAAGTATTCCTGCAACTGCTGAGCGGCGCGTACCAGAATCGGGTTGTCCGGGGCTTCGTGCATCGGGCCAAGCCGAACCCGGTTCGGTTTGTCGTTTTCCCAGAGGATGGCCGCCAGTCTTGCGTCTTTCGCTACCAGCTTCAGTTCGCCAACCGGGGATGCCAGAGTGGTGAAGGTGTAGGTCATGCTGACGGACTCCGCAGAGGGGCTGAATAGAGGCCCAGCATACTGTTCCGACGGGGAGGCGCAATACGTAATCCCGACCATACTTGCCTGTGCTTTTGAACTGCTCACTCTGTTTTGTGCAGAGCCCAAAAACAAAAAAGAGACCGACTGATGAAGTACGAACCTTTTGCCAAATCGCTCATAGCGACCTCCTTGGCGCTTAGTTGCCTGACTGCCCATGCCGCTTCCGTAGCCCCGGTTGCGGCCGAAAACGGCATGGTGGTCACCGCCCAGCATCTGGCCTCCCAGGTGGGGGTCAATGTGCTCAAGAACGGCGGCAACGCCGTGGATGCCGGCGTCGCGGTGGCGTATGCGCTGGCGGTGGTGTATCCCGCAGCGGGCAACCTGGGCGGCGGCGGTTTCATGACCATTCAGCTGGCGGACGGGCGCAAGACGTTCCTCGATTTCCGTGAAAAAGCGCCGCTGGCTGCCACCGCCAACATGTACCTGGATAAAGAAGGCAATGTCATCCCCGACCTCAGCACCCGTGGCCACCTGGCCGTCGGCGTGCCGGGGACTGTGTCCGGCATGGAACTGGCCCTGACCAAGTACGGCACCAAGCCGCGCAAGGAAGTGATTGCCCCGGCGATCAAACTGGCGGAAGACGGTTTTGTCCTGGAGCAGGGCGATGTCGATTTGCTGGACTACGCCACCGACGTGTTCAAGAAAGACATGAAGGACTCGGGCTCGATTTTCCTGAGCAAAGGCGAGCCGATGCAGGTCGGACAAAAACTGGTGCAGAAAGACCTGGCCAAAACCCTGCGGGAAATTTCCGAGAAGGGTGCCGACGGTTTCTATAAAGGGTGGGTCGCCGACGCCATCGTCACGTCCAGTCAGGCCAACAAAGGCATCATCACCCAGGCCGATCTCGACAAATACAAGACCCGAGAACTGGCGCCGATAGAGTGCGATTACCGGGGGTATCACGTGGTGTCGGCACCGCCACCGAGCTCCGGCGGGGTGGTGATCTGCGAGATCATGAACATCCTTGAAGGCTACCCGATCAAAGACCTCGGCTACCACTCGGCCCAGGGCATGCACTATCAGATCGAAGCCATGCGCCACGCTTATGTGGACCGCAACAGCTACCTCGGCGACCCGGACTTCGTGAAAAACCCGATCGCGCACCTGCTGGATAAAAATTACGCCACCAAAATCCGCGACGCCATCGACCCGAAAAAGGCCGCTATCTCCAGCGAGCTCAAACCCGGCGTAGCGCCGCATGAGGGCAGCAACACCACGCACTTCTCCATCGTCGACAAATGGGGCAATGCGGTGTCGATGACCTACACCCTCAACGACTGGTTTGGCGCTGGCGTCATGGCCAGCAAAACCGGGGTCATCCTCAACGACGAAATGGACGACTTCACCTCGAAAATCGGTGTACCGAACATGTACGGCCTGGTGCAAGGGGAGGCCAACGCTATCGCACCCGGCAAAGCACCGCTGTCGTCGATGAGCCCGACCATCGTCACCAAGGACGGTAAAGTCGTGATGGTCGTCGGCACACCGGGCGGCAGCCGCATCATCACTGCGACCTTGCTGACCATGCTCAACGTGATCGACTACGGCATGAACATCCAGGAAGCGGTGGATGCACCGCGGTTCCACCAGCAATGGTTGCCCGAAGAAACCAACCTGGAGACCTTCACCACCAGCCCGGACACGGTGAAAATCCTCGAAAGCTGGGGTCACAAGTTTGCCGGGCCACAGGATGCCAACCACGTGGCGGCAATCCTGGTCGGTGCGCCTTCGCTGGACGGCAAACCGGTCGGCAAAAACCGTTTCTACGGCGCCAACGACCCACGCCGTAACACCGGGTTGTCACTCGGTTACTAAGGGTTGTGTTTAACAGGGGACGGATCTGCTTTTTCGTCCCCTGATCTACCGACTGATCAAGGAAGGGGCCATGGCTACCGCACTGCTAATTATCGACGTCCAGAGGGCGCTGTGCTCGGGCGAGTACGCGTGCTTTGAGATCAACCGCGTCATCGAGAACATCAACCACCTCAGCACCCGAGCCCGGATAGCCGGGGTGCCGGTTGTTTTCATTCAGCACGAAGAAGAGGGCAGCCCTCTGGCATATGGCACCGATGGCTGGCAACTGGCCGAAAGCCTGGAAGCCGAGCCCAAGGATTATTACGTACGCAAAACCACACCGGATTCGTTCTATCAGACCAACCTTCAACAGCTGCTGTCGAAAGAGGAATTCGAGCGTCTGATCATCTGTGGTTTGCAAACCGATTATTGCGTCAACGCGACCGTGCGCCAGGCACTGAAAATGGGATATGACGTGGTGCTGGCGGCCGACGCGCACTCCACCGTCGACAACGGTAACCAAAGTGCCGAAGACATCATCGTCGAGCACAATAAGGACTTGGCGCACCTGACCGGTTCGGTGGCGCGTATCGACGTCATGCCGGCGGGTGAGATCAAAATCTGAGCCGCGGCGAAACGACCCGCCACGCAGGCACATTCAGTTGTTTGTGAACTTACGTTGCAGCAAAAATCTCGATCAGCTCCGTGAGGAATGCACTCACCACGTCGCGCTGCCGCGCCGAATGCCGAACGGCCGCATGGAAGCCGACTTCATAGCGCAACTGCTCAGGGTTCAGCGGATGCAACTGCCCCAGTTGTTGATGCTTGGCCGCGTAGTGCTGTGGCAGAAAGCCCAGGTGCTGGCCCGACAGAATGAGCAGGGCGGCACCGTCCATGCTGTCGGTGAGTACGGTCAACCGCTCGAGGGTGGTGGGCGCGGGCATTTCCGGCAGCGGGTGGCTGGGCCAGACCCAATCGTAATCGCGGACGTCATCGCGGGTCAGTGCGCCGACGTGATCGAACAATGGGTGCGCCGGGGCGCAGTAGGCGATTTGGGTTTCCTGAAACAAGGGGAAGTAATCGATGTTGGGCAAACGATGCCAGAAGTACCCGATGGCCAGATCGATATGGCCGTTGATGATTTTTTCTTCCAGCAAGGATGACGACAGCTCGGTGAAGTGGAAGTACAGGCCTTCATGTTGCGAGCGCAAACGCGCGATGGCCAGGGCGATGTTCTTGTTGGCGGAGGGATCGATTTGACCCAGCAGGCCGATGTTGATGTTGCCCGACACCTTGCGATTGATGTGCTGGACCTCAACCCGAAACCCTTCGGCCGCCGCCAGTAATCGACGGGCCGCTTCGACAAACTGCCCCCCTTTGGGCGTCACCGAAAACCCTCCGCGACCTCGCTCGCACAGACGAAACCCGACCCTCGCTTCGAGCGTCGCCAATTGCGCACTGATGGTGGGCTGAGTGGTGTTGAGCGCCGTTTGCGCGGCCGAGATGCCGCCCGCCTCAACGACAGTCAGGAAGACCCGGATCAAGCGCAAATCCAGTTCCGATACAGTGCCCAGCATGTGTGCCCCCCTGTTTGCCACATAGATGCCGATCTATGTAAACAGTGTGCCTGCGATATTTTACTGCCCTGACTAACGCCCTACATTGCAATGAAACCGGCGCTTTGCCCATAAAAACAACAATTACCAGCATAGGAACAATCGTATGTCAGGTTCTCCACAGTCTGTGCACGCCATTGCAGCGAGCAGCGGGTTGGCCATCGAAGGCCACTCGATCGATTACATTCCGGAAAATGAACGTCACGCCAAACTGAGCAGCCAAGGGCCTTTCTGGTTTCTGGGCAACTTCCACTTCTTCACCATCTCCATCGGTTTTGTCGGCCCGAGCCTTGGGTTGTCGGCGCTGTGGACCCTGCTGGCCGGTGCGCTGGGCATTATGTTCGGCACCATTTTCATGGCGTTTCACGGCTCGCAAGGTCCGGAGATGGGCCTTCCGCAAATGATCCAGTCCCGCGCCCAGTTTGGTTATCGCGGTGTGATCCTGGCCTTGATGGCGACGATGTTTGTGTTCGTCGGTTTCAACGTGGTGAACATCTCGCTGATCATGAACGGCCTGGAACATGTCTTCGGTTTCGACCCGACGATTGTCGCCGTGGCGGTGGTACTGATTGGCGCGCTGTTGTCGATCTACGGCCATGACCTGATGCACAAAGCGTTCAAATGGGCATTGTTGGCGACGTTGCCCCTGTATGCACTGGTGACCATCGCCTTGATGTTCGGTGCCGGCCAGGAAGGCGTCACCCCGGCGACAGACCTGGGTTTCAACTGGGTTGCGTTTGCCACGCTGTTTGCCATCGGTGCGAGTTACAACATTTCCTATGCGCCCTATGTGTCCGACTATTCCCGATACCTGCCGAAAAACACCAGCCGCCCGAAATTGATCGCCGCGGTGTTCATCGGCGCTTCGCTGTCCGGTGGCTGGATGATCGGCCTCGGTGCGTGGCTGGCGCAGCAACTGAAAGCGGCGGATGCGCTGGTGGCGTTGAACCAGGTCGGCTCTTCGATGATTCCGGGCTTGGGCAATGTGCTGGTCATTGTCTCGGTGGCGGGCTTTCTGCCGATCATCGCGCTCAACACTTACAGCGCCATGCTGACGTTGCTGACCGGTGTCGACTCGATCAAAAAGATCACGCCGACACCGCGTGCCCGAGTCATGTCCATCAGCGTGATCAGCATCATCCTGTTGACCTGCGTGTTGTCGATCAAAGGTGATGGCATCGCGTTGTTGAACACCTTCCTCGTGTTGTTGCTGTACTTCCTCGTGCCCTGGACCGCCGTCAATCTGGTGGACTACTTTTTCGTGCGCAAGGGCCGCTACGCGATCCCGCATTTCTTCACGCCGCAGGGCATCTATGGCGCCTGGCAATTTCGCGGCATCGTCTCGTACCTGATCGGTTTTGCCGCGATGGTGCCGTTCTTCTACATCTTTGATGCGTCTGCCAACAAAGAGGTATTCGTCGGTCCGCTGGCGCGCATGCTGGAAGGTGTGGACATTGCCTGGCTGGTGGGACTGGTGGTGTCGGGCCTGACGTATTACCTCCTCAGCCGTTCCATAGACCTCGCGGCCGAACGCCGGATCATCGATTCGATTACCGAGGACGACATTATTTCCATGGCTAAACAGCCTGTTGAGGAGGCGCGTTGAACAGCGCAAAGAAAACGGTGGTCGCCTGCTGCCAGGTGGCACCGAGAGTCGGCGATCTGGCTTACAACCGGACGCTGTCCGAACGCGCGATTCGTTCAGCGGCGAATCAAGGCGCACAGATTGTGGTGCTTCCAGAACTGGTGCAGAGCGGTTACGTGTTCAACCACCGTAGCGAGGCCTTGTCCTTGGCGGAACCGACAGAGGGGCCAACCTTGCGCCTGTGGGAGGCACTCGCCCGCGAACTGAACATCGTCGTGGTCGGTGGATTCTGTGAACGCTTGCAGGGCGATGAGTTGGCCAACAGTGCCGCCCTGATTGATGCCCAAGGCCTGCGCGCCGTGTACCGCAAAGCGCACCTCTGGGATGCCGAGCGTGAAATATTCAGTGCCGGTAACGCCGCGCCGCCGGTGGTTGAAACGGTTCATGGGCGAATCGGCATGCTGATTTGCTATGACCTGGAGTTCCCTGAGTGGGTGCGGCTCCCGGCACTGGCCGGCGCGGATTTGCTGTGCGCTCCGGTCAATTGGCCGGACGGACCGAGGCCTCCCCACCGAGCGGGCGGCGGAAGTGGTGCGGGTTCAGGCCAATGCTTCAGTTAACCGGATGTTCATCGCCGCGTGTGACCGGCATGGGCATGAGCGCGGTGTCGGTTGGGTGCAAGGCTCGGTCATCGTCGATGCGGATGGTTATCCGCTGGCAGGACCGGCCGAGCAGGGTGGTGAGCAGATTCTGCTGGCAACCCTCAACCTTGTCGAGGCGCGAAACAAACGCATCAGTGCACGCAACGATTTGCACCGGGATCGGCGGCAGGGGTTGTATGGGGGCGTCGAGGGATGAAGCGCTAGATCGCCGCTGTTTCTGTCACCGGGTGCGGTGGCAGGGAAGGGGCGACTGTTGGACGATTCTCAAAAGGCATTGATTGAGATTTTTGCTCCTGCGCGTTCCTTGGTCCTGATATTCGGTTGTTGACACCCGGGCTGACAGTACTAACCTATAGCTGTGGGAATATTTCCCACAAACGATGCTGACTGGCTCTGAAGGACCGTGCGGAAACCGCAGTTGCTCGTTGTTGCTGCATATTCATGGCCGCGCCGGTTGGCTGGCCGCTTCAATGGGCGGCCGGGAACTCATTGGATATTGCGTTCGATACGGAGATGACTTCGCAACTCCAAGTGGAGGTGCATCATGCTGCTCAAGAAATGTTTATTGGCTCTGGCAATCGGCGGAGTCCTGTCGGCATCGACTGTTCTGGTGCCTGATTACATCAATAGTTTCTCCAGCGTGTATGCCAAAGATGGCGGCAGCGGCGGTGGTGGAGGAGGCCACGGCGGTGGCGGTGGCGGTGGCGGTGGTCACGGTGGAGACGGCGGAGGCGGTCACGGTGGCGGAGGCTCTGGTAATGGAGGCTCCGGCGGCGGCGGTGGTCACGGTGGCGGCAGCGGTGGCGGTGGCTCCGGCAATGGAGGCAATGGAGGCAATGGAGGCGGTGGTCACGGTGGCGACGGCGGTGGCTCCGGAGGTGGTGGTCACGGCGGCGGCGACCATGGCGCTGGCGGCGATCATGGTGCTGGTGGCGATCATGGTGCTGGAGGCCATGACGGTAACGGTCATGCAGGTCCGGGACGCGGCGACGCTGACCATGGTGGTGTTGCTGGGAACAGAGGCCCAGGCAATGCGCGTGACAACGATGACAACGATGACAACGATGCCGCAGATGCAGCCAGGGACGCTGCCAGAAACGATGCAAATGCAGCCAGAGATGCTGCCAGAAATGATGCAGATGCAGCCCGGGATGCTGCAAAAGCTGCTGCAGATGCAGCTAGAGATGCCGCCAGAGCCGAGGCGGATGCAGCCAGGGATGCTGCAAAAGCTGCTGGCGTAGCGGGCGCAGATGCAACCCGAGACGCTGCCAGGGCGGCTGCCGATGCAGCCAGGGACGCCGCACGGCGAGATGCAGATGCAGCAAGAGATGCTGCAAGGGCTGCTGCCGATGCAGCCAGGGACGCAGCTAAAGTTGACGCGAACGCAGCCAGAGAGGCTGCCAAAGCTGAGGCGAGGGCCGCCAGAGAGGATGTGGCGGACGCCCCAGATGCCCCGGACGCGCCGGATTTCGACGCGGTTGAGGTACAGAACTAGGCCAGCACGTTCCGAACGAACACGGCTGGCATACCCGAAGAAAACGTCCCGAGCGTTTGAGGGACGTATCGGCAATGAGTCGCAAGCCCTGAAAAGACGCGGGGTTTGCGACTTTTTTTCGTATGGCGATCAAGAAACGCGCCAGACATACAGCGCATACCACGCCGTAAGGGCAACCCCCATCTCCATTCGTGCCCCTAGCCATCGGTCGGCTTTCTCCTGCGCGGGTTGACCCGGAGTCAGAAAGGACTAACTTACGTCTAGTGGGAAAATTTCCCACGAAAATTATTCTTAAGAAATTTTAAAGCTACGGGGTTGATCCCATGCCGCTCCCGGATTGCAACCTGATTGCGTTGGCTCAGCTCGTGGCAAATCACCTGGAGAATGCACGATGAACACTTACCTGCTTTTCAAGAGAGGGTTACTGGCGCTGGCAATCGGTGGCGTCCTTTCGGCTTCCATTGTTTTAGTACCAGATTCCATTTCCCATGACTCGAGTGCCTATGCCAAAGATGGTGGCGGTGGTGGTGGTGGTGGTGGTGGTGGTGGTGGTGGTGGTGGTGGTGGTGGTGGTGGTGGCGGTAATGGTGGCGGCGGTGGCGGTGGCGGCAACAGCGGTGGCGGTAATGGTGGCGGTGGAAACAGCGGCGGTAATGGCGGCAACAGTGGCCACAGCGGCAGCGACCATGGGAACGGGAATGGGAATTCAGGCCATGCCAGTTCCGGAAGCTCGAACTCCGGTCGCGGTGGTACCCACGCAGAAGCGGGTGACGACCACGGCAACCACGCCCGCGGCGAGCCCGGTGACGATCATGGCGTTCATGTTGGCGGTGAACCCGGTGACGACCACGGCGTCCACGTAGGCGGCGAGCCTGGTGACGATCATGGCGTCCACGCAGGCGGCGAGCCTGGTGACGACAATGGCAACCATGTTGGTGACGAACCCGGTGACGACAACAGCCGTATCTGACGCGGCTTGACGACCTCATACAAGACCCAGGGGGCCGGTTTTGTATGAGGTATGGCAAAAAATACGCGCTTGTGTTCATGGGATTATTTCCCACGCAGCTATACTGGGGTTAACTGTCTAGGAATGCGCTGAATGCAATCGTCTACCCTGCCCATGTCCCTTCTAAAAGCCCTGCGGCATGTCATGCGGCCGCTGGTTCGTTTGATGCTGCGCAAAGGCGTCACCTACCTGGTGTTCGCCGACCTGCTCAAAGAGGTTTTTGTCGATGTCGCGGACCGTGAGTTCCGTCTGGACGACAAGGCTCCAACCGACAGCCGTATCAGTCTGCTCACCGGTGTGCACCGCAAGGATGTACGGCGCTTGCGCAACACCAGCGACCCCGCTTCCTCCACGCTTCCGGCAAACGTCACCTTCGGTGCGCAACTGGTCAACGCCTGGTCCAGCGCGCCCTTTTGTGACAACGCGGGACAGCCACTGCCTCTGCCTCGATTGGCCAGTGTCGGTGGCGACCGCTCCTTCGATGCCTTGGTGGCGATGGTCAGCACGGACATCAGGGCGCGGGTGGTGTTGGACGAGTGGCTGCGCCTGGGCGTCGTACGTCTTGACGAACAAGAGTGCGTGCACCTCGAAGTCCAGGCCTTTGTGCCGCAAAAAGGCTTCGATGAGAAAACAGCGTACCTGGGGCATAACTTGCACGATCATGCCTGCGCCGCGGTACACAACCTGAGCAGCGAAGGTCCGGCCTTTTTTGAACGCAGCGTTCACTATGACGCACTGGCCCCGACGAGCGTCGAGGCGTTGCGCGAGGCCGTTGCCAGCGAGGGAATGCAGGCCCTGTTGAGCTTCAACCGACTTGCCGCCGAGCTGGAATTCCAGGACCTGCCCAGCCCTGAACCGCGCCAGCGCATCACGGTCGGCTTGTACTTCTACACTGAAGCTTCTGATCCCAATCCGCCAACAGCCCCTAAACCATGACCGTCCATGTGCGCCTGACTCGTGCAATCGCCCTCGTTCTGGGCCTCGGGCTTCCCATTGTGTTGCAAGCCGCCCCAGCCTGTGTCAGTCAGAATGATGCCGGCATAAGTGAAGTGCCGATCATCAATGCCCCGGGTGGCACCGGCGGCACGGGCGCAGCACCTGGCGGCATGGGTGGCACCGGCATCAGCACCGACAACGGTGGGGTCGGTGGTACCGGCGCACCGTTGAAAAAGCACCCTGGCGGCATTGGCGGCACCGGTGCCGTTGCAGGCGGTGTGGGTGGCACGGGCATCAGCAACGACAACGGCGGCATCGGTGGCACCGGCATTGTCGGCACCATCACCGGGTTCGCCTCGATTTGTGTCAATGGCGTGGAAGTGCACTTCACCCAAAACGTTCCGATCAGCGAGAACGGCGTTGCCGCCTCCAGTACCCACCTGGCGGTAGGCCAAGTGGTTGCCGTGGAAGCATTCAATTCCCGGCGTGGCCTGGAAGCCGGGCGCATTTCCATCTTGCACGTCTACGAAGGCCCCTTGACCGCTCTGCCACGCGATTCCATGCCCATGCGTGTCATGGGGCAACCGGTACGCCTGGCCAACGGTGCTCAAGTCGCTGCTGGTCTGCGTCCGGGTGATCCGGTACGGGTCAGTGGGCTGCGCGATGCTCGCGGCGAAGTAGTGGCCAGCCGCATCGACCGAGCGCCCGGCCTCAAGGAGGCCAGTGCTATCGGCTCGGTGGATCGCAGCGGCTATCTCGAGGGGCTCAAACTCGGCAATCAACCGCGCCCGGCGCAGGAAATGCTGGTACGCGGCCAGTGGACCGGCCGCGAGTTGGACGTCACCCAAAGCCGTCCCGACCCGAGCCTGCCCTTCAATGGCAGGGCACGCAATGCGGTGATCGAGGGCCTGGTACAGGGCCGACAGGACCGCCAATTGATGGTCGGTGGCTTTAAGGTGACGCTGGCGAACGACACCGTGTTTGTCGGTGTGCAGCCTTCGGGGCTGGCGCTGGATCGACGCGTGCGGGTCAGCGGCGTGTTCACCGGCGCGCGGGAGGTGCAGGCAACGCGCATCGAATTGCCCCGCGAGCGCGCCGATTCGCCGGCCAGCAACCGGCACGGACCACCCGGCACCAGCGAGCAGAGCACGGACGATTCAAGTGGTTCGAGCAACTCGAGCGGCTCCGGTAACTCTGGCAACTCTGGCGGTTCGGGGAATTCAGGGAGTTCAGGCAGTGACAGGAGCGGGCGCTCCGAGAGCGAGGGCAGCGTTGTCGACGATACTCGCCACGGGGGCAATGACAGTCATGGCGGTGGCGAGAAGACAGAGCGCGTGGACGTGGACAAGTCCGGTAAGTCAGAGCGTATCGAGAAGGTCGAGCAATCCGGCAAAGTCGAGAAGGTGGAGAGGGTAGAGAAGGTCGAAAAGGTCGAGCGTCCGGAGAAAGTCGAGAAAATTGATCGGCCAGAAAAAGTCGAGAAGGTAGAGAAAGTCGAGAAGGTAGAGAGGGTCGAGAAAGTCGAAAAGGTAGAGAAAGTAGAGAAGGTCGAGAAAGTCGAGAAGGTTGAAAAAGTCGATCACTCTGGCAAATCGGGTTAAACCGTGCAGGCATGATGCACTATTGTCATAAGTAACTAGGCTGGGTAAGTCACGCAACTCAGCATGCGTGTGAACTTCGAAGACGGAACACACGAGGTGAACATGAGCCCCAAGCGCATCCTGCTCGTCGGCTTGCTTGCCTGTCTGGCCATGCCAGTCCTGGCCGATACCTTCACGACCTCAATCGGAACCGACTACTCTCGAGGCGACTACGGTACCGGTACCACTTCTGAAACCTGGTATGTCCCGCTGGTGGGCAAATACGAAACCGGTCCCATGACCTACAAGCTCACGGTGCCCTGGCTGCGCATCACCAATCCTTCGGTCGGCCCTGATGGCGACCCGCTGCCCGGCGGTTGCGGCAAAGTGGAAAGCGGTCTGGGCGACACCGTTGCCGGTGCAAGCTATGCCGCGATTGATGGCAGCGTTGGCGGGTTGTTCGTGGACTTGATCGGCAAGGTCAAGCTACCCACGGCCGACGAAGACAAGTGCCTGGGCACCGGCAAAACCGACTATTCCGCTCAGGTCGATGTCGCCAAAGCCTTCGGTGCTGTGACCGGGTTTGCCACCCTGGGCTGGAAAAAATACGGCGACCCGTCGGACACCAACTTCGACAACCCGATATTCGCCGGCCTGGGCTTTGCGATGCCTGTGTTCGCGCGCACCACGGCGGGCGTGTCCTACGACTGGCGGCAAAAGGTCGTTTCCACGGGCGACCAGATCAAGGAACTCACTCTTTTTCTCACGCACAAGCTCAATCAGAACTGGAAGATTCAGTTGTATGCCGTCAAGGGTTTTTCCGACGCCAGCCCGGATGGCGAGGCTGGACTGTTGTTCAGCCACACCTACTGATTCCCCACGGGTCCAGGCGCAGCGGTGGGCTTAGGCAGCGCCAGTGAGGCTCATCAGATCGTCTGATCCGCATACTGTGGACTGCTATACTTTTTTCAGATTGCATGAAGTGTGCGACGTTCCTCGCGGTACATCGACTGCAAATCTCAGTTAGCGGCTGCCGGACAGAGGAGGTCTACAGCAAACTCGAGATGGGAGGTGTGACATGAATCGGCACTATTACATCAGTGACAATCTCAATGATCTTGAAACTGTTGAAAATGAACTGGAAGCCAGCGGCATTAATTCCGAACAAATTCATGTGCTCAGTGAAGAAGTTGCTGAAGTTGAAGAGCATCACCTCCACGAAGTTAATTCGTTAATGAAACAAGATACGGTTCACTCTGGAGAGATTGGTGCGGTGGTCGGAGTGCCTCTCGCGCTGCTGATCCTGGGTGGCGCCTATTGGATGGGGTGGACCGAATCCGCCGCCGGCTGGGTGCCGTTTATCTTCCTTGCCATTGTTGTATTTGGCTTTTGCATCTGGGAAGGCGGATTGTTTGGTATCCAGGTGCCGAACGCTCACTTCCGCAGCTTTAAACAGATAGTCGAGGAGGGCAAACATGTCTTCTTCGTTGATGTCGAACCGCATCAGGAATCGGTTCTGGACCGGGTAATCGAGCATCATCCAACGCTGATGGTCGCCGGCATGGGAGCGGCAGCCCCCCACTGGACAGTGGCCTGGCAGCACAAATGGCATCAGTTCAAGCGAGTAATATCGGGTTAGCTCCCGCAGACTCCGGGCCATCCGAAAGCTATTTCCGAAAGCCATTTATTGGCCGAAGGAAATGACCCGGCTGAGGAAAACATAGTCTGCCTCGCTGGCCATCAGCCCGACGAGCACCAGTAAACACAACGGTGGCACCAATATCGCGTAGACCATGGCCAGCCGCTCCCAAGCCATATGCATGAAGATGGAGACAATTAAACCCGCCTTCAACAACATGAACGTGATAATCAGGGACCACCGAAGGTAACCATGGAAGTGGAAATAGTCGACAAGGTACGACAGCGTGCTGAGTACGAATAACAGCCCCCAGATCTTAAGGTACAAACTGATTGGATGTTGCTGACCCTGAGCATGTGCCATCACCCGTGCTCCTCTACCATAAATAGAAGAAAGCAAAAATAAATACCCACACCAAATCCACGAAGTGCCAGTAAAGCCCGGCTATCTCGACATTCTGATAGTTTCCGGAGCGCTCATAATCTCCCCGAAATACTTTCAGCGCGACAATGCTGAGGTAGATGGCGCCGATCGATACATGCAGTCCGTGAAAACCGGTAATCATGAAAAAGCTGGCACCAAATTGCGCCGCCCCCATTGGATTCCCCCACGGACGCACGCCTTCTGCGATGAGCTTGCTCCATTCAAATGCCTGCATGCCGACGAACGTCACACCCAAGGCTGCAGTCGTCAGCATCAGGGCCGTGGTTTTCGCGCGATCACGGCGATAGGCGAAGTTAACGGCCATAGCCATGGTGCCGCTGCTACTGATCAGTACAAAGGTCATGATGGCGATCAGAATAAGCGGGATTTCTCTACCGCCGATCGTCAATGCGAACACTTCACTGGGGTTCGGCCAGGCGGTGGTGATGGTCATGCGTACCGACATGTAGCCGGTCAGGAAACAGGTGAATATAAACGTATCGCTGAGCAGGAATATCCACATCATCGCCTTGCCCCAGGGCACCTGCTTAAAGGCCTCTCTATCCGAGGACCAGTCGCTGGCGATGCTCTGCCATCCCGGTGCAGGCGGCAAGCCTGGTGGATTGGAAGAACTGGATTCGACTGGGGCTTGTGGGTGCGATGCCATGGCTTTTCACCTCAGGCCGCAGAATCTGGCGATGGCGTCATAGGTTTGAGGCGTGCTGGCCAGCAGTGCGAATAGCACGAACCAAAGACCCAGTAAGTAATGCCAATAGATGGCACAGAGTTCTACGCTGGCGCTCAGTTGCGCCAATGGCACATGACGCAGGAATTTAGCGACGATCCAGCACCAGGCGATCAGCCCGCCCAGCAGGTGGAGCCCATGCAGGCCGGTCAACAGGTAGAAGAAACTGTTTGCCGGGTTGCTGGCGACAAAGTAGCCCCAGGCGACAAACTGTTGCCAGACCCAGAGTTGCCCGGCCAGAAAGGCCATTGCAAAGACGCCCCCCAATGTAAAACCAATGACAGTAGCGTTCAGTCGAGCCTGTCGGGCGGTCATGCGTGACCACTGCAGTGCGATGCAACTCAACACCAGAAAAGCCGAATTCAGCCAGAGTGGACGGAGATTGCCTAACGGCGCCAAAGGCTCTGTCAGGGGGAGCCAGTCGGCCATTTGCGAACGGGCAATAAAGGCGATCAGGAAGAGAAAGAATAACGAACTCACCACCACCATAAACAAGCGCAGGCCGACTCTTGCGGTTTGCCTTCTGTCGGCGCCCTCGGTGGCGTGAATACCCTCAGGGCCGCGACGCCAACTGCCGCCGGGGTCAGAGCGGTCGGCGTTTCTCAATAGCAGCCTGTTCATGTCTTGGCGTCCGCTATTTTAGTTCCGGCACCGAGTTGTCGCATGTGCTCCAGCTCCTCGGCGGAAACCGTTTGCGGAACGAAGTCCTGCTCTATCCCCGGCACACTGTAGTCATAGGCCCAGCGATGCACGACCGGCAACTTCTCTCCCCAGTTACCGTGTTTCGGCGGGGTGTCCGGCGTTTGCCATTCCAGGCTGGCCGCGCCCCAGGGATTACTGCCTGCGGGCTTACCCTTGAACACACTCCAGGCCATATTGAACAAGAACAGCAGCTGGGAAACCCCGACAGTCAATGCGACCACCGTAATGAAGGCATTCAATTCTTGCGCCGACTGCGGGATGAACGCGTAGTTTTCATAGGCGTAGTAGCGACGTGGCATGCCCTGGAAACCCAGGTAGTGCATGGGGAAGAAGATGGCGTAGGTGCCCAGAAAGGTAATCCAGAAATGCAGCTTGCCCAGGGTGTCGTTCCACATGCGCCCAGTGACTTTCGGGAACCAGTGATAAATGCCGCCGAACACCACCAGAACCGGCGCGACCCCCATGACCATATGAAAATGGGCTACGACGAAATAGGTGTCCGAGAGCGGTATATCCACGATCACATTGCCCAGAAACAACCCGGTCAGACCGCCGACCAGGAAGGTGACGATAAAGGCCAGGGCAAACAGCATCGGCACGGTCAGGTGAATGTCGCCCCGCCACAGGGTCAGCACCCAGTTGTAGACTTTCAGCGCGGTCGGCACCGCGATAATCAAGGTGCTGATGGCGAAAAAAAGCCAAAGTACGGGTTCATTCCGCTGACATACATATGGTGCGCCCAGACCACAAAACTGAGCACGCCAATTGCAATAATGGCCCACACCATCATTCGGTAACCGAAGATGTTTTTACGCGCATGCGTGCTGATCAAGTCGGAGACCAGGCCAAATGCCGGGAGAGCAACGATGTAGACCTCCGGGTGGCCGAAGAACCAGAACAGGTGCTGGAATAATATCGGGCTGCCACCTTGGTGATTGAGCTGCTGCCCCAGAGAGATCATCGCCGGCATAAAGAAGCTGGTGCCCAACAGCTTGTCAAACAGCATCATGACCGCACTGACAAACAATGCCGGGAAGGCCAGCAAGGCCATGATCGAGGCCATGAAGATGCCCCATACCGAGAGTGGCATGCGGAACAATGTCATACCGTGCGTGCGCGCCTGCAACACCGTGGTGACGTAGTTCAACCCGCCCATGGTGGCCGCGACAATAAAAATAGCCAGTGAGATGAACATCAGGACAATGCCCCACTCGACCCCCGGTGTCCCCTGGCTAATGGACTGTGGCGGATAGAGCGTCCAGCCCGAACCAGTGGGGCCGCCAGGGACAAAAAAACTGCTGAGCAACACCAGTACCGCCACCAGGTAAAACCAGTAGCTGAGCATATTGACGTAGGGGAAGACCATGTCGCGGGCGCCCACCATCAGCGGGATCAGATAGTTGCCGAAGCCACCCAGAAACAAGGCCGTCAGCAAGTAGATAACCATGATCATGCCGTGCATGGTCATCGCCTGATAGTAAGTACTGGCGTCCATGAACGACAAACTACCGGGGAAGCCTATCTGCATGCGCATCAAGTCGGACAACACCAAAGCGATAAGACCCACGAACAGAGCCGTCAAGGAGTATTGAATGGCTATGACCTTGTGGTCCTGACTCCATATGTATTTGGTCAGGAAACTTTTGGGTTCGTGCAGTACTTCTGTTTCGGCATGCTCCGCATAGGCCATCACGTCATCCTCCTGCTGAAGTTTCAGTGTGTTTCTGGCTCCTTACGGCTGCTTTCCTGGCTCCGCTTTGCTCGTATCAGTTTCGGTGTTCGCTTTGGATTTGATAAAGGCGATCAGTGCGTTCAAGTCCTTATCACTCGGAGCAAAGGGTGGCATGACGGCTGCAAAGCCCTTGACGATTTTGGCGTTGGGATGAAGAACCGACTCTTTTAGATAGCCCTCATCGACCTTTACGCTCGTATCGTCGGCAAGGGTTTCTGTCTTGCCATACAGGCCCAGCCAGCTGGGGCCGATGCCTTTATTGCCATCAACACTGTGGCAGGCCAGGCAGCCAAGCGACCCGGCCAGCCGCTGTCCCTGCGCCGCCAGGTCTTCACCTGGGGCCGATGCTTCGCCGGTCGAAGGTTCATCGTCTTGCCGCGCAGTACCCAGTGATTTGATCAGGGCGATGACAGCACCCTGTTCATCGTCATTGAGAGTATAGGCCACCATCACCGGCGGGTAGCCCTGTACCAGTCGGGCCTTC
Organism: Pseudomonas sp. S2_F03; assembly: GCF_054668335.1. Taxonomy (NCBI): domain Bacteria; kingdom Pseudomonadati; phylum Pseudomonadota; class Gammaproteobacteria; order Pseudomonadales; family Pseudomonadaceae; genus Pseudomonas; species Pseudomonas sp. S2_F03. The sequence goes on along the minus strand of NZ_CP162759.1, from coordinate 547,604 downwards.
GGATCGAGAATCGACTCTTTAAGGTAGGCCTCGTCGACTTGCACACGGGTGCCATCGGCGAGTTGTTCAGTGCGGCCGTACAGCCCCTTCCATCCCGGGCCGAGACTGGCAGTACCATCCTGGCTATGGCAGGCCTTGCAGCCATGTTGTTCGACCAACTGGCGGCCTTTTTCCAGCACGCTGTCTCGACTCGGCTTGGCAGCGGTCATTAATGTCTGCGCAAAAGTCGGTTGGCCTTTTAGCCATTGATCGAAGACATCCTGTTCTACCACGATCATATGACCGCGCATGTTGTAATGCCCTACGCCACAATACTCAGCGCAAAGGACTTCATAGTTCCCGGTTTTAGTTGGCGTAAACCAAAAGTACGACACCATGCCGGGCACCATGTCCATCTTGCTGCGAATTTGCGGTACATAGAAATCGTGCAGCACATCTTTTGAGCGCAGTAAAACTTTCACCGGCTTGTCGAGTGGAAGGTGAACTTCATTGTTTATTACAAGCACATCGTCCTGCCCTGCAGGATCCTTGGGGTCAAGGCCAAAGGGATTGGCGGAATCAATAAACCTGACATCCGATTTGCCCAGCTTTGCGTCTTGGCCGGGGAAACGAAAGGCCCACTGCCACTGCTGGGCGACCACTTCAAGTTCGTAAGCATTTTTCGGCACCCGGATGAAATCGTTGTAAACAACCAGACCTGGCGCCAACATCGCGGCAATACCTACGGAAGTAACGATGATTAACCATAATTCCAGTTTTTTACTTTCTGGCTGGTAGGCCGCCCTGACACCGTCCTTGTGACGATAGCGCATCACCGCTACAGCCATGAATACCGTGATGGCAATGAAAAATATCCCGCAAATAATCAGGGTGATGAACAGGGTGGTGTCTATGGAGCCCCAGTTGGAAGCGGCCGGTGTCGCCTGCCAGGGCGCTAGTATGTCGAATAGCACTGACGCAATAACGATTAGTATCAGGACAATTGCTATTGCCATTTCCTCTTCATCCTATTCCTGTTGTTCATTGGTTATGCAAAAGCATCGCCACTGACATCCAAGCAGGGCAGACAACTACCACCCGTCCGGGTGGCAAAGTCAGTAAGAAGTATAGAACCATCGGGTTGTACCGTGAGGCTGGCAAGCGAGGCCCGGCGACCAGCTATACTGAATTTCTGATGACGGACGGCAGGGTTCGGCCAGAAGCGGCGCCAAAAAGACGAACTCTGCCCTTGTCCAGTTATCCAACGTAAGTGATGGCATTGAGCAGGGACGATAGCGACAGAGTCCAGCAATCCACATGGGAGGTTTCGTCATGAGTGCCCTGACGATCGAAGGCTGGTGCAAAACCAGCGACGCCCAAAAGTCCACCCCGATGGGGAAGTCCATTTCTACGTCGACGGACCTCTCCATCTCCGTCTGGAAGAGGCCGAAGAGCGCTTGCAGAAGACCCAAGAGCCTGAAGCCATGGTCGATGTCGATATGGACTCGATGGAGTTGATCATGCCAAAGGGATACGCCCCCTTGTCCGACTGTCAAATGCGCGTCTATTTGCACGACGAACGCGGCCAGTTCCACCTGGTCGGACACCGCGCCAGTGATGGCAGCTTGATCTATACCAACGCGGTGTTGATTGATCAGCTGCTTGAGTAGTGGCTACGTGATTCTCGGCGTCGGTCTTTCTCTTCGGGGGGGAGGGCGGTGCCGAGTGTGACCGTATAGACCTTCAGTCGTAAGGAATACAACCGGGTGGCACATGATCCGAGTCGAGCCGATTGTCGACTCGCGCAAAGACGTGCGCTCATCCCCGGCGCGCTATCGACCCCCCGGTTTAGCGGGGTCGCCCACAGGTCATAATTGATCGATAAGCGGTTGTACTACTCACCGATTGATTGATCCACGTTACTGCGCGGCCGAATAAGTATTGACCTGACTGTTTCGTACCAACAGACTTTTCTACTCTTGTGTATTTTTTAAGGTCTGTCTGATGCGTAAATCATTCTCCATCGTTGCAATTAGCCTTCTTGTATCGCAGTACTCCCTCGCCGGCGAAACGACCAATACCGCTATCGGTGGCGGTGTCGGCGGCGCCCTTGGAAGCGTGGTCGGTCAAGCCATGGGAGGTAGCACGGGCGCCGCGATCGGAGCCGGGGTCGGTGGCGCGGCTGGGGGCGCAATGACGGCGAAGAGCGGCAAGAAGACTGAATCAGCTATTGGTGGGGGGCTCGGGGCAGCGGGTGGCCAGGTGATTGGCAACAGCGTCGGTGGCTCAACCGGTGGCCTGATCGGCGCTGGACTGGGCGGTGCTGCAGGGGGGCTGTCGGCAACAATATGGCCGATGACAACGACCACCACAGTTCTGACTACAAGCATAAGAATAAATATAAGGATAAACATAAACACAAGCATGGCGATTGATCGCGGGTGCAGAGTCAGAACTAGTGGAAACTTTGTTTCAACCAGGGGGGCGGGCATAACCTTCCCCCTAGGGGCGTCTTTTAGGCCGTGGAGTGGTGGTCTTCAACGAATCGGGCTGTAATCACGGGGAATTTGCGTAAAACGCGGCATGTCCATGTACGCGACGCAACCCCCGGTTTCGGCGTGAGTCCCCCCCCCACTAATGAGCGCCATTCCCCGGCAGCATTCGCGTCTCCATCAACACACTATTTCAGCCTGTGGCCAATGTGTGCGGGGCGTTCAGTTCATCGCACATGTTTGCCGCAGTGCTGGCAAAGTAATTGCTATGTCAGCTTATACCATCCACCAAAGGCGCAGAGTCGGGAAGCTTTGGAGCTGAAAGCACCCCCGTTGAGTGATTACATATAACCATCGGTTTGCGTCATAAAATTCCCCTGGCTACTCAATAGAAGTGCCGCAGTCATCCTCTGCAACCGTCTAGGGGGAATTCTTATGAATCACTCTAAACGTACGTGTACACCGGCAGCGTTGCACTGGTTATCGGCCTTGATGGTTCTATGGGTAATGTGCGCGGGCTCTTGCACGGCCTCGTTCAATGTGCCGGCTGGCGTCAAGCTGGCCCTTGTCGGCTTGAGTATTTCGCTCACGATATTGTTCATACTGTTTTTCCTGGTGATCAAACCTTTCGTTCGCCGTTTTTTGTGCTTTCTGGCTTGCCTGCTTACGGTCACTCTGGTCGTGGCCGATGAACCTCAGGGCAATGACACTCAAGCCAATGAGAAGTGGCTGGAGCCGGAACGCTCCAAGCTCATGCATGTGAATGGTGGGATGCCGTTCTTTCCGCACCGGGCCAATACCACTGGCAACCTGGTTTTGAATGTTAAGGACTTCGACAATGCCCAGGTATGTGGCGCTTGCCATACGGAGATTTACAAGCAGTGGCGCTCCTCGATGATGTCCCAAGCCTGGGATGAGCCCATCTATCGAGCCTTGCTCAAGCGTGCGAGTTCGGCCACCGACGGGAAGGTCGATAACTTCTGCACCGGCTGCCATACCCCGATTGGTCTCACGACCGGTCAGATCACTTCGGAAATCAACCGCTCATCGATTGAAGACAGCACCCAACATCATCCAATGCCCGGGGTCGATTGCGAGACCTGTCACAACATCAGTGCCCGCACGGGCCTCGATAACGGCGCTTATGTCTTGAGCCCTCGAGCGCACGGTAAACCCACCAAGTTCGGCCCGCGTAAAGATGCCGTTTCGCCTTATCACGACACCGTGTATTCCGCTCTGCACACGCGCTCGGACTTTTGCGGCACTTGTCACAACGTCACGCACCCGTTCAGCAGTGTGGCGGTCGAGCGAACCTATGACGAATGGCAGGAGAGTGCCTACAGCCTTAACGATGTAACCTGCCAGAGTTGCCATATGCAGGGTTTTGCGGGTAAGGCCGCGATCATGGGGCCGGACCGCGAGCAAGTCGCCTCGCATTGGTTCAGCGGAGCCAACGCCATGATGCTCAAGCACCTCGGTCAGGACGAGGGTGCGCAACGCGCGCGCGACATGCTCGTGCGTGCGGCGCAAATACAATTCCAGCAACTGCCGGCAACTGTCATTCCCGGGCAATACACCTCGGTTGCGGTCAAAGTTGCGAATGTCGGCGCAGGGCACAAACTACCGACCGGCTTTCCAGAGGGACGGGAGATGTGGATTGATTTCCGGGTACTGGATGCCAGTGGTCGCGAGCTCTATCGGCTGGGTTCGATCAAGGACGGCAAGACCGAGGACAACACCCGAAACTTCAAAGTGCACATTGGCGACAAGGACGGCAATCCGTTGGACGTCGAGGTCTGGAATGCCACGCAAATACTCTCGGACAATCGCATTCTGCCCAAGGGCTACGATATCGGGACGTTCTCCTTCCTGGTGCCGGCCGACGCAGTGGGGCCGCTCACATTGTCTGCCGAACTGAACTACTGGCCGTTTTCGCAGAAGCTGGCCGACTACCTGCTCGGCAAGGATCAGTTGCAGGTGGAAATTACCCAGATGGCCAAGGTCACGCAGAGCGTTCCTCTCTCGACCAGCCTGCCAGTCGCCAAGGCGGACACTGCGCACTTTTAGCTGCACAGTGTCGAGGTCCAGCGGGGGCTGATCTCTATATACGCCTTGCCGAAGGAGAGGGACGTTAGAGGAGGGCTCGTTGCACAGCAATCGACGCATGGCAAACGGTCGCGGACGTTATGAAGCCTTGACGATCTGCGGCGGGCTCCACGTTCCTTTGCCAGGCGGCAAGATGGAAGGCGCCTGCGTCTTCGGCCAATAGAGACGCATCACCAGGTAGATCCGATCATTCGGTGCGGGCAGCCAGTTGCTTTCCTTGTCCACGCCGGGTGAGTTTTTCTGCAGGTAGAGTGTTAGTGAGCCGTCCGCATTCTTCTTCATACCGGGCAACATTGGTGAGTTGATGAGGTAGCGATTGATCGGGTTTTCGATCAGCAATTGCGACTTGCCGTCGTACATTGTCACTGACCAGAAGGCATTAACCGGTGGAAGTTGTCCGGCAGCAAAGGTGATCGTGTAGTTGTGCTTGCTGCCGTCGAGCGGTTCGACATTTGGCAAGGTATTGGCCAGCGGGTACGTGGCCTCATCGGCATCGTTGGCGTATATGCCTGCTTGCGCAACAGCAGCACGCTTGAGCCAGTCGCCATTGTAGAAGGCGTTGTCGCCGCCGGCACCGACAACGTTCCAGCCATTAATCCTGGTGCCCAGATTTTTAATCCCTTCCTCAACCTTTGCATGCCCAGCCTGCAGGCCTTGAACCACCGCGGTTTTCTGTTCGGCGGACAGGTTCTGGAAGTTGAAGTCCTTGCCGACGCCGATTCGGGCAAGTTTCTCGCGGATCGCTACTTCGTCCGGTGTGGCCGGGTCGAACTGCAAGGCAAAGCCCAGATACTTGAAGAAGTCAGTCTTCACCAGGTCTTTATCGATCTTCGGGAAATCAATCGCGGGTGCTGCAGGTGGCGCGGGCTGCTGGAGATAAGCGGAAAGCGGCTGCACCATCACTGTCTGTCGGTATCATCGCCTGCGTCCTACGCTTTGACGTGTTCAAAGAACAGTGAGAAATCACTATGATTCCCGGTCGCAAAGGGCAGCATCCGATCCAGGGAGGACACACCCTGCACCGATACGCTGCCTAAAAACGACTAGAAGTAACCTGCGTCATGACTGACGCGATTCACCGTTCGTACCGCTAAAATTTTCGAATGTTACGCCGATGCGCGAGAACACCTGCCACACGAAGAGCAGCACACTGGAACCGATGAGAATTGATGCGAACGCAATCAATGGCTCGACTGAGGGGAAGCCCTTGATACGCAGTGTCAGTGCGCCGAGCATCACCGGTACGCCAACGTTGTACGTCCAGAACTGTGCGCTAGCGATGCGTCCTTCAGTGATTGACGGGTGCAACGTGCCGAACAGCCCGAACAGTGCCATCGACACCCACCCCAACAGATTGATATGGGCATGTACCGCGAAGAGTGAATGGTCGCCGGAAGCGCCCATCGTCACGCCCAGCGCCACGCCACTGGCAAAGTAGAGGGCCGCGAGCCGAAACCAGGTCCGTGAACGGGGATTGTGATTCATGGCATTCACCTCATGCGCCCTGAGGCGCGCTCAGTTGCTGAAAAAACGATGTGGAATCGTTATGCCCGGCGCGCCGATTGTGCTTCGCAAAGCGCCATTGGCATATCCTGCGTTGCGTGTCTATTATGAGACTCAAGTCTCATTACAAGACGGAGTATCATTTATTCCATGCCGACCTCGAAGTCAAGCCCGCCTGTCCGTGATACTGATACGCAAGGCCGCGCCAACCAGCGGCAACGCACGCGTCAAGCGCTGATCGATGCCGCCATCGCCTTACGCGACGAGGGCCACAACCCGACTGTCGCGCAAGTCGCCGAGCGCGCGATGGTGTCGCGGGCCACGGCGTATCGTTACTTTCCCTCGCCTGAGGCGTTGATCAGCGAGACGGCGGCCGATCGCGACATGACGCCGCTGGAGAACCTCTGGCGGCCGGGAGACGATCCGGTAAAGGGCATCGGCCTGGCGGCGAACGCGTTGAACACACTGCTGCTCGACGACGAGATTGGCCTGCACGTGATGGAGCGCTCGTTCATGACGGTGTGGCTCGAAACGGAACCCCACGAACCCTTGCGGCCGGGGCGACGCATGAGCTACATCGAGCCGATTGTCGACTCGCTGAAAGACGTGCTCTCACCCCGCGCACGCAAGCGACTGAAACAGGCGCTGTCGATCGTGATCGGCACCGAAGCGTTGATCGCCGTGCGCGATATCGGTGGCGCGAGTATCGAAGAATCGCTCGACACCTGCGTTTGGGCCGCTCGAGCGCTCGTCCGCCAGGCGCTGGCGGAGGATGAGCAGGCGCGGCAAAAGCGCAAGGCTGTGTCCGCAAGATTGCGAAAGTGAACCCGCATTTCACTGGGGGCGCACTCGAGTAGCCCGTCGACGCAAGTCCAGACGGGGCCCGGTGCTGCTGCATCGAAGAAGAGCGACGGTTGGTCGAATGAATGATGAATCCGGGTGAATGAGACTGTCTGTTTTTTGATGGGCGTAGCGGCCTTTTAAAACAATGGGTTGGGGTACAGAGGTTCAGAATCCCCACGTCGTGATTGCTTACTGACGATCGAAATTTATCCGACCTAAGTCTGATTTCTTGACGCCAGGAGCCTTGGACACTCGACGGATAACCAGCGGGGTCCCTGGTTCCCTGCTATTAATCAATGAGTGTTCGAGTGCTAATCCTTTCGGGAGCGCGTTATGAGTCCATCCATTCGCATCGGCATTGCCGACGATCATCCTTTGTTGCGTGAGGGCGTTGCCAATACGTTGAAAAGGCGGGCGGATCTTCAGGTCGTGGAGCAGGGCGCCAATGCGGATGAAGCCAGGGATATTGCCGTGAGGGTTCGTCCGGACGTGATGTTGATGGACGTCAATATGCCGGGCGATGTTTTCGCCGCGGTACGATTCATTGCCACTGAGCTGCCGGAAGTGAAGGTGCTGATGCTGACCGTTTCGGAATCCGAAGATGACGCCTTTTCGGCACTGGAGGCCGGCGCGCGCGGGTATGTGTTGAAAGGAGTCAGTGGACCGGAACTGGTCCTGGCGATCAGGTCGGTTGCCAAGGGCGAGTCATACATCACCCCCGAATTCGCCAATAAACTGCTTAATAACATCAAGAAACACAAAGCGGAAAATCAAACGTTTGATCTCACCCCTCGCGAGGAGGAAGTCATTTGTGAAGTTTCAAAGGGGCTGACCAATAGAGAGGTTGCGTCAAAGCTGTCGATCAGCGAAAAAACCGTCAAGCATCACATGGGCTGCGTGATGCAGAAACTGCACGCCCGAAATCGTGTCGAAGCGGTCACGGCCCTACGGCATTACAGGGAGCACGAAGCTGTCGGGCGGCTTCACATCGACGCAGGGAAAACACAAGCGGATGCCGGGAACGGCTCCTGACTAGATCTTGAACTGTGCATTGACCGACGTACCCGAGGCGCAAGAGTCGATGCTGAACAACCCGCCCAGCGATTCAACGCGATAACGCAAACCGGCGAGCCCCAATCGGGTTCTGCCGGATGTCTCGAGCAGCATGGCGTCCGCCGTCATGCCGGGACCCCTGTCCCTGACGCTGATATTCAATACTTCATCAATGTATTGCGCCTGGATGACCTGACCCTCGCCGTTGGCATGACGGTAAGCGTTGTTGAGGGCTTCTTGCACAAAACGGTACAAACAGAGTTTGAGTGGTAGTGACGCGGCCTTCGGTAGTCGCCCCAGGGCTAACGTGACCTTGGTACCCGTGCGTTGCTCGTGCCGTTGCGCCACCAATTGCAACTCTTCCACCAGGCTCAAATCGTTGATTTCCGGAAGTGCCAGGCCTCGTGATAATTCGCGGACCTCCCGCAATGCGTCGGTGGCGGCGCCACGAATGGTTTCCATCGACTCCTGATCGACCGCGGAGCAGTTTTCGGCCAAGTCGTCGAGCCGGATCAGAATCAAGGTCAATAACTGCGCCGGCCCATCGTGCAGGTCTGCACCAATGCGCCGCAAGGTGAGTTCGTTGACCCGGGAAAACTCCTGGGTCGCCGTCGCCATCTTGCGCTGGAGTTCGACATTACTGACGTGTAAACGGGTTTGCTCCTGCAGCCGTAAGTGCAGTGCCACTTGTTGGCGCTGGATAATCTTGTCACCGCGTCGCACGATGAAGAAAAGCAGCGTCAGCATTGCCAGCGTCGCGGCACCGACAACCTCCCATACCTGCTGTCGGACACGATTGATCTCGCGCTTGAGGCTCTCGGCCTTTTCATAAAACTCGCCCACCGCGATGACTTTCCTGGAGTTTGAATCCCGCAGAGGCGCGTAGATCTCATAGAGCGGCAGGTTGAGCTTGCGTTCGAACTCGTTCTCCTGCTGGCTCAGCTCTTCAAGGTCGGTGACCACTTTGCCTTTGAATGCCTCGGTGATCTCATCCACGGGGAATTGGTGGTTGGTGATGGCTTTATTCGTGCTGTAGACAACTGTGCCATCCGCCCGCCAGATCTTGATCGAAACAATGTGCTGTTTTAGCGCACGACTTTGCGTGAGGCGGTCCAGGGCCTGGACACTTTCAGCGGAGAGGTTGTTGTCCCGGCTCATCTCCTGCACATAGGGCTCCAGAAACGTGTCCATGTACTGAGCAGCGGCTTCTGCCGCGCTATGTACCGCGGCACCTTCTATTCGTAGGCTCACCAAATTGCCGACGAAGAACATGGTCAGTCCCAGGATCACCGCAGCGGCAATGACAAACTGGGTCGAGTGACTCAGATTGCGCACCTGGACTCTGATTCGTCTGTGCCAGATAGGGGAGGGGGCGCTCAGCGCCTCAGTCTCCTGCGCGATAAACGTCTCGTTTTTGGATTCGACTTTTGCATCGTTTGCCATCGATTGGGTTCCCTGAACATCCTGATAGGTCGATTGGACAACCCTGCAACTCACTGTTTGTAGCCAATTTGTCGCAACAGATTCTTGCGCCACTGAATGTCTTCATCGCCTTCAATGTCATTGGCACAAAAGCCATCCACTACGCCCAGGATTGCTCGCCCTTGTTCCGTCTCAGCGAGAATCACCTCGGTTGGATTGGCTGTTGCACAAAGATACGGCAGACCTCTGGAACCATTTTGATGGTGTTTAACACGTTCAGCGGATAGAAACCGTCGCCCAGGAAAATGATGAAGCTATGGCCTGCGGCGATGGCTTTCGCATTCTTCTGTGCAAGTTCAATCATTGGGGTATCGGTGCCAGACCATCGCACCAGGCATTTGCCAGAGGCTTCACAAAGGCCACGCCAAACTGGATACCTGGTACAGCATTGACCAGCGCTTCGTGGATGTCCTCGACGGACTTGATGAAGTGCGTCTGACCTAAAATGAAGTTCGTCACTTCCGGTTTATCGATTTTCAACGTGATGAGTTGCATCTCAAACCCCTCCATTCACGAAGTCGTTACCAGCGTCTGGCAACACACCAAGCATAGCTACTCATTTGTTATTGCTCCGGCAACCGACGGTTTCTGGCCGTTTGCTCCCTGTCGTGAGGGGGGGCAATCGACCAACGTCAGACGGACTTGTCGTCCTGATGGTCGTGACTGGGCGTTGTTATCGAACCTGGACTTTCGATCGGATCACCCACAACCCCAAAAAAGTCAAAACAGCAAAGCCCCCTCCCATCAAGAAGGTCGCTTGGTAGCCTGCCGTATCCCATAGCGCCCCCGCGATGACACTCGCCATCAGCAAGGCCAGTCCGGTCAACAAATTGAACATGCCAAATGCCGTCCCACGCAGTTCAGCCGGCGCGCAATCGGCGATGAGGGCGGCGAATATCCCCTGGGTAAACCCCATGTGCAGCCCCCATAGAACGACGCCGACGACCAGCCCCGCGATACCCGGCACAAACGCTAGCGTCAAATCGGCAGCCATCAGAAATATCAGACCTATGCCGAGCACCGGCACGCGGCTGACACGATCAGACAATGCCCCGGCGGGATAGGCTGACAGCGAGTACGCCACTGCCATCAGGACAAGTACCGCTGGCGCCCACATCGGCGCCAGCCCAACAGCCTGGCCGCGCAGGATCAGAAAGGCCTCGCTGAATCGCGCCAGGGTGAACACCGAAGCGACACCCACCACCCACCAGTAACCGGCGCCCAGTCGGGCCAGTTCCCGCCGACTCAAGGGCGTACGCACCCGTTGCGGCCCTTGCACTTGTCTGGGCTCATGAACGAACAAAAGCAGCACAGCGACGGCGAGGAAGGCCGGGATGACAGCCACCCAGAACACGGTCTGGAAGTGGTTCGCGGTCAGCCACATCAAACCAATCGCCAGCAACGGCCCCAGGAATGCACCAACGGTATCCAGCGTCTGACGCAGGCCGAAAGCCGCCCCGCGTACCGCGGGTGGTGTGATGTCGGCCACTAATGCATCGCGCGGGGCACCGCGAATCCCTTTGCCGATACGGTCGATAAAGCGAGCCCCGGTCAGCCAGTCCAGCGAGCCCGCCAAAGGAAAGATTGGTTTGGACAGCGCCCCCAGTCCATAACCCAGCGCCGCCAGCAGCTTGCGTTTGCCCAATCGATCACTGAGCGCCCCGGAGAATACCTTGGTGATCGAGGCAGTAGCCTCGGCTATTCCCTCGATGAGACCCACCGCCAGGACGGAGGTACCCAGTACTGTCACCATGTAGAGCGGCAACAATGCATGGATCATCTCTGAGGAGATGTCCATCAGCATCGAGACGAAGCCGAGCGCCCAGATGCCACCAGGAAGGGTGCGCCAGACATTGCCGGTTGACGCCTTCTGGATTGGCGCTGTAGTGGAAGTACCGCCCGACTTGTCAGTGGTTTTCATCATGAGCCTCACACTCCTTTAGCCGCGTCGGCAGGATGCCAGAGGAGGGAGAAAAAAAAGCTGAAAGGTTTGTAACGGTCAACTGTGGATGAACGTCCAGAGATCAGTGCTCAGTTTGTCGATAGCGGCTTTAAAGTCCTTGGTGGTGATGCGCTGGCTCTCGTTCTCTAGCTGGCTGCCGAATACCTTGCGTACCACTTTGGCCATGGTCTGATTCGTTCTCGCGTCAATGAACTCGGCTTCGAAGTAGATATTCGTGTCTTGATCCCGGTGCCCGGTGGCTGCCTGTGTCGCTCCGACAACGGCTGCGATCGGCATCACTTCATACCACTTCATGCCTTCGTTCGAGGCGCTGACGCCCGTGATCGCCGCACGCAGGATCAGGGGGCGTGAGCCGGCCGGTGCAGCGGCCGCGTTAGATACCCTCCGGTATTTCTGGCCCAGCACGATTTTGGCCTTCCTGGACATGTAGTCCTGCAATTCGACCAGCGTCTGCTGATTGACCTGTTCATTGGGCTTCGGCGCGGGGTAAAACTCCAGCGTTCTGAACGCGATGGTGTCATACGCATTCGGGTTCCAGGACGGGCTCACCCAACGCATTGCCTTCTCACCGGTGGCGGTGGTCACTTCTTCCAGGTTGTTGTAGTTGGACAGGAAGCCGGAGTACTGCTCGCGCTCAGTGACCTGGGAGGTGCAACCGCCAAGTAGCAGGCTGGCCATTGCAACGCCAACAAACAGTTTATGGGCCAGGGTCATAGTGAATTCACTCCTTGGAGCCAGGACTAATTACAGGACTCAGTTACAGCCTTCTCGGTGCGTTTGATTTCCTGCTTGATGTCCGTGGTTATTCGCTGTTCTTTGAGTTGCTGTTCGAGAAAATGCTGACTCCCCAGGTTTTTCAGTTCTGCATCGGTCGCTGCGTCCTTTGCCTCCAATTTTGCGGCGTGTGCGTCTATGACCGCTTCAACCTCCGCGTCATTGTTTGCGGTATCCAGCGCGCTGACCAATTCATCCACCTCAGAACTCTCCGCCTCGGCGTAAGCCTCCATAGACAGCCCCGCAGTCATCGCTCGTGCTCGAGTTTCCAGGGTTTTCATATGCTGCTGTACTGACCTGCACAGGGCCTCCTTTCGCTCGTTCTCGAACGATTTCCACTCCATGAACCTCTGCGTTGTTACACCCATCACCGTGATGATGACGGCGGCCCCAATCAATCCGGCTCTCACGTTTCGCAACCTCAACAAGATTTTGTGAGTGATTACCTTAAATCTACTCGAGAAATTAAAAAGCGTAGCAGGACGGTGCTAAAAATCGCTTCGAGCCGTTTCTGGGCATGCTGACTGATTCGGGCCGTTTTCTGTCTGTCGCGGAGGGTAGTAAACGACCCGAAGCGGACATTCACGAAGGTCTGCTTTCGGCTATCAGAGGCATTACCGTGTTTGCCCTGCGCTCGCTGGACGCTGCCAACCTCGCCACCCGCGAAGAGCATCTGGCGAGCGAGGCGCGGTTACTGGCCGATCAACTGAGCACTTTTCACGGCACGTTGCGTGAAAGTACCCAGCGCCTTAGCGGCCTGTTCGAGAAACGCTTCAGTGCCGGATTGAGCGTGCATCCGGATGAGCCGGTGGGCGGTGACTGCCAAAGAGCTGGAGAAGCTTGCGGCGGATTTGCGGCATGAGGTTGATCGGTTTCGTTGAGTCGTTGCCGAGATTGCCATCGCGAGCAGGCTTGCACACAGTTGATCTCGAATGTTCACAAAACCTGTGCTCACCTTCAAGTCTAAACATACAAGCGAGCCTGCTCGCGATGGCATCGACTCAATTTTTCGATTTGTCCCAAATCTTTCTTGGCATTTGCCGGCGTGGTATCGCTTTTTAAGCTTGCTGAAACGTTTCATCAAGTCTATAAAAATGGCACAACTCCAAGAAAGGCTGCTGCCATGACCCCGCTCAAACTCTTTGTTGCCCTCAGCGCACTGTCCGCTGCCTCCCACGCCATGGCCTGGGATTACGTTTTGCTCGACACCGACAAAGCCGCCCAGAACTGGCAGATCACCAGCCAGCAACTCAGCATAAAAACCGACAAACCCTTCAACGTTACCCTACGCACCTTGCACGGCGGTCGGCAGGAGGGCGTCAGCATCGTCGACATCGATAACGGCACGATGAAACTCTCGGTAGTGCCGACTCGCGGAATGAACGTCTTGCAGGCCTCGGTCGGCAATGTGCGCATGGGCTGGGATTCGCCGGTCAAGGAAGTGGTCAATCCGTCCTTCATCGAACTCAATGGCCGCGGTGGTCTGGGCTGGCTGGAAGGTTTCAATGAGCTGGTCACCCGCTGCGGATACGAATGGGTCGGCCACCCCGGCGTCGACAACGGCGAACTGCTGACCCTGCACGGTCGGGCCGCCAACATTCCTGCGAACAAAGTCACCCTGCACATCGATGAAAAACCACCGTACGCCATCACCCTGCGCGGCGAACTGAAAGAGCAGGCGTTCAAGAAGGTCGACTTCTCCGTCGCGACCGAACTGGTCACCGAACCCGGCAGCGTAGTGTTCACCCTCAACGACACCCTGGCCAACAACGGCGACTATCCGAAGGAATACCAGGCGCTGTATCACAGTAACTTCAGCACCCCGTTCCTGGAGCAGGGCGCTCATTTCGCCGCGCCGGTGAAACAGGTGTCGCCGTTCAACGACAAGGCCAAGGGCGATCTGCCCGACTGGCAGACCTACCGCGCACCGACCAAGGACTACGACGAAACGGTTTACAACGTGGTGCCGTATGCCGATGCAAAGGGCGATACGTTGACCGTGTTGCATAACAAGGCCGGCAGCCTGGGCGTTTCGGTCGGCTTCAACACTCAGACACTGCCCGTGTTTTCCCTGTGGAAAAACACCGATACCCAAGGCCAGGGCTATGTCACGGGGCTGGAGCCAGGGACAAGTTTTCCTACAACCGCCGTTATCAGCGGCCACTGAACCTGGTACCAACAATTGGGCCGAAGGAACACAAGCAGTTCCGCATCAGCTACAGCTTGTTGGCGGATAAGGCTGCTGTGGATAAGGCCTTGAAGCAGGTGAGCGAGATTCAGGGTGGGCGGGAGACTGAGGTGCGGCAGACGCCGTTGGTTGATCTGACCAAGGGGTGACACCGGCTAGAGCATTGTCGGCCGATATTGCAGCCCATCGGCCAAATGTTCGCGTCTGATCCCGTCGGCTTGTTCAAGGTCCGCCAGCGTGCGCGCGACCTTGAGCAGTCGATGGGCTGCTCGCAACGACGGAGTTAAACGCTCGCAGACGGATTCCAGCCTGTTTTCATCGACCGTGGATAGGTGTCTAGCCTGTTATTCGTATCGAGGATCTGCATTCTGAGCCTAGGGAGTCCGATGGATTTGTAAATCGTTCGGCTCTTGTCACTTTGCCATCAAAGCATCGAAATTATCGATAACCACTTTAAGGCGCTACTCGCTGATCACACCAGCATGTTGCTGTTTGCCTAATGATGTATTCGGTCACTGTCCGCTCTTGGCCGATTTTTGCCTGTCTCCACCGTCTATATTGGGTCGTTCACTTCCATTAGTCGCGTGAAATCTGCGCGAATTGGCGAATATCGTCATCTGAAAAGCAACGGACTACCGTGAACCGGTCTCCGACCTTGAGACCTTCGGCAGCGCGTTCTCTTGGGCTATTCATTACGACTTCCTGTAAGGCGAGGGTGGGAAAATCAAACAGTATGCTCGGGCCCGGGAAATTCTCCTGGGCTCACCTCAAGTGCAAAGATCCTTCGGCAAACAGAGCCAGTGCGATGAGGATCATGGCCGCGCCGGAAAAACGACTGACCCGTTGAGCGGCGGCTGGACGTGCCCGCAGAACAACCTGCGAGCCAAATCCGACTAGAAGGTAGATCACGCCACAGCTGATAGTGTGGACGAGCCCGAGCGCAATCATCTGCATCGGTACAGGCCAGGGGGCCGTGGCGTCGGCAAATTGCGGCAACAGCGCGAGGAACAGCAGGAACACTTTCGGATTCAGCCCGCTGACGCAAAGCCCCTTGAACGCCCAGCGCTTCCAGGAGCCTGACGCCTGAACCTCATCCGCGTGCGGAGTAGAGGGGCGCACGAGCATGTTGATGCCCAACCAAAGCAGATAACCCGCCCCGGCCATCGTCAGCACTGACAGGGCCAGAGGGTGGTTGGCGACCAAGGTGCCAACACCACCGGCTAC
Source organism: Pseudomonas sp. S2_F03 (assembly GCF_054668335.1). Taxonomy (NCBI): domain Bacteria; kingdom Pseudomonadati; phylum Pseudomonadota; class Gammaproteobacteria; order Pseudomonadales; family Pseudomonadaceae; genus Pseudomonas; species Pseudomonas sp. S2_F03. The sequence goes on along the minus strand of NZ_CP162759.1, from coordinate 531,997 downwards.
CACCAGTGTGGCAATCAAGTGGCCGGATAACAGTCCGCCCACGGCGGGTATGACAACTCGATGCTTCAAGCCTGCGGATATCGCGTAGGCCCAATCGGCTCCAGGCGTGATCACGAACAGTATCGACACCGCCCAGAAGGCCACAAAAACACTGAAGGTCATGGCGTCACCCACGCCCGTTCATCACTCAACACTTCATTCATCATTCCACCTCTCAATTCCAAGGCCGTTCCTCTTGTTTCATTTTGAGGAGTACGGTTGTTAATGGTGGGAGGAAGATTAATGAAATCTGGTTAGAATTAGCTTTCAAAGACGGTCGCAATGGCGTTGCAGGTTGGGGAGATTATTCTGCGTGGATAGAATTGATCGGAAGATTCTTGCTGAGCTGCAAAAGGATGGCCGCCTTTCGGTCACTGAGCTTGCCGAGCGTGTAGGGCTGAGCCTCTCACCTTGTCACCGGCGAGTGCGGGCACTGGAGGAGTCCGGTGTGTTGCTGGGCTATCGCGCGCAACTTGATCCCGGCGCATTGGGCCTGAATTTTTCCGCCATGGTGTTTGCCACGCTTAGGGAGGGTGACAGGCAGGCGGTCGAGGCGTTCGAATCGGCACTCATTGATATACCTCAGATAGTCGATGCCCAGAGGTTATTTGGCGAGCCGGACTACCTGCTGCACGTCATCACTCAGGATCTACCGGCCTTCCAAAGGCTTTACGATGAAAGCCTCTCGACATTGCCCAATGTGCAGCGGCTGACTTCGACGCTGGTCATGAAGCGGGTTGTCCAGGATAGGCCGTTGCCTTTGTGATGGTGCTTGGTCCTGCTTCGCCTTTAAAACAGGGTCTTGCGCCAATCAGGGATGACCGCTCTTGGCCGATTGCCGTCTGTCACGAGGCTCCGCCATCGACCCAAAGCTGACTGTGATGATAGGCGGCTTTGGGTTTGAAACGCATACATAGCGGTCTTTTGCGCTTGCTGACGACACAACTAGCCTTTTGATAGGCGACGCTAACCTCCACCTCCACCTCCACCTCCACCTCTACCTCCGCTGCTAATGCTGTTTTCTGGGTCATTGTTGACCTTGACCTGCGGCCCGACGCCATCTCCCGTACGGAATGTCGGTAACGCAACCGAGTCCACGAATTTCACGCCGTCCCAGCTCGGTAACGGTGTGGGCATCAATTGGAACTGGCCCGGGTGCTCAGAGTCCCAGCGCAGCAGCATCGAGGTGTCCTCATGCTGTGTGTTGTGGCAGTGCTCCATGTAGGTACCGGCAAACTCACGGATGCGTATGGCCATTTCGACATTGTCGAGGCTGTCTGGATCGGAGCCAATACGGTAGACATCCTTGCGCGCCCCTTTTTCCCATTCGGGTGGTGTTTTGCCACCGCGAGTGAGAATGATCCCTTCCTCGAAATGCACATGCACCGGGTGACTCCAGCCATTGCCGCCGTTCTGGATCTTCCAGACTTCCAGCGTACCTTCACCCCTGAACCCTGCCGGTGTCGGGCCAGTGGCCAGTTGTGGCGCGGCTGAAATCCGGCGCGGGTCCATGTTGAAGCCTTCGCCGCCATCGGTCTTGATCGTCCACGGCTTGAAATCCGTGCCGTCGGAGCGGCCAAAGATAAAGGTTCGGTGCCGAGCCTGGGCGAGCCGGGCGATATCGGCAGGGTCATCACGGTGCAAGGGCAGCGGGATCATGAACCTGCCCTCGGGTTTGCCAGGCTTGGCGGGCTCGAAGTCGACGGGGTTCATGCTGACATCCTGGCCAGTGTAGGGCCTCACGTTCAGTTGCATGAACACGCCCACGCCCGGGTCGCCGTTGATCCACTGTGGCCCGTGGCTGGTTTGCCTGACGACGGGAAGGTACTTCTCGGAGAGTACATCTGCCAATGGAATGTCACGTTTGGGAAGCTTGCCGTTTTCATGCTCCTCGATGTTGACGAAGAAAATTTTGTCGCCCGGCTTGATGCCGTTTTTCGCGAAGTCGACGACGATGTCATAGCGCTCAGCAATACCCAGTATCGGCAGAATGGCATTGTGGTCCTGTTTGTCGCCGTCACCATCGAGGTCCAGGCTGCCATCGAACGGCACCGCGTGCTCCATGATATTGCCGTCGTTGGCAATCATGTGGAACGGCACCCGGTTGTATGAAAAACCGGAGTTTTTCGGGCCAGGAAACTCACCGCCATTACCTTTGATCTGACGCACCACCGCCAGCGTGAAGAAGCGAGAAACCGATCCGTTGAGAATCCTGAAGCGGTAGCGGCGGGCACGTACGTCCAGGAAGGGCTTGTACTCCCAGTTGGTCAGCACTTGGTCACCGAGAAAGCCGTCGGTGTTGAACGGGTTGAACCACAACTGGCCGGCCTTGTCCCAGGCCTTGTCGGCAATCGTCAAGTTGATGTCATAGTCGCGGTTACCCCAGCCCAGCGCCGAGCCGCTGGGCAAGCGCAGGTTGACCCCGTCGTCGACCGCCTCGTTGCCACGGTCCACGGCGCTGTAGTAGTTCATCATCGTCGCATTGCCCTTGTAGACATTTTGCGCGGTGAAATCGAGCATGTGGTCGTGGAACCAGTGGGTGCTCATGGTTTCGCGCCAGTCGCCACGGATCTTGATGGCGCCGTTGTTGCAGGTTTTGAAGCCTGGGTTGGCATCGTTGACGAAAAGCTTTTCACCGGGGTCGCACGGGAACGCTGCCCGTGCGTCCTGGGCATTAGTATTGATGCTGTCGTAACCGGCCAATTGGAGCGGCCAGCGATAGTCGTAGTACTGGCCCGGGAAGAAGAACGCGTTGGTAAAGCCGTCGCTTTCCGCGGGGGAGTGACCGTTATGTTCATGGGTGGTGAGGGTGTGCAGGCCAAAGCCCCGGTTGGCCGACGGGTCAATGGGCAAGGCATCGTAATGACGCATCAGCATCGCCTGGCCATTGCGGACTTGAAGCAGTTTCGGCGGAAAGGTGCCGTCGAACGTCCACAGTGCATTGTGGTCCTGGACAGGGAGGTTGGGGTGAAACTGCACTTGAATGCCCTTGGTTGTGCCCTCGTTGGCCGAGTTGCCGTTGGTGTTGTGATAGAGCCCGCCTGGCGCAAATTCCCCCACGGCGTAGTTATGCCGTTGCATACGATCACGCAAGCCGCTGTTGACGTGCGCGCCGGCTTGCACAGTCTTGAAGGCGTCGCGCGGGAAAAACTCATTGAAACGCTGGTGCGACCAGCCTTTTCCCGGTGGCCGGCCCTCTGCGGGCGAATCGACCCGGCGATTGAGGAAATCCTCGATCTGCGCCCTCCAGGGGGTTGCGGTCCAGTACATTGGAGAACTCTGTCGGGAAGGGCGTCAATGCCGGCTGCCTGAGAAAGGCATCCAGCGCAGCCGGTGACGGACCGCTACGCGCCACCTTCAATGGATCTTGCGCCGGTGCGGGGCCCACCGTCGGGACCGGAAACGGCACGGGTGATGGCGGGTCGGCCGCATCCAGTTTGTTCGAACCGAATTCCTCGAAAAGTTCTAGCTTCTGTGAGAACGGTTGAGCCCCGAATACCGGGCTGGCATTACCGTTGGTGGGGATATTGAAGCTGGGTTGCAGATCGGGTGGCAGCACATTGTCGACCAAGGGCGTCTTGCGGTTACCGACCACGCCATTGGGCAAGTCGAAGGCGCCGACGTTTGCGGGAGGCAGCTTGAGCAAGTTCCTCAATGCGGCGTCGGGGTCGGCGGGCTGATTGGTGAACGCCGATGGGTCGGTAGGGGGCGGTGGGTCGGTGTTGTCGAGGGGGGCTGCCTGGGTCTGGGACAAGCCCAGCCCAAACATGAACACGGCAGCAGAGATACTCAGCGCCAGCCTGGTTTTGGACAATGGACTAGGAGTCAACCTTCCGGTATCTAGTTTCATTGCAAACACCTCTGACGGGTTCTGCGGAGCGCGTGGCAATACTCGAGCAATGAGCCACGGCTACTAGCCCAGCTGGCGAAATGTTTGATTTCGAGCCGGGATGGGAGCGATGCAAGCTTTCCGCCAAAAGTGACAGGAGGTGACTAATGACTCTACGCCGCGCTTCTCTTGGCTGCTGGCTTTAAACAGACGTATGAGAACCCCCGGTGAAGGGGAATATGCCCCCCAATACAGGGTGCGATTTGGGGGCTAGAGAAGTGAGCATTTTCTGAATGTTTCGATGGCCACTATTGGCCGAGTGTTGCTTATCGTGAAGGACCACAATCGACCCCGATCGGACGTTGAAGCCCTCGCGAGAGGCGAGCGAAGCGAAGCGAAGCGAACGCCTTGAACCGATTGTCAGGCGTACAAGCCATACCCTGCCGCGATGATCAGCGGAGAAACCAGCAACGTTGCCCAGAATCCCGATTTTGGAACAGCAATGACGCAAATGATCGAGATCATAAGCACATAGATGCCAACAATTTTAAGTAGCACGAGATCGCCAACGGCTACGGCGTGAATCGCTGTCTGCCCTGCGAGCATAAAAAGCGGCCCCAGCATGGTAAACCAGAGGGCAGTACGCCGATCTTCGTGCGCTTTGAATTGGTCAACGAAGCCAGAGTCTATAGCGGCGGCGAATGCTGTTTTGAACTTGATGATACCGAATGGAATATGGAGGACGCCCAAGGCGAACAGGGTCCATGCGACGATGTTTGACATGTCTTATATGCTCCGTAACGGTAAGGTTGGATAGGTGCCTGACAATTGGTTAAGGGGGGCGGCACGCGGTCCCAGAGAGCGAAGCGAGAGGTTTGCGTTTCTTGTCGCGATGGTGTGTCGTACAACATTCCTTGTCATCCCGTAAGTCCTTGCCTGGCTTAGAAGTGGTCACGGCAAATGCGACATTGCTCAAGGAGAAACGCAACATGGGTGAGGGCAAGGACGGCTGCCCTCGAATGAAGCTACCCATTTGCCATCACCGTGTCCACCGTCCACTTTTGGCCGACTGCTGCCTCTCGAAAAACGCAGCGCTCGACCCATCCTGACGTTCTTGAGGGTGTCCGATTGGGTGCCGTGCTGGATGATTGTCTCGCCAGCAACGGCCGCTCATGCCTACTCCATCGCCTCAGCCACCCCCTGATCCTCGCCCAGAAACCCACCGCTCTGATGATGCCAAAGCCGCGCATAGGTGCCGTTTTTACGCAGCAATTCGGCATGGGTACCCTGTTCGATGATGCGTCCGTCATCCATGACAATCAGCCGATCCATGGCCGCGATCGTTGACAGCCGATGGGCGATGGCGATGACGGTCTTGCCCTCCATCATTTCATCGAGGCTTTCCTGGATGGCGACTTCGACTTCCGAATCCAGGGCGCTGGTGGCCTCGTCAAGCAACAGGATCGGGGCGTTCTTGAGCATCACCCGGGCGATGGCAATGCGTTGGCGCTGGCCACCCGAAAGCTTGATACCGCGCTCACCCACCAGGGTGTCATAACCGGTATGGCCTTGCCGGTCGCTCAGTTGACTGATGAAACCATCGGCCTGGGCGTTGGCGGCGGCCCTGCGGATTTGCGCGTCGGTTGCATCCGGGCGACCGTAGGCGATGTTGTCGCGAATGGAACGGTGCAGCAGGGAGGTGTCCTGAGTGACCATGCCGATGGCGCTGCGCAGGCTGTCTTGTGTCACCTGAGCGATGTTTTGTCCATCGATGCGAATCTCGCCACTGTCCACGTCGTAGAAGCGCAGCAGCAGGTTGATCAGCGTGGATTTGCCGGCTCCGGAACGGCCCACCAGGCCGATTTTTTCGCCCGGGCGGATGTTCAGGCTAAGGCCATCGAGCACGTGGCGTTCACCGTTGTAGTTGAAACCGACATTGTCGAAGGTCACCGCGCCGCCGGCGGGCACCAGCACTCCGGCGTCTGGCGCATCCTGCACCTTGGGGCCACGGGTCAAGGTCGCCATGCCATCCTGCACGGTGCCGATGCTTTCGAACAGCGAGGTCATCTGCCACATGATCCAATGCGACATGCCGTTGATACGCAGCGCCATGGCGGTAATCGCCGCAACGGCCCCCGTGCCGACTTCGCCCTGGTGCCACAGCCACAGGGCATAGCCGCCAGCTCCAATAATCAGCGCGACCACCAGCGCCTGGTTGACGATCTCGAACTGGCTGACCAGACGCATCTGGCGAAAGCCGGTCAGCTTGAAATCCTCCATCGCCGCGCGCGCGAAGTGTGCCTCGCGATTGGAGTGCGAGAACAGCTTCACTGTGGTGATGTTGGTGTAGGCGTCCGAGATGCGCCCGGTCATCGACGACCGCGCATGGGCCTGTTCCTGCCCGACTTGCCCCAAGCGTGGCACAAAGTACAGCATGGCCAGGCCGAACAAGGCGATCCAGGCAATAAAAGGCAGCATCAGTTTCAGGTCGAAGCCGCCGGCCAGTGCGATGATCGCGATGAAATAAACCCCGATCCCGGGGGCGATTTCGATGACGGTGAACAGGACCTCGCGCACGCCGAGTGCGGTCTGCATCACCTTGGTCGTCACCCGGCCGGAGAACTCATCGGAAAAGAATGAAAGGCTTTGCCGCAGCATCAGGCGATGGAAATCCCAGCGCAGCCGCAGCGGCAGATTAATCGCCAATATCTGGTGCTGCACCATGGTGCGTAGTGCTACCAACCCGATGCTGGTGATCAGTACGATGCCGATGCCCCACAGCACTCGACTTTCCTGCGCCTGTGCATCGCCGCCGGCCTGCCAGGTGGAGAGCAGGTCCACGACCTGCCCGAGAAAGGAAAACAACCAGGCTTCGTAAATCGACACACTGGCACTGAGCAGCGCAAACGCCAGGATATAACCGCGGGCGCCGCGGGTGCAGGCCCACAGGAACCGCACCAGGCCGACAGGTGGCGGCGGTGCTTCATCGGGTGGGAAAGGGTCGAGTCTTCGTTCAAGCACGCGAAGCATGGTGGCCTCAAAAAGGATCAAGTTAAGGCAATTCTGCCATTTAACGATTGTTTTGAGGCTTTTGCAGGTCAGGGGTTCGGCAAGGTGGGACCATTGTAAGTAATGGCCTGGGCAATTCAGACGACACTTTAGATCGGGTTCTTTACTGCAAACAGTTTTCGGGCTTCAGCAAAACATTTTTCGGCGATGGCCGAGCGCGGTTCGGTTTTGCGCATGACCAGGCCCAGGGGGGGGCGAGCACGCTGGCATCCGGCAGGTTGCTACCGCCGCTGAACGCCGGATCTTCATCGCCAATGATTGTGAAGTCGACTGCATGCCGACCCACCGGGTTTTCGGTGCCATCCACAAAGCCGACCATGCTGCGCATGTCGAAGTAACGGAAACCCTGGACCTCATCAACGACTGAAATCGCATCGCCCAGCGCCGAAAGCAACTGCGTCGCCAATTCGAAACACAGGTCCATCTGGTCCGCACGAATGTGCAGCAAAATGTCCCCCGGCGTTGCCATCGCGCGACGTCCCTTAGTGCCGAACTCGCGAAACGGGTGGAGTGAGGCGGGGCGCGGCTGACCAAAGAGTAAGTCCCAGGCACTGGAACCAAAGCCGCAGACGCACGACAAATTTCCGGAGGGCACCCGTTTGCCGACTGATCGCGTAAGGGCCGCGATGTCTGCGCACTAGCCCCGTACTTTCTCCGCGCGGTCGCTACCCGGAGCCACCGTTGCAACGATGAAGATCGCGCTTCTGGTGATGGGGCTGTAGACGGATTGAGGCTCGGGCGTTTGGTTAGTCATGGGGTGAGTATTGTCATTGATAAGGCCACAAGTGGCGAAAGAGCAAGGGGGAACGAGCGTAACAGATCAGATAGACCGCTGCCTTTGTGAGGGTACGGTCCCATGCCTCTGCTATTGGCGTTCAAAGCTGAAGGCACGGATCTAAGGAAGGAGCGCGGCACGCACGCCGGGGGCGGCGCCGAGGTGGCGACGGCGTCGCAGGCTGCGGATTGAGCGGGGCCTTTCGCCAGGGTGACCACCTCAGGCTTACCCCAGCCGTGAACTTCAGCGTCCTCTACGCCGTGGATTCGCACTAGCGACGATAGTAACGGTGATCGTCCTCGTAACGATGCCGCATGGCCCGATCCTGGTGGCGCTCCCAATCACGACGTTCAGCTTCTCGGCGGGCTTGCTCTCACGCCAATTATCTCTGCGCCATTCATCTCGGCGCCAATCGTCTCTACGATCGTGCCAACGGCCGTCATGCCAGTATCGATCGTCATGGGCTAGCAACGGCCCTGGCTGCTTGCCGGTCATACTGGCCAAGGTCGGCCAAGGGTTGCCGGCGGCCTGGACAGGCGCTTGAATGGCTGTGACTTCAGTGGCGAAAACCGGGGTTGAGGTTTTCATCTGTGTGGCTGATGCCGAGCTCACTGCCGCGAACGCGAACAGGCCGACGAGCACTATCCGTGGGACATGGAATTTCATGAGCGAAGGCAACCTCTGATGGACAATTGGACGTGTGGCGATCTGGCTGTGGTAAGCCTGCGGGGGACGTGCTTACCGAGCGGATGTGCCTATCCACATAGACCGATAAATAGGGAAAAGTTCTAGGAAGCCGTTGCTTAAATAGTCCCCGTTGCCCCAGGAACTTCAGGGTGTTGGCCCGGTCAATAGCGGCCCTGTATCGGAAATGCCGAGCAGCGCTGTGGTCTGTTTTACGCCAGTGCCGTCCGAGTTCAGTCGAGTCAACCCCCTGATGCCAACCAAGAGTTTTCTGCCAGGCCTCATCCTGGTGTTCTGTGCCGTCGCGTCGTTTTGTTCTGTCGCTGCCGAGCGAAGTGCACCCGCGCAAAGCAACAGCGCATCAACCACCTTGATCGAAACAGCCTCGCGGCAGTATGGGAATGGCCAGCTGGACCAGGCCGCCGCAACGCTGGAGCGTGCCCTGCATATCCAGCCGAACAATCCCGCGACGCTGCATTACCTCGGTGTATTGCGTCTTCAGCAGGGGCAGTACCAGCAGGCTGAAACCTTGGCGGCGCGTTCGAACATGAGGGTGGGGCGCAACGTCGAGTTGCGCAACCGTAACTTCCAATTGATCCAGGCGGCGCAGCAGGCCCAATCCTCGGGTATCCCACCCATCGGCAAAGAGGACCAGGTTGCAGTGCAGAAGGGGCTGGAAGAGGAGACCCAAAGGCGCCGCGAAGCGCAGATGGCGGTTGTTGAGCCATCCACTCCGGACACCGGGCGTGACGCTGGCAACTTCGCTAGCGCAGGGGCAGATCGGGTTTCGGATGTACCGACGGCATGGCAGCGCCGGGGCCGAAGGATATTTGCAAATGGCGAATGTCGAGCCAGAGCGGGCGTACGCTGAGCTTGAGATTCCCCGCGGCCATATGCCGCCTCCGGGCAAATGCCGGATTTGGTTTCCTGATCGTCCGCCAGGGCATCAGCCTGCACCCGGCAAATGCAAGAAGCTGCGATATCGGGTTCCTTCAGGGGCCTACCTGGTGCGCGGTTGAGTTTCCGAGTGTCCACTCCTGGCCGATAGCTGCCTGAAGTGAAGGGCCGCTACCGACCCTTTGTGACAGGTAGCGAGCCACCTCGGACAATCGCCTGCCCTCAGGCCTCCAACCCGAACGGGTCGTCTACGGAATAGCTCGGCTGGGTAAACCAGCGCGGGCCAGTGGCGGTCATGTAGAAATGATCCTCCAGGCGAATGCCAAACTCTCCCGGTACGCAAATCATCGGCTCATTGGAGAAGCACATGCCCTCGGCCAGCGGCGTCTGGTCACCACGCACCAGGTAGGGCCCTTCGTGAATGTCCAGGCCGATGCCATGTCCGGTGCGGTGCGGCAGGCCGGGTAACTGGTAGTCCGGGCCGAGACCGGCGGCTTCCAGGCTAAGCCGCGCGGCGGCATCCACCACCCGGCAGGGTTCGCCCAGGCGCGCGGCGTCGAAGGCGGCCAGTTGGGCGGCCTTTTCCAGGTTCCACATGGCGCGCTGGCGGACGCTCGGGGTGCCAAACACGTAACTGCGAGTGATATCCGACTGGTAGCCATGGAGCAGGCAGCCCGTGTCGATCAGCACCATGTCGCCGTCCTTGAGCACCTGCGCGTGCTTCACTCCATGGGGGAAGGCGCTGGCCTCGCCGAACAGCACGATGCAGAAGGTCGAACCCGGCGCGCCCACCTTGCGGTGCGCCTCGCGGATGAACTCGGCAACCTCGGTGGTGCTGATACCTGCGCGCAGGATGCTGGCGGCAGCCTTGTGCACTTCCAGGGTCATGTCTTTGGCGCGCTGCATCAGTGCCAACTCTGTAGCGGACTTGTGATAGCGACACGGGTTTATCACGCAAGAAGCGTCTACGAACTCGAAGCCCGATCCGAGGCGCCGGATTGCGTCGAACATGAAGAACGCCAGGGACGGGCACAGGCCCACCACTGCGTCGGCGGCGATGCCCATTCCAGCGAGCATGTCGAGCAGCAGGCGGTAGGGACTCTCGTGCTCATGCCAACCATGGATAACCCCATCCACCTCACGGAAGTCGCGGATGGTGCCCTCTTCGAAGGCCGGGGCGATATAGGCCAGCGGGCCGTTGGCGGGCAGCACGGCGCCGACCATGCGTTCGCTCGGGCTCCACTTCACTCCGGTGAAGTAGCACAGGTTGCTGCCAGCGTTCAGGTAGAGGGCAGCGATGCCCTGCTCGAGCATCAGGCTCTGGGCCTTGGCAATGCGTGACTGGTATTCGTCGAGGCCGATGGGCTGCATGCCCGCGGTCATCTTCGCCAGGCCGGCCAGCGCCTGTTCCGGAGTTTTGCCACCTACACCCACTGTCATCTCGTTCTCCTGAGTTATGTTGCAGTGCGCGAAATTTAAGCCTGACTTAAAAAGCGGTCAAGACGTTTTTTTAGCCCCACTTAATTTCAATATGGCGAAAAGCCTTTTCGACAATGCGCTGCCCGTTATACTGGCGCCTTTCAGCACACGAGCCACGCCAATGACCGCAGAACAGATCGGGGAACGGTTGCGCCGCTACCGCCGTGCCGCCAACAAGACCCTGAACCAAGTCGCCACTGAAACAGGCCTCACAGCCAGTTTCCTGTCCCAAGCGGAACGTAACCTCACTGGCGTGTCCATCTCCTCGTTGGCGAGAATCGCAAATGCCTTGGGCGTTCCGCTCAACACCCTGTTCGACCAGCCCACCCAGCCCCAGCCCGACTCCCACCAGGGCCAGCGCGTGCGGTACTCCATCGGCAGCCAGCCGCTGGTCTACGAGCGCCTGTCCAGCAACTTCCCCGGCAACCTGATCAATGCGATGAAGATGACCATGGCAGTGGGCTACCAGTCCGAGCTCATCTCCCACGAAGGCGCAGAGTTTACCTATGTGCTTTCCGGGCAAATCGTCTACACCATCGAAGGCCACACCTACCCGCTCGGCCCTGGGGGATCGGTGCATTTTGACTCCACCAAGCAACATTCCATCGCCAATTCTGGCAACGAAGTTGCCGAAGTGCTGGTCGTCACCACCATGGGCGGCCTGCTCGACGATCACCCCACGGCCTGACCGTGCGCCTTTAAAATGTAAGCATTACTTAATTTAAGTTGAAATTAATTTTAGATTGACTTAATTTTTGCCTCGGCCGGTGGCGGCGCGAGCGTCCCTCTCCCCACTTCAGCGCTACCGCCCGAGCCAGGACGTCGGCCTTCGGCTGCCTGTTCGCAAATGACAGGCAGCCTACAGCCCGTAAAGCCGCAGGGTCAGGTGCATCCCCCCAGGAATGGACTACCTGATCTGCCGCCCTCAAAAATAACAACAATGAGGTTCGCATGCGCAAAAAAACCACGCTCAAGACCATGATCGCCGCCGGCCTGATCCTCGGTTCCGGCTTCACCCACGCCGCCAGCAACCTGGTGTTCTGCTCCGAAGGCAGCCCGGCTGGCTTCGACCCAGGCCAATACACCACGGGGACCGACTTCGACGCCTCAGCCGAAACCGTATTCAACCGTCTCTCGCAGTTTGAACGTGGCGGCACCAAGGTCATCCCGGGCCTGGCAACCAGCTGGGACGTTTCTCCCGATGGCCTGACCTACACCTTCCACCTGCGTGACGGGGTCAAGTTCCACACCACCGACTACTTCAAGCCGACCCGCGACTTCAACGCCGACGACGTGCTGTTCACCTTCAACCGCATGCTCGACAAGGACATGCCGTTCCGCAAGGCCTACCCCACCGAATTTCCCTACTTCACCGACATGGGGATGAACGAAAAGATCACCAAGGTCGAAAAAGTCGACGACCATACCGTCAAGTTCACCCTCAAGGGTGTCGACGCAGCCTTCATCCAGAACCTGGCCATGAGCTTCGCCTCGATCCAGTCGGCCGAATACGCCAACCAGTTGCTCAAGGAAGGCAAGGCCCAGGACATCAACCAAAAGCCGATCGGCACTGGCCCGTTCGTGTTCAGCAAGTACCAGAAAGACGCCCAGATTCGCTACAAGGGCAACAAGGATTACTGGAAGCCTGAAGACGTGAAGATCGACAATCTGATCTTCGCCATCACCACCGACGCCTCGGTGCGCATGCAAAAGCTGAAAAAGAACGAATGTCAGATCACCTCCTTCCCGCGCCCGGCCGACATCAAGCCGCTGCAGGAAGACAAGAACATCAAGATGCCTAGTCAACCAGGCTTCAATCTTGGCTATATCGCCTACAACTTCACCCACAAGCCGTTCGACAAGCTCGAAGTACGCCAGGCGCTAGACATGGCGGTAAACAAGAAAGCCATCATCGAAGCCGTTTACCAGGGCGCCGGCCAGTTGGCCGTCAACGGCCTGCCGCCGACCCAGTGGTCCTACGACGAGTCCATCAAGGACGCCGGCTACAACCCGCAGAAGGCCAAGGAGTTGCTGAAGGCTGCAGGCGTGAAAGAAGGCACAGAAATCACCCTCTGGGCCATGCCGGTGCAGCGCCCCTACAACCCCAACGCCAAGCTGATGGCCGAAATGCTCCAGGCCGACTGGGCCAAAATCGGCATCAAGGCCAACATCGTCAGCTATGAGTGGGGCGAGTACATCAAGCGCGGCCACGCCGGCGAGCACGACGCCATGCTGATCGGCTTCACTGGCGACAACGGTGACCCGGACAACTGGTTGGGCACCCTCTACACCTGTAACGCGGTCAACGGCAACAACTTCTCCAAGTGGTGCGATGCTGGCTACGACAAACTGGTGAAGGCCGCCGAGGCCACCTCCGATGTGGACAAGCGCACTGCGCTGTACAAAGAAGCACAGCATGTCCTGAAAGCGCAGGTGCCGATGACCCCGATCGCCCACTCCACGGTCTACCAGCCGATGCGCACCAGTGTGCAGGACTTCCAGATCAGCCCCTTCGGACTCAGTAGCTTCTACGGCGTCTACAACGAACAGTGAGCGACAGGGGCCGGCCAAACGGCCCCCTTCGCCTTCCTCGAGCCGGCGCCAGACCGGCGAGGACTTTCTCACCTGCTACAACGAAAAAAATTAAGCGCCACACCGGGAAACGTCGAGCCGGAGCCTTTACTCACGCAGCCTAAACTGCTGAGAACGGCCAGCACGCTGACCGGCATTACAAAAATAATAAAGAGTGATAAGCCCTAATGCTGAGTTTTATTACCCGCCGATTGGGGTTATTGATCCCCACGTTTTTCGGCATCACCTTGCTGACTTTCGCGCTGATTCGCATGATTCCAGGCGACCCGGTGGAAGTCATGATGGGCGAACGTCGCGTCGACCCCGAAATGCACGCACAGGCAATGGAACGCCTTGGTCTGAACAAGCCGCTGTATGCCCAGTACCTGGACTACATCGGCAAACTGGCCCACGGCGACCTCGGCGAATCGCTGCGTACCCGTGAAAGCGTGTGGAGCGAGTTCACCTCTCTATTCCCCGCGACCCTGGAACTGTCCATGGCCGCCCTGTTGTTCGCCGGTATCCTGGGCCTTCTGGCCGGGGTGATCGCGGCACTCAAGCGAGGATCCCTGTTCGACCATGGGGTGATGGGCGTCTCCCTCGCGGGGTACTCGATGCCGATCTTCTGGTGGGGCCTGATCCTGATCATGTTCTTCTCGGTGAGCCTGGGCTGGACCCCGGTATCGGGGCGGATCGACCTGCTCTACGACATCGAGCCGCGCACCGGTTTCATGCTGATCGACACGCTGCTGGCCGATGACGTCGGTGCGTTCCTCGATGCCCTGCATCACCTGATCCTGCCGGCCATCGTGCTGGGCACTATCCCGCTGGCCGTTATCGCGCGGATGACCCGTTCGTCGATGCTCGAAGTGCTGCGTGAAGACTACATCCGTACCGCCCGCGCCAAAGGCCTCTCGCCATCGCGCGTGGTGTTCGTGCACGGCTTGCGTAACGCACTGATTCCGGTACTGACCGTGGTCGGCCTGCAAGTCGGCACATTGCTGGCCGGTGCGGTACTGACCGAGACCATCTTCTCGTGGCCCGGCATCGGCAAATGGCTGATCGAAGCCATTGGCGCCCGGGACTATCCCGTTGTGCAAAACGGCATCCTGCTAATCGCCTGCCTGGTGATTGTGGTCAACTTCGTAGTGGACATCCTCTACGGCTTTGCCAACCCACGCATCCGTCACCAGCGCTGAGATCATGACCATGACCACTCCAGCTTCAACTCAAAATCAAGCGGTAGCAGTCGATCAAAGCCTGCTTTACCCGTCCCCGTACAAAGAATTCTGGCAAGCGTTCTCCAAAAACAAAGGCGCCGTTGCCGGCCTGATGTTCATGTTGCTGGTGATTTTCTGCGCGATCTTCGCGCCATGGGTTGCCCCGCATAACCCGAGCGAGCAATACCGCGATTTCCTGCTGACCCCGCCAGCCTGGCTGGAAGGTGGGCAGATCCAGTTCCTGCTCGGCACCGATGAACTGGGTCGCGACCTGCTGTCGCGTCTGATCACGGGCTCGCGGCTGTCGCTGATGATCGGCTTGTCGTCGGTGGTGATGTCGTTGATTCCGGGGATCCTGCTGGGTCTGTTCGCCGGGTTCTTCCCGCGCCTTCTGGGCCCGACCATCATGCGTCTGATGGACATCATGCTGGCGCTGCCGTCGCTGCTGCTGGCCGTGGCGATTGTCGCCATCCTCGGCCCTGGCCTGATCAACACCGTGATCGCCATCGCCGTGGTGTCCCTGCCGTCCTATGTTCGACTGACCCGCGCGGCGGTGATGGGCGAACTGAACCGCGATTACGTGACCGCCGCCCGCCTGGCCGGTGCCACGTTGCCGCGCCTGATGTTCATCACCGTGCTGCCGAACTGCATGGCACCGCTGATCGTTCAGGCCACCCTGAGCTTCTCCTCGGCGATTCTCGATGCCGCGGCACTGGGCTTCCTCGGCCTTGGCGTACAACCGCCAACCCCTGAGTGGGGCACCATGCTGGCTTCGGCTCGCGACTACATCGAACGCGCCTGGTGGGTGGTCAGCCTGCCGGGTTTGACCATTTTGCTCAGCGTGCTGGCAATCAACTTGATGGGCGACGGCCTGCGCGATGCGCTGGACCCGAAACTCAAGAACGCCGCCTGAGGAGATTCAAATGTCACTGTTAGAAATCAAGAATCTCAACGTTCGCTTTGGCGACAAAAACGCCGTTCCGGTGGTCGACGGGCTCGACATTACCGTGGAGAAGGGCGAAGTCCTGGCCATCGTTGGCGAGTCGGGTTCGGGTAAGTCCGTGACCATGATGGCGCTGATGGGCCTGATCGAACACCCGGGGATCGTCACTGCCGACGCCCTGAACTTCGACGGCAAGAACATGCTCACGCTCAGCAACCGTCAGCGTCGGCAAATCGTCGGCAAAGACCTGGCCATGGTCTTCCAGGACCCGATGACCGCGCTGAACCCGAGCTACACCGTCGGTTTCCAGATCGAAGAAGTGCTGCGCCTGCACCTGAAAATGTCCGGCAAGCAAGCGCGCAAGCGTGCCATCGAGCTGCTGGAAAAAGTGGAAATCCCCGGCGCCGCCAGCCGTAGTGGACGCCTACCCGCACCAACTGTCCGGCGGTATGAGCCAGCGTGTGGCGATTGCCATGGCGATTGCCGGCGAACCGAAACTGCTGATCGCCGACGAACCGACCACCGCGCTGGACGTAACGATTCAGGCGCAGATCATGGACCTGCTGCTGGCGTTGCAGAAAGAGCAGAACATGGGCCTGGTACTGATCACCCACGACCTCGCGGTCGTGGCCGAAACCGCCCAGCGCGTGTGCGTGATGTACGCCGGTCAAGCGGTTGAAGTCGGTCAGGTGCCCCAGCTGTTCGACATTCCGGCGCACCCTTACAGCGAAGCGCTGCTCAAGGCGATTCCGGAACACAGCCTCGGTGCCACACGCCTGTCGACCCTGCCGGGCATCGTTCCCGGTCGCTACGACCGTCCGCAAGGCTGCCTGCTGTCGCCGCGTTGCCCGTATGTGCAAGACAGCTGCCGCGCCACGCGCCCGGCCCTGGACCCGAAAAGCCACAGCCTCGCCCGCTGCTTCTACCCGCTGAATCAGGAGGTGGCGTAATGGCCGTCGTACTTACCGCCCGCGACCTGACCCGTCACTACGAAGTGTCCCGCGGCCTGTTCAAGGGCCATGCGACCGTGCGCGCCCTCAACGGCGTGTCGTTTGAACTGCATGCCGGCAAAACCCTTGCCGTCGTCGGTGAATCAGGCTGCGGCAAATCCACCCTGGCCCGGGCGTTGACCCTGATCGAAGAGCCGTCCTCCGGCTCCTTGAAAATCGCCGGCCAGGAAGTCACCGGTGCCGACAAGGCCCAGCGCAAGCAACTGCGCAAAGACGTGCAGATGGTGTTCCAGAGCCCGTACGCGTCGCTCAACCCTCGGCAAAAAGTCGGTGATCAGCTCGGTGAACCGCTGCTGATCAACACCAACCTGAGTGCGTCCGAACGTCGCGAGAAAGTCCAGGCGATGATGAAGCAGGTGGGCTTGCGTCCCGAGCACTACCAGCGTTATCCGCACATGTTCTCCGGCGGTCAGCGCCAGCGGATTGCCCTGGCCCGCGCGATGATGTTGCAGCCTAAAGTGCTGGTGGCGGATGAGCCGACCTCGGCATTGGACGTGTCGATCCAGGCGCAGGTGCTGAACCTGTTCATGGATTTGCAGCAAGAGTTCAACACCGCCTACGTGTTCATCTCGCACAACCTGGCGGTGGTGCAACACGTGGCTGATGACGTGATGGTGATGTACCTCGGTCGCCCGGTGGAAATGGGTCCGAAGAACGACATCTACGAGCGTCCGCTGCACCCGTACACCCAGGCGCTATTGTCGGCCACGCCGACCATTCACCCGGACCCGAACAAGCCGAAAATCAAGATCGTCGGCGAGTTGCCCAACCCGCTGAACCCACCGTCCGGCTGCGCCTTCCACAAGCGCTGCCCGTATGCCACCGAGCGCTGCAGCACCGAAGAGCCAGCCCTGCGCCCTCTCGATAACCGCCAGGTGGCTTGCCACTACGCGGAAGACATCAGCGACTGAGCCACCGGGGTTGACAGGCCGCGTCCTTGTCCACCCCCCACGCCAGCCGACGGACTGAGCGCCCCGGGTTTCCTGGACAAATCTGACGGACAACCCTGCGAAAGGAGACCTCCGTCAACGTCCGCTATTGGCCCAGAGTGTGTAAAAACGCTCATGGCCTCATCGCTTTCGATCATCGACGTTCGTTGGCTGAGCGATTGCGCAGTCAACGCCGTGGGTCGCATAAGTCTCGACCTAGAACACGTCAACGCTGTTTTTACAGCCTCAGGGATGGGCCAAAACCAGCCTTTTTTATGCCAACAGCACCTTCATCAAAACCGTGAGCACCGTTGATTTTCATGACCCGTTTCAGGTTGTAGGCGAGCACATTCAAACTCATCACCGCGCTCACCCCGGCCCGTTTTCGGGTCAGGGAGTGCGCCGCACCAGATCAGCGCCTCTCCAGCCGGGCAGATGTATTGGTTTTTCCCGCGTCATAGATGAACGCATCGTTATTAAAACGCCCGTCAGCCTTGGCTCCAGAGGTCATCGGTTTGGGCACATAGGCGGTGATGCCGGCATCGTGACAAGCGACCAGATTTTCTCCGAACAGTCCCAACTGCTGACACAGCACAACGAACTGGCGACAGAAGCCTCGGATGGCCTTGCTGTTGTCTTTTCGGAAGTTGGCGATGGTCTTGAAATCGGGTGCAATACGCCCGATCAGCCACATTGGTTCGACGTTGCGCTGGGCTTCTCGCTCCAAACGTCGGCATCGACTGGATGCGGTTGAGATAGCCATAGATGTAGATCTTCAGCATGATCGCGGGGGTGGTAAGCGGGCCGGCCAGTATCGGCTGGAACGGCACCTTCAAAACCCAGATTGACCAGATCAAGTTCGTCGACAAAGACGTCGACTACGCGCACCGGATTGGTATCGCTGATGTAGTCGTCGAGGCTCTCTGGAAGTAAGGTGCCTTGGCCTCGATGTTCACCTCGGATAAAGCGCTCATGGGCGATCCCTGCGATGAAATCCTCAGAAATCATAGCAAGGGTTCGCGAAGGCGTTTTGACACACTCTGGGCCGATTGCTGCCCTTGGCGAGAGACAGAAAACGGCCAAAAGCAGTGAGTGCTTTTGAATCAAAAGCTACCCTGTTTATACAAAACCAGAATAAGTCCGTACGCGCCTTATTCTCCTCCAGTATTGCTGATTACTGGCATTTGCTCGGGTTACAGAATTTTGAAGGGAACGTTGATAATCAAGCGGAACTCTTCGATATTGTTTTCCAGCTGGAGTGGGCTGGACCGGTGCCAGACATAGCCGCTCATCACACTCGCACCCTTGAAATTACCAGACTGCAAGGTGTAGCTGGCCAGCGTGCCGACTTCATACTCGTTTTCGTTGTCCTGTTTTTTAAAGTCGGCATACATTCCGTTTGAGCCACCATTGTAGTGGGTAGCATCGATGCCCCAGCCCTTGATGTACCAAATAGAGGTCTTCAAGCCTGGCAGGCCGTAAGCGGCAAAGTCGGTCATATAATTAACCTGGAACGACTTTTCGTTTGGCCCGTTATAGTTCGAGAGCCCGAGGTTGGGCAGGTTGATCGCATTCGACTCACCGACAAAGTCGAAGAATTCGTCGCCATCGATTTTCTGCAGTCCAAACTTCAGCGTATGGTTTTTCCAGGTCGGGGCGACGCTCAGGCCGTAGGCCTGCTGGTCGATATAACCCCCTTTCTCGGCTCCACTCGACTGAGTGTTATAGACATCCAACTGCATGTCGGTACTGATCGGGCCCCACTGGTATTTCTTGCCCAGGCCGAAGTATTCACGGTCCCAGATATCGTCGAAGCGCGACAGGTAGGCACTGGCGCGCCATCCACCTTTGGTCACGTAGTCTGCGCCACCGTAGGCAATGAAATCGCCGGTGACGTGCCTGTACGTATAGGTCGGGGTCAGATCCTGAGTGCCCGCGCCGGTCCTGGGGGATGCTCTGTCAAAGTACCCGGACTTGACCGTCAGACCGTCGATATCATGGCTTTCCAGCGAAACACCGTCGAAGGAAGCAGGCAGAGTCCGGGTGTCTGCGTAACCCATGACCGGCGTTCTGGACATCTGCTGCCGACCGACTTTGAGCGTTGTCTGCGCGAGTTTTACCTTCAACGCCACCACGCCGATTTTGCTCCAGTCGTCGACCACATTGCCGTCCTTGTCCACCAGCACGCGGTTGCTGCCGCCAGCCGTTGCCAGCTGGCTGCGCTCCAGCGCCACTGCCGAATAGGTTGAGACGTCGAGACCAAACCCCAGGGGGCCTTGAGTGAAACCGGATATGTAATCCAGCTTGAAACCCTGCACCCAGGCAGTACGGTCTCGCACCGCGCGGGGGCCTTCATTGGTCTGTGCGCGGAAGTGCACAGCCTTGCTGCCGATTTCATGGGAATACCACTGACGGGTATTGAGCGTCAGGGTGCTGTCTTTGGCAAACCCATGTTCCTCTGCATAAACCGGCGACGCTGAAATAACAGCCGCGAGCATACCCGCCGACCATACTGGCAACTTTTCTGTGCGGTACATTGACTGTGCCTATAACTGTGGTGTTAACAGACAAACGTCTGAAATTATTGTTGTTGTTTTATAGGGAGGCCGAAGGCGCTTTTTGAGCGCTTTTCAAACTCCCTCTTCGCAAAAATTCAATCTTCCACGGGGTGCCAGCGGTTATTCCTGAACGTTGGTGTCACGTGATTCAGGCAGCATCCGCATGGCAATAAGGCTAACTATGCTGATACCGACCAAGTACCAGGCGGGGGCCATGGGGCTGCCGGTTGCAGCAATTAGCCAAGTGACGATGAATTGGGTACTGCCACCAAATATCGCGGCACCAATGGCATAGGTAATTGACAGGCCGGTGCTGCGCACAGCGATCGGCAACAGCTCCGGTACCTGGACGATACCCGCCGCGCCAAACATGGCAGTCAGGGCTGCAAGTACCGCATTAACGGTTAGCAACGTGACCAGGCTTGGTGAACCCGTGAGCCACAGGAACAGCGGGACGATCAGCAAGGTCAGCGCGACCCGAGGCAAAATGTTGGTCAGGCGCCGTCCGTAACGATCACTCAGGTGCCCACCAATCAGGGAAAAGGCAAAGGTCACAATCCCACCGATCAGTACACTGCTTTGAGCAACCGCTGCCGGCAGCTTCAGGACCTGTACCGCGTAGCTCACCATGTAGTTGCCAATCTGCGATGCGACCGCGATCGAGGCGAACAGCATCATGCCGAGGATCAAAATCTTTTTGTGGTTACGCAGCACCTCGCCGACTATCGCGCTACCGCTGCGTTCTTGCGTGTCCTGATGGGTTTCGGGCAGGGACTTGCGCATGTACACCACCAGAGGGATCAGCACCAGGCTCAGCAGGAACGGAATCCGCCAGCCCCAACTCGCCAATTGCTCAGTGCTCAGGCTCAGGGACAGCACCACCCCGAGCATGCCACCCACGGCAACGGCCAAGCCTTGGCTGGCGACTTGCCAACTGGCGTAGAAGCCACGGCGGCCGGGGGGTGCAGCTTCAATCAACAGTGAGGTCGCAGGACCCAGCTCGCCGCCCAGGGCCAGGCCCTGCAGCAGACGGCAAAAAACCACGAAGATGGGGGCCGCGATACCGATCGTTTCGTAGCTCGGCGTGATGGCGACGCCCAGCGTGCCGAGGGTGATCAGGGCCGCTGTCAGGATCATTGCCGGTTTGCGCCCGGCCTTGTCGGCAAAGGTGCCGATCAGCACACCGCCCAGTGGCCGCGCGAGAAAGCCGACGCCAAAGGTCGCTGCCGCTGCCATCAGGCTGCCGTACTCGCCTGACACCGGGAAAAAGGCTTTGCCGATGTAGATTGCGAAATACGCATAGATGACAAAGTCATAGAACTCGAGCGCATTACCAGCCACCGCGGCGGCAACTGATTTCTTGCTGAGGGTGGGGTGTGGAATTGCCATTTCAGGACTTTCCTCACTCGGGTTCTCAGTGATCGATACTGTCGAGTAGTTCATAGATCAAGATCTCTGTATTTATTAGAATTAATCTTAAACAAGTCCCTGTTTTCCGATGTTTGCCCTTACCAGTTTTCCAGCCCTTGTAGTGCCTGAGTCACGACATGGCTGGCTTGCGTCCAAACGGGTGTTTTCCAGTCCGCGTGGTTGGGGTAGAACAAATCCTTGAGTCGTTGGGTGATCTCGCTGCTTTGCGCCGTGTTCTGCTTGCCGTGACGGAAAACCCAGTGATCGGCCCGCAGCGTCGTGATTATTTGCTCAATCGGGTAGGTACCAAACTCCAGGCAAATGCCGATGTGTTTGGCCGCTGGGCATTCCTGCGAAATGGCCACCTGAATGGGGCCGCTCATCGGCACGCTGGTAGAGCTGCCGGCATGTACGTCGGTGATCTCACCCCACCAGTTCCTGGCTTTCTCCAGGGTGCAGATGTCGCGGGTGGCGAATATTTTTTCCCCGTAGCCATAGGGGCCGAGTCCGGTATGGACGTCCACAGAAGCGATGACCGTGGCGTTTGCCGCATAGGTACGCAGGATCTGCCGGAAGGTGGTGTTGCTCCAGGTCGGCGTCAGTCCACCAAAGAACATGCCATCCGGGTAATGGTACTGGCCCAGGGAGATGGCGCACTGGAACTTCTTGTCACCGTGGGTCATACGGTATTGCTGCAATACCTGATCATCCTCGGGGGGCCATTGCGCAGGAAGCAGGGCCTCATGAATTTCGTGGTAACCCTCGTTTTCCGGAAGCGGACCGTCGAACTGAATAAAGTTACGGTTCAGGTCTACGTTTTCCTGGGTCACTCGGCGCAGGTGGGAAAAGCCGTGCGGGTTAATCGCGTGAACATAGAGAATCGCCGTGTCGTCCGGCTTGGGCGGATCGAGCTGTAGTGCGCCAGTCTGCACGGCCGATCCAGGGAAACCTTCCACGCCATGGACGCCACTGAGCACGATCAGCACCTTGGAAGCGTCCCTTGGACCGTCGAACACGACATCCGTTGCCAGCGTTTCGTCCCTGCCACCCTTGAGATTCAGCTCATAGC
Source organism: Pseudomonas sp. S2_F03 (assembly GCF_054668335.1). Lineage (NCBI taxonomy): Bacteria > Pseudomonadati > Pseudomonadota > Gammaproteobacteria > Pseudomonadales > Pseudomonadaceae > Pseudomonas > Pseudomonas sp. S2_F03. The sequence goes on along the minus strand of NZ_CP162759.1, from coordinate 509,515 downwards.
TGTCGATCGACAGGCTTCGCTGGTTGGCAGCCGCAAAAAACTTTTCGCGTGCTTGTGCATACGAATCACTGAATAGGTCGTCGATGTGTTCTGCGTTCATCATGAAGTCAAAGTCTCGACGTGTGCAGCGTGTACGATCGAACGCAGGCGCGTTTCGCGGCGGCGTCGGCAGGCCTCACCAAATGCCTCGAATATGTCGCGGGACAGTCGGTCATCGTGCACGCGCATCTCCGGATGCCACTGCACCGCCAGGGCGAAGCTGCTGGCGCCAGTGACCGAAAACGCCTCAATCAGCCCGTCCGGTGCGGTGGCCTCGACAGTCAGGCCAGTCCCAAGCCTTGCGATGCCTTGATGGTGCAAGGAGTTGACTTGCGCATCATCCGCGGCATGCAGTCGGGACAGTAGTCCACCCGCAGCAACCTTGATGCCGTGACTGTGCTGATACCACTCGACAATGGGTCTGGAATGGTCACCTTCGCGGTGGTCAATGGCCCCGGGGCGCTGATGAACGGCACTGTCCAGCGTGCCACCCCAGGCAACATTCATCTCCTGGAAGCCGCGGCATATGCCCAATACCGGGACCCCTGCATCCACCAGCCTTCTGACGAGCGGTAGAACCGTTGCGTCTCTGGCCAGGTCCAGCGTCGATATGTCCGGCGTAGCGGTGCCGCCATAACGCAGAGGCGAAATATTTGACGGGCTGCCGGTGAGCACCAGCCCATCGACGTTGGCCAGCAGGCTGTCGAAGTCGATGGCATCGGGATCAGCGGGCAGCGCCAAGGGCAATGCGCGAGCTGTACTCGCCACTGCGTCCACGTAGCCGTGCAGCAAGGTATGCGCAGGATGGCCATAGCGATCCACGCGATCGGTGGCGATGGCAACAAGTGGTCTGGCACCGTCCGCGAATAGTGGCGATCTGGTCATGGTCAAGTCCCGTAGGGGTAAACGAGAACCCAGTCTATGAGATGGTTAAATCATGGTAAATTGCATAATAAATTCAGATTTCATGCATTAACTGCAAGTGAGAAACCCATGAACACCCGACAGTTGCAGCACTTTCTTGCCCTGATGAACACCGGATCGCTCAGCGCTGCGGCTGATGCGGTGCACCTGAGTCAACCGGCGCTCTCCAGAAGCATCAAGGCGCTGGAGGACGAACTGCGGGTGTCGCTCTTTGACCGGACTAATCGTCGCTTGCATCCCACGCCATTCGCGATGGAATACCTCGAGCGGGCAAAGCGCATCGTTTTCGAAGAGCGTGACGGGGCGCGAACGCTGAATCTGATGAAGAATGGGGCCTATGGTCCGCTCGCGTTCGGCTTGGGCTCCTCGGTTGCCCTTGACTTCCTGGCCTCGCTAATCCGGCAACTGCTTGCTACGGGCCCGGGCTTGAAGATCCAGGCTCAGGTACACAGTACCGATGTGCTGCTGGACGCCCTGCAAAAGGAAAAGCTCGACTTCTTCATTGGTGATGTTGGTGCGGCAGCCCGCTACCCGGAGCTAATGGCCGAGCCTTTGTACACATGCAGTTTTGGCTGGTTCGCCCGGGCCGGGCACCCACTGGCCGGGCGCAAGGGCCTGACCATGGATGACCTCAAAGAGTACCCGCTGATCGGCTCGGGATACATCAGTGAGATGTTGGCACTGAAGATGGCCCATCTCTATGGCATGCAGCTGCCCATCGAGACCAACTTTGCCGCGAGCATCAATAACATCGAGACGGCGCACGACCTGATTCTCAGTACCGACGTGCTTTTTCCCACCACCTTCCTCGCCATGATCAAACTGCTCAGGGAAAAGTCCGTCGCAATCCTCAATGTGCAGCCACCCTTTGAACTAGACCTGACCCTGGGCATCGTAACGATCCGGCATCGGACACTGACACCCGCTGCGAAGCAGTCGTTCAGTATCATCCGTTCGTACTTCCAGGAGGCGGAGCAGGAGATCGCGGCTTATCTATAGTCGCGCCTGATGGGGCGCGTTACCCATCACGGGTCCATACTGGTTGATTGCATCGACCACAAAAGTGACTCAGGCAGTCACTCGATCAACTGGACAGGGAATGCGAAGCGCTACAGAAATACTGAGGAAACGAAAATGAAAAAAACATTGTGTTTCGTCATGCTGGTGCTGACTACAGGTCCGGTGCTGGCCGTCAGCCCGTCACCTGTCGCCGACACTCAGTATAAGTATGGGATGCACCTGGATATCGCCGAGGTGGTCTCGGTGACGGCAACACCCGTCGAGGATGCAGTTTATCCGGTGACCATGGAATACATTGACCATCAAGGCCAGACGCAACGGCTTGCGTACATCGTGACGGACACCACCTGGGGTGGTAAGTAGTTCCAGTCAGGGCGCGCGTCGCGATTGATGCCGGGTGTGTGGAGTTGATCGGCAATGTCGCGGCCGCTTTCTGCCCGTGCTGACCGGCAGCAATTGACCGGCAGCCGGCTGATACAGAGACCACGTCACCACCACCCTTGCGACGTTGCCTACGGGTACGCCAGAATCCGCCGGCTTTGCTAGCTTCCCCGGTCGACTAACCTGCGTACAGCTGCCTCCCTCTCGTTTAGTCATTGATCTATTTACTCGCATAAAAAACGGGACGTTCAGCGTCCCGTTTTTTATGGCGAAGGCGATCAGCTTCAAGCGCGCTTGTTCAACGCCGCCTCAGCCGCTGCAATTTCTGCCTGGCGCTTGACGATCATGTCGCCCACCGGCGGCCCCTGGAAGCGGCGGGCTTCAAAGCCGAACCAGACGATGGCCGTCAGCACCAGGAAACCAATAGTGATGTACAGCGCCCAATCGTTCGGTGGCTGGATGCCGATGACGAAAATAATGATCATCGACAGAACCGAGAGCAGGGCAAACACGGTGTACCAGAAGCGCCCCATGTTCCACGGGCCCATGGTTGGCCATTTCGAGGTCCCGTAGGTGAACAGGCCCAGCACGATGGGAATGATGAACGAGAAGAACAGGAAGATCACCGTGCAGGACACCACGATCGTATAGACCGGCGTTGCCCCCACCGAGATCACCGACGATCCCCAGTCGAACAAAACGGCGAGGGTGGCACCGGTCCAGATCGCGGCCACCGGGCTGCGAAAGGTCGGCGAGACCGAGGCCAGCGCTTTGGAGCAGGGCAGGCCGCCGTCACGTGAGAACGCGAAGATCATGCGCGAAACCGAGGTTACCGTCGCCAAGCCGCAGAGGATCTGCGAGATGAAGATCGCCACATACAGTGCGATTTTCAGCGTCGGGCTGACCTGCGCGTTCATGGCCCAAAAAAATACGTTCCAGCCTTGTTTGGCCGCCTCGTCCATGTTCGGCAGCATCAGTACGAACGAGCTGAGCATCACCCAGCCGAACAGCAACGACCAGACCACCGACATGACCATGCCGCGTGGCACTGAAACGGCCGCATTGCGGGTTTCCTCGGAGGTGTGCGCAGAGGCGTCATAGCCGGTGATGGTGTAGATCGGCAGCAGCAGGCCGAGCATGAAAATCCAGCCGTTCGACACTTGTGGCCAGACACCGCCGCCGGCATCGCCGGAGTAATTGCTGAAGGTCCACAACCGCGCGACTTCATAGCTGGGCGCCGAGATCAGGCAAACGATGGTCAGCGCCAGCGCTGTGGCAAAAATCAGATACCCGGAAAAGTCAGTCAGCTTGGCGGTCAGGCCGATTCCCAAGTGATTGCACAAGGCCTGGAGACCCGTCAGCACCGCGAGGAAAATCACCCGGACGGTGGTCGTGTCTTCCATGCCCAGTGCCGGTCCGAAGGCACCGAAAAAGAAGTAATAGGTGCCGACGTTGATCGCACCCAGCACGGTGACCAACCCCAAGAGGTTGAACCACGCGGTCAGCCATCCGGTAAAGCGGTTGCCGAGAATCGAGCCCCAGTGATACAGGCCGCCAGCGGTGGGGTACGCCGAGGAAATCTGCGCCATGGCCATGGCGAACACCCCGGAGATCAGGCAGCCAATCGGCCAGCCGATGCCGATGGACGCGCCGCCCGCACCGGAGGTGCCCTGGGCGAGTGAGTTGATCCCGCCCGAGAGGATGCAAATGATCGAGAAGGAAATCGCGAAGTTGGAGAAAACCCCCATTCGTCGCGAGAGCTGCTGGGCGTAGCCCATGCTGTGCAGCACCTTGACGTCGTCGTCATGCGGCGTGTCGGTGCCGGGTTGGCTTGCTGGATTCATGTTGTGTGCCCCATCAGGTTTTGATACGCATCCATCCGGGGTTCCGGACGGTCTGGCTTTCAACCCCTTGTCGTACTGCTCCTGTCTCCCACCTGTCCGTGCGCTGCATTCAAAAGTCGGGCGCCGACAGTCAACTGCTCTACAGGCGGCCGTGATACGCCGCGTCGAAAATTTCCGCCGCACCGGCCCGCGTCAATGGCAGCGGGTTGCCGCCGGCAGACGGGTCGACAATCGCCATGTCCGCGATCAGGTCGGCCTGTTGATCATCCACCCCCAATTCGACCAGCGTGTGTGGTACGCCGATGTCTTTGCGCAGTTTGAGGATGAAGGCCAGAAAACTGTCGAAGCTGGGGGAGGGCAGGCGTAAATACGCGGCCAAGCGCGTGATGCGTTCTTCGATGGCCGGGCGATTGAATTTCAGGACATACGGCATGAAGGTCGCATTGGTCATGCCGTGATGCGTGTCGTACAGCGCGCCCACCGGATGCGACAGGGCATGCATCCCACCCAGTCCTTTCTGGAACGCGGTGGCGCCCATCGCTGCCGCCGCGAGCATCTGCGCGCGCGCCTCAAGGTCGGACGGCATGTGCACAGCGCGCACCAGCGCGTTGGCCACCAGGCGCATGCCTTCCACGGCGATGCCATCGGCCAGCGGGTGAAAGCCGGGGGCGCAGTAGGATTCCAGGCAGTGGGCCAACGCGTCCATGCCCGTGCCGGCGGTGATTTTGGCCGGCATGCCGACGGTCAGGGCCGGGTCGCTGATGACCACGCGCGGCATCATTTTCGGGTGGAAGATGATGCGTTTGGTGTGGGTGCGCTCATCAATGATCACCGCCGCACGGCCCACTTCCGAACCGGTGCCCGCGGTCGTCGGCACGGCAATGACCGGGGCGATGCGGCTTTCGTCGGCGCGGGTCCAGTAGTCGCCGATGTCTTCGAAATCCCAGACCGGGCGCGTCTGGCCGCTCATGAAGGCGATGAGCTTGCCCATGTCCAGGCCACTGCCGCCGCCGAAGGCGACCACACCGTCGTGGTTGCCGGCGCGCCAGGCGTCGAGCCCCCCGCCAGGTTGGCTTCCACCGGGTTCGGCTTGAGGTCGCAAAACAACGCGACGCCGAGGCCGGCAGCGCGCAGGGCATCCAGTGTGGCGATGGTCATCGGCGCACGCGCCAGGCCGCTGTCGGTGACCAGCAGCGGTCGCTCGATACCCTGGCTGCGGCAAGTGTCGGCGAGTTCGGCGATGCGGCCGACACCAAAGTGGACGCTCGTGGGGTAATTCCAATTCCCGGTCAGGCTCATGGCTCAGATCTCATGGCGCAAATGGAAGGATTTGGCACGGGTCAGGTGTTCATAACCGAGGCGCGACAGGGTGACGCCGCGCCCGCTGTTTTTCACCCCGGTCCAGGCCAGGGCCGGGTCCAGGTAATCGCAGCGGTTCATGAATACGGTGCCGGTGTCGATTTCGTTGCCGATACGTTCGGCGGCGGCGAGGTCTTGGGTCCAGATCGAGGCGCTAAGCCCGAACTCGCTGTCATTCATCAAGGCGATGGCTTCGTCGTCGCTGGCCACCGGCATGATGCCGACCACCGGACCGAAGCTTTCATCACGCATCACCGACATTTGATGGGTGACGTCGACCAGAACCTGCGGCGCGAGGTAAGCACTGCCCGGCGCGTCAGCCGGGAACGTGGTCGGGTCGATCAGTGCCTTGGCGCCCAGGGCCAGCGCTTCGGCGATCTGACCACGAACGAACACCGCAGCGCCCGGTGTCACCAGTGGGCCGAGGGTGGTGGCTTCGTCCAGAGGATTGCCGAGCACGTATTGGCGAGTCAGCGCGGCGAAGCGCTCGACAAATACCGGGTAGATTTTCTCATCGACATAAATGCGCTCGACGGCGCAGCAGCTCTGCCCGGAATTGAAAAAGCTGCCGTCCACCAGGTTTTCCACCGCGTGGTCGAGGTGGGCGTCTGCCCGCACGTAGGCCGGGTCTTTTCCGCCGAGCTCCAGGCCCAGGCCGAGGAAGCGCCCGGTGGCCGCGTTTTCCATCGCCTGGCCGGCGCCCACCGAGCCGGTGAAGTTCACCTGCTGCACGCGTGCGGAACCGATGATCGCGGCGGTCTGGTCGTGATTCAGCAACAGATTATTGAACAGGCCGGCGGGCAGATGGGCGCGGGCCGCCGCTTGCGCAAAGCGTTCACCGACCAGCAGCGTTTGCGAGGCGTGTTTGAGGATGACGCTGTTGCCGGCCATCAACGCCGGAATGATCGTGTTCACCGCCGTCAGGTAAGGGTAATTCCAGGGTGCGACGACCAGCACCGTACCCAGCGGTTCACGCTGGATAAACCGACTAAACCCCGCGACCGGTGTGGGTTCAATCGCGGCCAGCGCTTCGGGGGCAATGGCGATCATGTGGCGGGCGCGTTCTTCGAAACCACGCAACTCCCCAGCGCAATATCGGACCGGGCGGCCCATTTGCCAGGCCAGTTCCGGGACGATGTCGTCTTTCATCGCCAGCATTGCGTCCACCACGGCGCTGCACAGGGCGGCGCGCTCGCTCAGAGGCCGGCGTTTCCAGTGCGCCTGGGCGTCTGCGGCAGCCGCCAGCGTGTGTTCGATCTGCGTCGCGTCGGCGTATTGGCGTTCGGCATAAATCCGGCCATCGACCGGTGAGATGAGTTGGATCATGGCGGTCATGCTCTGCTCAATAGCGCTCGAATCCGCGCTGCAATTCCCAGTCGGTGATCCGCCGGTCGTACTCTTTCTGCTCCCATTCGGCGGTGTGCACGTAGTGGTCGATCACCTCATCGCCGAACGCTTCACGCAACATGGTGGAGGTCTGGAGCGCGGCGCTGGCTTCGCGCAACGTCTTGGAGACTTCAGGCAAGTGTTCGTCGAGGTAGGCGTCACCTTCAAAGGGCGGCGCAAGGTTGAGCTGCTCGTCGATGCCGGCCAGACCCGCCGCGATCAGGGCCGCAAAGGCCAGATAGGGGTTGAGGTCGGCGCCGCCGATGCGGCATTCGATGCGGATGGATTTGCTGCTTTCGGCACACAACCGGAAGCCGGCGGTGCGGTTGTCGCGGCTCCACACGGCCCGCGTCGGAGCAAAGGTGCCAGCCTGAAAGCGTTTGTACGAGTTGATGTAGGGCGCGAGAAAGCAGGTGATGTCGTTGGCGTACTTGAGCTGCCCGGCCACCCAGGATCGCATCAGTGTCGACATGCCGAACTCGGCCTTGGCGTCGAAGAACAGCGGCTTCTTGGCGTTCTTGTCCCACAGCGAGTTATGGATGTGGCTGCTGGAACCGGCGGCGTCATAGCGCCACTTGGCCATGAACGTGATCGCCTTGCCTTGCAGTTGCGCTATTTCCTTGCAGGCGTGTTTGATGATGACGTGGTGGTCGGCCATGGTCAGGGCATCGGCGTAGCGGATGTTGATCTCTTCCTGCCCCGGGCCCCATTCACCCTTGGAATTTTCCACCGGGATGCCGCAGGCCTGCAGATGCTTGCGAATCGCCCGCAGCACCGGCTCTTCGCGGGTGGTCTGCAGGATGTTGTAATCCTCGATGTAGTGGCCGGCGGTTTTGGGCTTGTAGTAGTTGCGCTTGTGGATGGACTCGTAGGTCTCGTCGAACAGATAGAACTCAAGCTCCGAGGCGAACATGCCGGTATAGCCACGCTCGCGCAGGCGCTCGACCTGCTTTTTCAGGATCGCCCGCGGGCTGTGCGGCAAGTCGCGTCGATGGTGGTGATCGAGCACATCACAGAGCACCAGCGCCGTGCACTCCAGCCACGGCACCTTGCGCAACGTGCTCATGTCGGGTTTGAGCACGAAGTCGCCATAGCCCTTGCTCCAACTGGCGGCGGCGTAACCCGGCACGGGTTCCATGTCGATGTCGTCGGCCAGCAGGTAGTTGCAACAGTGGGTTTCTTCATGGCCGCTGTCGATGAAAAATTCGACCTGGAATCGTTTGCCGACCAATCGGCCTTGCATGTCGACCATGCAGACCAGGACGGTATCAATTTCGCCGGACGCGGCGGCACGCTTCAGTTCATCAAAGCTGAGTTGGGGCTCGGTCATCACGTCAGTCCTGCGTGAATAGTGTGGGCCTGTCTGAAATAGCTGTTGCAGACGCTCTTCAGAAAAACCCAAACCCTGCCGGAGCGAGCATCGTGCGCAATAAGCTGCCCTTAGCTTAGCCTACTGTCGATTTGTGCAAGTTTTGATGGAGTTGGCGATATGCGCCCACCAGTTGATCAAGCGAGAACGCAAGATTTCGCCCGCTCGGATTGGGCAAGACCCAGACCTGTGCATGACCGAAGGTGTCGGGTTGTAGTCCCCAGGGAATGTCGCGCCGGCCCGATAGCGCGCAGTACGCCGCTTTGCCGAGAAACGCCACAACGCGCGGCCCGTAGCGGGCGATCTTCTGTTCGAAGCTGGCCGCGGCGGCCATGAACTCATCGCGCGACAGCTGATCTGCGCTCGCTGTGGGCCGTTCGACCACGGCGGTCAAGCCGCAGCGATACTGCAAAATCGTCCGGTCGTTTTCCGGGCGCACCTGCTCGGGGGTGAACCCGGCGAGATGCAGGGTGCGCCAGAAACGATTGCCCCGGCCTGCAAAATGATGCCCTTGGGCGGCGGCCGTCAAACCCGGATTGATCCCGCAAAAAATCACGTCGAGCTGTTCGGCCAGAATGTCTTCGAGTCTTTCGCCCGCCATAAAATCTCTCAACCGCAGATCACGTTGACTGCGTTGCGTGCCAGTTCAGTCAGTTCTTCGCGGGATTTTCCCGCCCGTGCCCGTATCGAAATGCTGTGCAGCAGGGAGGAGGCGAGGACGGCGAGGGCTGTCGGGTCGACGTCGTCTTTCAATTCTCCGGTGGTGATTGCGGTTTGCAGGCGTGCTTCGAGATCGGCATCGAGTCGGCTCAGGCGATCTGACAACACCTCACGGATTTCAGAATCTTCCACGGCTTCGGTCGTTGCGGTGCCGATCGCAAAGCAGCCACGGGGTTGGCCTTCGCCCGAGAAGTAGATCGACAGCTGACCTTCATAGAAACGCATCAACGCTTCACGCAAGGTCAGTTGCTGGTCCGTCAACGCCTCGTGCATGGCGGCGGCGGCAAATTCCCAATATTGCTCAAGCGCTTTGATGTAGAGCGCGTGTTTGTCACCGAAAGCGGCATAGAGGCTGGGGCGATTCATGCCGGCCGCGGTGGCGATGCTGTCCAGGGAAGCGGCGGCATAACCGGTACTCCAGAACACACCAAGCGCTTGCTGCAATGCGGTCTGCGGGTCATAGGCGCGGGGTCTTCCCCGGACTTTTGCTTCGGTAATCTTTTTTGTGCCATGGCGTACAAAATCCTTGTGCGGAGGTGGGTCGAGGAATATTCTTACACCATCGCACAAAATTAAGGAACCAGAAGTTCCTGATTTCAAGGTTTGTTGTAGCGGAGCTCGAACTGGGTATTGCGGCGACGAAACACGGTGCGGCGGAGCGATCCTTCTGACTGCGCACGGCATGGCTGTTTCTTTGTGGGTATTAGCCCCCGACTTCCCGGTTAAAGGTGTATTCGATCATGACCAAACAGTTCGACATTCCAGCGACACAAACCTTTGAGCACCCAGGGCCGAACCCGACAGGCACGCCAGCCAAAAAACTGCTTAAAGCGACACTGCGCCCCCTGCTGATGGTGGGCCTGCCGGCGCTCTTTGCGGCGATTGGCTACGCACACTACATGGCCGGCCAGCCTTTCATGTCGACCGATAACGCCTACGCCCGTGTGGCGAAGGCCTCGATCAATGCGCGCACGTCCGGCCAGGTGATCGACATTGCAGTCGAGGACAACCAGCCGGTTCGCAAGGGCCAGGTGTTGTTCCGCATCGACCCCAAGCCATTGCAGATTTCCGTTGACCGCGCACAAGCGCAGTTGAGCGTTGCCCGGTTGCGCATCGATGGGCTCAAGGCCAGCTACCGCCAGCAACAGGCGGAACTGCAATCGGCCAAAGAGTCGGCCGATTTCGATCAAAAGGAGTTTGGCCGCAAGAAGGCGTTGGTCGCTTCCGAGTTCGTTTCGAAGTCCCTTTATGAACGTGCAGACACCGACCTGAAAGTGTCACGGCAACGAATCGTCTCCATCGAACAGCAGATCGCGAGCACGGTGGTTGCCTTGAACGGCAACCCGAACATCAACGTCGACAGCCACCCGACCGTTCGCGAGGCCCAGGCGCAGCTTGATGAAACGCAGCTCAATCTGTCCTACGCAACGGTGTATGCACCGGACGATGGCATCGTGGCCAAAGTCGACGATTTGCAGGTTGGCAACTATGTGAACAACGGTGCGCCGGCGTTTGCGCTGCTGTCTGATCGCCAGGTGTGGATCGAGGCCAATTTCCGTGAAACGCAGGTGGCGCACATGCGCCCGGGCCAGAGTGCGACGATCCGCATCGATACCTATCCGGATCACGAATTCAAAGCCCACGTGGTCAGCATGAGCCCCGGCGCCGGTTCGGATTTCGCACTGCTGCCGCCCGAAAACGCGACCGGCAACTGGGTCAAAGTGGTGCAGCGGGTACCGGTACGCCTCGAACTCGATGAGGTCGACCCGCAGATGCCGCTCTACTCGGGGATCAGCGCCACGGTCAAGGTCGATACCGGGCATCGCACGTCGTGGTGGTATCCAATCAAAGCATTGTTGACCGCAGGTGCCTCCTGATGAACGCCATTCCTGCCAGACCTCAAAATGCGGGCGCGTTAAGGTTTGCCGCGTTGCTTGCGACTTATATGCAATCGGCCAACCTGCCGTTGCCCAATGCCGTGCTCCGGTTGATCCAGGGCAGTATGTCGATGACCGACGACCAGGCTGGGTGGATCTTCACCTCGTACCTTGCCGCCAGCGCGATCACGATGCCGATTGCTCAATGGCTCGCCGGGCGCTATGGCTTGAAGCGGGTTTACCAAACCGCGTTGGTCATGTTCATGCTGGGCTTATGGCTTGCGACCCTGGCGACGACGCCGCTGGAATTCATCGGCGCGCGCATCATTGAGGGCCTGGCGAGTGGCGTGCTGGCGCCGCTGTCGATGGCGATTGCCATGGAAACGCTGCCACTGGAGAAACGCGCGAAGTTTGGCGCGACGTGGACCGCCATCGTGCTCTTGGGCATCGTCAGCGGCCCGAGCATCGGCGGCTGGGTGGCCGAACATTTCGACTGGCGCCCGATCTTCTACATCAGCCTGCCGCTGTCGGCGTTTATCTTCCTGGTGATGGCGCTGCTGCTTGCCGAGAAAAAGGCCGAGAAACGTCCCACGTTCGATTTCTTTGGTTTCGGCACCTTCACGCTGTCGCTGATCAGCCTGCAGATGTTGCTCGATCGCGGTGAACGCCTGGACTGGTTTGCCTCCCCCGAGATCTGGCTGGAAGCGATCGGCTGTGCACTGGGGTTCTACCTGTTCGTGGTGCATGTGCTGACCGCGAAGGTGCATTTCCTCAACAAGCGCTTGTTCAACGACCGCAATTTCATGCTGTCGACCGTGATCTTTTTCGCCGTGGGTTTCGTGCTGTTGTCGACCATGGCACTGACCTCGCCGATGCTCGATGAAATTCTCGGCTACCCGCCTGACACCACCGGTGCCCTGACCATCCCGCGTGGCATGGGACTGGTTGGTGCGTTTTTGCTGATGGGGCGGGTGCCCGAGCGTTTCGACCGGCGGCTGTTCGTCGCGGCAGGTGTTGCCATCGTGGCGTATGCCAACTGGATGATGCTCGGCTATTCGCCGCTGATGGACGCGTCGCCGGTGGCGGTGGCCGGGGCGGTGCAGGGCATTGGTATCGGCATCTTGATGCCGTCGTTGACCAAGGTCGCGTTCAGCACGCTCGACCCCGCGTTGCGCCCGGAAGGCACCGGTTTTTTCAATTTGTCCCGCGTGTACGGAAGCACCCTGGGTGTTGCGATTGTGCAGCTGTTTTTCTTCAACAACATGCACGCGATGCACATGGCACTGGCCAGCAATATCACGCTCTACGGCGCCGTCGCGCATTCCGCACCGGGCTCGCTGCAAGCACTGGCGGGGCTTAACGAAATGATCACCGGGCAAGCGGCGTTTATTGCCGTGATCGACCAATTCAAGATTTTGATGTTCGCGATGCTGGTGGTGAGCCCACTGGTGATCTTTCTTCGCAAGCCCGTTGCGACCAACTAGTTTTCGTGGAGTTTGCCTCATGAAATCCAATGCGCGCTTCATCAATGCACAGCCGTTGAAAACCACGTTTGGCGCAGTGTCGGTGCTGATGTTCCTGTCCGCCTGTGCGGTTGGCCCTGATTATCAGATGCCGACACCCAGCCAGTCGCAGCACTTTGACCAACAGGCCGAGCAGCGTCTTGGCCAGAGCGGCAACATTGATCTGGGCAAGAAGGTCACTGGCGATTGGTGGTCTGCGTTTCGCTCGCCAAAACTCGACCAGGTGGTGCGCCGGGCCATCGACGGCAATCTTGAACTTGTGGCTGCCGATGCCACGATCCGCCAGGCCGCGTCCTCCGTTGCGGCGGCGCAAGGTGCGCTGTATCCGCAGGTCGATTTCGGTGCTCAGGCCGGTCGCGTACGCACCCACAACGGGCCGGAGCCGGTTGTCTCCAACTTCTATGCCATCGGTCCACGGGTTGGTTTTGACCTGGACGTGTTCGGCGGTAACAAGCGACAGGTCGAACAACAAGAAGCGCTGACAGCCTTCCAGAAACATCGCTACGAAGCGGCGTACCTGACCCTGACGGGAAATGTCGCCAGCCAGGCTTTGTTGATGGCCTCTGCCAACGCGCAGATGCAAGCCGTGGAAAAACTGTTGGCCAATGACACCAAGAACCTCGAACTGGTGCGCATGGCGCATGCCAATGGCGCCACTACGCAGATCGACGTGTCGCTGGCCGAAACCCGGCTTGCACAGGACCGCACGCTGCTGCCGCCCCTAGCTCAACAGCGCGATTCGGCCCGGCATGCGTTGTCGATTCTGACGGGCAAAGGCCCGGCCGACTGGATCGCACCCGACTTCGACCTTGGCGAGTTTGCCTTGCCGTCGGGCGTGCCGGTCAGTTTGCCCTCGGAAATGGCCCACACCCGGCCGGACGTGCTGCAAGCCGAAGCGCAACTGCACATGGCCAGCGCCGCCGTCGGTGTCGCGACCGCCAACCTCTATCCCCATGTGGAGCTGACAGCGTTTCTTGCGCAGTCGGCATCCGGTAATGGCGGTGCCGCACTGTGGGGGTTCGCCGCCGGGGTGGCGGGGCCGATCTTCAATGGCGGCACACTCAAGGCTGAGCGCCAGGCGGCGGTCGACGGCTACAACGCGTCGCTCGCTGACTACCAGCAAACCGTCATCACATCGTTCGGTCAGGTCGCCGACACGCTGCAAGCCATCAACCATGACGCCGAGGCAAACCTGGCCCAGGAGGACGCCTTACGTGCCGCCGACAGTAGTTTTCGCTTGAACCAGCAAGCGTATGCCCAAGGCGAAAACAGCATTCTCCAGGTGCTGGAAGCAGAGCGCGCCTATGAGCAGGCGTTGCTCGGGCACATCCGGGTGAAGACCGCCCAGTACCTCGACACCGTTCAGTTGTTTGTGGCGCTCGGCGGCAATTCCGTTGGCGTTTTCGAGCAACGGGTGGCCAGTCGTGAAGCACCGAAACGTTCATATCAGTAACGGCTGCGGCCAGAGAGAGTGGAGTCAAGACATGTCATATGAAGCCTTTCACGATGAACTTCGCGAAACAAAATTTGCGCTCAATCATGGATCGGTAGCGATGCCAGCCGTTGGGTTCGGCACATTGTTCCGGGACCTCAGCGTTACCACCCAAGCCGTCACTCACGCGCTGGAAACAGGCTTTCGTCATTTCGATTGCGCCGAGCGTTATCGAAACGAGGAGGGCGTGGGCGTGGCGATCAAAGCGTTCCTCGACACGGGCAAAGCCCGGCGCGAGGACCTGTTCATCACCACCAAGCTGTGGAACACCAACCACCGTCCGGAGCGCGTATTGCCGGCGTTCGAGGCCAGTTGCCGACGGCTTCAGGTGGATTACATCGATTGCTATCTGATCCATACGCCTTTTGCCTTTCAGCCCGGCGATGACCAGGACCCAGGGACATCTACGGCCACATCATTTATGACGGGGGCGTGACGCTGATCGAAACCTGGCAGGCCCTTGAACGCCTGGTGGATGAAGGACGCTGCAAGACCATCGGCTTGTCCGACATCACCTTGCCGGCGCTTCAGAAGATTGTCGAAGTGGCGCGGATCAAACCTGCCGTGGTGCAGGTGGAAGCCCATCCGTATCTGCCGGAATGGGAGCTGCTGGAGTTTTGCAAGCAGCATGGAATTATCGTCCTCGCGTTTGCCCCACTCGGCCACGGCATGGAGCCCGCCGTACTCGAAGACCCGGTGATTACCGGCATCGCCAAACACGTGCAGAAAACCCCGGCGCAAGTCGCGTTGGCCTGGTCGGTACAGCGTGGCGTGGCGTTTCTGACCACCTCTGCAACACTGAGCCATATCCAGGAAAACTTTGATCTTTCCACGTTGCCGCATCGGGCCATGCGTGAAATTCAGGACGATATTACGACCCGGGTGCGCTTCAACTCGGTCGTTGAAACGGGAGTCCCCGGATTCATCCCGCGCCAAAAGTAATGCACGCCAAAGCGCCGGCCTGATGCCTGGCCGGCGCTATTATTCCTGCACATCAATCTTGCGCCGAGGCGAAAACGATGGACGTTTTCCAGACCATGCGATGTTTCATAGCCGTTGCCCAAAGCGGCAGCTTTACGGCGGCGGCCAAGACGCTGGACACCACGACCACCCATATTTCCAAAGCCGTCTCCAGCCTGGAGGCTGAAGGTTGCAGACACGCCTGATCAACCGCACGACCCGGCGCCTGGCACTGACCGAGGCGGGGCTGCGCTATTTGCAACGCTGCGAGAAGATCATCGACGAGATGCGTGATGCCGATGAGGAAGCCGGGACGGCGAAAATCAGGCCCATGGGCCGCCTCAAGATTCATGCGATGTCCGCCATTGGCAATCACTACGTGATCAACGCCATCGCCAAATACAGAGAAACCCACCCATCGGTGATGTTCGATTTGACCCTGACCAATCGGCTGCCTGATTTGCTGGAGGAGGGCTATGACATGTCGATTGTGTTGGCGCGGGATCTGCCCGATTCCGGGTTTGTTGCGCAGCGGCTCGGCATTACCTACAGCATCCTGTGCGCCTCGCCCGCGTACTTGAAAAAACGCGGCGTGCCCGACACGCCCGACTCACTGGGCGAACATGATTGCCTGAGGATCGTGAATACGGTGATGCCGACTGAGAACTGGGTATTTGAAGGGCCTGAAGGCGTGGTGACAGTGAGTACGCCGTTGTCTCCCTTTCACGTCAACACGGCCGATGCGATGACGGTTGCCATTACTCAAGGGATGGGCATCGGGATTCAACCGATTGCTTCTGCGGTAGAGGGTTTGAAAGCGGGGACGTTGGTGCGGGTGCTGCCTGAGTATCACTTTGAAGAGCTGAATGTCTTCGCCATTTACCCGTCACGAAAGTTCGTCGATGCGAAAATAAAAACCTGGGTAGAGTTTCTTAAACACTACATTCCGGTCCTGCTGGCCTCAGATGAAAAAATCGTCGGCTCGGCAATCAGCAGATAGTCGCCAGTGCCGTCGGTATGGAGTGTCGACCCTCCATCGCCTGCACCTGACTCAACCGTTTGAACACCCGGTGCCCATCACTAGATATTGAAGGACGTGTTGTTGACCGTGGGAGTCTTCATACGTCATTTGCGCGGGACCCGGGCCGCATTGGTCTCCGACGTCGCTCACGCTAATCACCCGTTTGATGTCCAGTTGAGTGGCGTAGGTATAGGTTTCAACCGAGAGCCTGGTAGTTGAAGCGCTATCGTCGGCCCAAGCCTGTGTTCCGGCACTGGCAAACGCCAGCAGGATTGCGATTTTCGAAAGGTTCATGGTGTTCACCGTATCGTTTGAGGATGACCGGATTGATCATCCCTTTGCTACCTGTGAGCACAGGCTGAATGCTCATCGGGTAGGGACGATGCTAGGGGTTTGTCCAACCCCCAAACAGCGGCTCGCAAGACAAACACTGTTGCCGGATGGCGCATGAATACAGGGCTGCTGGACGCCATCGCGACCGCTGTGGCATGGTCGGCGAAAAACCAACGGGATCAAGATGATGGAGGAGGGTGTAGAGCTCGGCGGCACACCGTCGATGGCGATGCTCAAGGCATTCAATCGTTGTGTGTTGCACCTCGGGCGGCTGGCTCGGGAGCGCGGTGCCTCGCAATTCATCGAAGACGGGCTGCAAGCGTTTCGCCAACTGGTGCCATTTGCTTCCGCCTGGTGGGGCGAGATGTCCACGTCGCACGCCAACGTGGCGCCCAAAAGCTGGATGCACGGGCGCATCGACCTGCCTGAATCGTTTGCTGCTGAATGGCACAAGAGGTGCGGGCAGCGACAAGTTTTCCCATGACACCTTGAACCAGCCCGGCGAAGTGGTGCGCGACAGCGGGTTCACCGATCCCGATGAAGAGGTCGACGCATTCGCTCGCCGTCACGATCTCTACCACCCGATGTGCATCACCTTCCGAGCTGCCCGAAAGCGGCTTGATGTTTTTGTCTGCCTCTATCGCGGTGCACACGCCCCCGGATTCAACGACAGTGAAGCCGCGTTGTTTTCAGCGTTCTGCGACCACCTGTTGCAGTTATGGCGATTCCAGGTGCAAGACATGATCCGCTTCGACACCGGTAACGGCGCCAGCGACTTCGGGGTCGCACGGCTGGACGGCACGCTGCTGTACGTGGGCGCCAATCTCTGCGCTGTCATTCAGCGCGAGGTGGCGGGGTGGCACGGTTCAATGCTGCCCGCGCCCGTGATCGCGCAACTGCAAAAGGCACCGTGTGTCATGCGTCTCGGGCGGTGTGCGCTGACCCTCACCCCGAATGCCGAGCACGTCATTCTGTCTCTCGAAGCGCAGTCGCGCGGGGCAGTACTGGCCCCACGCGAACGAACGGCGGCGATGCTGTTCGCCGCCGGGCACTCCTACAAGGAAATTGCCAGGATCCTGGGCTTGAGCCCCTCGACCGTGCGCACCTATCTGCGCAACTGCTATTTGCAACTCGGGGTGAAGAGCAAGATCGAGTTGGGGTCTGTCCTGTCAGTGCAGGCACGCCGCGAATCACCGTGACGCCCCCCGATTTCGCCTGATCAATCACTGACCCCTCCTCATTTGCAGAGGTCCATATAACCGCCGCGCGCTATAGGGTATGCCCTGCATATCAAGGGCTTGTGCGCAGGCTGTTCGGGCCACTTCGAAAACTATAAAAACAGAGGTGAGGCAGTTGAAATTTTCCAGGCTTTTTATCGCCATGGCGGCGACAACCGCAGTGTCCGGTATGGCGTTGGTGGGGTGCCAGACGCAGGGTTCCCATCCGGCCGACATGGTCATGCGCAACGGTTATGTCTACACCGTCGATGGGCAGAATTCGGTGCAGCAAGCGATCGCCATCACGGGCGGGAAGATTGTCTATGTCGGTAACGACGAAGGGGCGGCCTCGTACATCGGCCAGCAAACGCAGCTGATCGATCTGGCGGGGCGCATGCTGATGCCGGGCTTCATTGATGCGCACATGCACCCGGGGGACGGCGGCCGCGCCATGACCTTGTGCGACCTGAAATATCAGACCATGACCCGCAAGGTGTTCCAGGAAACCATCCAGGCATGCCTGGATGCCGACAAGGGCAAGGGCCCCGATGTCTGGCTTGAAGTGGGCAGCTGGGATCGCATGGGCATGGATGGCCTCGACGGTGACCCTGACAAGTCGACGCTGGACGCACTCAAGACGGATCGGCCGATTCCAGGTCCGCTCCACCGATTTCCATACCGTGCTGACCAACTCTCGCGGCCTGGCGGTCGCCGGCATCAACAAGCACACGGCCAATCCAGGTGACGGCAAGTACGTGCGCGACAGCGCCGGTAACCCGACCGGCATCTGCGAAGACGGCGCTGCCGATGCCATGGCCGCCGTGGTGCCACCCGCCACCGACGCAGAAAAACTCAACCAGACCCGCGCCGCGCTCGATGCCATGCGCCAGCAGGGCATCACCAGTTTCTTCGATGCCTTGTCGGGGCCGGAGAATGGCAAGGCGTTCACCTCGTTGCAGCAGTCGGGTGAACTGACCGCGCGGGCCTTGCTGGCGATCAAACTGGACCCGGCTGCGGCAGCGGCGGATCCGGCCAAGACCATCGCTGAGGCCAAGGCAATGGCCGCCACCTACGATCAGGGCGAAGCCAACGTCGCGCCGGGTGTGAGCATGCGTCACGTCAAATTGTTCATGGACGGCATCATCAATGCCCCGGCGGACACCGGTGCGATGCTGACGCCCTACCTGAACAACGCCGGCACCGACAAGATGCCGAAATGGGCGCCGGGCAAAAACGTCGGCGAGCTGTATTTCCCGCCGCAAGTGCTCAAACCGTTGCTGTTGCAAGCCGTGCAGGCCGGTCTCGATCCGCATCTGCACGCCACCGGAGACCGCGCCGTGCGTGACTCGCTCGACGGCATTGAGTACGTGCGCCAGCAGTTGCCCGGCAACGGTTTTCGCCCGGCCATTACTCATAACGAGTCCGTGGACCCCGCCGATTATGGGCGTTTCAAGGCGCTCGACGTGACCGCCAACATGTCCTTTCAATGGGCGCGGCGGCGCCGTCACAGTCGATGGCACCAGCGATCACCTCGGCCCTGTGCGCTTTGCCCGCATGGAGCCGATCGGGCAGCATCGCCCGCGCTGGCGGCCGTGTGGCGTATGGCAGCGACTGGCCGGTTGACCCGCTCGATGAGTTCCTGGCGCTGAAGATCGGTGTCACCCGTTCAGGCGACCCGCTGAACCCGCACAGCTATGGCCCCAAGTACGCCGGCCGACTGAACGCCGACCCGGCGCTGTCGCGTACCGAAGTGCTGCGCACCATCACGGTCAACGCCGCCGAGCAACTGAAACTGGAGAAAGTCGTGGGTTCGGTCGAGGTCGGCAAGTTTGCTGACGTGATCGTGCTCGACAAAAACTTCATGCAAGTGCCCGAGGACGAGTTGGCCCGTAACTCGGTGCTGATGACGGTAGTCGGCGGCAAGGTGGTGTGGGCCAAGGCGCCGTTCGCGGGACAAGTGGCCATGACCGAACAACAAAAATAGCCCATGCCGGCTAATGCCGATCAGCTAAGCAGTTTTTGCTGTAACGCAATTTTCTGTAGCAGCTGGCGAAGCCTGCGTCCGGCTGCGAAGCAGTCGTTAATCTTGAGTTTGCGTTCTTCCTGAAACACCGCATCGTCTGATTTCACGACTGCTTCGCAGCCGGACGCAGGCTTCGCCAGCTGCTACGGATCGCGTCATGGCTTAGCTGTTCGGCATTACCCATGCCCACATTGGATTGTGTGGATGCCTTCTACCTTTGAAGAGAATAAAAATAATGACCCAGGTCCGCGATAGTCAGCAACGAAGTCCCCTGATCGAGACACGCTCGATCGATTACATCTCGAGGCCGAGCGTCATCGGCAGCCTCTACAGCCAGTTCACCCTGTGGCTGGGTGCCAACCTGCAAATCACCGCGATTGTCACCGGGGCGCTGGCCGTGGTGTTGGGCGGTGATGTGTTCTGGTCATTGATCGGCTTGCTGATCGGCCAATTGCTCGGCGGTGCCGTCGTCGCCTTGCACGCCGCTCAGGGACCGAAGCTTGGGCTGCCGCAGATGATCTCCAGCCGTGTGCAACTCGGGGTCTACGGCGCGGCGATCCCGATTGTGCTGGTGTGCCTGATGTACCTCGGTTTCAGCGCGACCGGCGCGGTCCTGTCGGGGCAGGCGATTGCCCAGTTGATCAGTGTCAGTGACAGCACCGGCATCCTGATATTTGCTGCTTGCATCGCGTTCCTGACGATCTTCGGCTACCGGGTGATTCACCTGGTCGGACGGGTAGCGAGCGTGCTCGGCATCATCGCCTTCGCTTACCTGTTTACTCGGTTGATGACCCTCAACGACATCGGCCTGCTCCTGGAAAACCGCTACTTCGGTTGGAGCACATTCCTGCTGGCGGTGTCGTTGTCGGCCTCTTGGCAGATCGCCTTCGGCCCGTACGTGGCCGACTACTCGCGCTACTTGCCGAGCAAAACGTCGTCCTGGAAAACCTTCGCCGCCGTCGGCCTGGGAACCGTATTCGGCGCCCAGGCTTCCATGGTGCTCGGCGTGTTCGCCGCCGCGTTGGCCGGCGCCAATTTCCGCGGTCACGAAGTGGCGACCATCGTCGGCCTGGGCAGCACCGGGGTGATGGCATCGTTGCTGTACCTGAGCGTGGTGTTCGGCAAAGTCACCGTGTCCACACTCAACGCCTATGGCAGCTTCATGTGCGTGGCCACCATCATCAGCGGTTTTCGTAGTCGCCTGGAAATCACCGCCCGCCAGCGCATGCTGTTTGTGCTGCTGATCGTCGCGGCGTCCACCACGCTCGCACTGGTCAGCCAGTACTTCGTTCCTGAATTCGTTCAGGTACTTCATCCTGTTCTTGCTGACGTTCTTCACCCCGTGGAGCGCGATCAACCTGGTGGACTACTACTTCATCAATAAAGAGCGCTACGACATCCCGGCGTTGTCCGACCCGGCGGGGCGTTATGGTCGCTGGAACGTGTTGGGGATCAGCGTGTACGTCAGCGGCGTATTGATCCAGCTGCCTTTTGTCGACACGCATTTCTACTCCGGGCCGATGGTCGCGCAACTCGGCGGGGTGGATATTTCCTGGATCGTCGGGTTGGTGGTGCCGGGTGTTCTTTACTATCTGCTGGCCAGGAAGTCAGTGGTGGCGGTGCCGGTTGTACGCAGCACCAAGGCCTGACCGAGGGGCGACAGTGCATTGATCTACGCTGCACTGTCGCCGTTGCCTGAGGGCACTTTGATCTTTGAGGTACAGAGCATTTCCGACCCATTGCGATCACTGGTGTTGCGGCCATTGATCCAGAATTTCGTACCACGAAGCCTTGGACATCACCTGAACGTGTTTTTGTTTGGCCGAGGGCAGTGTTGTATCCAAAGTCCCTAGCGCTATCGAGATCCAGTCAGAGTATTCGCCTTGGCTCGCTGACCAGAACAGCGACGAGCCGCACTGGATGGCAAAATTGCCGAAGTACGGATTCAGAGGACGGGTACGACTTGAGGCTATCGGCGCCTTGAATAAGTTGCAGATCATCGCGCAACACACTGCCATAGCTGGCAAAGGCTGCCCCATGGCTTTTGCGGCATTGGCTGCAATGGCAGTGAGACAGCGCTTTAGGTTGTGACAAGACCCGATACTTGACGGCGCCGCAAAGGCAGCTGCCCTGGAAGGCATCAGTCATTCAGGGGGGATACCTTGTATTGAGAAGGCCGCAAATTTAAACAGCCAGAGTTGTCGTTGTCGACCGACGCTTTCTGGCCGTTTTCTGCCTGTCGTAGAAGGCGATAGTCGGCCCAAAGTAGACACTCAGAAGCATCTCTCGTCTCTGGGCCGCTTTACTTGTCAGTAGGGTTTGTCGCCGATGATGGCCGCGCGCTCCATCTTGCGATGGCAGGGCGGATAGTCCATCACTGCATAGTGCTGGGTGCAACGGTTATCCCATATCGCCACGCTGTTTTGCTTCCAGCGCCAACGGACTTGGTACTCGGGGTTGTAGGCCTGGCTAATCAGGTACTTCAGCAGGTCGACGCCTTTTTGGTTGTAGTCCTGGCCGACACGGACGCGTCCCTGGCTGTGGTAGTTCGGCCAAGTGCGTCGCGTAGGCATTGACGAATAGCACCTTTTCGCCGGTTTCGGGATGGGTACGCACTACCGGATGCTCGGCATCGGGGTATTGTGCCTTCATCGCCAAGCGCTTTTCCTTCGGCATGGCGGCAGCGAAGGAAGCGTTGAAGCTGTGGCTGGCGATCAAGCTGTCGATTTCCTGCTTCACATCGATTGGCAGTTTTTCATAGGCCATCACCATGTTGGCCCACATGGTGTCGCCTCCGGTGGGTGGGCATTCGATACAGCGCAACACAGCGCCCATCGGCGGCGCCTCCCGCCAGGTGGCATCGCAGTGCCACGCATTCTCGTAGCGATCTGCCGGATTCTCCGGGGTCTTGTAGATTTGCACGAGACCGGGGGCCTCCGGGTGGCTGGGGAGCATCGGATGGGTTTCGAGCTGGCCGAGGCGCAGGGCAAATGCTTCGTGATCGCGGCGTGAGAGCTTGTCCAGATCCTGATCGCGCAGGAACAGCACCTTGTATTTCAATAGTGCCGCATACACTTCGTTGAACAAGCCGTCGTCGCGCACTGCGTCGCCCAGATTCACGTTGTGCAGTTCCGCGCCAATGGCACAGGTCAATTGTTCGACTCGCATTGCGTCTCCATTTCGATGGTTCTTGGCCGGGCCGTGGGCAGGCAGGAGAAATCGTGCCTTGATAGACGGCGGCGCTTGTTATTGTTGATCCGGTCTTTGCAGGTGCGGCAAGGCGGGAGATGGGTATCCGGCGCACGTACTGGCCCCTCTCGGTTGAGAAGGGACCGAGGACCCATAGTAGGAAGCGCGAGAGTCACGCCATGGGCATGGCGGGACATTTTCTTCGCTTATTGGGACACAGCAGGCGGGTTAAAGCGGTGGTGTTGCCTTGCTCTCTCGATAGCAGGCAGCCCAATCGGAAGGTGTCTTGCCAAACTGACTGCGAAACCAGCGTGAAAAATCACCGGCAGAGGAAAAACCGAGAAGTTCGGCAACTTCATACAATCGGCGTTTGCTGTTAGCCAGATACTCTTCGGCGAGTTCAGCACGCACAGCATTGATGATCGTTGTGACACTCTCTCCCTCGGTCGCCAGGTGTCGGTTAAGGGTGCGTCGATGCATGCCAAGATGCTGGGCAACCCCGTCGACAGAACACAGTCCGCTTGGCAGCAGCATCTTGACGATCTGGCGTACGCGCTGCGCCGGTTCGTCGCGCAGGTTAGCCAATTGCATGTCCAGCGTTCGCTTCACCTCGCGATGCAACGCGGGGTCAGCCGCGGGAATGGGCATGTCCAGGTCGCGCGCGCGGCAAACAATGGCGTTGAATTCCTGGGAAAACTCGATAGCGGCACCCAGCACTCGTTGGTGCACTTCAAGGCTGGAAGGGCGCTCGTGAGTAAAACTGACCCTGACCGGGCGAAACGTATTGCGCGTCAGTACGCTCAACGTCCGCAGGCCAATGCCTGTCGACTGTTCGATAGCCTGGCGCCAGACACCGTGCCCACCCTGCATATTCACACCCACATGTAGCAGCACCAGGTCGCCTGCGTCTTCAAGTCGCAACTGCACCCCGGCGTTATGCAGACGCATGTACCGCGCACACGATTGCAAGGCGGCACGAAGTGTTGGTTCTTCGCGGATGAGCAACGCCAGCATGCCGAAATTGGACAGGTGTCGCGTTTCCGCGAGCAACAACCCGAAGGCTTCCTGACCGGACAGGCGGGCTGATTCCTCCAGCAGCCAACCCACCGAATCGATGCTGATCATGATATTCGGATCGTCGAGGACACTGGCCGGCAACTTGGCCAAACGCAGCATACGAAAGGGATCGAGCCCCACTGAACGGGCAACCTGCTCATAGTCGGTAAGGCTGGCACTTCGCGTCAGGGTATACATGTGTCCCCGTGTCCCAATTTCACAAGATTGTGTCCTGCGCAGCTTAGTGCAGGACGCCTTGTCACGGCTACCTTCAGGCCAACAACCAAAAAAGGATGGAGGTAGATAAATGAACAAGCGCCCCGCTATGCGCGTCGGTCAGAAGCAAGTGGCAATAGAGCGATCGGACGCCGACGATCCCGATGCATTCAATCACTGCTTTGCCGAACTCAACGGTATTCGCATGCATTACATCGACGAGGGGCAGGGCCCGCTCGTCATTCTGCTGCACGGTTTTCCTTATCTTTGGTACATGTGGCGGCGCCAGATCGGGGCGTTGGTCGAGGCCGGGTATCGAGTCGTGGTCCCCGATCAGCGGGGGTTTGGGCAAACCGATCGACCCGATGCCATCGAAGCCTATGACATGAGTCAGGCAGTCGGCGACATGGTGGGCTTGATGGCGACTCTGGGCGAAACGTCAGCGGTGATCATTGGGCACGACTTGGGTGCCTGGGTGGCCCAGGCGGCGGCCATGCTGCGGCCGGATCTGTTCCGTGGCCTGGTGATGCTCAATACGCCGGTGCCACCGCGTGGCAAGATCAAGCCGACCGTAGCTTTGCAGGCAATGGCCAAGGGCAGGGTGTATCACCACCTGTATTTCCAGCAGCTCGACAAGCCGGATCGCGAATTGGCCTGCGACCCGCGCAAGACCTTGCGTAGTGTTTTCTATTCGATTTCCGGCAGTGCTGTCGGCGCTGAACGCTGGCGTCTGTTCGTCGAACCAGGTGAGCCCATTCTCAACGCCTTCACGGAACCGAAGGGCGAGTTCCCGTCATGGCTGAGCGCGCGGGCGCTTGATTACTACGTCGCCGAATATTCCCGCACCGGGTTTAGCGGTGCCCTGAACTACTACCGCTGTCGCGACCGGAACTGGGAAATCACCGCGTTTCTCGACGGTGCGGTGGTGCGCCAGCCAAGCCTGTTCATCGGTGGTGCTGCCGACCCTTCACTGGAACCGGTCGAAATCCGCGGTCTCTACGACCAGCTCGACACTTATTTACCCAGGCTGCAGAACAAGGTGCTGTTACCCGGCGTGGGTCATAGCGCCGCGGAAGAAAGCCCCGAACAGGTCAATGAACTGCTCCTAACGTATCTCGAACAGTTCTAACGATGAGGGCGAGCGCCTTGGCGCGCCCGCCCGATTCGCGATGTTCGCGGCAATACCTGTTACTCAGTTGAATGCCGTGAGGTCTTTCGGCGCGATGTCATGTTGCTCGCACCAGGCGAGATAACGCTTCAACCCGGACTTCCAGTTTTCGAGCGCGACGATGTTGTCGTTCCCGTCCAGGAACGCCAGATCGCCGGTCACGTGAACCAGCGTGAGCACATACCCATCTGCGCTTCCCGTGCTGACGACTTCAGGCGTGTGAGTCGATGCCGCCGTCTCGTACACGATGCTGCCAGGGCCGGCGATCCAGTCATGCTCCTTGTATTTCCACTGGCCTTCGATCGTGTAAACCATCACCGTCCCGGTGTGGTGATGCTTGGGCAGTTGCATGTCCAGCGGTGCCTTCATCATGACGATCCATTCACCCCGGATCGGGTCAAGTTTGAAGTACTTCAGCAGGACGTTTTCCGCATAGGGCGTAAAGGGTATCCACGGCAGCGATTCGCCATCGATGACTGCGGTGTCGACGTGTTCGTAGAGCATGTCTTTCTCCATTGATGCGGTTCAGGTCGAGTATTCGTCGGCAGCCAGTGCCGCCCGACCATCTCTGATGGTCGGGTGCTCCGGATTTTCTGAAGGGGGTGTCGGGATCAGGTGAGCGGGGTGCCCGCGAGAGTCGCGCGTAGCATCTTTCTTGGCGCATTGCCGTAGTCAGCAACTGCGTAATGCTGGACTTGCAAGTTGTCCCACATGGCAATCGTGTTGGTTCGCCACTTCAGACGTACCTGGTACTCGGGAATCGCGGCCTGCGACGTCAGGTAGTTCATCAGGTGATGAGCCTCGGGCATGAAGTCCTGGCCGTAGCGGATATCCTCGAAGTTGAAGAAATTCGAGAAATGGGTGGTGAACGCGGAGTTGACGAACAGCACCTTTTTCGCCTGTTTCGGGATGAACAAGCACCACAGGATGTTCAGCAGCGGGATTCTTCACGGCCATGGCGTGACGTTGTTCACGTGGCAACTGGGCACCAAAGGAATGCTCGGCACTGTGCTTTGCGTACAGACCTTCGATCCGTTGTTTGACCGCTTCGGGCAGGTTTTCGTAAGCCATGACCATGTTGGAGAACAGGGTGTCGCCGCCGGATTCAGGGCCCTGCTCGCAGCGCAATATCGCTCCGCGAGGCGGCGCTGGCTTGAAGGTGACATCCGTGTGCCAGAGGTTTTCTCGGCTGGCCTTTTCGACAAAGCTCTTGGGCTTGTTCGGGTCAAGGTTGCGATAAAGCATCAGCAGCTTGTCCGCCTCCGGATGGCTCGGCGCCAGGGGATGACCTTCCAGTTCGCCGAATTGCGCTGCGAAGTGCTGTTGCTCCAGGGGAGAAATGTCCTGATCGCGAAAGAACAGCACTTTGTGCTTCAACCACAGCGCCCGGATTTGTGCGATCAGTTCGGGATCCCGGGTAGCGTCGGCCAGGTTGATGTTGCTCAGTTCGGCACCGATGGCGGGGGAGCAAATCTCCACCTTGATCGAATGCTGACGCACTGACGACCGAATAATGGCGGGTGCCGAGTGGGGAAGTGGTGAAGGAGTGTCTTGGGTTGTGGCGACTGTTGTCATTGTTGTCTCCAATCCGGGCTTGTACAGCGGTGCGCAAATGTGTGCATCCGGCATAAGTAACTGGCCCCTGCCAGCGGGGCAGAGGTACCGGTCCTATAGTAGGTAGTGCGGGCGGAATGCCATGGGCTTGGCGGGACAGTTTCTTCGCATGTTGGGACACTGGCAGAGAGGACATCGAACAATAGTGCAATGGAGGGCGCACGGTGTAGTTGCATTCTGCTACGCAGGGTGTCGTTTCTTGACTGATCGATATCAGGCAAGCATGCCGCCATTGGAGATTCGCGCACGATGGCGGCGACAATTATTTTTGTCACTACAATGAAGTGAAATCGAAAGGAGCTCCGCCCGAACGCGTGGTGCTCTGGCCCAGGAAGTTTGCACCCCGCAGGTACTTTTCAGCGAGGAAGGACGTATGCCAACCCCCGTAGAACAGAAGCGGGCGCGGATTCTCGACCCCGTCGACCGCGTCACCGAGGTGATCTTCGGCCTGCTCATGGCGATGACGTTCACGGGGACGATCAGCGTGGCGACCTCGGGCCAGGAGGCCGAACGTACGATGATGTTCGCCGCGCTCGGTTGCAATCTTGCCTGGGGGCTCGCCGACGGGGTGATGTATCTACTCAGGGCATTGGTCGACCGCACGCGCAAAAGCACGTTATTCGAAAAACTCGCCAGGGCGGACGCGGCCACCGGGCAGGCGCTGGTGGCGGGGGCATTACCGTCGCACGTGGCGGCAGCCGCCAAGACAGAGACCCTTGAATTGTTACGCAGCCGCCTGGTCGAGTACCCGGCCACGACAGTGCAGTCGGGCCTCGGCTGGGAAGATTTCAAGGGGGCATTGGGCGTTTTTCTGCTGGTGGTGTTATCGACCTTTCCACTCGTCATACCTTTCCTGTTACTCGAACAGACGGCGCTCGCCGTTCGTTTATCCAATTTGATCGGGCTCGTGGTGCTGTTCATCGCGGGTTGGATATTGGCGCGGTACGCAGGCGCAAAGCCGTGGCAAGGCGGGATTGCGCTGGCGGTCACTGGCGCATTGCTGATCGCTGCGATCATCGCACTCGGCGGATGAAGACGAGAGGCGGGCACGGCCAATCCGCGGCTGCCCACTAAGCCAAATTGTGCTGTACACCAAGGGGTTACAGTTCTATGAGCGATTCGAACTCTTCACCTTCCACCCCGGAACCGGGTCGTATTGCCCGTCGGGAAGCAGGCGCCAATCAGAGCGCCTGGATCCGCTGGCTGCCGGGGCTGAACACGCTGCGCCACTATCAAATAGCCTGGCTGCGAAATGACATCGTCGCCGGGCTCGTGCTGACCACCATGCTGGTGCCGGTGGGTATTGCTTACGCTGTGGCCTCGGGCGTCCCGGGCATCTATGGCCTCTACGCGACGATCATTCCACTGCTCGCCTATGCGTTGTTCGGCCCCAGCCGGATTCTGGTGCTGGGACCGGATTCCTCGCTGGCCGCGGTCATCCTTGCTGTCATCCTGCCGCTGTCGGGCGGCGACCCGTATCGGGCCGTCGCCCTGGCGGGAATGATGGCGATTGTGTCGGGGCTGGTCTGTATCCTGGCGGGCATAGCGCGCCTGGGCTTCATCACGGAGCTGCTCTCCAAACCGATCCGCTACGGGTACATGAACGGTATCGCACTGACCGTATTGATCAGCCAACTGCCGAAAGTCTTCGGTTTCAAGATCGAGTCCGCCGGGCCTCTGAGGAACCTGTGGGCGATCGCCTCCGGGGTGATGGAGGAAAAAGCAACTGGATCACGTTCGCGGTCGGCGTCGCCACGTTGGTGGTGATCCTGTTGCTCAAGGGGCACAAACGCATTCCGGGTATTTTGATCGCCGTGGCCGGCGCAACCATCGTGGTCGGTGTGCTGGAGCTTGGCACGAAATACGGCGTAATCGGTCCTCGGCACGCTTCCACAAGGCATGCCGGCGTTTGCCATTCCCTGGATCACCCAGGCCGATATAGTCCCGATCGTGATCGGTGGCTTTGCCGTGGCGATGGTTTCGTTTGCTGACACTAGCGTGCTGTCGCGCGTCTATGCGGCGCGCTCGCGTACTACGTTGACCCGAACCAGGAGATGGTCGGGCTCGGCGTTGCCAATCTGGCGGCGGGGTTTTTCCAGGGCTTTCCCATCAGCAGCAGTTCGTCACGCACACCCGTAGCCGAGGCCGCCGGCGCTAAAACCCAATTATCCGGGGTCGTCGGAGCGCTGGCTGTGGCCTTGCTGCTGATGGTGGCGCCGAACCTGTTGCAGGACTTGCCCAACAGCGCGCTGGCCGCGGTGGTGATTGCATCGGCCATCGGCTTGATCGAGGTCGCTGACCTGCGCCGTATCTACCGCATTCAGCCCTGGGAGTTCTGGCTGTCCATCGCCTGCACCGTCGGCGTTGCTGTGTTCGGCGCCATTGAGGGTATCGGCCTGGCCATCCTGCTCGCGGTGATTGAATTCCTGTGGGACGCCTGGCGCCCGTACTCAGCCGTGCTGGGGCGTGCCGATGAGGTTCAGGGCTACCATGACATCACGCGCTTTCCCGATGCGCGACTCATCCCCGGCCTGGTCTTGTTCCGCTGGGATGCGCCTTTGTTTTTCGCCAACGCCGAGTTGTTCAATGAACGGGTGCTGGACGCGGTGGCGACGTCGCCGACGCCGGTGCGCTGGATTGTCATTGCGGCAGAACCGATGACCAGTGTGGACGTGACGTCTGCCGATATGTTGGCGGAATTGGACGAAACCTTGCGCAACGCGAGCATCGAGTTGTGTTTTGCCGAGATGAAAGACCCGGTCCAGGACAAACTGAAGCGATTCGGGATTTTCACGCAGTTTGGCGCCACCGCGTTTTTCCCCACGATAGGCACTGCCGTCAACAGCTACCTGGCGACGTATGCGGTGGATTGGGTCGTCCGCGAGGGCGAGGAACACTGAGCGTAACGCTTGATTTTGGCGGCTATCAACGACCGTCTCGCCTTGCGGGACGGTCTAAGTGGTCCTATCGTCGGATTTCAGGTGCTACACCGGTTGGGTGGTTGAGAATGAAGGATGCAAGAAGACTTTCCCCTGGACATCCTCGGCGAGCGGACTGATTGGCGAGCGAGACGACCGAGTGTTTTTGAATTGGAGGAACATCATGATTCGCAAGCACTGCTTGATGGCCCTGGCGACACTGGTCGTCGCCGCTGGTGTGCAGTGGGTGTCGGCGCCCGCGTACGCAACTGAACAGGGAGAGCAACGGCGCGAAGCGCGGGATACCAGGCAGACAGGGCGCTCCGATGCACGGCAAACCAAATATGATTGCCGCAAGGACAATGACAAGAGCAATGCAAACTGTCGCCAGGACAAGCGCAGCAGCAAACAGGACACGCGCCGCACGGCTCGAGACATCAAATATTGATGGCTGAGATAAATCCCGTTTTCATCGGGATTTATCAGGGATGGATTTATCTTTGCACCTGAAACGGCTGCTCTTGGCGGGTTTGGCTTGCCAAAACGGTCAGTTGCAGCGCGTTTATGTGAGTCGCCTTACAACAACGATATCGGGTAGCTGACAAAGAGCCGGTTTTCGTCAAATTCATTGGTGCTGAAACTTTTCCGGATACTGGAATTTCGCCATTTGACGCTCAGGTTTTTCAAGGCTCCAGACTGAATGACATAGGCCAGTTCCGACTCCCGACCCCATTCCTTGCCATCGGTGAAAGCACCCGTGTGCACGTTATCGCCACTCAAATAACGATTCATCATGGTGAGTCCGGGGATGCCGACGGTGGCGAAATTGAAATCGTGACGAACCTGCCAGGAATGCTCTTGGGCGTTATCGTAGCTGGAGTTGTAACTGTCGTTCGCCAGCGTGCCGCCACTGGCACCATTGACTCGCATCCACGCGGTATCTCCGGTCAGTTTTTGCAAGCCTACATAAAACGTACTGCCTCCCAGCTTTGCAGATAACAGGCCAAACATTGTTTTGTTGTCCATGTCCCCGGCCAGGCTGGCCCCGTTTTCCTTGCCGGTGAAAAAGCCCAGATTGGCGCCCAGTGTCCAGTCACCCACAGGTTGGCTGTGATTGAGGCTGAAGTATTGTTGCTGATAGATGTCCTTGAGTTCGTCGTACCAGAGCCCAACCGTAGTGCGCTTGTCGTTGAAGGTGTATTCACCGCCGCCGAAGTTAAAACGGTTGGAAGTGAACGCCGCTTTGCCGTTCATGGACATGTCTTCCATGCTGGCGTCGTTGCGCGGGCTGTTTTGCCTGATTTGACCGCCATACAACGCCAGCCCGCCGATTTCCTGGGAGGTGATCTGAGCGCCACGAAAGGTTTGCGGCAAGGAACGGCCATCATCCGAACGCAGGATGGGCAGCGTACTGACCCATTCGCCGACTTTGACCACCGTTTTTGAGACCTTGGCCTTGGCGGCAACGCCCAGGCGTCCAAAGTTGTCAGCGGGGCGCCCATCATCATGGATAGGCAGAAGCTGCGTGCCGCCCGTGCCTTTGCCCCCGTCGAGCTTTTGCGAATAAAGCCCCAGTACATCGACACCGAACCCTATGGGGCCTTGGGTATAGCCGGAGCGGGCATCGAGGATAAAGTTTTGCGTCCACTCCTCGGCTTTGTTCTGTGGCGCGGCCCTGTTTGGGTAGGCGGGATTGACGAAGTTGCGATTGATGTAGGCGTTGCGCAGATTGAGGGTAGCGGTAGCACCCTCGACAAAACCGCTATTTTCGTCGGCATGAACGACTGCTGCCGAGCCGGCGCTGAGTGCCAGGGTCAGGCTGATCAATGAGTAATGAGCAGGTACGTTGCAGCGAAAAATAGTGTGGCGCATGGTGGTTTTCTCGCAGTGAATTATTATTTTTTTTGGCGGTTTTTGTGGCCCACACCTGAATTTCAGGCGCAGGCGGCCCTGGCAACCATCAGCCGGGAGGCCGCCGTGTAAGCGTCTAGCGATCAGGTGTGTCGGGTCGTGGGCAACTAGCGACGCAGCAGGTCATTAATGGCGCGGAGTGCGAGGGGATAACCGTCCGCACCCATGCCGCAAATCACCGCGTTCACTACGCCAGACATGATTGAGTGGCGATGCAGTTCGTCCCGTGCATGGATGTTCGACAGGTGCAGTTCAATCAGTGGTGCGTCGATCAACTTCAGGGCGTCCAGCACCGGAATCGAGTGAAACGAAAAGCCGGCCGGGTTGATGATCAAGGCCGCGCCTTGCTCGAAGGCCTCCTGAATCCAGTCGACCATTACGCCCTCGTGGTTGGTCTGGCGAAAGTCGCATACCAGGCCAAGTTCCTCGGCCAGCATTTCTGTACGTTGCCGGATTTGATCGAGCGTGGTGTGCCCGTAAATGTGCGGCTCACGACGACCCAGCAAGTTCAAGTTAGGGCCGTTAAGGATGAAGACGGTGCGGTTCATGGTCGTCCTGGTGCGTTATTTGGAAAGAATGACGGCAGAAGTGGTATCGACAGCGTCTGATGCGGCGACGGCATTGAGGTCGACGCCGCGGGTTTCAGGGCCGATGACGATCATTGCCAGCGAGATCAGGTTGATCACGGCGCACAGCGTCACCAATGGCCACGGCGAGTTGTTCGACTGGCTCATCAGCCAGACCGCGATCATCGGCATCGGGCCACCGATCACCAGGTTGGCGCCGGTGTAGGCCAGGGCGGAGCCGGAGTAACGGACCTGGGTCGGGAATGCTTCGGCGAATGCCACCGGCTGGATGCCGCTCTGGAACTGGGTAAAGCCCAAAAACAGACCCATGATCGCCATGATCGCGGTGACGTTTTGCGTGTTGAGGATCGGGAAGTAGACGAACAGGATCAGCAAGGTCATGCACGAGCCCAGGGCCAGCGCCTTTTTACGGCCCCAGCGATCCGACAGATAACCACCGGCTAGCGCACCGAAAATCGCGCAGACGTTGGCGACCATGAGGGACATGAAGCCCATCGATTGGCTCATGCCCAGATGCTTGGTCAGGTAGCTCAGGGAAAAAATCACGATCAAATAGAACAGCGCAGCGGGCGAGCAGAAAAACAGCATCAAGCGCAGGATGGTTTTGTAGTGGCTGCCCAGTGCGGATTTGAGCGGGCTTTTTTCTTTCTTCGCTGGCGTCTTTTTCAGAGCCACGAACGCCGGGGTTTCATCGACCTTCAACCGGATGAAAATCGCGACCACCACCAGTACGAAACTCAGCAAGAAGGGGATTCGCCAGCCAAAACTTTCAAACTGCTCACTTGAAAGCGTCGCTGCCAGGCCCATCAACACGCCGTTGGCCAATATCTGGCTGAGCGGTGAACACAACCCGAGCATGCCGGAATAACGCCCTCGGCGTTCGGGGGATGCGTGCTCCAGGGCCATCAGTTGCGCCCCGGTGGACTCACCGCCCAACGCGAAGCCTTGAATGATCCGCAGCAGCACCAGCAGGATCGGCGCCCAGATACCCACCTGGCCATAAGTAGGCAACAGGCCCATCAATACCGACGCCAACCCCATCATGGTCACTGTAGCCAGCATCAGGTTGCGTCGACCGAGTTTGTCACCCAGGTAACCGCAGGTGATGGCACCCAGTGGCCGCGCTGCCAGGCCAACGCCGAACGTCGCCAGCGAAGCCAGCAGCCCCGCGGTCGGCTCCATGGCCGGGAAGAACAACTTGGGCAAAATGGTCGCCGACACCGCGCCATACAGCGTGAAGTCAAACCATTCCAGGGCGGTGCCAATGGTCGCGGCGGTCACTGCTTTGCGAGGCATGCGCAAATCATGAGTCTCGTTACTGGTCGTGCTCATAGAGGTGCTCGTCATTGTTTTTATGGTTATGGATTACCCACACGATCCTGCTCGGGCAAAGGCTTTGGCAGGACGCGTCGAAGTGAGTAGACGTTAGCGCATCCTGCTTGCAGAATAATTATCGAAATCCAGATAAATTAATAAGCCAGCCTTATGGATAAGCCTTATGGAACTGCGTCACCTGAAAGCCTTTGTCGTGGCGGCCGACCTGCAACACTTCAGCCGGGCTGCCGAGCAGTTGGGCATTGCCCAACCGGCACTCAGCCAATTGATGCGCACGCTTGAGTCCGAACTGGGCCTGGCACTGTTTCGCCGGGAAAATCGCGGTGTGACGTTGACGGCTGCTGGCGAGGCGTTTCTGCCTCACGCGCGCCAATCCATCGATTCCAGTGAACTGGCGGCGGCAGCGGCGCGACGTGCCCGGCGTGGAGAAGTGGGCGAGATCAACATCGGTTACCACTCGGCGTTGTTCGAGGCCAATTTGCCGCAACTGCTGCGCCATTACTTCAGCTCGTTTCCCGAGGTCAAAGTGTCGCTGGTGGATGCGGGTATTCGTATGCAGTTCGACATGTTGCTCGATCATAAACTCGACCTGGCCTTTGCCAGGGTGTTCAAGGATCACCTGCCCGACCGGTTGCGCACCCACCATTTCAGCCAGTCCAGGCTCGTTCTGTTGATCCCGGACAACCATGAACTGGCGGAAAATTTTACCGGTGAACTCGCGACATTGCGGCACGAGAAGTTCGTATTTCTTCAGGACGTTGCCGGCATTGGCCTGACGTCTCACACACTCCAGGCCTGCCGGCAAAATCAACTGCATCCCAAAAACATCATGTACGTACCGTCGCTGATGAGTATTCCTGGATTGGTCGCAGCTGGCATCGGCCTGAGCATCGTGCCGGAAACCATGACCCGGTTAACCATGCCTGGTATACGGATAGTGCCGCTGGATCAGCCGGAAATGGTCAGTGAACTGTCGCTGATTTCCCGAATTGACGAGCGTTCCAGTGCGGTGCTGCATTTTATCGAGGAGGCTCATGGGTGGGGGTAACCTTGCCCTAAGGGCCTTTCGACTTTCATTCGTTTTCGATAGTAAAGTGTCGGCCAATGCCTTGGCTGATCCGGGATGACCGATGTCTCAACGCCGCTCAACGTTGATTGCCCTGTTGGTAGCGGTCACGTTCTTTATGGAGAATCTCGACGCCACCGTGATCGCGACCGCGCTGCCTGACATGGCCAGGACGTTTGGTGTGCCGGCGGTGGATGTGAACATTGGCATGAGCGTCTATATGCTCGCGGTTGCGGTGTTCATCCCCATCAGCGGCTGGCTGGCTGATCGCTTCGGTTCACGCTTTATATTCAGTTCGGCGATCGTGCTGTTTTGTCTGTCTTCATTGCTGTGTGGGTTGAGTGACAGCCTGCCAACCTTTGTCGCCGCGCGCGTGCTGCAGGGAATCAGCGGAGCGATGATGGTACCGGTCGGGCGCCTGGCAGTGCTTCGTACGACCGAGAAGAAAGACCTCGTGCGGGCTATCTCTGTGATTACCTGGCCCGGTCTGGTGGCTCCGGTTCTCGGTCCCCCGTTAGGTGGTTTCATCGTCACCCACGCTTCCTGGCCGTGGATTTTCTACCTCAATCTTCCGCTGGGCGTGTTGGCCATGATTGCCGCGCTCGTCTTGATTCCCAAGCGAGACCCTGTCATTGCCCGGACATTCGATTTCAGTGGTTTTCTGCTCGTTGCTGGCGCCAGCGCCGCGCTGCTGTTTGGCGTCGAGCTGCTGGGGCAAAGCCGTGCCAATGTGTGGCCGGCACTGTCACTCGGTTGCGCAGGCGTGATGCTCGGTGTTTTAGCCTGGCGACATCTGCGTCGGCAGGACCAACCGTTACTGGCGCTGGATGTCTTGGGAGTCCGCACCTTCAGTGTCTGTCTATGTGGCGGGTCGATTTTTCGGATCGCCATCAGCACCTTGCCGTTTCTCCTGCCGCTGATGTTTCAACTGGCCTTCGGTCTTTCTGCGTTGGATGCGGGGTTACTGGTGTTGGCTGTCTTTGCGGGCAATCTGGCCATGAAGCCGTTCACCACGAGGGTGATGCAACGCTTCGGATTTCGCCCGGTGCTGATGATCA
This sequence comes from Pseudomonas sp. S2_F03, assembly GCF_054668335.1. Lineage (NCBI taxonomy): Bacteria > Pseudomonadati > Pseudomonadota > Gammaproteobacteria > Pseudomonadales > Pseudomonadaceae > Pseudomonas > Pseudomonas sp. S2_F03. The sequence goes on along the minus strand of NZ_CP162759.1, from coordinate 473,909 downwards.
ACGGCATCCTCGGCGTAATGGCCATTGCGGCCTGTGCGTTGCTGGATGAGCGCATGAGTTGGGCGTTGGTCTTGTTCATTCTGTTTGTCGGTGGCTTGTCACGGTCCATGCAATTCACCGCGTTCAACACGTTGGGTTTTGCCGATGTCCCAAAGGAGCAGATGAGCGATGCGTCGACCCTGTTCAGTATGTTTTTCCAACTGAGCATGGCGATGGGGGTTGCCACGGGCGCGTTGCTGCTACGGCTCGCGATGAGCATTCATGGCAATAACGGCCACGCAGAGACGGTCGACTTTCAGCTGACGTTCCTGTGTGTGGCGGTGATTGCAGCGATTGCTTTGCTGGACAACCGGCGATTGCCACCGAAGGCGGGTGAGTCGGTGTTGCAGCGAGCATGAACAGGGGAAAATGCCCACGGTGTTGAGCGTTTGCATCTCAACACCGTGCCTGCATCGTTAGAAGTCGAAGAACACCGTTTCCGATTCGCCTTGCACATGAATGTCGAAGCGGTAGGCCAACTTGCCATCAACGGTACAGCGCCTGGCAATCAGGGATTCGCGCCGATGGGGTTGTTCGATCAGATTCAATACGGGGTCCACGGCATTCGCCTCGGGTTCATCGTCGAAGTACAGGCGGGTCTGCAAGTGGATGTTGATACCCCGGGCAAACAGCGCCACGTTGATATGCGCGGCCATGGCAACGCCTGAGGCATTTTTCAGCGTGCCCGGCTTGATGGTTTTGATCGTCCATTCACCGATATCTGTCGTGGCGGTGCGGCCAAAACAGTTGAAGGGTTTTTCCAGGTCGTAAGCCGTGTCGAAGTCGCCTTCGTGATTCGCCTGCCAGAACTCCAGAAACGCGTCACGAATCAGGTGGCCGTTGCCGTCATACACCTGGCCCATCAATAAAACGTGCTCACCTGGCGCGTCAGGTTTAGCCATGTGGTTCCAGATTTCCTGTTCGCGCGGCGCGTTACCGGCAGCCTCCAGCGCCAAGCCGATATGGACATAAGGGCCGGCCGTTTGCGACGGGGTTTCAGGCAGAAGTTGAACGGGCATGTGCAGGCCTCCTCAGCGGTTTTCGAAGTGGGTCTTGCGCTGGCCGCGCAGGACGATATCAAAACGATAAGCCAGGCAATCCATTGGATTGGCCATGCTCATATCCAGCTTGGCGATCAAACTCTGCACCGCTTCCTGATTCGAAATCGACTTGACGATGGGGCACATCGGGATGAGCGGATCACCTTCGAAATACAGCTGAGTAATCAAACGCGTGGCAATTGACGGGCCACTGATGGAGACGTGGATATGGGCCGGTCGCCAATCGTTGGGGCCGTTGCGCCATGGGTAGGGGCCGGGTTTGACGGTGCGGAAACTGTAGTTGCCATCGCGGTCCGTCAACGCTCGGCCAACCCCGCCGAAATTCGGGTCAAGGGGGGCCAGGTAACTGTCTTTTTTATGCCGATAACGGCCGCCGGCATTGGCCTGCCACATCTCCACCAACGTGTGAGGGATTGGCTTGCCGTACTGATCACACACTCGACCTGCGACGATGATTCGCTCTCCGATCGGCAGGCCACCATGATTGAAGTTCAACAGCAGATCGTTATCGTGCTGACCCAGCTTCAGATGGGAAAAATCCGGGCCGCTGGTTTCGGATAATGACTGGGGGATGCTCACCAGTGCCTGACGGGGAGATCGCAGGATGGATGTCTTGTAGTCCGGTGTCAGGGCTTTGGGATGCCAATTACGGTCACGGATGACGAAGCGGCTGTCATGCGCATCAGACATGTCGTTTTTCCTATTGTTATGGTTGGAGGCAGAGACTGCGTTGGCAGCGACTCGACACCCAGTTTCCGCTGATGCGGCCCAACCCAAAATTGAAAAAAACGACCTTATCCATGTCCAAATGGTTATGGATATTCTCCGTCACGATATTCCTGGCCAACCTCGCGCAAGGCCTCCACGCACCATTGCGCCGCGGGTGTCACCGGCAACGCAGGGTTTGTGCATAGCCCCACGGAACCGCCTGGCTCACGCATCCCCAGATCCAGCTCCGCCAACTCTCCTTGCCGCAAATCCTGCCTGACCGCATCAAGTGGTGCGACCCAGATGGCCTGACTGCATTGTACGTAGCGCCGGCTCAGGGCTATCGACAAGGTTTCCAGGCGTTGGCGTGAAGGCGTTATCCCGTGTTGCACAAACAGACTGTCGGCGAACTGGCGGATGGTGGTCCCCGCCGACGGCAATACCAGCGGATAGCGTTCGAGGTTTTGATGCCCTGCTGGATCGGCGAGCACCGGATGGCCAGTGCGAACCACCAGGGTCATGGACTCGCTGTAGAGATGTTCGAACGCCAGCCCGGAAATAAAGGGGCTATCGGTCATTCTGCCCACCACCAGATCCAGTTCACCGACACGCAGTCGGGACAGCAAATAGGCACTTGGCCCGGTCACGACACTGACCACCAATGCGGGGTGGCGGTCGTGTAAACGGCAGACAACTTCAGGCACCAACTGACTTTCGACAGTGGACAGTACGCCGAGCTGCACGGTAATGGGCTCATGTACACCGGAGCGCAAACTGTTAACCCCTTCGCGCAGCGATTGCACACTCGGTCCTGCGTATCGCAAAAAGCCACGCCGGATTCGGTCAGCGTCGAGCCTTTTTTACCCCGTTCAAACAGTGTGGCTTCCAGCAGGGTTTCCAGTTCCTTTAGCGTCTTGGACAGTGCCGGTTGGCTGATTGCCAACTTGACGCAAGCACGTGCGAGGCTGCCCTGGCGCGCCACCTCGAGAAAACACACCAGATGACGGAATTTGATGCGGGTATCGATGTTCAATCGGGGTGCTCTGCCTTCTTGGTATGGCACCCATTAGTGCTGGATGCGAAGCGTTAGAGCAGCTATACGGAGCTGCGCTGTTTTAATGTCGCTATTCGAGCCCGTGTTTGTCCAGTTGCTGAAGCCACGTATTCACCACCCTGCGATCCAGCTCCTCCCAATCCGCCATGCCCAACACCCGCATGGTGTTCAACCCGCGTAAATAACCGCGCAACTGATGGGCGGTGTCTCGGACAAGCTCCGGGTCGGACGCGTTTTCGCCCAACAGAACGCTTTCGTACTGGATCAGGTAGTCGGCCACCCGGTCACGGAAGTCGGGCAAAACGGCATCGCGAATCAGGTCAAAAGTTCTCAAGGAGAGATCCTCATCAATCTTTTCCAGTTGTGATTGAGTGCGCATTCGTCTGCCCGGCGCACAACTATTGTTAGAAGTAATAGTGACCATTACGAAACGCAAGTTCTGATTTGTCGGAAATAGTCGGAAAATCGCGTCCATCGAACACGCCGCTCAAGAAATTCAGGCGATGAGACATTGACCCGATGGCAATGGCGGCGCCCTTGAGGCTGTTCCGTTGCTGGATGAACTGAACCTTTTATTTTCAGGATGAGCCCGATGCGCCGTTTATTCGTACCCGTCATGGCGTTTGCCTCTTTGTTGCTCGCCGGTTGTGCGTCGGCGCCGAACGATCCGACGCTGACCTTGCAGACCAGCAAGACCCCAGCTCAATACGCTGACTGCGTCGTGCCGAAATTGCAGGGCAATGCGTTGACCCCGACTGTCTCGCAGACCCAGCGCAGCTACCGGATCGTGGTGCCGAGCAAAATCTCGACGGATAACGTACTGGAAGCCTACAAGGCCGGGAACGGCGGCAAGGTGTTCATCTACGAGCGGCATCTGCTGGCTTCGAACTTGCTGCCTTCGAGTTTTCAACGCGCTGCACAGGATTGCATCTGACCCTGACTCGTAAACGCTTTTCACCGTGCTCCTTTGGTTGGCCGCAACCAACCAATTCTTTGCCCCGCACCGCATTCGGTAGCGGGGCTTTTTTTTGTCTGAGAATGCTCATGGTGAGTTCAAACCAGTCAATTGTCTGTTGGGCCGAACTCAATGCTGAAGATTTTTGATGAACCGCTTAAAGGCTGTTTTGATCGTGACGGGGCGGGAAAGCTATGGATTAGATCAACGACCGCCAAGAACGTGCCTACTTCGCCACCGCATTGAGGAGCACGCCGTACGACTGGAGGAATTCCACCGTGCCGTGGAAGATAAGGCCCACGCCCATGGCCGAGACAAAAAAACCGACGATGCGGGTCGCGGCGTCGATGCCTTGCGGGCCGATCTTTTTCAATATGCCCTTGGCGTAGACCAGTGACAGGTAGGTGGTGAACATCGTGGCGCAGATGGCCAGGGCCACGACAGCGAACGACATCACCGCGCGATTGGAGTCCTTGATGGTGCTGGTCAAGCCAATAACGGTAGCGATGGCGCCGGGGCCAAACATGATCGGCATGGCCATCGGGATGAAGGCAATGTCCTGGTCACCCTTGACGCTGCTGGGAATCAGGCTGCTGTTGGGCGAGGGGGCGAAAAGCTCGAAGCCGATTTTCATCAGGATCAACCCGCCGACCACCCGAATCATGCTCAGGGGCACCTCGAACAGACGCAGCAGCAGGTTGCCGAAAATCAGAAAAAAGAACATCAACAACAGTGCATAGAGGCACGCTTTGCGCGCTACTCGGCGCAACTCGGCGGCGTCCTTGTCATGTAGCAACCCCAAGAACACAGGAATGGCCTCCAATGGATTGATGATCGCCAAGAGGGTGGTAAACATTCCGAAGAACAGCGTGAGGTACGAGTTCATGAGGGCTGCCTGAGAAGGGGCTTGCGATTCACCCTAGCTGATCGGGAGGCAACTCACCTCGAACGGTGCCGAAAAAAAGCCGGACTTGCGGACGGGAGGTCTTCCGAGAGGCGCGCAACGTCGAATGGAGGCGGGGTAGGGCGCAAAAGCAGACTTCAAAATGAATGCGGTACGAATTTTTAACGAAGTACCAACAACTGGAGTGATCTATTGAAGGGGAGGTTGAACCTGACTTCCCCGCCTGCCGATACCCAGTGAGTGACCGATTGAAACGCACGACTTCATCCTCTATTGCAAAACGTTCGGTGTTCAGGAAAGTAGTGATTTGCTCTGGCGTCACCATTGTTCTTCTGCTGATCGCCGGGGGGGATTGGCTGTATACGCCCCCATCGCCTTATGTTCCGTTGAGTGCGCTGGACCCTGCGTCGGTATCGATGATCGCCGTGGGCGATCAAGGCAGCGGTAACCTGCAGCAGTGGCGGGTGGGGCGGGCCATGGAGCGAGTCGCCGCCAATGAGGGGCGACTGAACATGGTGGTGTTTCTGGGTGACAACTTCTACGGCAAGCCGTTAGCCAGCACTCACGACCTCAACTGGCAGACCCGATTCGAGCGTGTCTATTGGGGCCATTGGCTCAGTCATGTGCCGTTCTATGCGGTGCTGGGCAATCACGATTACCCGGCGTCGCAGCAGTATGAGATCGAATACGGACAGCAGCACAAGGGATCGGGCCGCTGGCAGATGCCGGCGAACTTTTACGTCAAGGATTTCGGTGACGTCGACGGGCGCCCCTTGGTGCGAATGGTGTTCCTCGACACGTCGGCACCGCGTGAAAGTTTGCAGCAGCAAATCGACATGATCGATCAGGCATTCCAGGCACCTGGTCCGGGTCCGGTGTGGCGGATCGCTGCGTCCCACCACCCGGTGCGCAATCAGGGGCAACATGGCGAGGAGTCGGATCTGGTTGCCAGGCTTCTGCCGGCCTTGCAACGCAACAATGTCGATCTGCTTTTGTCAGGCCATGATCACAATCAGCAATTACTGCTGCGCGCCGGGGAGCCCGCGTGGGTCATCTCCGGTGCGGGAGGGCAGAGACTTTATGCCCTGAATACACCTGCGCCGGACAGTGCGTTCGCCGCATCACGGGCCGGGTTTGCCAAACTCGACCTGAATGCCCGTCAACTGCGTTTGGCTTATTACAATGATCGCGGTGATCTGGAAACCGATTATCGCTGGGCCAGAGACTGCCCATGGATGGCCAAGGGCTGTTTACTGCCCGGGGCGTCGCAAGGGAGCATCGCGCAGTCGTCACAATGACGGAAAACCGGGGCGCCAGTCATTTACGAGGCGCCAGCGCAGTGGTATCGGTCACGAATCTGCCCCCTCCAACTGACTCACCAGCCACTCACTGAAACTCTTCGCATTGCTCTCGCTGTCACGGTGGGTCAACAACGCCCAGTTCGGGCCGCGAATGGTTTGTTCCACCAAGGGTTGCAACAACCCGTCGGCGCACGCCTGCCGGCTCAGTAACTGGCTGACCAGGGCGATGCCAAGCCCCGCGCAGGCAGCGTCCAGCAGCAGGCCGGGGTCGGAGAAATTCAGCCCCTGATCTTGCTGGCCGACATCGATCCCGGCTTCCACCGCCCAATGGCTCCAGTCCATTTCCCGCTCGCCATGCAGGGTGCTGCGCTGTTCGTTCGCCAGCGCCAATTGGCTCGGGTGGCACGCCGGGAAGAGGCGGTCGGCGTGCAGCACTTTGAAGCTGCATTCGGCCTGGGAGCTGATGTCGTCGCGCACCGCGATGTCGATGGTCTGGGTGGTCATGTCCGGGACTTCATCGGTGCTGTAAATCCACAGGTCCACCTCCGGATGCTGACGGCGGAAGTCCCCCAAGCGTGGCAACAGCCAATGACGCGCGAACGCCGGCGTGGTGTTGAGTACCAGTTGATTGGGCTTCTGGTATTGCCCGAGACGCCGAATGCCGACGGCCAATTGTTGCAGCAGTGCCTGGGTGGTGCTGAGCAGATCGTGGCCGGCATCGGTCAGGCTGACACTGCGACCGCTGCGAAAGAACAGGGGTTGTTCCAGGTACGCCTCAAGGCTGCGGATCTGCTGACTGATGGCCGACTGAGTGAGGTGCAACTCGTCGGCCGCCTTGTGAAAACTGCCCAAACGGGCGGCGGCTTCAAAGCCGCGAAGGGTGCCGAGCGGGGGCCAGTGCTTGAGCATCGATAAGGTTTCCTAATCAGTTTTCCACTAAATCCATCGTTTGTTCGCCCATTTTTACAGCCGTAGCATGCATGCCAAGACCGCCAAGGCAGTTTTCGTTGAACACAATGGCTTAACTTAAAGGTGCTTGTCATGCAGCAGAACGAAATTCGAAACAGTGGCTGGTGGATGCCGGCTGAGTGGGCTCGACACGCCGCGACCTGGATGGTCTGGCCGCACAACCAGGCACTTTGGGAATCGGGTTGGGGCGTGACGCTGGCACTGGTGCAAGAAGACTTCGCCCGTGTAGCCAATGCCATTGCCCGTTTCGAGCCGGTGAAAATGGTCGTCGATCCATCCGCCATTACCAGTGCCAAAGCCTTGTGCGGGCCCAGCATCGAACTGATCGCCCTGGCGGTAAACGACAGTTGGTGCCGCGACTCCGGCCCGAGTTTCGTCTGCCATCCGCAACAAGGTCTGGCCGGTGTGAGCTGGCGCTTCAACGCGTGGGGCGGCAAGTCGGTGCATGATCTGGACGAAAGCCTGGCGCGCCGCGCGCTCAATCATCTGGGCTTGCCGTGCTTTGGCACACCGCTGAGCAACGAAGGCGGGGCCATCCATGTGGACGGCGAGGGCACGCTGATCACCACTGAGTCGGTGCTGCTCAACCCTAACCGCAACCCGATTATGAGCAAGGCTGACATGGAGGAGATCTTCACGCGTTTGCTGGGCGTGAAGAAGACCATCTGGCTGCCGGGCGATCCGGACTATGTGACCGGTGACATGACTGATGGCCATGTCGATGGCGTCTGTGCATTTGCCCGCCCTGGTGTGTTGCTGGTCGACGCCACCCGCGATCAAGGCTCGGTGTATGCCGAAGTGGTCCGCGAAAACCGTCGTGCGCTGGAGCTGGCAACCGATGCCCAAGGGCGCAAGTTCGAGCTGATCGAATTGTATGAAGCCACCGATGCCGTCGACACCGACGCTGAAGTGTTCTGCGCTTCCTACACCAATTTCTACATCGCCAACGGCGCGATCATCATGCCGGCCTACGGCATCGATGCCGACCACGTCGCGGCCGACGTATTGCGCCAGGCGTTCCCCGGGCGGGAAGTGGTGCCGGTGCGGATCAATCATCTGGCCCATGGCGGCGGTGGGGTGCATTGCATCACCCAGCAGCAACCGGCATGGCCAGTGGAGGGTTGATCTGATGACACTTTTGACGATTGCCACCACCCAGATGCCTTGCACCTGGAACCTGCAACACAACCTCGATCAGGCCGAGCAGTTAGTGCGCGACGCGGCGGCCAAGGGCGCCCAGGTCATCCTGCTGCAGGAGCTGTTTGCCACGCCGTATTTTTGCATCGAACAAAGCCACAAACACTTGGCGCTGGCCGAAGAATATCGCGACAGTCCTGTGCTCAAGCGTTTCGCCGCGCTGGCCAAGGAGTTGGGTGTGGTGTTGCCGCTGAGCTGGTTCGAGAAGGCCGGCAACGCGTACTTCAATTCGTTGAGCGTGGCCGATGCCGACGGGCGCTTGCTGGGCGTGTATCGCAAGACCCACATTCCCAATGCCATCGGTTATCAGGAGAAGGAATATTTCAGTCCCGGCGATACCGGTTTCCGTGTCTGGGACACCGCGTTCGGCCGCCTCGGCGTGGGCATCTGCTGGGATCAGTGGTTTCCCGAGACCGCGCGTTGCCTGGCGTTGATGGGCGCTGAAGTCCTGCTGTTTCCCACCGCCATCGGCTCTGAGCCTGGCTGCACGACCCTGGATTCCCGGGACCATTGGCAAATGACCATGCGCGGTCATGCGGCGGCCAACATCCTGCCAGTGGTGGCTGCCAACCGCGTCGGCCGCGAAGTGGCGACCACCGATCCCGAGCTGCAAATGAGCTTCTACGGTTCGTCCTTTATCTGTAACCACAAGGGCAAGATGCTCGCCGAAGCCGACCGCGACAGCACGGGCGTGTTGGTGCACAACCTGGACCTGGCCGCGATGCGCGAAGAACGCTTGAGCTGGGGCATTTACCGCGACCGCCGCCCGGACATGTACGGGGCGCTGCTGAGTCAGGACGGTCGTCACCTCAATGCACGCTGGAATACTCAAGGGGTTTGACATGCAAATCGCCAACAAACGCGTGCTCGGCGCCCTGGGCCTGGCCCTGTGCTGCGCGATTCCGTCGCTGCACGCCGAAGAGAAAACCCTGCGGCTGTACAACTGGGCCGATTACTTTGCCGAGGACACGCTCAGCCGATTCACCGCCGAAACCGGGATCAAAGTGATCTACGACGTCATGGACGGCAGTGAAACGCTGGAAGCCAAGATGCTCGCCGGCGGTAGTGGTTACGACTTGATCTTCCCCGGCGACACCGTCGCCGAACGCTTGATGCGCGCCGGAAGCCTGCAACCGCTGGATCAGTCAAAAGTCATCGCGCTGGATGACGTCGAACCTGGTTTGCAGAAGCTGCGTTCGCACTATGAGCATTCGAGCAAGGCCACCGTTCCCTACACCTGGGGCACCATCGGCCTGACCTACAACGCCGAGCAGATCAAGCAGCGCATGCCGGATGCACCGGTCAACAGCCTGGACATGCTGTTCAAACCGGAGCTGGCCGCACGGTTCGCCGATTGCGGTATCTCGATGATCGATTCGCCGGACGAAGTGCTGGCGGTGGTGCTCAATTACCTGGGCAAGGATCCCCGTAGCGCCAAGCCTCAGGACCTTGCTGCGGCCAGTGACTTGCTGATGAAACTGCGACCGCACATTCGCAAGTTCCAGTCGCAACCGGTGACTGATCTGGTCAATGGCAACCTGTGTCTGTCGCTTGGCTACAGCGGCGACATGACACAGGCGCAACGAACCTCGGACAGCGCCGGCAAGAACACCACCTTCCAGTATCGCGTTCCCCGTGAAGGCACCACGGTGTGGATGGACACCATGGCGATACCGGTCGACGCCAAACACCCGGAGTACGCCTACGCGTTCATCAACTTTGTCATGCGCCCGGAGAACATGGCCGCCATCAGCAACTTCACCGGCTACCCTACGTCCAACGCGAAGGCGCGTCCGAGCGTCGATGCGGCCATGCGTAATAACCCGGACATTTACCTCGATGAAGCCACGTATGAACGGCTGATTCCGGGCAAGGACATCCCCCAATCCGATATGCGCGCGCGCATGCGCACCTGGACCAAGTTCAAGACCGCCACTGCCCAGTGACATTCGCCGGCACCCGGTGCCGGCCTTCAATCTTTCAGCAATAACGAACAGCTATTCAAGGATTCACACATGTCGACGCGTCGCCAGTTCATCAAACACGCATCAGTAATCGCAGGTATAGGCGCCGCTGCGTCCATGGGGTTCAGCCTCTCGCCGGTGTCAGCACACGCTGCCACCGGGGGGCAATGGTTCATGCCGGACGAAGGCGACAAACATCAGCGTGCGTTCATTGCCTTTGGCGCACAGGAGGCGATCTGGGAAGACTTTACCGCCGACGTGCAAGAGGCCCTTGGCCTGATCGCGCGCACCGTCGCCGACTACGAGCCGGTGACCGTGTTCTGCCGCGCCAGCGAGCGGGAACTGGCCGAAGAGCACTGCGGCACGTCGGGCGTCACCTACGTCACCACTGAGCTCGACGATATCTGGATGCGTGACATCGGCGCCAACTTCGTCATCGACGGGGACGGCGGATTGGGCGCCGTCGACTTCAACTTCAATGGCTGGGGCAACAAACAACGGCATGCCAAGGACGCGAAACTGGCCGCGCTGGTCGCCAAAAACGCCAAGGCCAGCTACCTGCGTAGCGAACTGGTGGGCGAGGGCGGTGGTATCGAAGTGGACGGTCACGGCACCGGGATCATGACCGAAAGCAGTTGGATCAACAGCAATCGCAACCCGGACTGGAGCAAAGCCGAGGTCGAGCAAGAGCTGAAGGAACGCCTCGGCTTGCGCAAAATCATTTGGCTGCCGGGCATCAAAGGCAAGGACATCACCGACGCCCATGTCGATTTCTATGCGCGCTTCGTCAAGCCGGGGGTGGTGATCGCCAACCTCGACAACGACCCCGAATCCTACGACCGCAAAGTGACATTGGCCCACCTGGACATTCTGAAAAACGCCACGGACGCCGATGGCCGCAAGTTGCAAGTGCGCACCGTGTCGCCGCCGCTGAACCCGCGCAAAAGCAAGTTCAACAAAAACAATCCGGATTTTGCCGCCGGTTACATCAACTACTTCGTGATCAACGGGGCGGTCATTGCGCCTGAGTTCGGCGACAAAGCGGCCGATACCAAGGCCTTCGACCTGTTGTCCGAGCTCTACCCGGACCGTGAGGTGGTACAGCTCAACATCGATGCAATCTCGGCCGGTGGCGGCGGCATCCACTGTGTGACCAGTCATCAGCCACGGGTTTGATCTGGTGCCGTGCCCGTTGTATCTAAACTTGATTAATGTTAAGTGGCTGTTTTAGAACAAAAATATGTTCTATGGGGGCTTCCCATGCGGCGGGAAAGTTGATAAATTTCCGCCCGTTCGTAGCAATTGCTACAGGGGCGTCGCCAAGCGGTAAGGCAGCAGGTTTTGATCCTGCCATGCGTTGGTTCAAATCCAGCCGCCCCTGCCATATTTCAAGAAGCGCCAGACCTGACCGGTCTGGCGTTTTTTTATGCCTGTGATTTTCTCTCCAGGCGATACGCCTCAGCGTTCAACTGACTTCGTCCCTTGAACTTGTTGGTCGGCATGGTAAGACGAGCGCACCAACGGGCCAGACGCGACGTTCTTGAAACCCATGCGCGCACCTTCCTCGGCAAACCAGGCAAACACGTCCGGGTGCACGAAGCGCTGGACTGGCAAGTGACTGCGTGACGGTTGCAGGTACTGGCCGAGCGTGAGCATGTCGACATCGTGCTCGCGCATGCGCTGCATCACCTCGATGACTTCCTCGTCGGTTTCGCCGAGGCCCAGCATCAGGCCGGATTTGGTCGGCACGGACGGAACCAAACCCTTGAACTTCTGCAACAGGTCCAGTGACCACTCGAAATCCGAACCCGGTCGCGCCGCTTTATACAGGCGCGGCACGGTTTCTAGGTTGTGGTTGAACACATCGGGTGGCTCAGTGGCGGTGATCGCCAGCGCGACGTCCATGCGCCCGCGATAGTCCGGGACCAGGGTTTCCAGTTGCACGCCCGGCGACAATTTGCGGATTTCGCGCAGGCAATCGACAAAGTGTTGGGCGCCGCCATCGCGCAGATCATCGCGGTCCACCGAAGTGATGACCACGTACTTCAGGCGCAGGTCGGCGATGGCCACGGCGAGGCTCATCGGCTCATCGGCGTCGAGCGGTTTCGGCCGGCCGTGGCCGACATCGCAGAACGGGCACCGACGGGTGCAGATGTCGCCCATGATCATGAAGGTCGCCGTGCCACCGGAAAAACACTCGCCAAGGTTCGGGCAGGACGCTTCTTCGCAAACGCTGTGCAGCTTGTGTTTGCGCAGCAGTTGCTTGATCCGGTCGACCTCGGGAGAAATCGGCATGCGCACCCGGATCCAGTCGGGTTTGCGAGGGAGTTCATCGGTCGGGATAATCTTGACCGGAATCCGCGCGACCTTTTCCGCACCGCGCAGTTTGATGCCAACTTGCATTTTTGCCGGGGCGGTGCCGGTTGGTTCCATCACTGTACTCATGTGTTTCTTCCTTTGGCGCGAGCGGGAGGGCGGTTAACCCTCCCGTGGCTGATCAGTCGCGGTAGACCGGGAAGTCACTGCACATTGCAGCGGCTTGTCGGGCGACGTGCGCCTCGACATCGGCATCACCAAGGTGATCAAGCAGGTCGCAGATCCATCCCGCCAACTCGATACTCTGCGCTTCCTTGAAACCACGGCTGGTGATCGCCGGCGTGCCGATGCGCAGGCCCGAGGTCACGAACGGCGATTGCGGATCATTGGGCACGGCATTCTTGTTCACGGTGATACCGGCGCGGCCGAGGGCGGCGTCGGCGTCTTTGCCGGTCAGGCCCTGGCGAATCAGGCTGACCAGGAACAGGTGGTTGTCGGTGCCACCGGAAACGACGTCGAAACCCCGATCGATAAAGACCTTGGCCATCGCCTGGGCATTGCGGATCACCTGCGCCTGATAGGTTTTGAAACCGGGCTCCAGCGCTTCCTTGAAGCACACCGCTTTGGCCGCGATCACGTGCATCAGCGGACCGCCCTGACCGCCCGGGAACACTGCCGCGTTGAGTTTTTTCTCCAGTTCCGGATTGGCCTTGGCCAGGATCAGGCCGCCACGCGGACCGCGCAGGGTTTTGTGCGTGGTGGTGGTGACGACGTCGGCGAAGGGGATCGGGTTCGGGTACAAGCCGGTCGCCACCAGCCCGGCGACGTGGGCCATGTCGACGAACAGGTAAGCCCCGACTTTGTCGGCGATCTGGCGGAAACGCGGGAAGTCCAACGTCTTGGAATAGGCGGAGAATCCGGCGATGAGCATTTTCGGTTTGTGCTCGACGGCCAAACGCTCGACTTCGTCGTAATCAATCAGCCCGGTGGCGGTGTCGATGCCGTACTGCACGGCGTTGTACAGCTTGCCGGAAAAACTCACTTTGGCGCCGTGGGTCAAGTGACCGCCATGGGCCAGGCTCATGCCCAACACGGTGTCGCCCGCTTGCAGCAGCGCGAGGAAGACGGCGGCGTTGGCCTGACTGCCGGAGTGTGGCTGGACGTTAGCGTAATCGGCGCCGAACAATTGTTTGGCCCGGTCAATCGCCAGTTGTTCGACCACATCAACGTGTTCGCAGCCACCGTAATAGCGCTTGCCTGGATAACCTTCGGCGTATTTGTTGGTCAGGCCACTGCCTTGCGCTTCCATCACCCGTTGACTGGTGTAGTTCTCGGAGGCGATCAGTTCGATGTGGTGCTCTTGCCGTGCGTCTTCGGCATTCATCGCCGCCAGCAGTTCGTCGTCGTAGCCTTTGATCTGGTCGTGTTTGCTGAACATGGTGTGGTCCTTTTTCGGATTCAGGAAATGCGTGGGGGGGCTTCAAGCGTCGGCGTGTTCTGCGGTCAGGCGTTCATAGGCGTCTTGATCCAGCAAGTCGCTCAATGCCTCGACATCGACCGGTTTGAAGCGAAAGAACCAGCCTTCGCCCAATGGGTCTTCGTTGACCCGTTCCGGAGTGCTCTCGAGCGTCGCGTTAATCTCGACCACTTCACCGTCCAGCGGCATGCCGATACCGCTGGCCGCTTTCACCGATTCCAGTACCGACACTTCAGCGCCTGCATCGAAGGCGCCCAGTTCAGGCACCTGAACGAACACCACATCCCCCAATGCCTGCTGGGCAAACTCAGTGATGCCAACGGTGACCAGGTCATTGCTCTCAAGGCGCAACCATTCGTGATCGACGGTAAAACGCAATTCGCTCATAACAACTCCTCATTGTTCAGACTCATCCACTGCTGGTGGCGGATGACGTTTACAGGCTCGTGCGGGGCAACGAGCGTGGCTGGAACAGTGATAGCAAGGGCGGTGCCAATGTTGGTTAGTTGTTTAAAATCAAAGAGTTGTTATGTTATTGAAAGTGCCAATAGGGTTTTCCTGTATTGAAATCAATACGGACAAGAGGAGGGCAACGAGCAGGGCAGGAAAAAATGGGGTCGCAGAAGGTTGTCTTGAATTCGATACGCTGTAGCGATTTCAAGACGACTTCAAATCCTTGGGAGCGGGCTTGCCCGCGATGAGGGAGTGTCAGTCAACATCAATGCTGAATGTCACACCGCTATCGCGGGCAAGCCCGCTCCCACAGGGTCCTTGTGTTGTTTGGGGCAGGGCTCAGGGCTTGGTGGGAATGCCGTACTTGCGCAGGCGAATGGCGATGGCGCTGTGCGACGTTTGCAGCCGCGCCGCCAGCAAGCGGCTGGAGGGATAACTGCGGTAAAGCTGTTCCAGCAGGTGCTTTTCAAAGCCTTCGACGGCAGCTTCGAGGCTGCCCACTTCACCGTCGTTTTGCCGCTCTACAGCGGTTCTGGCAATGTCCAGATCGTCGATGTCCACCAGCGGATTTTCGCAAATCGCCGCCGCCCGGAAAATCACGTTTTGCAGCTGCCGAACGTTACCCGGCCAGCGGTTGCCGAGCAGGGCAGGAAAGGTGCTTGGGGCCAAACGGCACACCGGACGCTGGATCTGTGCGCAGGCCTGCTGCATGAAGTGGTTGGCCATCAACAGGATGTCGTGGCCGCGCTCACGCAGCGGCGGCACTTGCAGGTTGAGGACATTGAGACGGTAGAACAGGTCCTCTCGAAAGTGACCTTCAGTGACCATTTTTTCCAGGTCGCGGTGGGTGGCGCTCAGCACTCGAACATTGACCTTGACCTCGCGATCACCACCGACCCGGCGGAAGCAGCCATCGCTTAAAAAGCGCAGCAACTTGGCTTGCAGGTAGGGCGACATTTCACCGACTTCGTCGAGGAACACTGTGCCTTGGTCAGCCAGTTCCAGCAGGCCGAGTTTGCCGCCACGCTGGGCGCCGGTGAAGGCCCCGGCGGCGTAGCCGAACAGTTCGCTTTCGGCGAGACTTTCCGGGAGGGCTGCGCAGTTCAACGCCAAAAACGGTGAATCGCGCCGCGTGCTGATCGCATGGCAAGCGCGGGCCACCAGCTCTTTGCCGGTGCCGGTTTCTCCCTGGATCAACAGCGGCGCGTCGAGCGTGGCCACGCGCTGGGCACGGGCCTTGAGCGTGCGAATCGCCGGGGATTCGCCCAGCAAAGCATCGAACCCTTCGGCATGGTCATGGTGCAGCGCCGACAGGCGTTCGCCGATGCGGTTCGGGTGATACAGCGTCAGCAGGGCGCCGGCATCGGTGATCGGCATGGCGTCCAGCAGCAACGTCTGGCCGCCCAGGCTGACCTCGTGCATGGGCAGGCGGAAGTGGTGTTCGATCAGCGTCTGTTGCAGCGACGGATCATCGAACAACGCACTCAGCGATTCACCGGCCGGTTCGCGACCACACAAAGCGATCAGCGCCGGGTTGGCCAGCAATACAAAACCGCGGTCATCCACCGCCAATACCGCGTCGGTGCTGGCCGCCAGCAAGGCATCGAGTTGCAAGCTTCGGCGTTGCCCCGGAAGGATGTCGACCATCGTCACCGCTTGCACACCTTGTACGCCGAGAAACGCCTCGCGCAGCTCTTCCAGAACATCGACGCCGAGGGTCGGTGCATCGATGTAAACGTTCGGTGGCACCATCTCGACGGCGTCCAGATTGAACCGGCGCCCACCGAGCAGGGCCAGTACTTCCTGGGTGATGCCGACGCGGTCGATGAAGGTGACGTGGATGCGCATAACGGGCCTGCAAGGGTGGCGAACGGGGTGGTGGCGTCAATGAGTATGCCGGGCAGTGTTGACCTGTGGCGAGCGCAGATCAGCCATTGCCGGTTTTACGCGAGCACGCGGCCAGGTCTTCGAGGAACGCCTGGAGGATCGGCGGCGGCGCGGTGCCGCGTCGGGTAATCACGTCGAACGGCGACATCAATTGCAAGCTGTTCGGCGCCAGTTGATGCATCTCTCCGGTCTTGATCCACTGGCTGGCGAAGTGCGCCGGAAGAAACCCCAGATAGGCCCCGGAGATCAGCAAAATGGCGAGCGCCTCGATGTTGTCGACGGTGGCCGCCGCTTTGCTGACGCCCAGGTGTTCAAGGTCGTATTGCTGCATGTAGCCGCGCACGACAATCCGGCTCGCGGCGATTTCTTCGAGCAGTTCATCACCTTCGGCCTTACTGCCATACAGCGGATGCCGCCGCCCGCAATACAACCCCAACGCTTCCTGATACAGCGGTGTGTGCAGCAGGCCCGGAACGTGGATCGGGAAGTGCCCGATGGCCAGGTGCAACCGGCCGTCGAGTACGCGTTCTTCGAGTTCGGCGGGGGTGCCCACGTACACGTTGAGGTGCACGTCGTGCCCCCTGGACACAAAGCGCTGAGTGGTGCGCGGCAGCGGCGAATCGGGGTCGGTGATGGTGGTGTCGATGATCCCCAGGTTGAGCTTGCCGCTGATGTGCTGCTTGAGCACGTCGGCGTCCATGCAGAAATTTTCCACCGCCGACAGCAGGCGCTGGGTGGCTTCATGAATGGCCACGCCTTGCTCGGTCAAGCGAAAGTCGCTGCGCCCGCGCTGACAGAGTTTGACCCCCAGTCGGGTCTCCAGATGAGTCATCTGTTCGCTGATGGTTGATTGGCCGGCGTTCAACGCCGCTTGCGCTGCGGAAAAACCGCCGCACCTGACAATCGTGGCAAACACCCTGAGTAATTTCAGATCGACATCGTGCAGTTGAATCACGTTGGATCTCCCGCGTGTGGATGCATCGGTAATGCCGATATGAGTATCTGATGTTTAGCATTTTTTCCACGAAAACCTGCGCCCATAGTCATTCCAACGGCGGTCGCCTTGCAGTCCGCCCAGCCGATAACAAAAAGTGGAGAGGCTTGAAATGTCGAACAACGGTTATGAATCCGGTCGTCTGAACCTGCCATTCGTGGGTCATTGCACCTTTGGCAAATCCCCGGTGTGCACCGATTGGGACGCGCTGGATGCCGACGTCGCGGTGCTCGGCGTTCCCAACGACATGGGCACCCAATGGCGCTCCGGCGCACGCTTCGGACCACGCGGGATTCGCGAAGCATCGACGCTGTTTTCCTTCGGCCATGCCGGCGCCTATGACCACGAAGACGACGTGATGTACCTGACCGCCGCCGACGTGCGCATGGTCGATGTCGGCGATGCCGATATCGTGCACACCGACATGGTCACCAGTAACAAGAACACCGAATACGCCGTGCGCAAGATTCTCGATGCCGGTGTCATGCCGGTGGTGCTCGGCGGCGATCACTCGGTGCACGCGCCGGTGATCAAGGCGTTCGAGGGCCGTGGCCCGATCCACATCATCCACTTCGATGCGCACCTGGACTTCGTCGATGAACGCCACGGTGTGCGCTACGGCCACGGCAACCCGCTGCGCCGCGCCTCGGAAATGAACCACATCGTCGGCATGACCCAGATGGGCATCCGCAACGTGTCGTCCTCCAACCGCGATGACTACGAAGCGGCCCACGAGGCGGGTTCGAAGATTCTCTCGGTACGTGATGTACGTCGCCTCGGCGTCGAGGGTGTGCTGGCGTTGATCCCGCAGAACATCAATTACTACATCACCATCGATATCGACGGTTTTGACCCTTCCATCGCCCCGGGCACTGGCACGCCAAGTCACGGCGGCTTCCTCTACTACGAAGTGCTGGAAATCATCCAGGCCCTGGCCAAACGCAGCCAAGGCAACATCGTCGGCATGGACCTGGTGGAGGTTGCACCGGTGTATGACCCGACCGGCATGACTTCGATTCTCGCCGCGCAACTGCTGCTCAACAGCATCGGTTTCATCTTCCACGAGCGGGCCAAGGTGCGTGCGGCCGAAGGCGAAGCCACTCCGGCCTGACGGCACGGATCGATCCTCGAACCACAGTGACCCGGCAGGACCTGACTGCCGGGCAGAGAGAATAAAAATGGACACGATCGTTAAGCAGTACCTGCAGAAATTTGGCGTCTCCGAAGCGACCCAGACCTTCCTCAGCAAGGTGCAGAAAATGTTCATCGGCGGTGCTTTTGTCGAGGCCAGCGACGGGCAGACGTCCGATGTCATCGAGCCGTCGACCGAAGGCCTGATCACGCGTATTCCGATGGGCACCACCGATGACCTGGACCGCGCCGTGCAAGCGGCTCGCGCGCAGTTCGACGGCGGCGCCTGGCGCCAGGCCAAACCGGCCGAACGCGAACGGCTGATCCAGCGCCTGGCTGACCTGATTGAACAGAACGCCGAGGAGCTGGCGCAAATCGAATCGATCGACATGGGCAAGTCCGTAGCGTTTGCCAAAGACGTCGATATCCAGGGCACAGTCGACACCCTGCGTTATTTCGCCGGTTGGGCGACCAAGCTTCACGGGCGCACCGTCGAGCCCTCGCTGCCCGGCAATTACCTGGCCTATACGCGCAAAGAACCGGTGGGTGTGGTCGGCGCTATCGTGCCGTGGAACTTCCCGTTGCAAACCATGGCCTGGAAGCTCGGCGCCGCCCTGGCGACCGGTTGCACCGTGGTGGTCAAACCCGCCGAGCTGACCTCGCTGTCGGCCCTGCGTTTTGCCGAACTGGTGCAGGAAGCCGGCATCCCGGATGGCGTCATCAACATCGTGTCCGGGCGCGGCAGCGTGGTCGGCGCCGCCATGGCCACGCACCCTGGCATCGACAAACTGACCTTCACCGGCTCGACCCCGGTCGGCCAGACTGCTGGCCGCGCAGCGCTGGAAGACATGAAGCGCCTGACGCTCGAACTCGGTGGTAAATCGCCGGTCATCGTCTGCGCCGACGCCGACATCCCGGCCGCCGCTCAAGCGGTCGCCAACGGCGTGTTTTTCAACTCCGGGCAGGTATGCGACGCCGGTACACGGGCCTATATTCATAGCAGTGTCTACGACGAATTCCTGCGTGAACTGATCGCCTATACCCGCACGTTGAAAATCGCACCGGGCCTGGACCCTGACTGCTTCATCGGTCCGCTGGTGTCGGCGCTGCAAAAACAGCGCGTGACCGAGTACATCGAAACCGGCAAGCAGGAAGGCGCCGAACTGGTCTACGGCGGCCAGCCCGTCGATGGCCCGGGCTTCTTCGTCGAGCCGACCATCTTCGCCCATTGCCGCAACGACATGCGCATTGTCCAGGAAGAGATCTTTGGCCCGGTGCTGGTCACCGCACCGTTCGACGATGAGGAAGAGGCGCTGGCCTTGGCCAATGACTCGGTGTACGGCCTGGCCGCAGCCCTTTATTCCAATGACCTGGGCAAGGTGCACAGCCTGATTCCACGGCTGAAGGCCGGTTCGGTCTACGTCAATGCCCACGGCACCCTCGACCCGTCGATGCCGTTCGGTGGCTACAAGCAGTCCGGATTCGGCAAGGACCTGGGCGCCGAGCAGCTCGATTACCTGCTCGAAACCAAGGCCGTCTGGATCACGCTGCCCTGAGTCACGGCTGACGTCTTTCTGTCGGTTCAGCCGCAACGCAATCCGTAGCAGCTGGCGAAGCCTGCGTCCGGCGGCGCAGCCGTCGTAAAACCAGTGAGGGTGGTGTGTCTGGTAAGCCTTGGTCATCGGGTTTACGACGGCTGCGCCGCCGGACGCCGCCTTCGGCAGCTGCTACACGGTTCGCGGCATCTTCAACAACAGGGAACGGCAAGGATGCGCCCGGGCGTCGTTCACCCGAAAGAATGCAGTTATTCCGTCATGATCTTCCAACAATAAGAGTCCATCATGAACACTGACGCCAAAGCCGCTCCTAGCGTGTCGCTTCTCGATGACAAACCGATCGTCGAAAGCCATTCGATCGACTTCATCCCGGAACACGAACGCACCGACAAACTGTCCAGTCAAGGCCCGTTCTGGTTCCTCGGCAACTTCACCTTCTTCACCATGACCATCGGCTTCGTGGGCCCAAGCGTCGGCCTGACCGCGCTCTGGACCACACTCGCCGGCACGCTGGGCATCATGTTCGGCACGCTGTTCATGGCGTTTCACGGTTCGCAAGGTCCGCACCTGGGCCTGCCACAAATGATCCAGTCGCGCGCGCAGTTCGGCTATCGCGGGGTGATTCTGGTCCTGCTGGCGACGCTGTTTGTATTTGCCGGGTTCAACATCGTCAACCTGGTGTTGATGATGCAGGGCCTGCACACACTCTTCGGTTTCAACCCCGCCGTGATCGCGGTGGCGGTGACGATACCGGCGGCGGTCCTGGCCATCCTCGGTCATGACTGGATGCACCGCAGTTTCAAATGGGCGTTGTACTTGTCGATTCCGCTGTACGGGCTGGTCACGCTGGCGGTGATGATGGGTTGGGTGCCTGATGCGGCGATGCCAGTGCTCGCCGCCGGTGAGGTGGCGCCTGCTCCGTTGGGCTTCAACTGGACCGGTTTCATCGCCCAGTTCGCGGCGGCGGCCAGTTACAACATCGCTTACGCGCCTTACGTCTCCGACTATTCGCGTTACCTGCCGAAAAACACCTCCAGCGGCAAGCTGATTGCGGTGGTGTTCCTGGGCGCGTCGTTGTCCGGTGCGTGGATGATTTCTGTCGGTGGCTGGCTGGCCGATCACCTGCACTCCACCGATGTGCTGGTGGCCCTTGGACAAGTCGGC
Source organism: Pseudomonas sp. S2_F03 (assembly GCF_054668335.1). NCBI lineage: Bacteria > Pseudomonadati > Pseudomonadota > Gammaproteobacteria > Pseudomonadales > Pseudomonadaceae > Pseudomonas > Pseudomonas sp. S2_F03. The sequence continues at coordinate 452,779 of NZ_CP162759.1, read as the reverse complement.
AACACCGTTTCACCGCTGATCGGTACGGCGGTGGTGGTGATCACCATTCTGGCGTTCCTGCCGGTGATTGCGATGAACATCTACAGCGCGAAACTGACCACGCTGACCTGCGTCGACTCCATCAAGCACATCGAGCCGACGCGCAAGGCGCGGATCCTGGCGATCGGTTTTGTGATCCTGCTGCAACTGGGCGTGGCCCTGAGCATCCAGAGTTCGGGCAAAGGCTTGTCGGTGCTGGGGATCTACCTGGTGGTGATGCTGTACTTCCTGGTGCCCTGGACCTCGGTCAACCTCACCGACTATTTCTTCGTGCGCAAGGGCCGCTACGCCATCCCGCACTTCTTCATGCCTCACGGCAACATTTACGGCAGCTGGGGCCTGCGTGGCATCGCCGCGTATGCCATCGGTTTCATCTCTATGATCCCGTTCTTCTACATCTACGACGGCGTTGAGCAGCGTGAGGTCTATGTCGGCCCGCTCGCCAAGGCGCTGGGCAGCATCGACATCGCCTGGCTGGTCGGGCTGATCGTATCGGGCCTGGTTTACTACTGGTTCAGCCGCTCGATCGACCTCAAGCGTGAAGAAGCCGTCATTCAGCACATCGAGAAAACCTCTCCTCAATACACCACTGGCGATTCGCTGACCCAACGTTCGACGCCGGTATTCAACGAATCGACGGCCGGGAGATAACCATGGCTACGCAAAATTACGACTACATCATCATTGGCGCAGGCTCGGCGGGTTGTGTGTTGGCCAACCGCTTGAGCGAAGACCCGGACACCTCGGTTCTGGTCCTGGAATTCGGTGGTAGTGATCGCAGTGTGGTGATCCAGATGCCCAGCGCGTTTTCGATTCCGATGAACACCAAGAAATACAACTGGCGCTACGAAACCGAGCCGGAGCCGTTCCTCAACGGCCGGCGCATTCACTGCCCGCGCGGCAAGGTGTTGGGCGGCTCCTCTTCGATCAACGGCCTGGTCTATATCCGTGGCCACGCCTATGACTTTGATGAGTGGGAATCGCTCGGCGCGCAGGGTTGGGGCTATCGTAATTGCCTGCCGTACTTCAAACGCGCCGAAAGCTACGAGTCGGGCGGCGACAGCTACCGTGGGCAAACCGGGCCGTTGCACACCACCAACGGCAACCACATGAAAAACCCGCTGTACGGGGCGTGGGTCGAAGCTGGCGCGGAAGCGGGTTACATCAAGACCGACGACTGCAACGGCTACATGCAGGAAGGGTTTGGCGCCATGCACATGACCGTGAAAAACGGCGTGCGCTGCTCCACGGCCAACGCCTATTTGCGCCCGGCCATGGGCCGTCCGAACCTGACGGTGATCACCCACGCGATGACCCGACAGATCATCCTTGAAGGCAAACGCGCGGTCGGCGTCATGTACGACCACGACGGTCAGACTCACCAAGTCTATTGCAACCGTGAAGTGCTGATTTCCTCGGGCCCCATCGGTTCGCCGCACCTGCTGCAACGTTCCGGAATCGGCCCGGCCGAGGTCCTGCGCAAAGCCGGGATCGGCGTGCGCCATGACCTGCCGGGAGTAGGGGAGAACCTGCAGGATCACGCCGAGGTGTACATCCAGTTCGGCTGCAAGGAACCGGTGACCCTCAACAGCAAAATGGACCCGCTGAGCAAGTTGATGATCGGTTTGCGCTGGCTGCTGTTCAAGGACGGGCTCGGCGCCACCAACCATTTCGAGGCGGGTGGTTTCATTCGGCTCGGACAAGGGGTTGCGCTGGCCGGACATTCAGTTCCACTTCCTGCCTGCTGCGATGCGCTACGACGGCAATAAACCGATCAAGGGCCATGGCTTCATGGTGCTCACCGGGCCGAACAAACCCAAGAGCCGCGGCTTTGTGCGCGCGGTTTCAGCCGACCCGTATGAGCATCCGCAGATTCAGTTCAACTACCTGCAACGGGAAGAGGACCGCGAGGGCTTCCGCCGCTGCATCCGGCTGACCCGGGAGATCATTGGCCAGAAAGCGATGGACCGTTTCCGCGATGGCGAAATCGCACCGGGCGCACAGGTGACCAGCGATGAAGACCTGGATGCCTTCGTGCGTGAAAACCTCGAAAGCACCTACCACCCCTGCGGCTCGTGCCGCATGGGCGAGGACGACATGGCGGTGGTGGATTCCGAGCTGCGGGTGCATGGCATCGCCGGGTTGCGCGTGATCGACTCGTCGGTGTTCCCGACCGAACCGAACGGTAACCTCAATGCACCGACGATCATGCTCGCCGAGCGGGCCAGCGATCTGGTGCGCGGACGCACCATGCTGCCGGCTTCCGACGCGCCTGTCGGCCTTGTGCAAGATTGGGAAAACAGCCAGCGGTCGACGCTGCCGGGACGCAACGTCCGGGTTTGATGTGTTCGAAATGAATCAGGTCGCCGGTCGGGCGACCTGATTGGTTTTGCTCTTATGAAATCAAAGGCTTATTGATCCAGTACGGCGGTCACTGCCGTGTCTTGAAGCGTCTCCTATACTGATCCGCGTTGGCAGGTTCAACACCGATCCTGAATGCCGTTGGAGACGTCCCCCATTCCGACGGTTTTCCCTACGACCCCACAGTAAGGAGAACGAACATGGCAATCCGCATTGGCGACGAGGCACCGGACTTTACCGTCGAAAGCACCGAAGGCACGCTGAACTTCCACGAATGGATTGGCGACAAATGGGCCATTCTGTTTTCCCATCCGAAGGACTTCACCCCGGTATGCACCACTGAACTGGGCTACATGGCAGGGCTCAAACCGGAGTTCGACAAGCGCAACACCAAGATCGTCGGACTCAGTGTCGACCCGGTCAGCAATCATGCAAGCTGGGCCAAAGACATCGAAGAAACCCAGGGGCACGCCGTCAACTACCCGATGATCGGTGACGAAAACCTGGTCGTGGCGAAGCTCTACGACATGATCCATCCGAATGCCAGCGGCGGCGCCCGCACCGCCGTAGACAATGCCACCGTGCGCTCTGTGTTCATCATCGGCCCGGACAAAAAGGTCAAGGCCATGCTGATCTACCCGATGAGTGCCGGGCGAAACTTCGATGAGGTACTGCGTCTGCTGGATTCCCTGCAACTGAACGCCAAACACACCGTCGCGACTCCAGTGAACTGGCGTCCGGGTGAAGACGTGATCATCCCCACGTCGGTGTCCGATGAAGACGCACGCAAGAAATACCCCGATGGCTTCAAAACCATCAAGCCTTATTTGCGCACGGTTGCGCAGCCGAAGTAACGCATTGCAGAGGAACCTCAAAATGGTCGTACAAGCCCTGCGTGTCGACGCCACCCATCTCGACAAGGTGGCGCGTCTTTTCGACGCCTACCGAGGCTTTTACGGCCAGCCCTCGAACCTGACGCAATCGCGCGATTTCATCGCCGAACGTATTGCCCGGGACGAGTCGGCGATTTTCCTCGCCGAAGACACCGCAGGCCACGCGTTGGGTTTTGTGCAGTTGTACCCGACGTTTTCCTCCATTGACGCCCACCGCACATGGTTGCTCAGCGACCTGTTCACCAGCCCCCAGGCCCGAGGGCGAGGGGGTCGGGACGTTGCTGATGAACACCGCTCGCGAATTTGCGGTGTTGAGCGGTGCCAAGGGCATGGTGCTGGAAACGGCCACCGACAATCTTGGTGCACAGCGTTTGTATGAGTCATTGGGGTATGTGCGTGACGGGGGGTATTACACGTATTGCCTTGATTTGAAGCAGGGTTGAGAAGGAGCCGGGCCTTACGAAAGTGGCTGGGGCGGCAACCGCGCGTCATAAAACAGGCACCGTAAGACGTGCGACTGCTTTCAAATAATCGAAGAAATATCCCACAGGGTTTTAGGGTTGGCGCTCGGAAGCGAGGCGGGTAGCGTGGTCGCTGCAACAGGAAGGAGTGAGCGGACTGTCGGTAGCAGGCATGAACGCCCTTCATCTTGCCAGCGACGACAGCAAGCCACTTACCGATTAGACTGCTAAACATCAAATCCGGAGGTCACTATGAGCGCCGAACTTTCCCCCATCGTTTCAGAGTTTGAAACTGAAGAGCAGGCTGCCAGCTACGACCATTGGTTTCGTGCCAAAGTGCAAGCCTCGCTCGATGATCCACGCCCGAATGTCCCACACGATCAGGTGATGGCTGATATGCGAGCCTTGATCGAATCCAAGCGCAACAAGCGCGATGCTGGTTGAGTGGCGGCCCGAGGCTCGGGCTGAACTCTGGCAAATTCTGGATTATATTGGCGACCGTCACCTTGTAGCGGCTAGTGAGCTGTACCAAGCTATTGAAGTTGCTACCTCAGCACTTCCTCAACATCCCTACCTTTATCGATTTGGCCGTGTGCCCGGTACACGGGAAATTGTTGTGCACCCCATTTATCTGGTGGTCTATAGAGTGACGGATCGAATTGAGATCGTGACCGTTTTGCATGCCCGGCAGGAATATCCCTGACTTTTGATTGGGCTGTTCTGTACACGACGCTCCGCTTATTCAGCTCCTTTGTTTTGGCGGTTGGCGAGCTTTGGTAACAGTACCTTTCCAGTTGATCCAACCCAAGCGCCACCAACGTCACGGCAAATTCCAGCCCTCTTGAAACCGCTCGTATTGCGCCTGCGGCATTTGCACCAGCAACGGTGACTCGCGAGGGTCCAGCCATTTGAGCAGCGCGGCAATATCTCCCTGATCCATGGCCGTGCAGCCCAGCGCGTCGGTGAGGTCGGGCCGCGCCAGATATGGAAGAAAATGCACGAGCCCGAGCCCGCATTGGCCGGGGTATTGTGCTCGATGAAAATGCCTTGGCGATAACCTGGCTCGTTGCGCATGTGCTCAGAACTGCTCCAGTCCTTGGCAATCGCCGCGCCGTCGACCAGTTCGTTGTAGCGTCTGGACTGGCCGTCATCCACGCATTCGGTGCTCGGTGTCAGCGAGAGGTACGGTAATTGGGTGTCGGCCGTGGTGTCGTAACCGAATGCCGTTCCGAGTTTGAAGACCCCGGCCGGTGCCTTTCCGTCGCCTTCGCGTTTGACCGGGCCTTCACCGGCGTCAACGCTGGCAAGACCCTTGCCCCAACCCATGCCGTTTTTACCCACCATCACTGGAAACGCATCCCCAACTTTTCGAAAGGAGGTGCCGTCGCGCTCATAGCGCTGTGCGGTGCCCTGGATGTCATCCCAGTTTTTGCTGGTAACCACAATCAACTGGCCACTGGCAGCGATCGCGTCGCGGGTGCTGATGGGTGTAATCGGGAAGTCCATCACGTCCTTTGGCGCGCCTTCGCCACCGAACGTGAAGTGCCACCATTCCTTCGAATACCCGCTAAACCCTTCTTTCTCCATGGCGCTGCTCAGGCGCTGACGGTTTTCTTTTGCGGTGGCATTGATCGAAGGGTTGGCGGTGTGCGCGCGTTCATCGAAGCAATCGAACCCGGTGCCCATGTCGAGTGCGCCGTCATGCCAGCGCTGTTCATAGGGGGCCGTGCAATCGATGGGCGCGGCCAATGGCGTCCATTGGACGGCGGGCAAGGTGTTCGGACCGGTCAGTGTCAGGTCCACGGTCGAGCCTCTGGAGTGCCCCGACACCCGCGCCACATAGCCCAGGCGCCAGAAGTCCTGTTTGTCCACCCGTGGATAGAACTCGGCCTTGCGTGGGTCGCCCGGTTCTGTCGCGAAGCGGCCCATGTCGGCGACGGCGTGGCTGGGTCGATAGCAATCGAATACCTTCAAACCGTAGCCCTGCAGGCGCAAGGCCGCTTGGACCCGGGCGAGGGCCTTGGCGGTGTCCACGGACAACAGGCATTCGGCTGCGTCGTAACCGTCGAGCCGGTGCCCGGTGAAGTTGTGAGCACCGGCATAACGCATATCCTGTTCTATGCTCGGGTCGATGGTGCGCAAATACACCATGTTCGCAGGCCTTTGTTCGGCACTGGCCATGCCGCAAATGACAAGGCTTATCAGTAGCGTCAAAACGCGATTGCGCACTCTTGTCGCCTTCATACAATTTAAATAAATATGTAACAAGATTTCACCATTGGACAGGCAGGGTAACGGTGGCTTCGTGTCAACGATGTCACGGGCCTCAATGACTTATCAATGGTGCAGGGCATGAAGTTGAAGCGGGTCTCGAATAATAATGAGGTGCTATGACTGTTCTGGTTACCGGCGCTGCCGGTTTTATTGGTTATCACACTGTTAAGCGTTTGTGTCAGCAAGGTCTTGAAGTGATCGGTATCGACAACCTCAACGACTACTACAGTGTAGAGCTCAAAAGGGCACGGCTCAAAGAGTTGGAGTCCTTGCGGGGTTTTCGTTTCCAGCGACTCGATATTGTCGACAAACCGGCCTTGATGACGTTGTTCAAAGAGCATGCTTTCACCGAGGTCGTGCATTTGGCGGCGCAGGCGGGTGTTCGCTATTCGCTGGACAACCCGGACATTTATGCGCAATCGAACCTGGTGGGTTTTCTGAATGTATTGGAAGCCTGTCGGCACCATCGCCCGGAGCATTTGATCTATGCGTCGAGCAGTTCGGTGTACGGCACCAACAGCAAAATGCCGTTCAGCGTCGAAGACGCCGTCGATCACCCGGTTTCGCTGTATGCCGCCAGCAAACGCGCCAATGAAATGCTCGCGCACAGTTATAGCCATCTCTACGGAATTCGTACCAGCGGCCTGCGCTTTTTCACCGTTTACGGGCCGTGGGGCCGGCCAGACATGGCCTTGTTCAAGTTCACCAAGGCGATCCTCAATGACGAGCCGATCGATATCTATAACCACGGCGAGATGGCCCGCGATTTCACGTATGTCGATGACATTGTTGAAAGCATTGCGCGCCTGCGGACAAAACCGCCGGTACAGGGCGATGACGGTGAAGCCGCCAACCGAATCTTCAACATCGGCCGGGGCGAACCCGTGCCGTTGCTGGCGTTCGTCGACTGTCTGGAAAACGTGCTGGGCATCAAGGCCCGGCGCAATTACTACCGCTACAGGCGGGCGATGTGATCAAGACCTGGGCCGATGTGTCGGTGCTGGCGGACTGGGTCGATTTCCGCCCGCAAGTAGCGGTTGAAACCGGTGTGGCGGAATTTGTGAAGTGGTATCGCCACTTCTATCAGCTATGAAGCGTTCACCCTTGATGTCAACCAATAGCGGCGGGCGAACCCTGTGAGCCAAAATATTTTTGTATCGGTACTGATTCCGGCAAAGAACGAATCCAACAACCTCAAGCCCTTGATTGAGGAAGTGCGCGCCGCATTGGCGGATGAAGCGTACGAAATCGTCGTGGTCGACGATGGCAGCACCGACGCCACCTTGCACGAACTGCAACAGATCAAAAACAGTGGCCTGAGCACGCTGCGCATTTTGTGTCATGAGCGTTCGCTGGGCCAAAGCACCTCGCTTTACCATGCCGCGCTCGCGGCTCGAGGGCAGTGGCTGGCGACGCTCGATGGCGACGGTCAAAACGACCCGGCGGACATCCCCGGCATGTTGCAATTGGTGCGTGGCGGTCATGGTCCGGTCGACGTTCAACTGGTGGCCGGTCACCGGGTCAACCGCCGCGACACCGCGAGTAAACGCTGGGCGTCGCGTTTCGCCAATGGTCTGCGTCGGCGCATGCTCAACGACGCCACGCCGGACACCGGTTGCGGGCTGAAGCTGATCGAGCGCGCAGCGTTTTTGCGCTTGCCGTACTTCGACCATATGCATCGATTCCTGCCAGCACTGATCCAGCGTCACAACGGCCGAATGATCGTCCACCCGGTCAACCATCGTCCCCGTACAGCGGGGGTGTCCAAGTACGGCAACCTCGACCGCGCGCTGGTGGGCATTCTGGACCTGGTCGGTGTCTGGTGGCTGATCAAGCGCACGCGCCTCAATACCAAGGCACTGGAGATCGAAGGATGAGTTTCTCCCGCGAAACCCTGTGGCTGGCGGTCGGTTTCATTGGCCAGATCGCCTTCACCGGTCGTTTTGTCTTGCAATGGTTGTACAGCGAGTACCAGAAGCGCAGCGTGATTCCCGTGGCGTTCTGGTACTTGAGCATCATCGGCAGCGCATTGCTGCTGGCCTACGCGATTTACCGCCAGGACCCGGTGTTCATTGTCGGTCAGGCGTTTGGCTCGATTGTTTATCTGCGCAATTTGCAGCTGATTGCCAAAAGCAAACTGGTGAAGGAATGAGTCATGCGTAGATCGCTGTCGCCCGGTGTTGAATGCCTGGGCCTGATGTTGCTGGCGCTGCTGTTGATCGGCGCCGGATTGGGGCTGCGTCAGCCACAGAATGTCGACGAGGAACGATTCCTGGGTGTTGCCCTGGAGATGTTGCACAACAGTTCGTGGCTCATTCCGCACCGGGCGGCAGAGATTTACGGCGACAAGCCACCGATTTTCATGTGGACAGTGGCGTTCTTCAGTTGGTTGACCGGGAAACCGGCCATTGCCCTGTATATTCCGGGCCTGTTGTCGGGCGTGACGGTCACTGCAGTGGTCTACGATTTGGGCCGCCGTTTGTGGAATCAGCGTATTGGCCGGATCGCAGCGCTGCTGTATCTGGCCACGTATCAGACCTACAGCATTCTGCAGACCGGTCAGATCGACAGCTTTCTGGTGCTGTTCACCTCGGTCGGCCTGTACGGCCTGGCGCGGCACCTGTTGCTCGGCCCGGCCTGGCGCTGGTTTTACCTGGGCTGCGCCGCCATGGGCGTGGGCGTGATCACCAAAGGCGTCGGGTTCGTCCCTGCATTGATGTTGATTCCCTATGCCTATGCCGTGCGCAAAGACTGGTCCGGCGTGGTGGCGATGCCGGGCGAGGCGCGCAAGTGGTGGTTGGGGTTGGCGGTGATGTTGGGTGCCACGGCGATCTGGTTGCTGCCCCTGGCGTTGTCCATCGTGCTCAACGGTGGCGCTGATGAAATCGCCTATGCCAAGGAAATACTGCTGCGTCAGACCGCAGGGCGATATGCCGCGGCCTGGGACCATCGCGAACCGTTCTGGTACTTCTTCGTTTATGTGATCCCGCAATACTGGCTGCCGCTGGTGCTTGCATTGCCGTGGCTGGTGCCCGCGTGGCGTCGGCAGTTGCGCAAGCACGACGGTCGCGTGTTGGTGCTGCTGGGCTGGGTCATGCTGGTGGTGCTGTTTTTTTGCATCAGCAGCGGCAAGCGCAAGTTGTACATCTACCCGGCGCTGCCCGGGCTGGTGCTGGTGGCGGCACCGCTGATTCCCTGGTTGCTCAAACGCTGGTTCAGCCAGCGCCCGCGCGGTCGGCAGGTGTTCCAGGCGGTGGCCGTGATCTGGTTTGCACTGTGGTTCGCCCGAGGGTTCATCGAACCGGTCAGGGACGGTGCCAACCCGCATAACGCGATCATGGAACAGGCCGCGACAATGACCGGTGGCGCGGAGCTGGTGTTGGTCAACTGGCGTGAGGGTCACTGGTTATACGCCCGGCAACCGATTGTGCATTTCGGCATGGCCGGCTCCTCGGTCGAGCAAGCGGCCCAATGGTTGCGCGATCATCCCAAGGCGTTTGCACTGGTGCCCGACGAGGAGCTGGGCAGTGTTTCAATGCCCAGACCGCCCGTGAGCTGGGCGAAACCTCGCGCGCGCAGTGGTCGATTGTGGGCGCCGATGCGGACAACGGTAAGTGTCATCCCTTACCGCCAGCCAATGTCTATCACTTCACCTGGAACGAGCGGGTGAATGAGATGAGGGCGGCGCTGCGCTGAGGGTGCGTTATCGGGCTCAGGGCTGATCCTGAGCCCGTTTACTGTTGTTTGATCAAATAAGGCAATTTGCTGGCCCCGCAAGCGCAAAACTATCGCCAAAATCACTTTATTTTCAGGTGGTTAGGGCTAATGCAAGTGCGCAACGTAGCTGTCACGATGATCTCGTTTGCCCTGGCAAGCACTGCCGGCGCTGTCCAGGCCAGGGAATTGATGCCCAATGACCGGTATATGTGCGACTGGGGTGCAGGAACGGCGGCGAGAGCGCAGGAACTCAAGCTGTCCGGGGTGTCGCTGTATGCCGCGCGCCAGAAGATTCAGGTTTATAAATTCAACAAATCGTGGATGCGCATGATGGCGATGGGCATTACCGAGCAAACCTACGACAGCCCTTCGCGCTACACGCCTGCTGCTGTGCGGCAGAGTTTCTATGAAGAATGCGTGCGGTTTAAGTTGGCGCGTAAATAACAACGCACGAGCGTGTAGCAGCTGGCGAAGCCTGCGTTCGGCTGCGTAGCAGTCGTAAATTCTGTACGCGCGGAGTTCCTGAAACACAGCATCGTAGGATTTCACGACTGCTTCGCAGCCGAACGCAGGCTTCGCCAGCTGCTACAGGCTGCTTCGCTGAGGGTGTTACTTCAGGCATTGCGCGCCGGCCCTGGCCACTTGTGCATCCTGCTCGGCCTTGACGCCGGACACGCCGACCGCGCCAATCACCTGCCCACCGACAATGATCGGCACGCCCCCTTCAAGTGACGTCAGTAGCGGCGCTGATAAAAAGGCGTAGCGCCCACCGTTGACCATCTCCTCGTAACCCTTGGATTCGCGCCGGCCCAACGCCGAGGTGCGGGCTTTTTCGGTGGCAATGTAGGCGCTGATGGCCGCGCAACCGTCGAGGCGTTCGAGCGCCAGGGGATGCCCGCCGTCATCGACAACAACGATGGTCACGGCCCATTGATTGTTCTGTGCTTCGGTGCGGGCGGCGGTGAGGATCTGGCTGACCTCGATCTGGCTCAGTACGGCTTTACTCTTCATGGCAATGGCTCCAAAGGGTGATCAGGGCAGGGCGGCTTCCACCAGTTCAATCCAGTGCCGGACCGGGGTTCGACCGGCACCGTCGAGATGGGTCTGACAACCGATATTGGCGGTAACAATGACTTCAGGGTGCCCGCTTTCCAGCGCATTGAGTTTGTTATCGCGCAGTTGTCGGGACAGTTCGGGTTGGGTCAGCGAATAGGTGCCCGCCGAGCCGCAGCACAGGTGGCTGTCGGGCACGGGCGTGAGGTTGAACCCCAGGCTCGTCAGCAGAGCCTCCACCGCGCCACCGAGTTTTTGCGCGTGCTGCAAGGTGCAGGGGCAGTGGAACGCCAGGCGCTGATCGCTGTGGATGCCGAGTGTTTCCAGCGGTTCATCGCGCAGCACTTCGACCAGGTCCTTGGCCAGGGCGCTGACCTTTTTCGCCTTGTCGGCATAGGCCGGGTCGGTGCGGAGCAAGTGGCCGTAGTCCTTGATGAATGCACCGCAACCGCTGGCAGTCTGCACGATGGCTTCGGCACCGTTCTCAATGCTTGGCCACCACGCATCGATGTTGTGACGGGCACGGTCCAGCCCCGCCGCCTGGGCGTCGAGGTGATAGTCGACGGCACCGCAGCAACCAGCCTCGCGGGCCGGTATGACGCTGATGCCCAACCGGTCCAGCACGCGTGCGGTGGCGGCATTGGTGTTGGGTGACAGACCCGGCTGAACGCAGCCTTCCAGGATCAATACCTGCCTGGCGTGGCGCACCGTCGGTCGTGGTTTCGCCGGGTACACACGGCGCGGCAGTTTGGCCTGCAAAGTGTTTGGCAGCAGTGCACGGAACACTTGCCCACTATTGACCAGCGCCTTGAACAGTCCGGGATTGGGCACGACGCTGCGCAAACCTTCACGCAACAAGCGCTGCTCGAGTGAACGCGGTACGGCCGCGTCCACGACTGCGCGACCGATGTCGAGCAAGTTGTGGTAATCGACGCCGGAGGGGCAGGTGGTTTCGCAGTTGCGGCACGACAGGCAACGGTCCAGGTGCTGTTGGGTTTTGCTGGTGACCTCGTGCCCTTCCAGCACCTGCTTGATCAGGTAGATGCGCCCCCTCGGCCCATCCAGTTCATCGCCCAGCAACTGGTACGTCGGGCAAGTGGCGTTGCAAAAACCGCAGTGCACGCACGTGCGCAGAATGCTTTCGGCTTCTTCGGCGCGGGGCAGTTGGCGGGCGTGTTCGCTGAGTGTGGTCTGCATGGTTCAACACTCCGCATACAGGCGACCGGGATTGAAGATGCCCCGTGGATCGAGCTGCTGCTTGAGGTTTCGGTGGTACAGCATCAGCGCCGCGGGCAACGGTTGGAAGGGGCTATCGATCAGGCCGTGGCTGTAACAGGTCACATGCCCGCCGACCTCGCTCACGATCTTGCGAATGAACGATGCCTGCGCCTCGGATTTGAGCCAGCGCTGTGCGCCGCCCCAATCGATCAGTTGCACACCGGGCAGGGAAAGCCGAGGCGTGTTGTGAGGCAGGGACAAGCGCCAAAGGGGCTGGTCCTCATCGAAGAAACTCAGTCGATGCTCATTGAGGTCTTCCCAGTACGACGCGTCCAGCAACTCGCCGCCCAAACGGTCATGGGCCGCCGCCACCGAGCCTTCGCCTCCTTCCAGCCGCAGGTGCAGGCGTTGCCCGTCGTGGCTCGCCGCGCTGATCGGCAGCGGCTGTTGGCCCCATTCCGCCAGGAGCAGCAAGGCACGGTCACTGTCCATTTCCAGGCTGATACTCAGGCACTGACGTGGTTTGGGCAGGACCTTGAGCGAGACCTCCGTCACCACACCCAACGCCCCGAAACTGCCAGCCATCAAGCGCGAGAGGTCGTAGCCTGCGACGTTCTTCATGACTTCGCCACCGAAGCGCAAATGCTTGCCTAGCCCGGTGATCACCCGCGTACCGAGGACAAAATCTCTGACCGATCCAGACCACGGGCGCCGTGGCCCCGACAATCCGCAGGCAATCATGCCGCCGACGGTGGCGTCGTCACCGAAGGAGGGCGGTTCGCACGCCAGCATTTGCTGCGCGTCGTCCAGGACGTTGGCCAATTCTGACAACCGCGTACCGCAACGGGCGGTGATCACCAGCTCGGTCGGGTCATAACTGACGATGCCTCTATGAGTGCGTGTGTCGAGGACTTCGCCCGCGACGATGCGCCCAAGAAACGCCTTGCTGTTGGAGCCCTGAATGCGCAACGGCGTGGCGTTTTGCAGCGCCTGATTGACCTGCTCCAGCAGGGCATCGCTGTCATCCATATCGTAGGGTTCAAGCATCAGAAACGCTCCAGATCAGGGAAGGGCATCTGACCCGAATGCACGTGCATGGCGCCAAACTCGGCGCAGCGGTGCAGGGTGGGGATGTTCTTGCCGGGATTGAGCAGGCCGCCCGGATCGAAGGCGGCTTTGACCGCATGGAACAGCGTCAACTCATCGCTGTTGAACTGCGCGCACATCTGATTGATTTTCTCGCGGCCCACACCGTGTTCACCGGTAATGCTGCCGCCGACCTTCACGCACAACTCAAGGATTTTGCCGCCCAGGGTTTCGGCGCGATCCAGTTCGCCGGGTTGGTTGGCATCGAACAGAATCAGCGGATGCATGTTGCCGTCGCCCGCATGGAAAACATTGGCGACCCGCAGGCCATATTCGACCGACAGCGCAGCAATCGCCTGCAACACGCCGGGCAGTTCGCGGCGCGGGATCGTCCCGTCCATGCAGTAATAATCGGGTGAGAGGCGTCCCACCGCTGGAAAGGCATTCTTGCGTCCGGCCCAGAAGCGCACGCGCTCCGCTTCGTCACGGGCCTGGCGGACTTCGGTGGCGCCGGCCTGTTCCAGCACTAGGCGCACGCGGTTGCAGTCATCGAAAACGTCGGCCTCAACGCCATCGAGTTCGCAGAGCAAAATGGCTTCGGCGTCGACGGGATAACCAGCGTGGATAAAGTCCTCGGCGGCGCGAATGGCCAGGTTGTCCATCATCTCCAAACCACCGGGGATGATCCCGGCCGCAATGATGTCGCCCACTGCGCGACCGGCCTTTTCGACGGAATCGAACGCGGCCAGCAGTACCTTTGCCGTTTGCGGTTTGGGCAGCAGTTTGACGGTGATTTCGGTAATCACCCCGAGCATGCCTTCAGAGCCGGTGAACAGGGCCAGAAGGTCGAAGCCCGGTGAATCGAGTGCTTCGCTGCCCAGCGTCAGGTGTTCGCCATCGACGGTCAGGATGTCGACCTTGAGCACGTTGTGCACGGTCAGGCCGTACTTCAAGCAATGCACGCCACCGGCATTTTCGGCGACGTTGCCGCCAATAGAACAGGCGATCTGCGAGGAAGGGTCCGGCGCGTAGTACAGTCCGAAGGGCGCGGCCGCCTGGGAAATCGCCAGATTACGCACCCCCGGCTGAACCCGCGCCGTGCGGGCGGCGGCGTCGATATGCAGGATGTTGTTGAAGCGCGCCATCACCAGCAATACACCTTTTTCCAGCGGCAATGCACCGCCGGACAACCCGGTACCGGCACCACGGGCAACCACCAGGACGTGCCGTTCATGGCAGAGTCGAAGGATGCCCTGGACTTCGTCGAGGTGGCGGGGCAGCACCACCAGCAGCGGCGTGGTGCGGTAAGCGGAGAGCCCGTCGCATTCGTACGGTCTGAGTTCCTCCTGCTGATGCAGGATTTCCAGATCCGGCAACCGTGCTCGCAGTGCCTGGAGCAGGGGCGGCTCTGTCGACCTCGGGCAAAGCGCCGTCGACGCGTTCATCGTAAAGAATGTTCATAGCCTGATCGCGACCCTCAGTTATTTTTATTAGAGGTCAGTTTCCGGTGATAGGTCCTTGGCAAACGTTAGCTCAGTTGCGCGCTTGAGCAGATTTGATTTTGACGCACCCATAAAAAAACGGGCGTCTTCAAGACGCCCGGTTGGATTTTCAGCGTTGCCGGGGAATAACGGCTTATGGAACAACTTTGCCGAGCAAATCCTTGGGTCCGACGATGGCCGGTTTCTGGTCATAACCCAGTTCGGCCAGGAGCTTGCCCGTCGCGCGAACCAGGGCATTGAACGTTGGCCGTTGTTTGGATGAGCGCAGCGTTTGGGCGAGTGCGTAAGTGAATGCACCGTACGAAATCACGCCGTGACGGTATTCATACGACAATTGGGATTCGCCACAGGCGTACATCAGGATCGGCAGAAACGGGCCGTTATGCTTATAAACAGCACGACGTTTGTTGTAGAGCTTGTCGTCGTACCCACGCTCGGCGATGGCTTGTCCGACTCGGCGAATGCCATTGCGATTGCTCACGGTATTGGCGGCTTCGGCCTGCTGTGCACTTTTGCGTGCCTGTTTGACCCAGTCGCGCTCGACCCACATCTGCAACTTGGCCTCCCAGCGCAGGGCGCGATGGCGGATGTCATCCGGCGGTGTCAATCCGCGGGCACGCCGTGCGCCTTCGCGCGTCATGCCGCCCGAATGGCAGCAATCGAAGATCGTAATGAACTGCGTGTCGTATGGCAGCTGGATGTATAGGTCGCGAAAGTCGTTGTCGACGATGGCGTGCTGCGGTGTCCAGTCGAAATCCCATGGGCACAGGCATTCGTCGATGCGATCGGCTTCGCCTGCGGCATTGGTATTGGGAATCTGCGCACCGTGCCCCGAGTAGAAGAGCACCCGGCGATCACCTGCCTGAGCATCGTCGAGCAGCCAGTGCAGGCGATCGCGAATGCCGGCCGTGGTGGCGCGGTCATCGAGCACCACGCGGATGTCATCCGGCGAGAAGTTCGATTCTTGCAGCAGCGAACTCATCAGAAACACGTCATTGACGCAGCCTTCGAGCCGGTCCGAAGGGTTGGGGTAATTGTTGATCCCGATCAGCAGGGCCTTGTCCCGCGAGCGACGGGCGGTGCGCGCCTTTGGCACTGCAAGCCCCAGTGACTTGTCGACAGCAAGCAGGCGTTTGTCGAATCCTCTGGCAAGGCCTGCCTGCAACAGGGGCCCCCATACATTGGACCGGGTTTCGACGTGGCCCAGATAGAACGTCGCATCGTGATTGAGCGCGTCGCCCGGCTTGTCGAACGGCGTCATGACCTGGGTGAAGTTTGCATCGCGCAAGTACAGCGGTGCGGTAAACACATGGTCGTGTTCGTTGTAGAGGTGATACCACTTGTACGCTGTCTCGATGCCTTCAATGCGCCCGCCGAACGTTTCGCGCACGGCGGGGTTGGCAATCTGCGAGCCGAGGTGATCAACACACGATTGCTCATCAGTGACGAATCTCGCCGGAACGTGTCGTAGGCGACCAGCGTACCGAGGCTGTGGGCGCAGACGATGTCCGGCCGGAAATCATTGACGCGGTTGGCGAGGTCTTTACGCAATGTGGTTCGCAGCTTCTCGTCCGCCGTCCACTGCGCCACCATGCCGGCCGTCCAGCGCAGGCGATCGGAAAATTGCCCGATGCCGCGGTCGCGCCGGAACACGTCGCCAACCGAGTGGATCACGGAACTGGTCAGGAGTCGCAGCGTCGCTTCGGCAATTTCCGGCGCGCCGAGGCCGCTGTTTGCAAAACGCGCGTCATATTCGAAATAGTCCAGTTCGATGACGGCGTTCGGCGCCGCGCTCAGTACCGCGTTGGTAATGGCTCGCTTCCAGGATTGCTCAAAAGTCTCGTCCGCTTCCTCGTGGCCGATGCCATGCACGCACAAAATCTTCATTTCCATTTCCTTGTTGTCATGTTGAGTTTGCTGGCGTTTTTTAGGCAGGCGAACTTGGAGTCGTGGTCGAGGGAAGAGCGGTGCACGTTAATAACTAATCACTTGTTCGCATGTGGTGTTGAGCATATTAGATAAACAAAATCCGTCCGAAAGTTTTTATGAATATTCGGAATGAATGGTTCGTTTTTAATTTTGATAGTTGCTATGGGGGTGCAGGTCACGTTATTCGCTGCCTGTGGGGTCGGTAGGGTAGGGCTTTTGATATTCATGCTGGCGCGCCAAGTATCAATTTTTTATGGTGTATTACTTGCATTACAAATGCAGGATTATTTGTTTTAGGGCCGTTGTATTAATTGAAACTTCGACGGGGTGCTTGCGTTTTTTTAAAACATTAACGGTTGTAATACACCCGCAAAGTCATCGGGGCTTCTACTCGCGACCCTTTTGTGTTCCCTTGCTGAAAAACGCCTCGACTGTCGTAAAAACGACCTGTTTACGCCGAACGCGAAGCATCGCGACTTTTCTGTTGAACGACTGTTCAGCTTCGACTATGTTGGTGGCCACCTCCCCGGCTGGTTGCGCGGGCTTGCGTTTCTTCATTTCGAACGAGGCACTGGCATGCGGTTTTCACCCTTTGTTGAGCGGATTTCAGGCGACGGTGTCGCCGCCTGGGATATTCACAATGCAGCCTTTGAAGCCCTGCGCCGTGGTGAGGATGTGATCATTCTCAGTGTCGGTGATCCGGATTTCCCCACACCCGATTTCATCACCGATGCCGCCATCGAAGCGCTGCGCGAAGGCGACACTCACTACACCGAAATCGCCGGGCGCCAGGCCTTGCGCGAAGCCATCGCCGCTCGCTACAGCCCGCTGTTCGACCGTGAGATGGCAGCGCCCAATGTCATCGTCGCGGCCGGGGCGCAGAACGCGCTGTTCATCACGTCGATGTGCCTGCTCAACACCGGCGATGAAGTGATTGCCCTCGACCCGATGTACGTGACGTACGAGGCCACACTCAAGGCGTCCGGTGCGACGCTGGTGCGGGTGCCGTGCTCGGCGGATTCCGGTTTCAGGCTCGATGCCGCTGTGTTGGCCAAGGCCATTACCCCGCGCACCCGGGCAATTTTCTTCTCCAACCCGAACAACCCCACCGGCGTGGTGCTCAACCGCGAAGAGCTGCAAGCCATCGCCGATCTCGCCATCGAGCATGACCTGTGGGTCGTGGTCGATGAGGTCTACGAAAGCCTCGCGTTCGAACGCGAACACCTCAGTCTCGCGGCGTTGCCGGGCATGGCCGAACGCTGCGTGGTCATTGGCAGTCTGTCGAAGTCTCATGCCATGACCGGTTGGCGCATCGGCTGGATCGTCGCCGCACCCGCCCTGATCGAGCACGCCGAAACCCTGGTGCTGAGCATGCTGTATGGCTTGCCGGGGTTTGTCATGGAAGCGGCGCTCAAAGCGGTGCAGGCCCACGACGACGTGACCCACGGCATGCGCGAGATCTATCGCCGTCGTCGTGATCTGGTGGTCGCGAGCCTGGCGGATTGCCCGGGCATTTCAGTGCTCAATCCCGATGCCGGCATGTTTGTGCTGGTGGACGTGCGCGACACCGGGCTGGCCTCGCTGGAGTTCGCCTGGCGCCTGCTGCGCGAGGCGCGCGTGTCGGTCCTCGATGCGGCAGCGTTTGGCGAACCCGCGCAAGGTTTTGTACGGCTCTCGTTCACCCTGGGTGAAGAGCGACTGGCCCAGGCTTGCCAGCGTATTCGCGATTTTGTCCTGGTGTTGAAAGGTGAGGTTCCACGGCCCGTAATCAGCCGCGTTACTTGTGAGGCAACCGTTGCACCGGTTGCGGCCAAGACCATGATCGAGGTCGATGGCCTGCACAAACGCTTCGGCAATATCGAAGTGCTCAAAGGCGTTTCCCTGACGGCTCGCGAAGGCGATGTGATCTCCCTGATCGGCGCCAGCGGCTCGGGCAAAAGTACCTTGCTGCGTTGCATCAACATGCTCGAAGTGCCGGATCAGGGGCGGATTCTGGTGGACGGCGAAAGCATCAAGCTCAACCACGACCGTCCCGGCGCGCCGCTGGTGTCTGACGCCAAACAGTTGGTGCGGATCCGTTCGAGCCTGGGCATGGTGTTTCAGAATTTCAATCTCTGGCCCCATCGCACGGTGCTGGAAAACCTCATCGAAGCGCCGACCCAGGTCCTGCGTGAAAGCCGTGCCGAGGCCACCGAACGGGCCGAAGCGTTGCTGGAGCGTGTCGGGCTGGCGGCCAAGCGCAACGAGTACCCGGCGTTTCTCTCCGGGGGCAGCAACAACGGGTGGCCATCGCCCGGGCCCTGGCCATGCGGCCCAAGGTCATGCTGTTCGATGAACCCACCTCGGCACTCGACCCGGAACTGGTCGGCGAAGTGCTGCGGGTGATCCGCTCCCTCGCGGAAGAAGGCCGGACCATGATCCTGGTGACCCATGAGATGGCTTTTGCCCGCGATGTCTCTTCCAAAGTTGCCTATTTGCACCAAGGGCTGATCGAGGAAACCGGTTCGCCGGATGAAGTGTTCGTACACCCACGCAGTGAACGTTGCCGACAATTCGTCAACGCGCATCAGACTCGCTAATACATCATAAAAAGACGGGGAAAAATCATGGGAAATCGACGTTTGGCAAACTGGTTTACAGGCGCGGCCTGCTTGTTGCTGGCCGGCATGAGCGCGGCGCAAGCCCAACCGATCAGGTTCGCGGTCGCGGCCGAACCGTATCCGCCGTACACCGAAAAGCAGGCCAACGGTGAATGGAAAGGCTTTGAGGTCGACCTGATCCACAAGCTGTGCAGCGAAATGAAAGCCGAGTGCGAGATCAAGGAAGTGGCGTGGGACGGGATCATTCCGTCGCTGCTGGCGAAGAAGATCGACGTGATTTTTTCCTCGATGTCGGTGACCGAAGAACGCGAAAAACAGATCGCCTTCAGCAAGGCCTACTACGACTCGGTGATCGCGATTGTCGGTCCGAAGGGCACGTCCGTTAAAAAGTACCCGGATGACCTCAAGGGCAAGACCATCGGCGTGCAGAACTCGACGGTCAGCGCCAGTTTCCTGAAGACCTACTACGAGAAAATCGCCGACGTTAAGTATTACGACACCCAGGACTCGGCCAACGCCGACCTGATTGCCGGCCGCATCGACCTGATGATGGCGGACGGCACGGCCATGGCGGCTTTCGTACAGACGCCGGATGCCAGCAACCTGGCCTACCTCGGCGCGGTGCCCTATGACCCGATCTTCGGCAAAGGTGTGGGCGCCGGCCTGCGCAAGGATGACACCGAGCTCAAGGCCAAACTCGACAAGGCCATCCAGGAACTGCTGGCGAGCAAGGACTATGACGACCTCTCCCAAAGCTACTTCGGTACCAGCGTAAAACCGACTTTCTGACCTCAACACAGATCCCTGTAGGAGCCGGGCTTGCCCGCGATGGGGCCCTCGAGGCCGCCCAAAAGCATCGCGGGCAAGCCATGCTCCTACAGAGGTAGGTGATGCCGTGAACGTCGCTAACTGGAGAGTGAAATGCCAGCAATGTTCGAGTTGATCAACTTCAGCGAGCAAGGATGGGGCGGTGCGCTGTTGAAGGGGCTCTGGATGACCCTGCAGATTTCGGCCGGGGCGTTTGTACTCGGGCTTTTGATCGGGCTGGTGGTGGCCTGCCTCAAGCTGAGTGCGCCCAAACCCATCGCGGCACTGATGCGCAGCTACACCACCTTGTTCCGCGCGGTTCCGGAGTTGTTGCTGATTCTCTTGCTGTACTACGTCGGCTCCATGCTCCTCAATTCGCTGATGACGCAGATGGGTTATGGCACCGTGGATGTCAGCGGCCCATTGGCGGCGATCGTGGTGCTGGGCCTGGTGCAAGGGGCTTACGCGTCGGAGATTTTCCGCGCGGCGATCCAGGCCATTCCGTTCGGCCAGATCGAGGCGGCCAAGGCGTTTGGCTTGAACGGCTTCGGCCTGTTCCGGCGAGTCACGCTGCCGATCATGGCGCCTTACGCAATGGCCGGGATGGCCAACTTGTGGATCAACCTGATCAAGGACAGCGCATTGATCAGCGTGGTCGGCACTAACGAACTGCTCTACACCGCCAAGCAAGGCGCGGGTTCGACGCGGCATTACTTGTTGTTCTACCTCACCGCCGCGGCGATGTATTACGCGGTGACACTGGTGTCCAACTACCTGTCTGGACGGCTTGAGCGACGCATCCGTCGCTGGATGCCTTTGGCTGAGTAAACGAAATGATTCCAGCGTGGATAATTGAATACGCGGCGCTGTTGGGCCGAGGGCTGCAAACGACCATCACCATCCTGTTGATCTCCAGCGTGTTCGGCTACGCACTGGCGGTGTTGGTGGCACTGGCGCGGATTTCAAAGAACCGGGTGATTGCCAAGGTCAGCCTGTTCTACACCAGCGTGACGCGCGGTACGCCGTTGCTGATCCAGATCTACATTTTCTACTACGGCCTCGGCAGCCTGTTTGCGCAGTTTCCGTTGATTCGCGGCAGCTTCCTCTGGCCGTACCTGCGTGACGGTTACTGGTACATCGTGTTTGCCCTGGTGGTGTCGGTAGGGGCTCTATGTCGGCGAAGTGATTCGCGGTGGCCTATTGGCGGTACCCAAGGGTGAGATGGAAGCGGCGTCGGCCTTTGGCATGACGGCGCGCCAGTCCCTGCTTCGCGTGCGCTTGCCTCGGCCCTGCGCTTGCTGTTGCCGACATTGGCCGGGGAGACCGTGATGCTTCTCAAGTCGACGGCGCTGGCCTCGACCATTGCCATTATCGATCTGCTGGGGGCCGCCAACGTGGTGCGGGCGCAGACGCTGCAAGTCTATGAGCCGCTGTTGCTGGTGGCCGGTGTGTATGTCTGCCTGACGTTCCTGATCGAGGCGCTGTTTGCCTTTGCCGAGCGGCGCGGGACGCCCGTGCGCAGGTCGGCGTAATGAGCACGACACGGATCGTCGACCGGTCGTTGCAAGGCATCGGCCTGTGCACGTTGGGTTATACGTTTCTGGCGTTGCAGGACGCCGCCATCAAATGGCTGGTCGCCGATTATTCGGTGGTCAGCATTCTGTTCTGGCGTGCGTTCGTGGTGGTGCTGGCCTGTCTGCTGGCGGGGCGGTTGCGCCTGGTCCAGCGCGCCTGGCACTCACCGAGCCGACGCTTGCTGGTGATGCGCGGGCTGCTGTCGATAGTGGCCTGGGTGTTGTATTACACGGCGGCCCGCGACCTGAGCCTGGCGGAAATGACCACCTTGTATTTCTCCGCACCGATCATGGTCACGGTACTGGCGACGGTGATTCTCAAGGAACGCGCCAGCGCGTGGCAGTGGGTCAGCCTGATCATCGGGTTTGCCGGTGTGCTCATTGCCTGTCGCCCCGGCAACATGACCGACCCGCTGCCGGTGGCGCTGACGCTGTTGGCCGCGGTGTGCTGGGCGTTCACCTACATTCAATTGCGCCAGGTGGATGAGCAGACATCCGTGCTGGAGCAGATGCTGATCACCAACGTGGTGTTTGTCATTTGCATGACAGTGGCCTTGCCCTGGACCTACACCCCGGCGCCGACCCCGGCCTGGCTGGGGATGCTCGGGGCCGGGCTGGTCGGCGGTATTGGTCAGTTTCTATTGTTCGCCAGTTTCCAGCGGGCCACCGCGACGTTGCTGGCACCGTTCGAGTACACCGGGCTGATCTGGGCGTTCCTGCTGTCGAGCCTGATCTGGGGCACGCTGATGGATGTGTCGCTGATGATCGGTGCCGGGCTGATCGCGGTCAGTGGCACCCTGGCGATGATCTTTGGTCGTCATCCCTCACACGACGTCGTCGGTGCTGAATGCTCCGTGACGCAGCCCCTTTATCCAGCAACGACAGATATGGAGGCCGTTGGCGGGGCTGAAGGTTTCGGGGTTCAGGCACCACTCGATCCAGAGTCCGTCGAGCATCGCCGATAAACCGATGGCGGCCAGGCGCGTGTCGTGGATCACGAACCCTTCGCTGGTTGCCATGTCATCGAGCAATTGGCGGAGCAGGTCGAGGTAGGCGCGATAGCTTTTTTCGTGGGACTGGCTGACGTGTTCGGAGTGACGAATCAGGCTCCAGAACACCACCCAGACGCCGAGCAGTTGCGGGTCCATGACCCGGGGCGAGAAGGAGCCGGTGAGGAAGGCGTCCATCTTTTCGGCAGGGGTGCCGGCCTGCTGGATTTCCTGGAGCAGGGCGGTGGTCAGTTCGCTGGCGATCTTTTGGTAGGTGTCGGCGATCAACGCATCGATGCTGCCGAAATGGTGATTGAGCAACCCTACGGACACGCCGGCTTCGGTGGCGATGCGACGCACGGAAATACCGGCGTGACCATCGCGCACCAGGCAACGCAGGGTCGCGGCAACCAGCATTTCGCGGCGTTCGTCAGGTTCGGCACGACGGTTTTTCGGGGCGGGGGTGGTCACACGCGAATCCTTGGGTGTATTGCCTGGTTCGCGAGCTTAGTTGAACGTGCGTTCAATCACCAGTCTCGACGCCGGCAATGCAGGTTTTTTAAACGTGGGTGACGCGGGAGGACAAACCGATGGCGCAGGATGTTTCGTTCAGTGTTCGCAACAATAACGGCGACGCGGTGCAGGTCGGTGCCTGGCGTTTCGAGGGCGATGGCAGTGGACCGACCGTGCACCTGCAAGCCGGGGTGCACGCCGATGAAATTGCCGGGATGCTGGTGCTGCATCTGTTGATGCAAAGCTTCAGGTCGCCGATGCCCACGGTCGGCTCAAAGGCAGCGTGACGGTGGTGCCGCAAGCCAATCCGCTGGGCATCGGGCAGTTTCGCCAAGGCCGGCTTCTCGGTCGCTTTCATGACGCCACCGGGCACAACTTCAACCGTTCTGTTCGACCAATCGGCGGCCATGGCCCAACCGTCGACCAGCGTTCAAGCGTGGCAAAAAACTGGTGCAACTGGCGGCGCCGGCACACGTGGTGCTCGATCTGCACACTCGATGACGAGGCGCTGCCCTACCTCTACGTTCACCGCCGTTTCTGGCCACGAGGCCGCGAAACTGGCCGCCGCGATGAAGATGGACGTGGCAATCATCTGGGATGACGGCGGCGATGGCTCCTTCGAAGAAACCATCATTGCGCCATGGCTGCGTGACGGCGTCACCGACCAGCGCATGGCCGCGACACTGGAGCTGCGCGGGCAGGGCGATGTCAGTGACCGGGTTGCCGAACAGGATGCCGACGGGTTGTATGCGTGGCTGGGCGGTTGCGGGGTCATCGACGAAGCGCTGACACCCGCTGACTGGCCCGTCGAGGCGATGGAAATGGGCCATATGGAAACCATTCTGGCGCCACAGCCCGGGGTGCTGATCTTCGAAAAAGAGCTCGGTGATTTCGTCGAGGAGGGGCAGCGCTTTGCGCGGATTCTACGGCGGCCGGGGATCCGTCCTCCGAAGTGGTGCTGCACGCCGAGCAGGAGCAGGGCGAATGGTCACCCGCTATCGGGATCGGCTGGTGCCTCAGGGCATGGTGGTGGCGAAATTCACCGGCAGCCGGGTCTCGCGCAACTGGAGCGGCGGGTTGCTCGACCCCTGACTAGGCCTCGTTGGCGAGTGTGGCGGCAACACCGCCCACTTTCACCACACGATCTTGAACAGCGGTGCGCCGTGGGGTTGTAAACTGCCCGCCTGATACGCGACAGCCCCTTACTCCTTTCAAGCACGAGATCCCCATGGCAAACCAAGACATCACGTTCACCCCGATCCAGACCAGGACTCCATCTCCTCCGACGTCGCCGGATTTGGCGGTCTGTTGGTCTCCACTCAGATTCCGACTCGCGCTGACGGCAGTCTGGAGTTGGGCGGCATCGTCGAGCAAAGCGAATGCACGCTGCAAGCGCTCAAAGTTGCACTGGAGCGCGCCGGCAGTTCGATGGATCGGGTGTTGCACCTGACCATCACCTCACCGACATGGCCGACCGCGCCGCGTTCAACGGGGTCTACAAGCGCTTCTTCGCCAAACCGTGGCCGGTGCTGCCGCTGTGGGTGTCGCCGCGCTGGCAGTCGAAGGCATGCGAGTGGAAGTCACCGCGATGGCGGCCAAGGCCTGATGCAGCAGAGAGTCTGAATGGTTGACCGCTGGGGCGAGTACAGCCCCAATCCCGGTGTTCTTTACGGGTGACCCGACAGCGGCGGGGTACGCGGGGGGATCATTCGCTTCGTCCCGGTCGCTTCAAACGCGGATGCCAGGCGCAGCAGCGACGAGTCGTCATAGGCGCGACCGGCAAAGGTCAAACCGACGGGCATGCCAATGTCCGGCATGACGCCCATCGGCACCGTGACCGTGGGAACGCCCAAGTGGCGGATGGCGAGGTTGCCGTTGGCGACCCAGACGCCATTGCTCCACGCGATGTCTGCAGACGCCGGATCGACATCGGCATTTGCCGGCCCAACGTCGGCGACCGTCGGAAACAGCACCGCATCGAGCCCCAGGCGATCCATCCACTCTTCAAGATCGATGCGGCGCGTGTGTTCAAGCCCACGCAAGCCATCCGGCACCGTGGTGATCTCGTTCCATGGCGTAATGCCGCGCTCGGCCATCCGCACATACTCGTCCATGCCGGCGGCAAGGTCGCCCTCGCGGTTGGGCAGGGTGCCGGGGTCGTGCGGGAAAATCAGCGGTCCGTCGACGTCGACCAGACGGTTCAATGTCGGGTCGCCGTTGGCCTGGAGAAAATCATCGAACGCCCAGGCTGTCAGGTCCCACAACTCGTGGTGCAGGAACTCTTTAGAGACAATGCCGCGATTGAACACGGTCGGCGCGCCCGGACGGTCGCCTTCGCAATTGGATACCAACGGGAAATCGACCTCGATGACTTCGGCGCCGGCGGCTTCGAGTGCCTGGCGAGCCGCTTCCCACAGTCCGATCACCGAGGCCCGGGTGTTGATTCGCTGCCCCGTTGGCCCGCCGATGCCCGGCGCTTCGCTGGTGCCTGCTTCCAGGTCCTTGTTGATGTACATGCGGGGCACGCCGAAACGCTTGCCGGCCAGTGCGTCAGGCTTCGCCGCCAGCTCGTGATAAGAGGCCGGGCGTACCGAGGTGACGCTCGGAATCGGCACCCAGGGCTGCATCCGCCACAGGTCGCCGCGGGTGTCGGGGTCTTCGGCCACGACCACGTCAAGCACTTCAAGCAGGTCGGCCATGGTTCTGGCAAACGGCACGACAACGTCCATGGTCGGGGTCAGCGGCCAGTTGCCGCGCACCGAAATCACCCCGCGCGATGGCGTGTAGGCGCACAAACCATTGTTCGAAGCGGGACCGCGTCCACTCGACCAGGTTTCTTCGGCCAGGCCAAACGCCGCGAAACTGGCAGCGGTGGCCGTGCCGGCACCGTTCGACGAACCCGAGGCGAACGGCGCAGTGAGGTAGTCAGCGTTGTACGGGCTTTCGGCGCGGCCATAGACCCCGCGTTGCATGCCGCCGTTGGCCATGGGCGGCATGTTGGTCTTGCCCAGGCAAATGGCGCCGGCACCGCGCAGCCGCTCGATGGTAAACGCATCGCGATAAGCGATCAGGTTGACGAAGGCCGGGCTGCCGGACGCGGCGGTCAGGCCCTTGACCAGATAGCTGTCCTTGGCCGTGTAGGGGATGCCATCGAGTGGCCCCAGCGTTTCGCCTTTGGCCCGGCGGGCATCGGATGCCTGCGCTTCCTTGAGTGCGTCGGGGTTACGCACCACGACCGCGTTGAGGGCGGTGGGTGTGTCCGCACCGTCGTAGGCATCGATCCGGGCGAGATAAGCATTGACCAGCTCAACCGCGGTGGTCTGGCCGGATTCGAGCGCAGTGCGCAGTTGCGCAATGGAAACCTCGGTTACCTCAATCATGCTGTCACCGCCGACGGCTGGGAGACGTGGGATTTCGGAGCATCACTTGGCTCGAAAATGGGTGTTCCATATCAATTCTCGTTGCACTGCATTACGCGACAAGGGCTGGACGGGTGACCTGAGCGTCGCATTTTGGCATCAAGCCGGGAGCAGGGGAAACGCCCGGCAACTATCATGAGGCGGGTAAAAACCATCATGAAGAAGGTGACGACCATCATGAAGAAGGAAGCGAGCGCTGAAAAGGATGGCGAAGGGCAAAGTGGCGGCCTCTGAGCTGATAGACGCGAGAATCAAGGAACTGAATGATTGGCGGGGCGAAACACTCGCCAGAATCCGGGCGCTTATTCGCCAGGCCGACCCCGAGGTGGTGGAGGAGTGGAAGTGGCGCGGTGTGCCGGTGTGGTCTCACGCTGGCATCATCTGCACCGGCGAGACGTACAAAAGCGTCGTCAAAATGACCTTTGCCCAAGGCGCTTCGCTGGAGGACCCTTCGGGTCTTTTCAACTCCAGTCTTGAAGGCAATACCCGACGAGCCATTGATGTGCATGAGGGTGAACAGCTGGATGAAACGGCATTGCAGGCACTGATTGGCGCTGCCGTGGCGCTCAATCTTTCGCGGGTGGCGGCTCGGCGAAAACCGGCCAAATGAACACGCGAGGCCGCTAAATCAAGTGTCTCATGGTGATACCAATTGGCCATCAACTCCGTTAGAGTGTGCGCCGCCCGAGAGACGGATCCCGGGCACATTCTTATGGAGTTTTTCAGTGAAGTACCTCAGCAAAGTTGTTGCCGTCGCTCTGTTTGGCCTGGTTCTGGCGGGTTGCACCGGCACCCCGATGAATACCCAGCACTATGAAAGCAGCCAATACACGGTCCTCGGCCATAGCGAAGCAACCGCCACTGGCCTGCTGCTGTTCGGCGTCATCCCGATCCAGCAGAACAACCGTTTTATCCGCGCGCAGGACGCCGCGATCAAAGCCAAGGGCGGTGACGCGATGATCAACACCCAGGTGCAGGAAAACTGGTTCTGGGCCTGGGTCCTGACCGGTTACACCACCAAGATTTCCGGTGATGTGGTCAAGCTGAAAAACGTACAGTAAGCGCCGGAGCCTGCCGTTTGGCGGGTCTGCGTTGACATGAAAAAGCCCGGCTTGGCCGGGCTTTTTCGTCTGCGGTGTTTGCCGATCTGAAAACCGGGCGCGGTGCTCAGCCTCCGGCCAGCAACCGCTCGATCTGCGTCAGTTCCCACGCGCTGAGAAAACTCACCGGGTCAGTGCCAAAACGTTGCCAGCTATCGAAGTCACCCTCGCGGCCATCGGGGCTGAGGCAATACTGGCAGCGGCGCAAATGAATGCCATCGACATCGAGCGTCAGGCGCCAGCCTTCGATATCGACCTGCACCTGAGCGGGTTCGGGCTGTTCATCAAGGCGCAGAAAAGGGCGGATGCCCAGTGCGGCGTCACGCAATGTCTGGTAAACCTCGCGGGCGGTCAGCGGTGGCACAGGTGTCTCCAGTGAAAGGTCGGTCAGGCGCCGATGCGCGCGGCACAGGATAGAGTCTGCGCCCGAGGCTGTCAGCGGCTACCCCGCCGTTTCTTAAGCGACCGTCTGCGGACGCCGAATCGGCTGACCCTCTTCCTCGCGCAACTGAGCGCTCATGTCGTTGCAGCTTTGCGACCAGTCCGTCAGCCACGTCGGCATCGGCGGCGACTGCTCGTCCAATCCCAGCTCACGGGCAAACTCGCCGGGTGCCACCGTGCCTTTGCCTGTGCGGAACACACCGCGCATCACCACCACTCCGATCACACGCCCTTTGCTGACAAAACGGTGCTCCATGAAGCTCCACTTGTCGTCCCAGCCCAGCATCCGCGTGTGAATCTCGAACGCTTCGAACAGCTTCAACTCACGACGGAACTTGCCCCAGGTGTCCCCGACGATCGGCACGGCCTTGTTACGCAGCGCCACGCGGAATGCACCGCTGCGAAGCACGTAATCCATGCGCCCGAGATCGGCCAGGGTGAAATAGCGACCATTGGTGACGTGGCGATTGAGGTCGAGGTCGAGCGGCCAGACGCGCAGACGGATAACCGTGGTGGCCATGGCGTCGACCGGCTTGCGCCACGGACGACGAAACAGCATGAGGAGCAGTCGGAACCAGAGATTCATAAGTACGCCGATGATTGAATGATCGGTGCACTTTATGCAGCGGGGATCGGGTAAGGTAGGTGCACAAATGACTTTTTACATGCGATATGCGCAATTGGATCATTTATGCACGTCACGCTTTTATTGACCAACCAATGTTCTGCCGCCAGCGCCACGATGGCGCTGGAAGTGCTCAGTGCCGCCAACCTGTTTGCGGACACGGCCAGCTCGCCGTTTGAAGTGGTCATTGCCTCTCTGGACGGTGAAGAGGTTGCCGCGTGGGGAGGGCAGACGCTGCGCGTGGACCAATCCACCCGCGAGATTGCGCAGACTGATCTGGTGCTGATTCCCGGTTTTCTCTTCACCCTCAAGGATGCCTTGCCGGCCTTTTTGGCGTATGGACCCTGGCTGCGTAAACAGCACGCTCAGGGCGCAGTGGTGGCGTCGATGTGTACCGCGGCGTTCATGCTGGCTGAAGCGGGTTTGCTCGACGGCGTTCGAGGCCACCACGCACTGGGCGTTTGCCGACCCGTTTCGTCGCCGCTATGCCGACGTTTGCCTGGACGACTCGCAGATCATCTGCGAGGACAATCGTCTGGTCACCAGCGGTGGCGCGAGCGCGGCCATGGACCTGTTGCTGCACCTTGTGCGCCGGTTCGCGTCGCTGGAGCTGGCGCAGAAATGTGGCAAATATTTGCTGGTCGACAGTGTGCGCAGCGAGCAGTCGGTGTATGTGATGTGGTCACTGCCCAAGCAGCATGGTGATGCCGGCATCCTGCAGGTTCAAAACTGGCTGGAGCAGCACTTTGACCGTTCAGTGATGATTGATGACGTCGCCCGGCAGTTCGGATTCGGCATCCGAAACTTCAAGCGGCGTTTCAAGGACGCGACGGGGTACACGCCGATTACTTACCTGCAAACGCTGCGGCTGGAAAAGGCCAAACAGCTGCTTGAGACCACTCGCATGACCCAGGACAGCATCACGTATGCCGTGGGCTACGAAGATGGCAATTCTTTCCGTAGACTTTTCCGCCAGCGAGTGGGCTTGCTGCCTGCGGCTTACCGGAAGAAGTTTCAACCGGGCGCCCACTGATTGACGCGCCTGGCCTTACACCATTGGGAACAGAACATGCACAAAGCCGCCGTACTCACCTTGTCCTTGCTGCTTGGCGCAGGGGTGTTGAGCCTTCAGGCACACGCGGCCGGCGATGCCGAAGCGGGGGCGACGCTGTTCAAGCGGATCTGCGGGGGATGCCATCAGGTCGGTGAGTCGGCACGGGGTTCATTTGGTCCGCAGCTCAACGGCATCTTTGGACGACATTCCGCCAGCACCACGGACTACCAATATTCCGATGCGATGAAAGCCGCCAACATCATCTGGACCCGCGAAACACTGACCGCGTACCTCGAAGACCCGAAAAAAGTGGTCCCGGGCACCCGCATGATTTTCTGGGGGCTCAGCGATCCGGAAAAGATCGAAAACCTGCTGGCGTACCTGCAAACCTTTCAGCCGCAGTAGCGCCTTGCAAGATCAGGCACTCAGCCGGCGTTCGATTCCAGGTGCTGTTTGACCACGTCCAGCACTTCGTTCGGCGCTTCACGATGGGGGACGTGATGACGGTTTTTCAGGATTACGCTTGTGCTCGACGCCGTTCCCAGCATGGCAATCCGCTGCGGGTGCAACACGGACCCGTACTCGTCGTTCTCGCCATGTAGCGCCAGCAACGGGCACTGAATCGAGGCTGCGCTGCTTTCGAGGGTCCATTGCTCGAAGGCCTTTGATAACCAGGTCTCTGTCCAGGCAGACAGCACCCAGGCGGCCTTGTCGCCGTGGTACTTGTGCAACCGCTCCATTTGCCCCGCCTCCTTGAACTGGGCCTTGGCAATGCGAATGCCGTTCAACGTCCGGTCTTCAACAAATGCTTGAGCCGACTCGGTGATCAACGACTGGCAACTGTGCGGATACAGCGCCGCGCACGTCGCCGCCATTGCCCCGCCAACGCTGTGACCGAAGGCCACGAACCGGTCGATTTGCCATTGATCGCGAAGCAGCGGAAAGAAGCATTCAGCTTCATCCCGAATAAATCGAGTGGGCAGGTCACCGGGGTAGGCATCGGACTGCCCGAAGCCGAGCCGGTCGTAGGCGACAACTATGCGCCCCGTGGCCTGGCACAGTTGTTCTGGAAAATCCCGCCACAGTGCGACGCAACCCAGAGAGTCATGAAACAGAATGATCGGTGGCTGGGCCGTTTCGGCACGCTCGCCGGCAGGCGACCAGCGTTGGGAGAACAAACGACCGTGAGGCGTCTCGATCCAACGGGTTTCTTCACTGACAAACAACGGCATTGCTGACCTCGACCTGGCGCTCAAGCGGATAACAGATCACGCAGCGTACCCGTTTTGAACCAGCGCTTGAATAGCTGCCGGAAGAGAAGAGGGTCCCTTCCGGCAGCTCCGGAGCTGATCAGGCTTGTGCTGCGCTCACCCCGCCAGTCGCCGTGGATTTTTTGCGCACCGATTGATACAGCAGGCTGGACACCATGAAGCCGATAATGGCCAGCACGCTCATCAGGCTGAAGACATAGTTGTAACCCTGTTCACCGGGGAAGTGATCGAGGATGGCGCCATAGATGACGTAGGCGAACATGCCCGGTGCGTAGCCGATCAGGCAACCGATGCCGAAGGCCGAGCCGGTGATGTGTTGAGGAATGCCGACTTCACCCATGGGCGCCCAGAACACGCCGCGCATTGAGAACACGATCAGCGCGAACGACAGGGTGGCGGCCATGCCCGCGTAGATGAAGCTCGGGCTTTTCGGGATCAGCATGATGACGCCCATCAAGGGCAGCAGCGCCAGGAAGGCCCACTTCAGGTAGCGGCTGGTGCTCTTGAACTGTTTGTCAGCGATGAAGCCGCCGGCAGGGCTACCGAGGATCTTGAGAAAGTACTGGTTGATGATGCCGTAGGCGCCCACCAGTGCCACGGGCAACCCGTACATTTCCTTGAGGTAGGGAATGAAATAGGTCAGGCCGCAGTAGACGATGTAGACCATGAACACGTTGAGGCTGACCAGCCAGATACCCGGCACCTTGATCGCCTCGACCAGGTTCGCCAGGCCGTTTTTCGGTTTGGCCACCGACTGCGCGGTGCCACCCTTGAGCAGGAACCAGGTGACGGTCCCGGCGAGGATGTCGATCACCGAGTAAAACAGGATGGCCGATTTCAGGCCGGCTTCGCCCGACCCCATGGCGACGAACACGCCCAGCGCGGAAAAAGCCACCAGGGTATCGATCACACCACGTCCGCCTTCCAGCAGGCCGAACAACCGGCCTTGTTCCTGATCGTCACCCAGGTTGCGAATCGCCTTGAGCAGCGAAGGCCAGAAGATGCAGTCGGCACAGACCGCCAGCAGGCTGAACACGATCAGCAGGTTGCTGAAGGGTGGAAAGGTCGCCAGGTACAACCCCAGACCACCCGTACCGATCAGGCCGATGGGGATCAGTTTGCGGGTATCGTAGCGATCGGCGAGCAGCCCGCCGACGACGAACAACGCCGTGGCAATGATGGCGTTGGCACTCAGCAGCATGCCGATTTCAGTGTGGGTCAGGCCCATGAATTCCTGCATGGGCACATAGAAGGCGTCCTTGAGGTTCGCCAGTTTATAGATGGTACCGCCACCGAGGATGAGGATCAGGAATCTGAACCATTTGGCCTTGTTTTGAATTGTCATTATTGTTCTCCGGGCGTATCGGGTCGTCAGGTTCAGGCGTGGGAGGAGTGGGCCAGGGTCAGTTCGGCCAAGGTGCGAAGTTCGGCCAGCAAGCTGCGCACATAGGCCACCTGGTTGTTCGCCCAGCGGTGTTCATCGGCGAGCATTCGCTCAAGCGAGTAGCCATTGGGGAGCGGTGTGTCGCTCATTTCCCGATAGGCAATGAAGGGGTCAGTCGCCTCGTCGGTCTGACGGAAGGCCGGGGCCACATAGTGGTTTTCCTGCTCAAGAATGAATGCGATCACCTGAGGAGTGGCTGCGTCGCCCAGCATCAACAGTTCGAACAGCATGCGAGCGCTGGGCAGGTCGTCTTCGACGCTGCCCTGCAGCACGCCGTAGTGGCCAAAACCGTTTTGCTCGGGCACAACGCGCACGCCCTTGAGGTGGGTCTGGCGGATGTGTGGCGCCAGATTGCGCAGCGCCTGTAAAGGCTGCTCGCAGGCATTGATCATGTTGCCGAAGTCGAACAACGCGTGCAGGCGAGGGTGGTCGAGCCGCTTGAGCAATTGCGCGATCTCGCCGCTCTTGAGTTCTTCATGCTGCTCGAAATCGAAGTACAGGTCGTGCTCGTCGGCCTGCTGAGCGAGGTAGTGCAGGTCGGTCTCGATCACGTCCATGACGCGCGACAGCGCGCCCTCATAACGTGAGTAAACGCGGATGTTGCGTACTCCCAACGCCCTGGCGATGGCGATCACCTGGTCGACATCTTTTTTCAGTGTGCTGCTGATTTCCAGGTGCACATCCAGCCCCAGCGCCTTGGCCTTGTTGGCAAATGCTTGCAGTTGCTCGGGGGACATTTGGCTCAGGCTGTTTTCCTCACCGTCCAGCAAGTGCAGGCTCAGCCCCTGCAACTCGTGGCGATAGGCGAAGTCCAGCAGGTCGGCGGGGGTGACGCGGCCGTGGGTGAGATTGGTCAGCAGCGGGTAGGCGTGGGCAAACAGGCGCATATGCCCCAGACGTTCGAGCAACTGCCGGGCCAGTGCTTCGGTCAGTACCGGGGCTGTACCGTCCTCGACCACGTTGTGGCTCAGCAAGGCGTTGAATCGTTCCTGGATCTTATTGTTCATTAGAGTCGTTCCTGGTTCAGACACCGGGTCTACCGGCGCAGCCTTTATCGCGCCAGTCAGGAACTCTCGATAGATCCATTATCAGTTAATTCATAAGACCACTTGCCTTGCTTCAAGTGATTTGCGGCAGGCACCCGATTGCGGACAAGGCCCGGGCCAGCGCTTCGACGCGTTCGCGGGCCTGGTTTTCCGACGTACCGGCAAAGCCGATCAACAGGGCCGGCGGCAGGACATGCGTGATGCGGTAGTCGCTCAGTGCATAGGTGTGGATGTTGTGTCCGGCCAACGCCTTGGCGATGGCGTCGTCATCGAGCTCGGTCGGCAGCCAGGCGATCAGGTGCATGCCAGCCTCCACCGGGGTGATCTTGAAGAAGTTGCCGAGCTGCTTTTCGAGCTGCTCGATCAATGCCTGCTGGCGAGCCTGATACAGCGCACGCATGCGACGGATATGCCCCAGGAAGTGGCCTTCGACCATGAAGTCCGTCGTCGTTGCCTGAAGCAGGGTGGGCGGGCTGCGATCCATGACCGCGCGCAGGGTGCAGAAGGGTTCGACCAGGGCTTTTGGCAGAATCACGTAACCCAGGCGCAGCGACGGGAACAGTACTTTGCTGAAGGTGCCGACGTAGATCACCCGGGCCATCTGGTCCATGGCGTAGAGCGCCGGAAGGAGGCGGCCGCTGTAGCGAAACTCACTGTCGCAATCGTCCTCGATGATCCAGCTCTGATGTTGCGCGGCCCAGTCAATCAGGGCCTGGCGTCGCGCATAGCTCAGGGTGACGCCCAATGGATGCTGGCGAGAAGGGGTGGTGAACACCAGGCGGGCGTCGGGGCACTCGTCCAGGCCTTGCTGGACATCGATGCCCTGTTCATCGATACGCAACGGCACCACGCGGGCGCCTTGGGCTTGCAAGGCAATGCGCGCGGCGATGTGGCCCAGGTCTTCCATCCAGACGCTGTCCTGCGGATTGAGCAGCAACATGCCCAGCAGGTTGAACGCTTGCTGCGCACCGGAAACGATCACCACTTGCCCGGCATCACAGTCGATGCCACGGGCGTCGAACACGTATTCGGCAATCGCCGTGCGAAACGCCTGCAAGCCTTGCAGCTCGCCATAGCCGAGCATGGCCTTGGTCGGCTTCAGCAGGTGGCGGTTCATCAGGCGTCGCCAGATGGCTTGGGGGAAGGCATCGTAAGTGCTGTGGCTGGGCAAGAAGGAGGTCGGGGTCGCGGGGTCCCAGTCGGCATAAGACACCCCGCGAAAATGATCGCTACGCAGCGACAGCATCGACTGGCTCAAGTCGGACAGGCGCGGAGGCGGGCGCTGTTGCCCATCGTCGGTGATACCGCGATTTTCCCACTCGTTGCCGACATAGGTGCCGGCGCCGGTGCGCGAGGCCAGGAAACCTTCAGCAATCAGTTGATCGAACGCATTGAGAATGGTGATCCGCGATAGCGCCAGTTCCTTGCTCAGGGTCCGGGTCGACGGCAAGCGCACGCCGCCCTGGAGCCGGCCACTGAGTACCTGTTTGCGAATCTGCAGGTACAACTGGCGGTACAAGGGGATGGCGCTGGCACGGTCCAGTTCGATAGCCGACAGCAGCAAACCTGCGGGGGATTTCATGACATGGCTCGTCTGGGTGGAGGAGGGGTTTACCGTCGGGCGACGTGGCGTGCAAGGGTATCGAGCGACGCCGGATAAGTCATCCACCCCGGGAGTTTGTCATTTTACGCTCGCGGCTCAGGCGTCATGGGTCGACGCCAAGCCGGGCTTTGATCGATCGAAGGGGCCGTCGCTAAATACCACTGAACAGGCCGATGATCACGGCATTGACCAGGTCAATGAAGAAGCCACACACCAGCGGCACGATCAGGAAGGCTTGGTGGGCTGCGCCGTATTTTTGCGTCACGGTGGTCATGTTGACGATGGCCGTGGCCGTGGAGCCAAGGGCAATCCCCCCGAATCCGGAAGCAATCACGCTGGCTTCGTAATTGCGTCCCATAAAGCGGAACACCACAAAATACGTGTAGAGCACCGTCAGCAGAATTTGCAGGGTCAAGGCGCACAGAATGAACATCAACGCGCCGCTGAGTTGCCCATAGCTGAAGCCCCATCAGGGCCATGGTCAGGAACATGCCCAGGCAGATATCGGAGATCAGTGCCAGCCCCAAGCTGGCGCCGCTCCAGGTTTTCAGCCGTTGATCACCGACCACGGCGAGAACGATGTGGTGAATGACGATACCCGCGAACAGACAACTGACGAATTTGGGCAGGGTGATGCCGGCGTTTTCCAGCAGCAGGTTAAGTCCATAGCCGAGCATAAGGGTCAGGTTGAGCCACATCCACGCCCAGAGCACATCGTAGTAGTCCAGGCCCTTGCTCGGTTGTTGCTCGAGAATGCCGACTTCCAGCGTCGCATCCCCGGAAGTCTTCAGGCGAT
Source organism: Pseudomonas sp. S2_F03 (assembly GCF_054668335.1). Classification (NCBI taxonomy): domain Bacteria; kingdom Pseudomonadati; phylum Pseudomonadota; class Gammaproteobacteria; order Pseudomonadales; family Pseudomonadaceae; genus Pseudomonas; species Pseudomonas sp. S2_F03. The sequence goes on along the minus strand of NZ_CP162759.1, from coordinate 416,964 downwards.
AACGGCTGATCAGTCGATTGGCGATAGGGCCGCCGATCACGCACGCGGCAATCAGGCCGACGGTGTTGCTGGCCATGCCCAGTTCATGGGCGTTACTGATGCCCAGCTTCTCGATGAAAAGCGGCGCCCAGGCCAGCGTGGTACCCGCCCCACCCGTGAGGGAAATGGAGCCCACCATCAATCCTGCCTTGGGATCTGGCCCGAATGCCTCGGCCACCCCCATGCCCAATGAGTTTTGCAGGACGATGAACACACCGGCGAGCAACAGCAGGACCAGTAGCGGGCGTCCACCCTTGAGCAGTTGGCGCATGTCCGATTTCAAGCCAATGCCGGCAAAGAAATAGAGCAGCAGGGTGTCGCGAACCTGCAGGTCGAATTCGATCTGGATCTTGAGTCCGAAGTACAGCAGGCTCGTCACCGCCGCACAGACGAAGCCACCGACAACCGATTCGGGAATACAGTATTGGCGGAGCAGGGTGCTGCGCTGGACAAGGGTTTTGCCGAGGAACAGCAGGAGGATGGCGAGGGTAAAACTCACGAGGCCGTGAACCGAAAAGAGCTGGGGAGTCATGTCAACCTGCCTAAAAATCTAAAAGCATTATCAGGATTCACCGTTCAATGTTCAGACCTTTATCAATGAACGGGGGATACAGCCAGGCAGTCTGGTCAGCGCCTTCCCGCTGCCCTCAATGCACGCCTGGCCAGTTCAGGTCGCGGCCCGATCACTCAGTAAACGCCTGATGCTTACACCCCAGTGTGTTGCATATTCCCGTTCCATTGATAGCCGATAGCTGCCAGTCAAGACCGGCAGCAGGCAGCCATGGAGATTAGTTGCTTTTTGGCTATCGGTTGAAACGTTCGGCCAGGCTGTGCAGGTAATCGGCCATTCCCTCGAGATCGCGGCTGATCGCGGCGCCTTGCTCGGCCTGCCCGGCACTGTGGTCACACAGTTGCGCGATGCGCGTGATCTGTTGATTGATATCTTCCGTCACGTGACTTTGCTGCTCTGATGCCGATGCCATTTGCTGGCTCATGGCGGTGATGCGGCTGACGGCTTGACTGATGCCGACCAGCGCCGACTGCACCGCCTCGACACGCTGCATGCTGTCGCGGGAAATCTGCTCACCCCGGGAGGCCGTGGAGACGGCGCGATCGGCACCGTTGTTCAGCGATGCGATGATGCCGTGGATCTGCTCGGTGGAGGTGCGGGTGCGCTGTGCCAGGGAGCGCACCTCGTCGGCAACCACTGCAAAACCCCGGCCTTGTTCACCTGCCCGGGCCGCCTCGATCGCTGCATTGAGCGCCAACAGGTTGGTCTGTTCAGCAATGGAAGTGATGACATCCACGACACTGCCGATCGATTGCGTCTCGCTCGCCAATGCGTTGACCGCCAGGCCGATTTCGTTGACGGCCTCATTCATCGCTTCCATGGCGTGCAGGCTTTGCCGGGCCAGTTCACTGCCTTCTTGAGTCAGCTGGTCGGCTTCGGACGCTGCATGCGCCGTCGTGATGACGTTTTGAGTCACCTCCTGATTCGTTGCCGCCATCTGCGCGATGGCGGCGGCGGACTGATCCGTTTCACTGCGCTGGCGATCAAGCGACTGCGCTTGCGAGCCGGACAGTTCGGATGACTGTGCTGCCTTGGCCTTCACGCTGATCCCGGCATCGACAAGCCGGCTCAACGCAGTTTGCAAACGGGCTTCCTCGCTGAGCATGGCCATGTCCAGCCGGCCTTGGGGGCCGTAGTTGTCGCTGTAGGTCAGCGCGACCAACGGGTCGGCAAATGCTTTTGGATGCTCGGCGAGGGTGCGCTCGATGGAGCTGCGATGTCGGGACTCGATGCGGTACCAGGCAAGACTCAGGCTCGCCACCAGGACACATTGAGCCGCCGTGTCCGGTAGCCAATGAGCACCCAGCAGTGAAAGCACGCCAGCCGCAAATAATGGAAAACCGTTTCGCAGTGGCCGCAGAATCCGGGCACTGCGCGCCACAATCGGCTTGCCGGCGCGCATCCTTGCATAGAGCGCTGATGCCCGACGGACCTGGTCGCGGCTGGGCACCGAGCGTACCGACTCGTAACCACTCATGCGCCCGTTTTCATACATGGGCGTGACGTAGGTATTGACCCAATAAAAATCGCCATTTTTCGAGCGGTTTTTCACAATCCCCATCCAGGGTTTGCCTTGCTTGAGGGTGTGCCACATATGAATGAATACCCCGGGTGGCATATCGGGGTGTCGAATCAGGTTATGAGGCTGGCCGACCAATTCGTCGGCAGTGAACCCGCTGATGGTCACAAACGCGTCATTGCAGTAAGTGATTCGGCTATCAAGGTCGGTCGTGGAGATCAAACGCTGGTTGGCAGGGAACGCTCTTTCTTGGTCGGTGACGGGCAGATTCACACGCATTAACGCGATCCTTTTTCGGATTATTATTCTGATGTCGAGCGTGTAAATCGGAACCATGGCGCAACGGCAAGCACCCAACGGTGTTTGTGCTACAGCATCCCCTTGTATTCGTTTCAGCGTGGCACCGATTCAGCTCGCGATTCGTTCTACGCGTTTTTCGGGTGGGCAGCCGTACATTCGGCGACAGTTTTTTTTCATTTCATGACAGCTTCGCGGCGCTGACGTGGAGTGTTGCGCCGTGTTCACGCTATTGGTTTTTGCACTCCGACACCACCACTTGGCAGGTGTTGGGCGTGCCCCGGACCGGCCGGCATAGCGCATGCAGTTGTTCATGGACTTTTGCTGAGCAATGTTCAAGGTGGCGCCCCAGGCCAGGCCGCCCTCGCCAGCTGTGGGGAGCGATTTTGCGTAGCAATTTGAGCCGGCGACCTGATAGGGGTCCCTGGAGTGTTTACCTGAACATCCCGCCGTCAGCGCCAGGCTGATGGCGAGCAGGCAAGGGAGAACCCATGACCCGCATTGGCGCGCTGCTGTTTTGGTCATTGCGTTTCCCCCGATCAAGAGGCTGAAGGCGTGTCCTTCCTTTCAAAGATTAGACGCTCTCGCGCCTGCCTTTAGATCGGTTTAGCGGGTATGGGGCGTTTATCGCTGTCATCGTTTGCTGCACAGAATGAACATGTCGTTGCCATCATCGAACAGGTAACGCGTCTGTGAAGCGAGCGCATCCAGTAACTCACGCTGGTGTCCGAGCGGAAGATAAACAGGCCGAGTGTCCCCGCCAGCTCAGGCGTTGCGCTGTCCGCTTCGCCCTTGGCGCTCCGTACGACAGTGACCTGCAAGCGGTGTCCCTGTTGTTGCACCCTAAAGGCACTATTGCGGCGCAGGGTGTCAATTTCAGCACCGGATCCGGTATCGATCAGTTGGGCCACCATGCGCATGTGACTGAGCCCGGTGGGCCTCAAGTCCAGTCTGAAGCGCGTCGTCAGCCACGCAGCAGGCAATGCCGAGGCACTTGATGCGCGCTCTCCCCGGTGCACCAGAAGTCCAGGTTGGCCTTGTGCTCGCCCGTCAGGCGTCCCAGTGCAACACCCAACAGCCCCACGACGACGAAGGCCAGGCACCAAGCTGAGGTGGCGGCGCGTCTAGTCATGTTGTTGTACACCGATGCAGCGACTGCTCGCCGTTTCCAGCGCGCCATCGCAGAGAATCTGATCGGCCCCCCGACGCGACGGTAACAAGTACAGGTGCATGTTTTGCGTCGAAAGACCTAGAATTCCCGCCAGTTTTCGACTGTTCTCGACCATCAATTGCAAGTGGGGCGCCACTGGCGGCTGTACGTCCTGAGTGGGCAAGTGCACGAGCACATCATCCATCGTTACGGGAGCGGCGAACGCTGGCGGTTCCACCTCAAGCGGCGGTGCCAGCCAGATTCTTCCCAGCACAAATGCACAGGCTCCCCACACGGGCAATGCGAGCCACAAGTGCCAACGCCTTGGGGTTGCAATCGCAGACGTAGGTATCGGCCCGGGAGCGGGTTCCGTTGAGGCAGGGATTGGCTTGATCGAAGGCGGTTCGCCAGCTTCTCCCTCTGCATCAGCGATGGCCGATACGGCAGGCTCAAGGGGCAGGGGGCTTCGTTGCCAGTGACCATCGTGCATGATGGCAGCGCCGGTTTCGGGTGCGCAGTCAGTTCTTCGACTGTCACCCCGTCGGCAAGCTTGTAGCCGATGCGTGGCAAGGTCTGGATGAATTCTCGATCAGGCTGCAGTTTTTCCAGCGCCAGCCGCAATTGGCGGACCACCTGGGCCAGGCTGTTGTCGGTCACTTCCAGCCCGTATTGTCCCCATGCCCCGGCCATCAGTTCGCGCTTGCGAACCACAGAACCCCCGGACCTGAGCAGCATGGCCAGGCATCGGCTGGCGATTGCACCCAGGCGCAAAGGCTCCTCATTGGCGGCGTCGACACGAAACAACAGGAAGTTGTTCTCGTCGAACACCAAGTGTTCATCAATCAGCAGTTGGCCCATGGCGAGCTTCCGTGCGTGGCAAGAAGACAAGTCGGATTCGTGTCGTTGGCTTCTAGAGTTAAGCGGCCATTCCTTGCTTTGGCCAACCTCTGCGCTGAATAGGTGGCGAGCTCAGTCGTTGTTTGCCAGTGGTCTACCCGGCCAAGGCCTCAAGGGCATCCTCGGCAGGGGCGTCGGCATAGCGCTCGGCGATCCGCTCAAACTCTTTTTCCAGGTCGATGAAGGCGGCCACCACATCCGGATCAAAATGCCGTCCGGCACCCTCGCAGATGATCGCGAATGCCTTCTCGTGGCACATCTGCGACTTGTATACCCGTCGGCTGATGACCGCGTCGTAGACATCGGCAACCGCCATCAAGCGGGCGCTGACAGGAATGGCGTCACCGGCCAGGCCATTGGGATAACCGCTGCCATCCCATTTTTCGTGGTGGCACAGGGCAATTTCCTTGGCGATACGCAGGAACGGCACTTGCGCGCCCAACAGTTCCTCGGCATGTACCAGGGCCTGGTAACCCAGCTGGGCGTGGGTCTTCATGATTTCGAACTCGGCAGGTTCAAAGCGCCCCGGTTTGAGCAGGATATGGTCTGCAATACCGACCTTGCCGATATCGTGCAGCGGCGCCGACTTGAACATCAGCTCAATGCTTTGATCATCTAGATGCACGCTGAATCGCGGGTAATCGCTTAATTTTTCTGCCAGTAGCCGAACATAGTGCTGTGTGCGCCGCAGGTGGTTGCCTGTCTCGTTGTCGCGAGTCTCGGCCAGCGAGGCAAGGGCCAGGATGGTCACGTCATGGGTGGCCTGCAGCTCACGGGTTCGCGCCAGGACTTCCTGGTCGAGGTAGGCATTGTGCGAACGCAACAGGTCCGTCGTCGCCTTGAGGCGCAACTGTGTATGCACCCGCGCCAGCAGAATGGCCGGATTGATCGGCTTGAACAGATAGTCGGCAGCTCCCAGTGCGAAACCCTGGCACTCATCCTCATGCTGAATCCTGGCGCTCAGAAACATCACCGGCACATCACGTGTCTGCGGATTTTGCTGGAGACGACGACAAACCTCATAGCCATCCATTTCGGGCATCATCACATCCAGCAGAATCAGGTCGGGTATTGTCCGATCGACGATCTTCAAGGCCTGGGCACCGCTGGTAGCAATTCGTACGTGATAAAGCTCACGCAACAGCTCACTGATCAGCTGCAGATTGGCCGGCACATCGTCGACCACCAGCACGATGGGTCTTTGGGTTGAGCTGTTCACGGGGTTTCCTTGTGACGGCAGTCACGGATGTGTCGATAAAGTACTTTCAGTAACGCATGCCACTTGCACCTCTGCTCTGAAATGGACTGAGCCTTTTCCGCCGGGTGCTGAAAAACGCTGAAAACTTCTGAACAGCCTGCTTATGAGGTCATGAAGTGCGCGTTGCCTCAGCGTTTCTATTCGTTCATTGCGCGGGTTCCACCGCCTGCATCGCCTCCTTCAGACAGACCTGCGCCCGCTCAAAATCGAAACGTTTCACCGCGTCGTCCAGTGGCTGGAAGCGTTGCGCGAACGCGCCTCGCAATACACCCGCATTTGAGGACAAATAGGGCACTGCCTGCGCATCAAAATCACTCAGCAGGGTTTCGAGATGTCGGCAGATCCGTCGTAACTCGACGTAGTCGACCGCTGTCGGTGCCGTCTCGATTTCACCGGGCAACCGCTCCCGCATTTGCCCCAGCAGGGCTTCCAAGGGTTCAGACAATGCCTGAAGAGCGATTTGCAGCGCTTCATTGGGGCGCTTTGTGCGAAGAGCTTGCTCCAATTCGTTTGCCGCCTGCGCGACGATGTCGGCACCGATGGTCGCTGACACGCCTTTGCAGCTATGGGCCAACAGTTCGGCTTTAGCCAGGTCACCCTGCATCAACGCGGTGCGTAACTGCTTGAGCAAGTGGCTCTGGTGGGTCTGGTAACTGCGCAGCAAATTCGCATACAGAGTGTGCCGGCCCAGTACCCGTCGCAGGCCCGCAACCGTGTCCACGCCGTCGAGTTTGAAGCTCGCCTCGGCGCAACTCGGCGTTGTCAACGGCTCCAGCGCTACGTCACACGCAGGCTGGACCGATGTCTCAGGCTGCCAGCGACGCAACACCGCGTAGAGCGTCTGCGGTTCGAAGGGTTTGCTGACAAAGTCATTCATGCCGGCTGCCAGACAAGCGTCTTGATCACGCTGGCTCGCATTGGCGGTAATGGCAATGACGGGCAGTGTGTCCATGCCGGGCAACCGACGCAGCAGGCGGGTGGCCGTCAGACCATCGAGCACCGGCATCTGCATGTCCATGAACACCAGGTCGTAGCGCTCCTCGGCCAATCGATCCAGCGCCTGGCGGCCATCTGTCGCGATTTCGACCCGACAACCGGCCGCCCGCAGTAATTCGGTGGCCACTTGCTGGTTTAACTCGTTGTCTTCCACCAGTAAAACGCGGGTCCCTTCGGTCGCCTGCCAGTCGCTGTGATGCTCCGCTGCGCACAGGCCTTCAATGACCGTGTTGCGGGCCAACAACAGGCGCACCTCAAACCAGAAATGACTGCCTTCCCCCAGCACGCTCTGAACACCCACCTGACCGCCCATCAACTCGGACAGCTGTTTGGCGATGGCCAGCCCCAGGCCAGTGCCACCAAAGCGTCGTGTGGTGGAGGCATCGGCCTGCTGGAAGCTCTGGAACATGTGTTTCAACTGCTCGGACGACAGGCCGATGCCGGTATCGCTCACGCTGAAGCAAAGCAAGGCGTCATCGGCGGCGGCCTGGCGCAGACTGACTTCAATACGGATCTGCCCACGTTCGGTGAATTTCACCGCATTACTCAGGTAGTTGAGTAATATCTGCCGCAGTCGCAGCGGATCGCCACACACGCGATCGGGTACGTCCGCCCCCATGTTGAGCCGCACATCCAGGCCTTTATCGGCAATACGCGCACGTACCTGGTCGAGGGCTTCCTCCAGCAGTTGGGTCAGGCTGAAGTCGCGGACCTCCAGTTGAAGCTTGCCGGCCTCGATCTTGGAAAAATCCAGAATATCGTCAAGCACGCCCAGCAAATGGCGGCTGGAGCTCTGTACCTTGTTCAAGTAGTCGCGCTGAGATTCGTTCAGCTCCGTCCTCAAGGTCAGGTGTGTCATACCAATGATGGCGTTCATCGGCGTGCGAATCTCGTGACTCATGTTGGCCAGGAACTCAGCCTTGATACGCGCACTGTCCTCGGCCAGTTGCCGCGCCTGCTGCATCTCGTTCGCCGCGGCGTGCTGGGCAGAAATGTCTTCGATGATCCAGATCGAGCCTCGGGAGTTGTTTGCGGACGTGATGGCTCGCGCACTGACGCTGGCCCAGAAGCATCGGGCGTCCTTGCGACGCAGTTGCAGCTGCTGCTGATAGATTTCGCCACGGTCCAGCGCCTCGCGAATCTGTGCTTCCAGTGTCTGCACTGTTTGCGCCGAAATGACCTGATCCAGCCAGATCAGCGGGGAACGCTGCAGTTGCTCACCGGGTGCGTAACCCAGCAATTCATCCAGACGCGAATTGGCCTGTGCGATCAATCCACCCTGTACGAGTGCAATGCCATAGGGCGCCGAGCCGACAATGGCCTGCTGCTGCTCATGCGCTTCACGCAGGCAGCGCTCTTCGGCTTTACGCTGGCTGAGATCGCGTATCGCAATGCACAGGCATTGCCCACGATCCTCGCGCACGGGCAGCAGGCACAGGCGCAATTCAGCGGGAAACTCACTGCCATCGGCTCGTCGCGCAATCACCTCGGCGGTGTCGAGCACCTTGTTCAGGTGCACTCGCTCAAGCATGCGATCAACGGTCTCGAGCTGGCTGTCCGGCACCAGCGCGCGGTAACTCTGGCCAAGCAAGGTGCCGGGGGCATAACCAAAGGTTGCTTCGCTTTCCTGGTTGGCGAGGATCACGCCGCCCTCGTCGAACACCAGCAGTGCTTTGGGGGCAAACTCGACGATGCTGCGATACCAGCCCTCAGTGGCTTCCAGCGACTGTTGGCGTTGTTGCAGAATCAGCGCCTGGCGCTCCAGCAGCCGGGCCTGCAGGTGGGCCTGGTGCAGCAATCGCTGATTGTGCGTGCTCTGATCCAGCGCATTCAGGAGCGTGGCGAGTCGGTTGGGCAGGGTGTCGAGCAACTGGAGCTGAGCGCAATCCGGGCGATGGGCGAAATCGAGTTCAAGGCTCGCCAGCTGCTGCCCGTCCTGTTGCAGTGGCAAGCTGTAGTGCAAGTGGCCTGCCGGCATGTCGAAGGACTCGGCATCGAATAGCAAAACCGCCTTGCAACCCAGGCACTCGCCCAGCTTTTGCTGCAACGTTGCGGCGAATGCCTCCCGACTGGTGCACAACTGCAACGCTTGGACCAGCTCGCCGAGGTGCCCCTTGACCCAGTGCTGTCGGTGCAGCTCTTCATTGACGTCGACATAGGCATCGAATGCCTCGGCCAGCGCCACGACTTCAGCAAGCCCCTGGCGCTGCGCCGGCTCACCAAGGGCTTCGCCGGCGTGCAGGCGGCGCATGCGCTCGGAAAGACGCAACAACGGGATCATCAACTGGCGACGCAGGACCACCAGAAATGCCAATAGACCTGCGCCCAATGTGATCAATTGCATCAAGACATTGATGTGGCTGGCCAACTGGGCTTTGTTTCGCGCGGCCTCGAAGTCGCTATTAAAACGTTGGGTCGTCGAGGTGGTCAGTTGATTCAGCGCGTCGGCAAAATTCCACTCGGTATTGATGTAAGTGGTGCTTGCAAGCTGTGTCGGACCGCCTCGATGAAAACTTTGTTTCATCGCAAGGCGCTCCATGCTCGTTTGCCTGAGATCCATGTCCTCGACCGTCGCCAGCAATCGGGCTTCCTGATCATTCAGTCCGACGGCTTGAAGCTCCAGTTTGGTGTCGTGGAAAGTCCGGCCTTTTTGCCACTTTTCGTTGTATTGGGTGAGAAACAGCTCGTCGCCCGTGCCGACATACAGGCGCGCCAGTTGGGTCAGTTCACGGTTGAGGGTCGCCATTCGGGCAACGGTGGTGATGGTCTGGTGCCGTCGATCCGTGGCGCGCGCGGCTTGGGCACCGTAATACTCATCCAGGGACAGGGTCAGCAGGCAAGCAATCACCGCCATGCCAAATCCTGCCGAAATGAGTTTGCTCAGACGTTCCAGACTCATGGGCACTCCTGCGACAACCGCTCCGGACACGCGCCGGAAGCTTAGGTCTGCAGTAAACCGCCACGCCTGCGCCGGTGCTGTGAAAACACCTGATTCAGTGGGATCGATTCGATGAAAAACGCTGAAAAGTCGTGAAGCGGCCCCAGACTGGATCGCTGCTATTTTTAAAGGGCCGTTCCAACCGCTTGATTGACGAGGAGGTGCAACATGGAACGATTCACCGGTGGTTGCCTGTGCGGCAACGTCAGAATTGTGGCTTCAGGGCGCCCATACCGGGTGGGCCTTTGTCACTGCCTCGATTGCCGCAAGCATCATGGGGCGCTTTTTAATGCCTGCGCGATATTCCCTCAGGAGGCGGTGACGATCGAGGGCGAAACGCGCGATTACGCCGGGAGGTTTTTCTGCCCTCGCTGCGGTTCGTCTGTTTTCGCCCGCACCGCCGACGAGGTCGAAGTCAACCTGGGTTCCCTGGATGCCCCTGACCAACTGCCGCCAACCTACGAAAGCTGGACCGTTCGGCGCGAGTCCTGGTTGCCGGTGTTTGCGCATACGCGGCGATATGAGCACGACCGTGAGGCCGCCGGGCGTTTCGAGGAGTAGTCCACGGAGCCCCTCGCTGGTCGACGGGCGGCCAGGCTTGTGCCTGACGCTAGCCGATCTTCAACGGCGCAACGTCGCGCAATAGTCCTGTTCCGGTTGTGCAGCGCTATACCACACGTAATCCGCTTGCTCGACGGTCACCGTCTTGCCCGCTTCAGCCAGGATCAGCACCGCGTTGCCTTCGCCAGCGTCGAGGTCCGTCAGGTGCAGTGGCACGCCCAGATCCTTGCGCACATGGAAAGCCCCGGCCAGTAACAGCGCCGGTGTCGGTGCAGCCATCAGGTGTTCGGCCATGCGTCGGTCACGCTGCTGTTGCACGGCGAGCATCGCGGGCATTTGCGCTTCAGGCAGCAATCCGCAATGGGACTCTCTGATATTCGCAAGCAAGGTGGCTTGCACGGCTTTCGTGGTGGACGCTGTACCCGTGAGTGCCGGGCGCTGTTTGTAGATTTGCATGATTTGCGCCCTGTCCAGGTTGGCCGCCAGCAGCGGATAGGGTTGGCGCAGCGCGTAAGTGACCAGCACGCCGTAGACGCTCCAGTCCCAATTAGCCTGCCAGGCCAGCGCCTTGAACGCGTCGGCCGGTGGTTGTCCGGCACGGGTGGCGGTTTGCGCCGCGTCGACCCTGGTTTGCTGATCGGGATTGAGCATTTCCATCAGCAGGCTGCCCTGAGGGCGTTGAATCGCCAGTTCACGCAACAGCCACAATTGCAGGGCGTGGTGATCCGGATTGTCATGCTGTTCGCCGACCAGCACACGCGGCGCAACGGCGAGACGTTCGACCAGTTCCTGTGGTGTCAGCGTTCGACCGGTGGCGAGTTCGCGGATGACGCCAAGGTCGGCATGGTCCCGTCCTTGCGGGGCGATGGGCGCCGGGGGCGGCGAGACGTGATGGGATTGGCAGGCAGCCAGCAGGCTGAACAGGCAGAGCAACAGAAGCCGCATCGTTTTTCCTTGGTAGACGGTGGCCTCCTCGATCAATAGAGGAGGAGGGATATCAGCGTGCGATGATCAAAGGGTGGCCGCGTTCCGGGTGCTGGTGAATCAACGCACGACCTGACAGCGCGCCGTAACGCTCGTGCCCACGCTGAATAAAGATGGAACGCGAGCGTCACGCGTCGCAAAAACACTCAGAAAAATCTCAACTAAGCTAATTGGGTTACAGGTCATTCACCTTGATTGGGGAGAGGTCTGTTCCCGATTTCTGATATGAGGTTCTGATGAATAAACGCTTTCAACTGGCTCCTGTTCTGGCGTGTGTGGTGGTTTGGCCACAAACCGGTTTCCCTGACGATAGTCAGGCCGAACTGGCCAAGCAAACACTGAATCCCGTGGCCGCGCTGTACAGCCTACCCATTCAGTACAACTGGAACCAGAAACTCGGCCCGAGCGGCGAGGGTTACCAAAGCGTCACCAACATCCAGCCGGTGCTGCCATTCAGACTCAATGACGAGTGGAACCTGATATCGCGAACCATCCTGCCGATCATTGATCAGCATGGCCTGGTGCCTGGCGGGCAGGCAGATAAATCCGGAACCGGTGATGTGACCCAGAGCTTCTTTTTCTCACCCCAAAAACCAACCGCGAATGGCTGGATATGGGGGTGGGACCGGCCATTCTGGTGCCGACCGGCAGCAATGATCTTTTGAGCAATGAGCAATGGGGGTTAGGCCCTACGGTGGTGCTCCTAAAACAGAGCAATGGCTGGACCCGCGGAATATTGGCCAATCACATCTGGTCACTGGAAAACAGCCCGCCCGATGACAAGGAAAAGGTCAACGCGACGTTCCTGCAACCGTTTTTCAGCTACACCACCCACACCTACACCACCTTCGGCATCAACACCGAATCCACCTACGATTGGCAGACCCGTGAATGGTCCGTGCCGATCAACCTGTCAGTCACCCAGTTGTTCAAAGTGGGTCATCAACCCATGACCGTGCAAGTTGGACCGCGTTATTGGGCTGACAGCCCGAAAGATGGCGCTGAGGGCTGGGGGTTCAGGGTGGCGTTTACGCTGTTGTTTCCAAAGTAAGCGCCACCCTGATTATCCTTCCATGTATGAACAGCCGTGCCTGACTAGCTAATTGCCGGCTGGCATTGGCAGGTTAATGCCTTCTTTCTGCAATTCCTCGCGAACCGACTGGAATTTTTGATACTGGGACAACTCGATCGGTCCGTCATAGGTCATGCTTTGCATCTTGCGAGGTGGGTATTTGACATAGGTCTGCATGAGCTTGGATATCGCCTGGCTGATCGGCACCATCGTCCAGGTACGCTCAGTAAAGTTGTTCATGAACAGGTCATAGCGCTCTTGCGGGTCTTGCCACAAGTCAAAGACTTGCGGCACCGTGGCCACATATTTTACGGCGCCTTTCCAGCCCAGGTTGGAGTCCACCGCCAGACCACCGGTTTGCGCGCCATCATCGCCCCGCAGGTTGAACACGGCCTTATAGTTTCCAACACGGGCCGCACCCGGGGACAATTCGTTCTCGGTGAAGTAGAACCACTCTTTGCGCGGAGAGGGGCCGTTGCCGGTGAGAACTGGCGTCATGTCGTAACTGTCGAAGATGATCGGCTGACCCTCACGATCTTTCTCTGGCAGTTTCACGCCGGCAACAGAAGCGAACGTCGCCATCAGATCCAGGCCACCGAGAATCTCGTGATTTTTCGTGTCCGGCTTGATCTTGTCTGGCCAGACGGCGATGGCCGGTACCCGGTTACCGCCCTCACGCACGGTACCTTTGGTCCCTCGGAACGGGGTGTAGCCGGCATCCGGATAAACATCCTGCCAGGCCCCGTTGTCCGTGGTGTAAACCACCAACGTGTTCTTATCCATGCCAAGTGCCTTGAGCTTGTCCATGATGCGACCGATGTGGGTATCGAGCTCGACCACAGAGTCGGCGTACTTGGACTTGGACATGGACTTATGAATGAACTCCGGTGCTGGCAAGTTCGGCTGGTGCACTTTCATGAAGTTGATGTTGATGAAAAACGGCTTGTCCGACTTGGCCGCGGTGTCGAGAAACTCCAGTGCGGCTTTTTCCACATAGTTGTCAAAGAACGGAATGCCGACCACGCCGGGTTTACCATCCACGACGGGCGTGTCGACGTACTGGCCGTTGATCTTGAATTCTTCGACCGGTTTTTCGCCCGCCTTGCCGGACAACGCGCCCTTGGTCACCTTTTGAAACATCGCGCGGGTTTCCGGGTCCATGTCGGGGAACCAGGTCGGGTCGGCATAGGTGTAGGCATTGAGGTGATACAGGCCGACGTATTTCATCACGTCATAGCCTTGTGCATTGGGCAGGGCATAGTCGGCTTCACCCAAGTGCCATTTGCCGGTGAAATAGGTGTCGTAGCCACCGGTTTTCAGCACCGATGCCAGCGTCCATTCGGCGGCAGGCAAGCCGCCGCCCTGGCCCTGGAAGGCCACGGTGGTCATGCCGCTACGGTTGGGGATGCGGCCGGTTTGCATGGCTGCCCGGCCAGGCGTGCAACTGGGTTGCGCATAAAAGGAGTAAAAAGTGACGCCTTCTGCCGCCAGCTCATCGATGCTGGGCGTCGGCATGCCCCGGCCGACACCACCGCCATAGGGGCCGAGGTCGCCGTAACCGGTGTCGTCGGAGACGATAAACAGGATGTTGGTTTTTTCCGTTTGAGCGGCGTGGGCGAGTCCGTTCAGTGACATAAGTGCGGCGAATGCGACAGACAACTTGAAGCGATCCGATAGCTTATCCATACCAGCAATCCTCGTTGTTTCATTGTGTTGGCGGCTGACTAGCGCACAACTACATTGACACTTGGTGCGTTGACCACCGAGTAATAAGCCTGGTACTGCGTACAGAATCATTTCCCCCTTACTGCATGACCATGCACAACTCAAGGCGCAGGAAGGAGTCTAGTGCGGTTTTTCCGGTTGGACGTGGTGATTGCTATGTTTTGGACGGGCGCGTCATGACCTCCATGAATACGCCAGACAGCAAGGCAATCACCCGATGAGCCGATTCACAAAATCCATGGCTGCTTCATGGTTTCGCCTGCGCCACATCACCACAGAAAATATTGACATTGCCATCTTCGGGCGCAGTGCGCACAAGTACGGAGTACTTGCCGGCAAGCAGGTCTGGCAATTTGATTGGAGCGCTTCTGTAAAACATCCAGCCATTGGTACCTGAATTACGCTCGGTGTTGACCTTATCGTTCATGGCATAGGCCACTGGCCCTGGTTGCTGGCAGCTGCCTTTATTGACGAATGTGTAGATGCGCGGAGGCAAGTTAGTGCCGGTTGGAACGCCGCTGATGTAGAAATCAAAGTTGGTCTTATCGCCTACGGCGGTCAACGTGGTGTTGCCGATCTGGCCCATATTTTGGTGGGTGGCCGCCAGAGGAAGGTTCATTGAATGGTTTGAGGAGTTGGTGCAGCCGAAGAGACTTGCCATGACCAGTACCGCTGCCAGGGGGTGCAGTGATTCATTGTCAATCTCCAGTAATGGAATAAGTGCAGGGGGAATATTGGGTATAGCTCATTAAAACGGCGTTGCATTCCCATTCGCTTATTTTCGGAGAAGTTCGGCTATCAATCGTCCCCTCTGTTGTTGGGTGGTCGTAAATTTCGACCCTTAATTCACGCCATCTATATCTTGGCTAAAAGGCTTTCACGCTGACGAAGTTCTTCTTCCATCGCCCTCACTTCCCTCATGTAAAGCTCTACAACGGGAGGTAGCGAGCGCGACTTGAGGTAGATGAAACCGTAATGGGTGCGTAGTGCGAGGTCTTGGAGGGGCAAGGGTACTAACTCACCCGTCCTGAACGCCTGTTCAAAGCTTGATAAGTTGCCTAAGGCCAAGGCATTACTGTTCTCTACGAACGCCGTAATTTGCATCGGCACATCTATTTCAATGGCCGGTACAAAATCGCCATTCACTGCGTCATAAGTGCCGGCGCAGCCCAATGTGGCGGGCAGTAAATGGCTGGCGATCCGCAACGGGATGCGCGAGGCCACCCACGGATAATCGAGTGTTTGCGCCAACTTCAACGAACGCTTTTGCGTGAGCAACGGATGCCCGGGGCGGCAAAACAGGCGCCCCTCATGTTCACCCAGCAGTTCACAGGTGAATTCTTCCCGGCCTTGCAACGTACTGATTTCGGCGATCCCCAGGTCCACCGCCCCGGTGGCAACCTGAAGGGCCACGTCACGCCAGCCCGCGACATGGGCCGTGACTTTGATGTGTGGATGCCGCGCATGCAATCGGGCGATGCTGGCATACCCGCTGCTGATGCTGGGGTAGGGGCCCAGCGCAACTTTCAACGCACCGATATCGCCACCTGTCAGCAAGGCCATGTCGCGAACCAGATCCTCTTGCGCCATCAACAGGCGCTGGCTCTTTTCCCGAAGCAACTGACCAAACGCCGTCAACACGACGCCTTCCGTGCGCCGGTCGAACAACGTGACCCCGAGTTCATTCTCCAGCAACTGGATGCTTTTGCTCAGCGCCGGCTGCGAAACCCCTAACGCCTTGGCGGCCCGACCAAAGTGGGCGTGTTCGATCAATGCCAAAAACTGGCGCAGACGGCGTGGTGTCATTACATAACCTTTATGTTATCGAATATCGACAAAACGGAATTTTTCGTAATCAGATCAATATGCTATTCATACGCCGACGGGTCAAGTTGACCTCGTATCCAGAACACGGAACCCCGCGCAATCATTGGCATTCATGCCTTTGACCCCCCCTTAGGCGAAGGAACATTTCATGTACAACAAGACCCTTCATCTGGCACTGGCAATCACGCTGGGCAGCAGTTTCAGCCCCAGCGTTTTTGCAGCCGATGCAAACGGCGCAAGTCCTGTCCCGGCCACGACGCAAAACGGCCATTTCGATAACAAAGGCAAGCCGCCTTCCACCTACACGGTCGAACTGCAAAAAGGTCTGCGCAAGTCACTGCCGTTTTCTGACAAGCGCGATTTTGAAGAGGCGAAAAAAGGCTTCATCGCCGCACCGTCCTATAAAAAGATCATGGCCGAAGCCGGGAATGTTGCCTGGAACATGGGCAGCTACGACTTCCTTCTGGACGGCAAGGATTACGACAGCATCAACCCGTCCTTGCAGCGTCAGGCCGAACTGAACATGGCCTATGGTTTGTACGAAGTGGTGCCGGACAAGATCTATCAGGTGCGCGGCTTTGACCTGGCCAACATCACCTTTATCAAGGGCGATACCGGCTGGATCGTCTTCGACACCCTGATGTCCAAGGAAACCGCCAAGGCCGCCCTGGATTTCATCAACGAAAAAATCGGCAAACGCCCGGTGGTCGCGGTCGTCATTTCCCATTCCCATGCCGACCATTTTGGCGGCATCCGCGGTGTCGTCGATGAGGCGGATATCCGCAGTGGCAAGGTTCCGCTGATCGCCCCGAAAGGTTTTATGGAGCATGCCGTGGCGGAAAACGTCTACGCCGGTAATGCCATGAGTCGCCGCGCCTACTTCCAGTATGGTTTGATGTTGCCGCACAGCCCCAATGGCCATGTCGACATGGCGATTGGTAAAAATGCCTCCATTGGCAACATGGGCCTGATCGAGCCCAATCGCTACATTGAAAAAGATTTCGAGACCGTGACCATTGACGGTGTAGAAATGGAATTCCAGAGCACCCCCGGCACCGAAGCCCCGGCGGAAATGAACACCTGGTTTCCGCAATTCAAAGCGTTCTGGGCCGCCGAAAATATTGTCGGCACGATCCATAACATCTACACGTTGCGCGGTGCGCTGGTTCGCGATCCGCTGGTGTGGTCGAAGAACATCAACAACGCCTTGTATCGCTACGGGCAACAGGCCGACGTCATGTTTGCCGCCCACAGTTGGCCACGTTGGGGCAATGAGCGAATTCAGGACGTCATGCGCGCACAACGCGATGCTTACGCCAACCTGAACAACGCCGTACTGCATGCTGCCAACGAAGGCGTCACCATCAACGAGATTCATAACGTCTACACGTTGCCCGACAGCCTTAAAAACAACTGGGCGACTCATAGCTATCACGGTTCGGAAGAGCACAACAGCCGGGCCGTAATCAACCGCTACCTGGGTTACTGGGATGCCAACCCGGCCACGCTGATGCCGCTGTCACCGAAGGATTCGGCGCCGCTCTATGTGGAAATGATGGGGGGCGCAGACAAGATCATGACCAAGGGCAAGGCCTTGTTCGATCAGGGCAAATACCGCGAAGCATACGAAATCCTCAATAAGCTGGTGTATGCCGAACCACAAAACACCCAGGCCAAGGACTTGCTGGCGGACGTCTATGAACAGGTTGGCTATCAGAAGGAAAGTGCCGGTGTACGCAACAGTTTCCTTGCGGCTGCGAATGAACTACGCAATGGCATGCCCAAGGGCGTACCGCCAAAAACCGCCGGGCCAGACATGATCCGTGGCATGAGCACGGAGTTGTGGCTTGAGTACCTTGGCATCGCCCTGGACGGCAGCAAAGTCGCGGACCAACACTTCGTGATGAATCTCAAGACGCCCGACAACGGGGAAGAGTTTGTGGTGGAGTTGAGCAATTCGACCCTGACTAACATCAAGGGGCAGCAGGCCAAACATCCTGATCTGACAATTACCCTTGATCGCGCTGTGCTCGAAGGTGTGATGGCAAGGCAAACCAGCCTTGCTCAACTCGTTGCGAGTGGTAAAGCCACCCTCGAAGGCGATCACAAACCCTTCCAGCAGTTGATGGCCGCCATGACGCCGTTTACCCCAGACTTCGAACTGCTGCCGGGCACCAAACAGTAATCGGTTTGGATTTATGGATCGTTGGATCGTTCCTACGCTCTGCGTGGGAATGCCTCGACGGACGCTCCGCGTTCGGCTTTGGAGGGACGCGGAGCGCCCCGGGCTGCATTCCCACGCAGAGCGTGGGAACGATCAGAACGCGAGATTTGTCTCGTGCACGAAAAAGCCCGGCTGATAAGGCCGGGCTTTTCTTTGAGTACCGCGGTAGAACCCCGCATTTATGCAGCGCGGCTTTCGATCAGACGGTCGGAGCCACCTTCGGCAACGCGGTTTTGCATCAGACGGTCGGAACCATCAGCGGCAACGCGGTTTTCGATCAGACGGTCGGAACCACCTTCGGCAACGCGGTTTTGCATCAGACGGTCGGAACCATCAGCAGCGACGCGGTTTTCGATCAGACGGTCGGAACCATCAGCAGCAACGCGGTTTTCGATCAAACGGTCGGAGCCATCAGCGGCGACGCGATTCTCGATCAAACGATCCGAACCCCCTTCAGCCACACGGCTTTCAATCAGACGATCCGAGCCGCCTTCAGCGACGACAGGTTGAGCAGAGGTAGCGGCAAAAGCGTTAACTGCGAAAACCGAGAAAGCGATGCTGAGAAGGGTTTGGCGTTTCATGATTGTGTGCTCCGGGGTGTAGTTGTTTGGTCTGGAGCCGATGTTACGCCGCGGATTTTTAAGAGAACTTCATTGAGTTAATGGTGACTATTGACGCAAGCAATGGTTGCCTCAAATCGTCGGTTGCCCGGTCATTGAGCCACGACACACAACTCGCCGGTGGCGCGGATCAGAGCCTGTCCATGCAGTTGATCCTTGATCAGGCCCGCTCGCTCGATCCCCAGCCAGTCCGGGCAGTCGGGGTCATTGCGATAGGGCACAAAGTCGGCGTATTGCTGCAGCAGGCGGTTTTGCAGCTCATCGAGCCGAGGCCTGATTTGATTGACGAGGTCCGGCCGAGGCGTGTCCGGCGCCCTGTCCGCCGCGCGCCAATGAGCGAGCAGGCCGTACTGCACCAGTTTGTTGGCTTCGATCTGCGCGGCGATCAGGTCGGCGACGTCCTGCGGGTTCAGTTTCTGGCTTTCGGCCGTCTTCCTGGCACTGTCGATGACCTGAGCTTCCCGGGCCGTATCCTGGATCGGTTTGCGACTGTCCCATTTGGTCAGTGCCACGAGGTCCGCAATGTTCAAGCGCTCATTGATCGTCTCCAGCAGCGGTAACAAGCTGGCAGGTGCCGGCGATGGCGTACCGGCCTGGGCGCCGCAAGCGAGTGAGCCGAGCAGGGCAGCGGTCAGCAGTTGCGGCAAGCGTAGGGCGTGGAGCATGGGCAAACCTCATTGGGCGCAGGATTCACAATCAGGACCTATGTAACACAGGTTCGGCAGCCGCTTTAAGTGGGGTCTGAATTTTTTTCGAGCACGAAAAAGCCCGGCGTGTCAGGCCGGGCTTGCTGTCGATTACCCCAACGCCTCGCCAACGATCAGCCTTTACTGGCCGCCAGATAAGCACCCAGGCGCTGTCCCATTTGCTCGCCCAAGGCCTGCAAACCGCTCAGGGGCCGGACCATCACCTCAAACTCAACGATTTTCCCCTGTTCGTTGAACCGGATCATGTCGATGCCCTTGATCTGTTTTTCGCCAACCTTGGCGCTGAACTCCAGAACGACGTTCAACCCGTCCGCCGTCGACAGTTCGCGGTGGTAGGCAAAGTCCTCAAAGACCTTGACGACCGTGTTGAGAATCATCGAGACCACGGCCGCGCCCGGATAAGGCGTGTGCGCCATCGGCGAGCGGAACACAGCATTTGCGTCCAGCAAACCGGGCAGGGTACTCAAGTCCCTCGTGCGGATCATGTCGTGCCATTGCTTCAAGGAATCAGCGGCGTTGGGGTGCAGGTTCAGTTCGGACATTTTTACTCCTGTATTTTTATTGTGTGTTCTGCGACATGGAGGGGCGCGGACTGGCGCCGTTGTTGGTCAATGACCACCGCCGCATCCTGCGCCCACTGACTGTATATCGCAGGTCCCGGATGGAAACCATCCCGCGCCATCGAACCGGCCACGGGGGCCAACCGGGTGGTCAGCAGTGTGCATCCCTCCGTTCGCCCGGCCAGGTCGGCAAGGTGTGCGTTGAATCCACTGGCCCGCAGCCCCAGGTACCAGCGCAGCGGTTGTGGAAGTGCGGGAAACAGGTGCATGGGTGGAAGAGGGGACACCACGATCAGCTTCGCCGCGTACTGGCTACGCAACAGGCTCATCAACCGTTGTTGCCGGGCGATCCACTGATCTGTCGCCAACGTGCTGGTGACATCGTTGACGCCAATAGACAACAGCACCACATCGAAGTGTTCCGGCGAATGTGCTTCAAGCAGCTCCAGCAGCGCTTGCGTGTCGAGACCGGACCTGGCCCAGAGTTTCCAGCAGACCCGGTAATCTTTGGCCAATAGCCTGACGAGTTGGCCGCTGAGCGCTTCCTCCTGAGTCGATGCACCGACCCCGGCGGCGGCGCTGTCGCCGACAATCAACAACCGCCAAGGCATCGCCGCTGCCGGTGATCCCTTGGCGTTCGCCCTCGGCTTCCGGCAGCTTGGGCGTTACCCGGCGCGTGTAGATGCCCTGCATCAGCAGCAAGGGACCGAGCAGGATTTTGGTCAGCGCAGCCTTCAAAATGAGGTCATTGCGATTTTTGGGGGGATAGTTGCCGCGCACGCCCCCGGACTTGTTGCCGGTTTTACCAGGAAGGCCAGGCACTACCGGACGGGACCGGGGCTGCGGGTTGGCGCGGCTACGGGGTTGAGGTTGTTTGCTCATCGTCCGTCTCCTGATGGTTCGCATTGGGCCTCAGTAATGCTGGCTACTCTTCATTGTCCGGAACCTCTTCCCAACTGGCATCCGGATCAAAGTTCTTCATCGCCTTCGCCAGCTGTTCACTGTCGGGCCCCATGTCTTTCTCGAATACCTGCCCGTCATGGCTGATCATGAAACTCATGACGCCGGTATCGTTGTATTTCGCCGGCCAGGCGATCAGTGCAAAGCCTCGGGTCATCTTGTCACCGATGAGGTAGCTGTAGGCGCCACCCGGTGCTGAAGGGCCCTGGCTATGAAGGATGCGGAAGTGATAACCGTGCCACGGTTCACCCGCAATGGTTTTGCCGAACTGGAGACCCAACGGGCTGATCTGGCCGCTATTGTCGTCCCGCCAATAAAGTCCGTCGTGCTTGCCGGGGGCGCTGTAAATATTCTCTGCATACTCAAGTGCGCCGTCGCCGTCACGGTCCACGGATGCATAGTCCATCTGGGCGTCGTGATAGGCCCGCACTGACTGCAACGCGGCGAGTTCGTTGCGGCCAATTCGACGTGCACGAATTTCGGCACCACCGGCCTTGGTGTCGAAGTGCCAACCGCTTGCGCCTTTTACAATGGGTATAGGCAGAGTCCAGTGGTTAGTTCCGACGGACAGAACCGCCTTGTCCTCGCCGCTTTTTTCAATGGTGTTTTGCTCGTGGTACAGCTTCAGGAACGCATCGACATCCTCGCGCTCCGCGCCTTGGCTAGGGATGAAACTGCGCCATTGCTCACCCAGCAACTCTGCCAGCCGTTTGTGATCGGCTTGTTTCGTACCCAGTGCATCGACGAACGCTTGAGCGGCTTTTTCCGGCGTTGGAAATTCTTGCTGTGCCATCGCCATGAACGACCACGAGAGGCCGGCGGTCAGCGCCAAGGCCTGAAGGAATAATCCCATGAGTGCCTTCACTCCAGAATGGTAATTCACCGGCGGCCCCCCCACTTCTTTGACGAGATGGTGGACTGGACGGCCGACTGACTTGGTGGCCAGCGGAACGCGAGGCACTGGGGCGCTGGGCGGAAGCCTGGCTGGCCCGGCCACGATTGGCTTGTGCGTTGATTTGGGACGGTGAGCGCGTGCCGGCAAATGCATTGTTGCGGGCAGCGCCCTTGTTGGTGGTCGTCGCGGCCGGGCGGTTTTGCGTGGTTTGGCGCGCCTTCGCGTTACCTTGTCCGCGTTGTTTCACGTCAGAGGTTTGTTTCCTCGGTTGCTGATTTTCACGGGTGTTTCTGGCCGTACCCTGACCTCTGTCAGCCGCTTTCGGTCTGTCCGCATTGGCTTGCATCCGATTGCCGGCCGAGACACCGGGTTCGGCCTTGCGCATTTGATTACGTGCTTCACGGTTGCTGGTGGCGGGGCGTTCAATGCCGGCCCTGTCCATTGAACCGCGAGCGTTTTCACGCGCCTGGGCGCGCTGGGCACTGTCCCCTCGATAGGCCGAACGCTGATTGGCGCCGTTCAGTTGGCGGCCATACTGTTCGCGGCTCCTGTTGTCTCGATAAGGCACGCCATTGCGGTGAGCGGAGTTATGCTGCCACTTGTTCTGATTAACGTTGATCCGGTTGTTGCCATTGATGTTGTTGTAGCGTTCGACATCGATGTCGACATCGTTATTGCCCCAGTCACATTCACCCCACAACGCACCGACGATCGCCACACCGGTACCAAACGCCAGCCCGGCCATCAATGCCTGACCGGGATAGTAGGCTGGCGGCGGCGGATAGTACGCAGGCGGCGAGGCTGGATACGGCCAGGTGCCGTAGGTGGTTGTCGGGTTATAGGTGGGGACGTACACAACCTGCGGGTCTGCGGGTTGGATGATGATGGTCGAGGCGGGGGCCGCAGCGGCGGGTGCTGATTCAACGGCGGGTGCCGATGGCGGAATGTTCTGAATCGTCACGTTCTGATACTGGTTGCTCTGCAGGTTGCCTGCGGTTTGCGCCTGATGCCGTAAACGTTGCACGGCCCCCATGACATCGTCGGGCTGCGCCAGGAACGCATCACCCAGACGTTGTACCCAGACGGGGTCCTGCCCCAGCGTGACCAGAACCTGCGGGAAGGCGACCAGCGCCTGCACACTCGGATCCCACGGCTGGTTTGCCACTTGTCTTACCGCGTCATCGCCCGTGGCTTTCGGGTTGGCTTTAGACCAGGTCACCGCCTCGGCCACTTCGCCGGGGTACGTGGAGGCCATCAGCACCTGTGCCAGCAGCGGGTCCGGATAAAGCGCAATGGGCGCCAGCATTTGATCCAGCTGTTCCTGGGTAAACACCGGATCTTTCGCCAGCGGCGCGGCGGGCGCCGCACTGGGCGGGTTTGCCGGGGCGGCTGCGGGAGCAGCAGCGGGCGCGGGTACGGCCGCATCCACTGGCTGCGCTATGCAGAACGATCCGCTCAAAAAAATGACAGCTGACAGCGCGTGAAATAATGGAATGCGCATTGCAACTCCATGTGGTCAGGCAGGTTTGAAATGAGTGGATCAATGCCTGAGTGTGAGCGCCTGCGTTGCAGGCTACAGACCCTCGGCTTCGATGCCGCTCCCTAAGCGTAGCAAACAAAAAATTTCTGCCATTTATTTAAGGTCACTCAAACGCCTATCGAAACTCGCGAGCACTCGGGAGATTTTTTTCATCGCTAAAACGACTAACAATCACCGGTCACTGTGGAGGATTTGCCGCGCCAGCGTGTTTGATATCCCCACAAAAGATATCAACGTTGCCATCGGTCGCGGCCGTTCGCACGACGATGGAATACTCACCCGCCAGCAGCACCGACAGGGCGACAGGTGCGCTTCTGGAAAGCGTCCAGCCGCGTATGGGCTGGCGTTCGGTGTTGACCTGATCGTTCATGGCGTAGGCCACTGACCCGGGGTGTTGGCAACTGCCTTTATAAATGAACGTATAGAGACGCAAGGGTAGGGTGCCACCGCTGGGAACACCGCTGATAAAGAAACTGAGTCCGGTTTTATTGTCCCAGTCGGCCAACGTCACATTGCCGATCTGACCGGTGTTTTGCCGCGTGGCAACCAATGAAACGGACACCACCGGTTTTGATGATGTGGTGCAGCCGAATAGGGTGGCAGCGATCAATAGGGCGGTAAGTGCATGTGCGAGCTTCATGGCCAAGCTCCTGTGTTGAAAAACTGCGGGGGTGAATAGCGGTATAGCTGATTAATCGCCCTGGCGTAGAATCCCCCAAACCCGCGCGCGCCCATCCGAGACGGATACTCAATGCAAACCCCCACCCAATCCACCCCGCTCTGGAAAACCTACCTGCTTTTCCTTGGCCCGATGGTCCTGTCGAATTTCCTGCAATCCATGTCGGGCACCGTCAACAGCATCTACATCGGCCAGATGCTCGGTACCCAGGCCCTGGCTGCTGTCTCTGGCATGTTTCCCATCATTTTCTTCTTCATCGCGCTGGTTATTGGCCTCGGTGCGGGTGCCAGTGTGCTCATCGGTCAGGCGTGGGGCGCCCGTGAGCCGCATCTGGTGAAAACCATCGCTGCGACTACTTTGCTGCTGGGCGCCATGATCGGGCTGTCGGCGGCGGTGTTGGGCAGTGTGTTTGCCAGGCCCGCCTTGCAGGGGTTGGGCACGCCAGCGGATGTACTGGATGACGCGGTGGCCTATGCCCACGTGATGATGTGGATCATGCCGTCGCTGTTGGTTTACGTGCTGTTCACCCAACTGCTGCGCGGGGTCAGCGATACGGTGTCGCCGCTGATTGCGTTGGTGGTGTCGACGTGTATCGGGTTGGCGCTGACGCCGGCGTTGATTCGCGGTTGGTTCGGGTTGCCGCCGATGGGGATTCAGAGTGCGGCGTATGCCGGGTTGACGGGTAACTTGTCGGCGATGGGGTGGCTGGCGTGGCGGTTGATACGCAAAGGGCATCCTTTGGCACCGGATCGCGAGATGTTTGCGGCGATGAAGCTGGACCTGGTGATTCTTGGCAAGGTGCTGCGCATTGGCCTGCCGACCGGTTTGCAGATGGTGGTGTTGTCGGTGTCGGAGCTGGTGATTCTGGCGCTGGTGAACCAGCACGGCTCGCAGGCGACGGCGGCGTACGGGGCGGTGACGCAGATCGTCAATTACGTGCAGTTCCCGGCGCTGTCGATTGCGATCACCGCGTCGATCCTCGGCGCCCAGGCGATCGGGGCAGGGCGTGTCGATCGCATGGGGCCGATTTTGCGCACGGGGCTGCTGATCAATGTGTGCCTGACCGGTGGTTTGGTGGTGTTGGGTTACGTGTTGTCGCACTGGTTGTTGGGCTTGTTCCTGACCGATGATTCCACCCGGGCGATGGCCGAGCACTTGTTGCACATCATGCTCTGGAGCCTGTTGGTGTTTGGTTTCCAGGCGATTGTCGGCGGCATCATGCGCGCCAGCGGTACGGTGTTGGTGCCGATGGCCGTGTCGATTTTTTGCGTAGTGCTGGTGCAGTTGCCGGTAGCGTATGTGCTGGACGGGCACTTTGGTTTGCAGGGTGTGTGGATGGCGTTTCCAGTGGCGTACCTGGGGATGCTGGCGTTGCAGACGGCGTACTACCGGTTTGTGTGGCGGCATCAGAAGATCGAACGGTTGGTGTAAGCGGCACCGCTTGCTGTCGGCCATGGTCAGGCCGACAATTCTCGGGGACTGCGTGATGAAACCGGCGGGCGTGATCGCCTGAGGAGGTTTTCAGATGAGTCCCTCATCGCACTCTGTTTTGCAGGACCGGGTTGCGGCCGGTCGGCGTCTGGTGGCGCCATTGCTCGCTTACGCTCATCGCCCGGACGTCATCGTCCTCGCATTGCCCCGGGGCGGCGTGCCGGTGGCCTATGAAGTGGCCACGGCGCTGGACGTTCGCCTCGACCTGATGCTGGTGCGCAAGCTCGGCGTACCGTCCCACGAAGAGTTCGCCATGGGCGCGATCGCGAGTGGCGGCATCCAGATTCTCAATGAACAGGCATTGCGGGTGCACCCGATTGATAAGGACACGTTCGATGCCGTGGTCGCACGAGAAACCCGGGAGCTGCTGCGGCGCGAGCAGGCTTACCGGGGCGCGCGCCCGCCCGTGCAGCTCAAGGATCAGGTGGTGATTCTGATCGACGATGGCCTGGCGACGGGCGCCTCGATGATGGCAGCGATCCACGCCGTGCGGGTGCATTCGCCCGCTCGTATCGTGGTCGCCGTGCCGGTGGGACCACCCGAGACGGTCGAGGCGTTGCGCAGTGAAGTGGATGAGCTGATCTGCCCGCTGATCCCGGAGTGGCTCATGTCGATCGGTCATTGGTACATGGATTTTTCCCAGACCCCGGATGCCGAAGTCATCCGGCTGTTGCCAACGGGCCTGGCAAAAAGCATGACGATGCTCAGGTGTTGAGCCAGATTTTAAACCAGGTCGTGCCGAGAATCGGATGCTCGCCTGGCGTCAGCGACTGGTCATCGATTGGCGCACCGAAGTAAGGCGCCGTGACATCCGCGACGGTTCGGCGCGGGTCCTTGATGTGTTGCAAATACTCGCCAACAAACTCAACCAGTGGCCGCCGCTCAGGCCCGGCCACTTCCACGGTCTGATTACCGGGTGCTTGCAAGGCAATGTCTGTCAGTACCGCCGCGACGTCGATCGAGGCCACCGGTTGCAACGCCGCCGAGGCCAAGTGGATGGTGTCGCCGTCCTCGCGACCCGAGAACGCGATGGCGCTGATGAACTCGAAAAATTGAGTGGCCCGCAGGATGGTGTAGGGAATTCCCGACTTTTTGATCAGCGTTTCCTGCGCCATTTTTGCGCGGAAGTAACCACTGTCGAGCATTCGCTCGGTGCCGACGACGGACAGGGCGACATGATGTTTGACGCCGTCGAGCTTCTCCGCCGCGAACAGGTTGTGCCCGGCGGTTTGAAAAAAATGCAACGCGGCGTGGTCTTCGAAGAGGGCGAGTTCGCTACGTCGACCACCACGTCGGCGCCTTTCAGGGCCTGCGTCAGCCCTTCGCCGCTGATGACATTCACCCCGGTACTCGGTGACGCTGCGTAGGCTTCATGGCCCAGTTCCTGCAGGTTTTTGCAGACCTTGCTGCCGATCAGGCCGGTTCCTCCGATGACGACGATTTTCATGTCTGTTTCCCGAAACGGTGAGTGCCACCCTCATTAAAGACCCGCTGGGAGGGGCGTATCGGGCGCTGAATCGGATTAACTGACAGGTGGTCGGAAGACTGCGCAACAGGTGGAATAAACGGTGGTTCTTTGCTTTAGTCCTTCTATCGCTGGTCCATGTGTGCGGGTGCCAGGCTCAAGTCAGGGGCCACGACCGGAGAATCCCATAATGTTTCGATTGCCGCGGCTTGCAGTACTGGCTGCCATGCTCATCTTTGGGTTTTTGCCCTGTGCCCAAGCGGTCCAGTACACCCAAGTCAATCAGACCGCCAGCACCATCTCCTTCACGTACAACCAGTTCGCCTCCAAGGTGTACGGCACGTTTGGCAAGTTCAAGGCGTCGCTGGATTTCGACACTGCCAAACCCGCAGCGGCCAAGGCGGCGCTCACTATCCAGCTCGACAGCATCAATGCCGGCAGCGATGACGCCAACGCTGAACTGCAAAAACCTGCCTGGTTCAATACCGCGGCGTATCCCGTGGCGACCTTTGAATCAGTCGGTGTGAAAGCGCTCGGCGACAACAAATACACAATCATCGGCAACCTGACACTCAGAGGCATTACTCGTAAGGTGAAAGTCCCTGTCTTGCTGACGACACACAACGCCATCGGGATTTTCGTCGGCGAGTTAACGCTCAAGCGCAGCGCCTTCAAGATCGGCGAGGGTGAATATGCCGATAACGTCGTTTCCGACGACATCAATATCCGGTTCAAGATGGTTGCGCCGCAGCAATAACGTGCCAGCTGCACTTTGAGCGTGTGATTCGATTGTTTGCCGGGGTGGCAGGGTGCCACAATCGGTTTTTGTCGCAGCATCATGATCAGGCGGATCAAATGGGTGGCCCAGGATTCAGGCACGACCAGGAGCTTTTTATCGCGGCGCAAGTGCGCAGCGATCGTTGCGACAGCTATTCCACCAATCCGTGTCTGCGGTGTTCGGCAGTTTCCTGGCCGCGATCATGCTGTGCGGACTGTGCTGGGGGCGTGTTGATCACCGCATCATGTTCGGGTGGATTGGCCTGCTGAGTATCTCGTCGCTGCTGCGCATCCTGATGTTTGCCACCTATTTTCGCAGCCCGGACAATGAGCGCACGCCGCAACGCTGGGAGCGGACTTACTGGGTGACGTTGATGTTGTCGGCCGGTATCTGGGGTGCAGGCGCTTTGGCGATCATGCCGGCAAACGACCTGCTGGCCCAGGCGTTGGTCATGCTTTTTGCCGTCGGCATGTCGGTCAGCGCAGTGTCGTGTTACTCGTCCTACCGTTACATGACGCTGGCGTCGATTGGCCTGGTGCTGCTGCCGTGTACCACGTGGCTATTGTTTCAACCGTCGGCACTGCAAGTCGGGATGGCGTTCGCCGTCCTGGTGTTCGCCTCATTTGTCGCCAGCGCGACCCGCAAGCTGTCCGAAGCCCTGGAAACAGCGTTTCGTCTAACCCGTGAAATGGAGCAGGCGCACCACATTTCCACGCATGCCGCACAAACCGATGAATTGACCGGGCTGAAAAATCGCCGGGCATTTTTTGAGCGGGCGCAGCTATTGTTAAATGACTGCCAGAAAAAACGGTTGCCGCTGTGCGCCGTGATGCTGGATATGGATCACTTCAAGCACATCAATGACACCTATGGCCATCAGGTTGGCGATCAAGTGCTGCGACAGATGGGCGTCGTGATCAGCACCTGTTTTCGCGATACAGATGTCTGCGGCAGGATGGGTGGCGAGGAGTTCGCGATCCTGCTGCCGGACACGTCCATTGAGGTTGCCCTTGAAATCGCCGAACAGCTCATTCGGTCGATCAGCGGGGTAATGTCCGGGCCCGTTCACCGCATATCGGCCAGCGTCGGTGTCGCGGCAATGGAAATGCACGACAACGATCTGCAAAGCTTGATGAACAACGCGGACAAAGCGCTGTATCGGGCCAAGGCGCGTGGACGTAATCAGGTGGTGGTTTCGGAGTAGAGACGGGGATGACTAGTAAAACCGGTCTTCCTCTTTCATCCGGGCAATGCGCCCCAGCGTCCTGAACGATATCCCCAAAAACAACAGCGTCAGTAACACCCCGCCCATCATGATGTAAAACCCCGGACGGTTGCCGTTCAGTTCACGGGCAATGCTGCTTTGCCCCGGTAGCCAGCGGGAATAGATCAGGGGGATGCTGCCGCCGGTTTCAAAAGCGGTTTTCTGTGCGTAGCGCTCGTCGACATACTGATCGTCGTGCACCTGGTCGTCTTGATCGGTGTAGCGGTAGTGGATCACTTTGCCGTCGCGGTTCATGCGGATGTCGTCGAGTTGCGTCACCGTGCCGGTGGTCTCGATGGGGCCCAACTGGATGGCGGCATAGAGCATGCCCTCTTGCCGGGCCATGCCGGCGAGGAGCAGCACCACTAAACAGGCAACGGTCAGCAGGATCACCCGGTTGTACAGGTGATCTTTTTCAGCTTCGCGGGGGTAAAACATCTCACGGTCCTTCGTCGATTGGCTCACCAGCAGAAGTCGGCGGACCGCGAAGCAACTTTAGACGCGAGAAGATTATTTTTCGGTTATCGGTGTCCGTCCCTGGCCGAACCCGTAATCGACTGGCGCCCGGTCCGCAATGAACGGACCGGGTGCCAAGCGACTACCGCTTTAGCGCACGGATATCGGCGCCGTTATCGTCTTGCCAAGTGCTGACTTGACGGTGATGGTCGGGGTTGCTGCCGGCCCGGCACCGGTGGTCGTCACAGTCAACCGCCACCGTCCGCCCGTGCCGACTTTCGTGAGCGTGGCGGTGCCCAGGTTAAGTGGCCCGGCGGTGGTGGCCGCGGTCACCGTTATGTTATTGCCGGCGAAGCGCGAGGTGGTCCCGGAAATATCCCAGGCGTAGCGATTGCCGATGCGAACGGTGACGGTAGCGCTGGTGACCAGCAGATCCTCGTTGACCGCTGCGGCGGAAACCGCCACCGAGACTGTCGCCGGATCCGACTTCGCGTCCTTGGCGTCGCTGGCCTGATAGATGAAGGTCGCGGTGAACGGCGCCGGGACGATGGCCGGTGGTGTGTAGACCACACGCACCCCGTCGGTGCTGACCGTGCCCTTGCCGGAGTCCGGCTGATTCAGCCCCACGACTTTGAGCGGCAGATTGCCGTCGGGGTCGGTGTCATTGGCCAATACGTTGATGGTCAGCGGCAGGCCATTGTTGCTGATGGCACTGTCAGGGTTGGCGATCGGTTTTTTGTTGTCGCCTTGGTTGTTGTTACCGTCACCGCCAGTGCGGAAGGTAGGCAGGCCCACGGAGTTCACGTAGGTGACGCCGTCCCAGCCAGGCAGGGGCGTTGGCATCAACTGGAACTGACCCGGGTGCTCGACATCCCAACGCAGCAACATCGAATTATCTTCATGTTGAGTGTTGTGACAGTGCTCCATGTAGGTCCCGGCGAATTCACGGAAGTGGATCGCCATTTCGACGTTCTCCGAACTTTCCACGCCTTCGCCAATGCGATAGACGTCCTTGCGTGCCCATTTTTCCCATTCCGGCGGTGCCTTGCCGTCACGGCTGAGGATCACGCCTTCTTCGAAGTGCACGTGGACAGGGTGGTTCCAGCCGTTGCCGCCATTTACGATTTTCCACACTTCGAGGGTGCCGTCTCCGGAGAACCCCGCATCTTTCGGTCCGTTGGCCAATTGCGGCGCAGCACTGAGCCGGCGAGGGTCCATGGTGTAACCGAAACCGCCGTCGGTCTTGATGGTCCAGGGGGCTTCGTCGGTGCCATCGGAGCGGCCGAAAATGAACTCGCGATGCCGCGCCACTGTGAGTTTTTGCTGGTCGTTGGGGTTGTCGCGGTCGATGGTCAGCGGGATCATTTTCTTGCCGGCAGCTTTGCCCGGTTTTGCCGGTTCATAGGCGACCGGGTCCATGCTCTGGTCCTGCCCGCTGTAAGGCTGGACAACCATTTGCATGAACTTGCCAACAGCGGGGTCACCCTCGTCCCATTTCGGGCCGGTGCTGGTTTGCTTGATCACCGCCTTGTACGTCCCGGACAACACGTCTGCCAGTGCCAGTTCTTCCTTTATCGGGCCCTTGCCGGTCTGGTGTGGCATCACGTTGACGAAGTACAGCTTGTCACCCACCGAGATCCCGTTTTTCGCCGAAGTTGACGATGATGTCGAAGCGTTCGGCAATGCCTTGGGTTGGCAAAATTGCGTTGTTGTCCTGCGTATTACCGTCACCGTCCAGGTCCATGCTGCCGTCGAACGGTACGGCGTGCTCCATGATGTTGCCGTCGTTGCCGATCATGTGGAACGGCACCCGGGCGTAAGAAACCCCGGAACCGGCGGGCCCGGGAAACTCACCGCCATTGCCGGCAATTTCGCGCACCAGAGCCATCTTGAGGTAGCGCGACACCGAGCCGTTGAGAATGCGGAATCGGTAGGCGCGCGCGCGGACTTTCAGGCTCGGTTGATACTGCCAGTTGACGAGGATCTGGTCGCCCAGAAAACCATCGGTGTTGAACGGGTTGAACCACAACTGGCCATTGGCATCCCAGGCCTTGTCGGCGATCATCAGGTTCACGTCGTAGTCGCGGTTGCCCCACGGCAATCCTGAACCGCTGGGGAGGCGCAGGTTGACGCCATCCTCGATCGCTTCGTTGCCGCGATCGATGGCGCTGTAGTAGTTCATCATCGACGCATTGCCCTTGTAGACATTCTGCGCGGTGAAATCGAGCATGTGGTCATGAAACCAGTGGGTACTCATGGTCTCGCGCCAGTCGCCGCGAATCTTGATCGTGCCGTTGTCGCAGGTTTTCAGGCCTGGGCTGGTGTCATTGACGTACAACTTCTCGCCCGGTGCGCAGGGGAACGCGGCACGAGGGTCTTGCGCGGTGGTGTTGATGGTGTCGTAACCGGCCAGTTGCAGCGGCCAGCGATAATCATAGAACTGCCCCGGAAAGAAAAACGCGTTGGCATAGCCATCGCTTTCAGCCGGTGAGTGCCCATTGTGTTCGTGGGAGCTAAGGGTGTGCAGGCCAAAACCGGCGTTGGCTGACGGGTCGATCGGCAGGGCGTTGTAGTGACGCATCAGCACGGGCTGACCGTAACGCACCATGAGCAACTTGACTGGAAAAGTGCCGTCGAAGGTCCACAACGATTTGTGGTTTTGTATCGGCATTTTGGGGTGGAAGCGTGTGTCGATGCCTTTGGTGGTGCCTAACGTGGTCGGGATGTCCGAGGTCTGGTAATAGAGCCCGCCAGGGGCGAATTCTCCGACGGCATAGTGGTGCAATTGCTTGCTGTCACGCAGACCTTTGTTGATACGTGCGCCCACCTGCACGGTCTTGAATTGGACCTGAGGATAAAATTCGTTCCAGCGTTGATGCGACCAGCCTTTTCCCGGTGGCCGTCCTTCGGCGGGCGAGCCAACCGGATGGCGGTTGAGGAAAGCTTCGATCGGCGACTTCCACGGGTTGCGATCCAGCACATTGGAAAACTGCGTGGGGTACGGCGTCAGCCCCGGCTGCCGCATGAAATTGTCCAGCCCGGTAAGCGATGGGCCGCTGCGCGCGATACTGTTCGGGTCTTGCGCGGGTGCCGGGCCGGCAAGGGGGACGGGGAACGTCAACGTATAGGGCGGGGTGGTCGGGTCGAGTGTTTCCGGGCCGAATTCTTCGAACAGCAACAACTGCTGGGTGTACGGTTGGGCGCCGAACAATGGGCTGGGTTTGCCATTGGTGGGGTAGTTGAAAGAAGTCTGCAAGGCGGGCGGCAATACGTTATCGGTCCGGGTTGTGGCTTTGTCGCCATACACGCCATTGGGCAACGCAATTGAGCCCTGATTGGCCGGAGGCATGGTCTTCAATGCTTCCAGCGCCGCTGCCGGATCGGCTGGCTGGTTAGTGTACGCCGAGGGGTCCGTCGGTGGCGGTGGCCCGTAATCATCCAGTGGGGCGGCGTTGACGGCGGTCAGGCTGAACGTCATCAACACCATTGAGGTAATGCCCTGCGCCCCGAAGAAGCCGGGCGACTTGTTCACAGGAAATGAGTTTTTCATGATGGTTCTCGGGGGGGCATGCCTAAGTGGTGGCACTTGCATTTTGGCCAATGCATAAGTTGCGCCATCACCAGGTACACCTGAGAAACCAAGATGAATCATTGAGTTGTGAAAAAAATGTAAACGTGGGGCTGAATTGGGGAAAGTGGGGGGGACCGGGTGTAAGTCCTCATTGTCGGGGAATGGGGTTGTCTTTACGCGACAACCTGTAGCAGCCGGACGCAGGCTGCGCCAGCTGCTAAGGATCGGGGTTCAGGAAAGCTTCACATTCATGGTGATCCGCGCCGTGAACACTTTTTTGCCTTCAGCGTCATGAATGTCCACCGGGACAATCTTGTCGCCTTCAGTCTGCCAGTCGACCTCTTCACCGTTGGCCACTGCGGTCACGTCGCTTTTGGCCTTGGCGAGGTACTCCACGCTCATGCCTTTTGGAATCCAGCGCGCGCCAGCAGAGATGGACACGTCGGTCATCATTCCGGCGGCCAGCTCGGCGGCGTTGCACATCGCAATAGCATGGACCGTACCAAGGTGGTTGGTGATCTCCCGGCTGAAGGGCACCTGGACCGTGGCGTGATCTGGACGCAACTCCGAGACCAGCGGGTTGATGGTGCTGAAGTAGGGCGCCACCTGACAGGCCATTTGGCTGAACGCTTGCGGGCCTGCGCTGTTGAACATGCTGAGAAACTGACTCATGTTGAAGCCTCACTGCTGGGTTGGTTTTACAGAATGATGTTCCGTAACAGAATAATGTTCTGTTACGGAACAGTATTCTGTTGCCGTGAAATCTGTCAACCTAGCGCGGCTTGTTCATCGGCAGTCGTCTGCCTTGTCATGGACTTTTTTGGCCTGTGTCCCGTATGGAAACCTCAGATTTACTTGAGCGCTGCTACCCCGGCAGAAGAGCCGAACTCAAACGCGATATCTTCAGAAAGGCCCTGGCCCTGTTCAATGAACAAGGGCTGGAAGCCACGACCATCGAGATGATTCGCGCCGAGTGCGACACCAGCGTGGGCGCGATCTACCATCATTTCGGCAACAAGGAAGGTTTGGTGGCGGCGCTGTTTTTCGCCGCGCTGGACGATCAGATCCAGCTTCGCGACCGCTATTTGAGTGAAGCAAAGACCACCCAAGAAGGCGTACACGCGCTGGTGCACAGCTTCGTCGATTGGGTCGACAGCCAGCCGGAATGGGCGCGGTTCCAGTACCACGCGCGATTTGCCGTGACCAAAGGGCCGTTCAAGGACGAGCTTGTGGCCCGCAACAAGGCCGCGTAACCAAAAGCTCGGAGAATGGCTGGCGGAACCCGGCCGGCGCGATGAGTTGCGAGCGGTTCCGGCTGAACTGCTGCTATCGCTGATCATTGGCCAGTCCGACAGTTACTGCCGCGCGTGGTTGTCGGGGCGGGTGAAGGGCAGTCCGAAGGCTTACCGGGAACTGCTGGCCGAAGCAGCGTGGCGATCAATCTGTGACAATAGCCTGGCCGATGCCCAGTAAGCCTTTTCCCGGAGTCAGAATTTCAATGCCGTCACTCACCCATTTCGACGCCCCGTGCCCGGAGCCCATCAACAGCCAGATCCTGCAAATGGTCGTCGATAACCTGACCGACATCAGCATGGTCGGCATCGGTCCGAGCAACCCGCTGTACAACGTGTACCAATACACGGTCGGCTTCGAGGTGCACCTGTACCTGGAAGCACTCGACGGCTCCAAGGGCATTGCAGTCGAGCTGATCGTCGCCACCGACGATGAAGACCCGTCGAAAGTCATCGGTTTTCTGTTGTACCTGCCGATCGAGGACGACCCCGATGCGTGTGGCGTGGCCTACATGGCGGTCGACGCCGGCCATCGTCGCCGAGGTGTTGCGCGCGCCATGCTGCAAGACATGACCCGCCGCTACCCGCACGCCGAGTTGACCTGCGCCGTCGCCAAGGTGCCATGGTTCGAATCGATGGGGTTTCAGGTGCTGGGTGTGCGCAGCACCAAGTGCTGATGAACACTCGCGACCACAGTAGCGAAGGCTTGATGGGGCTGCTGGATGTGGCGTCGATCTACGGTTCGCTGGAGGTTCGACAGATCCATGCCTACTTGCTGCAGAAACACGGCAAGCGCGCAATGATCGACGCCGAGAAGCAGCGTGACCGGCATTTGGACCAGATGATCCGCAACGCCAAGGTGTTTGTGCTGAATCGTTTGGGCCAGAACGCGGCGAACGAGCCTCGTCTGGACTAGACCCGTGAGTCCTTTCCGGAGCGCACGGTCGCCCGACCGTGATATTCTGCGCGCCAACTTGGTTTGACCTAATCAGTTTGCCCGTCCCTGAGACGCGCAGACAGGATCAATGTCGCTCAAGTAGCTGAAGCCAATAATGATAAAAAGTCAGTTCAGTAGGGACATATAACTGAGGTCGATGGAGACACATCGGCCTTGTGTCCCACCCCTCAATCCTCATGCATGAACACCCACGACATCCTGCCTGAATGCCGTGAACCAGGGGTTTTGACATGAAGATGGAAGGGCGGATGGCGTTTTATCATAGGTGCTACAGATGTTTAAAAAAATGAACACGGCCCTGCTGGGGCTGGCTTTGTCGATGGGGATGACTTCCGTCCACGCGGAAGAGGCAAAGAAAGTCGATGTGCTGCTGATGAGGCGGCGGCATCATGAGCGCAACGCTGGGTGTCTGGCTCAATGAGCTGGAACCTGGCACCTCGATGGAAATGATCGAGCGCCTCGACGGCGTCGCCCTGGAAAGCTCCAACGGCTGGAACAACGCCGGTACCCGGTCACTCCGCCCTGGCCGAGTTGAACTACACCCCGGAAGACGAGAACGGCAAAGTCCAGATCCCGAAAGCCGTTGAAATCAACGAAGCGTTCCAGATCTCCCGTCAGTTCTGGTCCTGGCAGGATTCAGCAAGGTGTGTTGAAAAACCCGCGTTCGTTCATCAATTCCACACCGCACATGAGCTTTGTGTGGGGCGATGACAACATCAAGTTCCTGAAGAAGCGCTACGAAGCCCTGCAAGCCGGGCCCGTTGTTCGCCGGCATGCAGTACTCCGAAGACCCGGCTGTGATCAAGAAGTGGGTTCCGCTGATGATGGAAGGGCGCGACCCGAACCAGAAAATCGCGGCCACCTGGTCGCCGATCGGCACCGACGTGAACTTCGGCGAGTTCACCCGCCAGTTCGTCGCGCACCTGCAAACCACGCCAAAGTTCGACTTGAAGTTGTCTAGCGAAGTGCAAGACATCACCAAGAACGAAGACGGCACCTGGCGCGTCAGCTACAAAAACCTGAAAGACGGCACCAAGTCCGAAACCGACGCCAAGTTCGTGTTCATCGGCGCCGGCGGCGGTGCACTGCACCTGCTGCAGAAGTCCGGCATTCCAGGAAGCCCAGGAATACGCAGGATTCCCGGTCGGCGGCTCGTTCCTCGTGACCGAAAACCCGACCATCGCCGAACAGCACCTGGCCAAGGCCTACGGCAAAGCCTCCGTTGGCGCACCGCCGATGTCGGTTCCGCACCTGGACACCCGTGTCCTGGACGGCAAGCGCGTCATCCTGTTTGGCCCATTCGCAACCTTCAGCACCAAGTTCCTGAAGGAAGGTTCATACATGGACCTGCTGACCACCACCACCACGCACAACGTGTGGCCGATGACCAAGGTCGGCATCAAGGAATACCCGCTGGTCGAGTACCTCGCCGGCCAGCTGATGCTGTCTGACGAAGACCGCATGAACGCCCTGAAAGAATACTTCCCGAACGCCAAAGCCGAAGACTGGCGCCTGTGGCAAGCCGGCCAACGCGTGCAAATCATCAAGCGCGATGAAGCCGCTGGCGGCGTGCTGAAACTGGGCACCGAAATCGTTGCCTCCGCTGACGGCTCGATCGCCGGCCTGCTGGGCGCATCGCCGGGTGCGTCGACTGCTGCGCCGATCATGCTGACCGTGCTGCAGAAAGTGTTCAAGGACAAGGTTGCTTCGCCGGCCTGGCAGGAGAAGCTGCACCAGATCGTGCCGAGCTATGGCACTCAGTTGAACGGCAGTCCTGAAGGTTGCGCAGGAGTGGGCTTACACTGCCAAGGTGTTGGAGTTGACTCCGCCGCCGGTGATCCCGCAGATGGCGGCTCCGGTTGTTGCTCCTGGTGAAGCGCCAAAAGCTCCGAAGGCTAATGCTGCGAGTGATATGGCTTTGTAAGTAGAAGCTGAATTGGAAAGCCCACTGAACCGGTGACGGTCAGTGGGCTTTTTTGTGGGGAGTGATTTTCTGCGAGGGATAGATTCAACTCGTTCGCATTTTTGTAAACCTTCTTTCCCGAACCTTGTCATTTTCTCTCGGCCATCGACGCGAGTCTCATTTGTCAGGGCGACAACGTAGGGCAGCAGGGAGCGTCGTATTTGCCTTCGCCAAATAAGTGCGCTGATCCCTGTATTCGCCCCATCGTCTAGACTCATCCATCCACGAACTGACGTTTGCCGCACCGCAAGGCTGGAGGGTCATCATCATTATCCATTCGCGCTTTTCGAGGGAGGTGCAGCGGTAGTCAGAAGTAGCTGTACGCCTATATCAACAGATAGAGGAACACGCTATGAGACTTAAACAGATGGTGCTGGTGGGGTTGGCCACCAGCGGCATGATGTTGGGAGCGTTTTCACCAACGCTCACCCAAGCAGCCGACAAAAAGCCCAATATTCTGTTCATCATGGGAGATGACATCGGCTGGATGCAGGTCGGGGCTTATCAGAACGGACTGGGTTTTGATACGACACCCAATCTGGACCGAATCGCCAATGAAGGCGCCAAGTTCATGACTTACTATGCCGAGCAAAGTTGCACGGCTGGCCGCAACGCTTTTTTCACCGGCATGACCCCCTTGCGCACCGGCATGATTCCGCCGCAATTGCCTGGCAGCCCCTCTTACCTGCGACCAGGCACACCGGCACTCGCCAAGTTCCTGCTGGACCAGGGCTACACCACTGGTGAGTTCGGCAAGAATCACTTGGGAGATCACCCCGACGCACTGCCTACAGCACACGGCTTCCAGGAGTTTTGGGGCTACCTCTATCACCTGGATGCCATGCAGCAGGTCAGCTTTCCGGACATCAACAAAGCCCTACCGAACAGGGCATTGCCCCACCGTGCCAAACGGAGCTCATTCCAGGGGTGCCGGGAGTGCCAGGAGCCGTCGACCCCAAAACCACCGTTTGCCTGACACCACCGCGGCCTGTTTTGGCCTGTGCGTCCAAGGACGGCTCGTCAAAGAACCAGACGTGCAAGGATGAGGGGCCGCTCACCCTGGAACGCTCGAAAACGGTGGATGAAGAAATTTCAGCCAAGGTTATCGACTTCCTCGACCGCAACGACCCAAAGACGACCGACAAGCCCTTTTTTGTCTGGTACAACCCGGCGCGCATGCATGTAACCACCGTGTTCTCGCCCAAGTATGAGGCCATGCTGGGTGAACGAGGTGGTAACGACTGGGGTATCCAGGAAGTCGGCATGAAGCAGATGGACGACAATATCGGCCTGGTGCTGAAAAAGCTCGAGAGTATGGGGCAGCTGGACAACACCATCGTGGTGTTCACCACAGACAACGGTGCAGAAAGCCAGACATTCCCCGATGGTGGCATGACGCCCTTCAAGGCCGGCAAGCTGACGACCTGGGAAGGCGGCATGCGTGTACCGGCGCTGATCCGTTGGCCTGGTCAAATCAAGCCCGGTACGGTGTATGACGACATCGTTGCCTCCTACGACTGGATGCCGACACTGGTTGAAATCGCAGGCGGCCCGAAAGGCAACGAACTCAACGCGCAGATCATGGCCGGCAAGTACCCGGGCATCGTCAAAACCAAGCTGCAGGGCGTCAATCAACTGGACTATCTGACAGGCAAATCGAACAAGTCCGCGCGCGATACATTCTTGTACTACACCGGGGCTACACCGTCGGCCGTACGCTACAAGAACTGGAAGATTTACTTCACCATGGAAGGGTCCATCCGGCGCTTCAGCACTGGCAGGCCCACAGCAGTATGGCTGGGCGCAGGTGCAAAATATTCGCAGGGATCCGTTCGAACAGGCTGTAGGCGAAGAGCAGAAGTCGGTGCTGTCTATCGGCGGTGCAT
Source organism: Pseudomonas sp. S2_F03 (assembly GCF_054668335.1). Taxonomy (NCBI): domain Bacteria; kingdom Pseudomonadati; phylum Pseudomonadota; class Gammaproteobacteria; order Pseudomonadales; family Pseudomonadaceae; genus Pseudomonas; species Pseudomonas sp. S2_F03. The sequence continues at coordinate 377,821 of NZ_CP162759.1, read as the reverse complement.
TGGCGGCACCCAGCACGGCCTATCTCTACGATTGGAACCTGTTGCCGGTTGGCCAGCAATTATGGCTACAGGAACTTGAGTCCTTTGCCGAGTTCCCGCCCCTGCAATCGCCGGAGTCCTACAACCTCGTGCAGGTCCTGGATCAAGTCAAGGCGATGAGCAAGAAGGTACCAGGCCAGTAGGCGTGTGAAGCGAGAAAGCCAGGGCGCTCTGCCCCTGGCTTTCTCGGCTGCGGGTAATCAAATCAATTCCGATTGTATTGGGGGATGTGACGGCATAGGCGAAAAGCTGGGTTTGCTTGCCAAAACACCCGCTGCGGATCGATCGCGGCGCCAAAAACAGGCAACGATAGGCTAGAAGCAGGCACTGAAGGCGTTCATTAAGCATTGGAATATTTCACTGGCATGCCAATGTCAGGTCTTTCTCAATTCATAAATATCCGTATATTCGTATGTTCATATATATGAGCCACTCCGATGAACCTCCTGCCTGCCACTGTCTTCAAATGCCTGGGTGATGAAACCCGCGCAAGGGTCCTGTTACTGCTCTGCGCACAAGGTGAACTCTGCGTATGCGAACTGATCTGCGCACTCGGTGACAGTCAACCCAAGATTTCACGCCACCTGGCTCAGTTGCGTAGCTGCGGACTGCTCGAAACTCGCCGTCAAGGGCAATGGATTTACTACCGACTGAACGTTGAGCTTCCACAGTGGGTCATCGACGTAATCCAGGTCACGCTTGAGGCCAACCGCCACTGGCTGAGCCAGGACGAAAAACGCCTTGATCAGATGGGTGAGCGTCCCGAGCGCCAGGCAGCATGTTGCTGAGATAGCTGTTAATTCAATCAAACCATCTACTGCCCCCTCGAAGTCAGCACACGAAAGAGAACAACATCACTGAGCATCAAAGTAGGTATCAACGGTTTCGGTCGAATCGGTCGTCTTGCATTGCGCGCCGCTTGGCAATGGCCCGAGTTTGAATTCGTGCAAATCAATGACCCTGCTGGCGACGCTACCACCCATGCGCACCTGATCAATTTCGATTCGGTGCACGGCCGTTAGCACAACGAAGCCAGCGCCGATGGCGATTGCGTGGTCATTGACGGTCGACGCATTCGGGTGACGGCCAACCAATCCATCGCCGACACTGACTGGTCCGGCTGCGATTTAGTCATCGAAGCCAGTGGCAAAATGAAGTCCGTTGGCGTGCTTCAGGCGTATCTGGAACAAGGTGTGAAGCGCGTGGTGGTCTGCGCACCGGTGAAGGAGCAGGGCGCGCTGAACATCGTCATGGGCGTCAATCAGCACCTGTTCGATCCGGCTCGGCACCGTATTGTTACCGCCGCATCCTGCACCACCATTGCCTGGCTCCGGTGGTCAAAGTGATCCACGAAAACCTCGGTATTCGCCATGGTTCGATCACCACGATCCACGACCTGACCAATACGCAAAGCATCCTCGATCAGCCGCACAAGGACCTGCGTCGCGCCCGTGCTTCGGGCATGAGCCTGATCCCGACCAGCACAGGCTCGGCGACAGCCATTGCCGGAAATTTTCCCGGAGTTGCGTGGCCGCCTGAACGGCCATGCCGTGCGCGTACCACTGGCCAATGCCTCTCTTACCGACTGCGTGTTCGAGGTGGAGCGTGCGACTTCGGTGGATGAAGTCAATGAGTTGCTCAAATCTGCGGCTGCTGGTCCGCTCAAAGACATCCTCGGTTATGAGGAGCGTCCACTGGTTTCGATCGACTACCGCACCGATCCGCGCTCCTCGATCATCGATGCGCTTTCGACCATGGTGGTGAACGGCACCCAAGTGAAGATCTACGCCTGGTACGACAACGAGTGGGAGTACGCCAACCGCGTTGTCGAACTGGCCAAACTGGCCGGCTTGGCCGGTTAACAGCGGTGGTCATGAAGGCGTCGTCAGCCCTTTCCCCGGAAGTTCGGCGAGTACCTGCTGGTCACCGGCAACTACTGGGCCTTCACCCTCACCGATGGCGCACTGCGCATGTTGGTGGTATTGCATTTCCACACATTGGGCTACTCGCCAGCTGCACATTGCCGCGCTGTTCCTGTTCTACGAAATCTTCGGCGTCATCACCAACCTGGTGGGCGGCTACCTGGGCGCTCGCCTGGGCTTGAATCGCACGATGAATATCGGTCTTGGCCTCCAGGTCGCCGCCTTGCTGATGCTCACAGTACCAGTCGCTCTACTGACCATTCCTTGGGTGATGGGCGCTCAAGCATTGTCCGGTATCGCCAAGGACCTCAATAAGATGAGTGCCAAGAGTTCGATCAAACTTTTGGTGCCCGACCAGCAGCAGGGCACGCTTTATCAGTGGATAGCCGTCCTCACCGGCTCAAAAAACGCCCTCAAGGGTGTGGGCTTCTTCCTGGGCGGTGCCTTGCTGGCATGGTTGACGTTCAGAGGGGGCGGTGCTGCTGATGGCAACGGTATTGGCGCTGATCTGGATCGCGAGCCTGTTCTTGCTGCAAAAGGATCTGGGCAGAGCCAAGGCCAAGCCGAAGTTCCGCGAAATGCTCTCCAAGAGCCGAGCGATCAACATCCTCTCGGCGGCGCGGCTGTTTCTTTTGGTGCTCGCGATGTGTGGTTTGTCGTCGCCTTGCCGGTGTACCTGAGTGAAGTACTGGGCTGGGACTTTTGGCGGGTGGGTGGATTTCTGGCGGCCTGGATCATCGGCTACGGCATCGTTCAGTCTCTCGCCCCGAACATCACCGGGAAAACGCGTGGCCATGTCCCGGATGGGCGGGCGGCCTTCATTTGGGCGGCTTCGCTGGCCGGCTTCCCGGCCACTATCGCCCTCGGCCTCTCGGCGGGCGGGTCACCCCAGGTTGTGCTCCTGGGTGGATTGATGATCTTCGGTGCGCTGTTTGCGGTGAACTCCTCCTTACACAGCTACTCGATCATCTCCTATGCAAAAGAGGACGGGGTATCGCTGGATGTGGGTTTCTATTACATGTCCAACGCATTGGGGCGGCTGCTCGGTACCGTACTGTCTGGTTGGATTTACCAAGCCTACGGACTGGAAGCTTGCCTGTGGGTTTCTACGGCCTTTGTCATGCTGGCCGCGCTGATTTCCATCGGCTTGCCCAAACACGCCAAAGCGATACCTTCGACATGACAAAAGGAAAGAGGACAGATTTATTTTCCGGAAATAAATCCATCCCCTTTTCTGCTTTTTCTGTGAAGGTGTTATCACCCCACTTGGGGTCAATTTAGAGTTAGACCCAAGAGGAGTCCGCCATGACCGTAGTCGATCGCCTCAGGTATTTGCGCGTCGTTCTGGTTTTGGCTGGCCTCGCGTGCCTTGCTCTCTACCCACTTATGTTGTTCTGGCCGTCCGGCTGGGCCTGCACGTCGGTCACTCGGACTACCCGATAATGATCGTTGGCATCTACGCACACTTGGCGTGTTCTTGATCCTGGCCGCACGTGATCCATTAGCCAATCTGAGCCTAATCCTGGTTCACCGTGTGGTCTAGCTTTTCCTTTATACACGGAGGAATCATGGCCGTCCAGGCGGTCACCCAGCCGGGGCAAATGGGGCACTTGGCAGGTGACGTGCCGGCGCTCTTCATCGTGGCGGTTGCCTTGGCCATCTTGACGCCCCGCTCGCAATTGGCCGCTCGGCCCCGGACACACAATGGGGCCTAAGAGCGGGAGTTTGACTGTCAGGATCGGGACGAAAGTCGCGTTTCTACACAAATTTTTGGTCTGCTGATCAACCAAATGCCGACAGATTTTACGTAGCAACGCAGTCTTCAAGACTGTGCCGCTTTTTTTCACAGCCTGGGGCGTTTTCTGCCTGTCACGAGAGCTTGAATTCGCCATCCATTCGTACTCAGCTGACTGAATTGAAAGTACTGATTCACCTTGCGTAAAAATCCGTCATGACATGTTATGACCTCCTTCAAAAACGGACTTTGACCAACAAATACGGGGGTTAGGACGAGATGAGTCGGGAGGTGTCAAGCGCGGTGAGTTGCTGGGGGTTTGCAGCCACTACATGCTTTTCAGGCAGGCGCGTTCGTCGCGGGAAGTGAACTTCATTTTCTTCACGTGTCACATTAGGTCCTCGTCAAGTGAACTTCAGCAGAGGTACAGCCTAATGAACATGGCCGCACGTAGTCAGTGCCGTGATTTCGAGTCTCGCACCAAGTGTCTTTGACCAGAACGGCTTGCAAGAGCCCGGCGCGCATGTGTCAGCCGTCGATTACCACTACGGAATGGAAATCGATGTGAAGCAAGTACTGCGGCGCACCGATACATCCGATAAGACTGGCGTAGTACCAGTGACCCTGGTTTACCTGGACAGCCAAGGCGAGGTTCACAAACTTCGTTTCCTCGAATGGGGCGGAAGCCCGGCCAACCCCACCAGCGTGACCTGATCCGCTCACGCGACAGGGTTCTGGGCCTCGCCTGCCCCCGGAAGCGCAAGTTAAACCTCATATGTATTAAGTACGAATGAAGTTTTTGTTACCTGAAAATGGACATGATCGAATGATTGAAAGTTCATTCGCCAAAATCGCTATTATCTTGGCAGCGTATTACTGCAAGAGTATTTGATAATAATTATTGGATCCTAATTGCAATCAGCAACGGCAAAGCTCTAATTAAGTCGTGTCGTGAGTTATGTTGATTCACTATTGAAGTCAAGAGGTCACCATGGAACTTAGTCATGCTTTCTTCGTCCACCGTGGAATATGTGCGTTTGGGTGTTGTGTATTTCCATCTTATCGCTTGCTGCGTAGCAATCGGGCTGGTGTTGACCAGTGACATTGCAATGGTCAAGCAACTCCTCAAGGGGATGTGTCGGAGTCACCATGATGACGCGCATATGGAAAGTCTTCAAAAGACCGTAGTGCTTGCACTTGTCGCTCTGTGGATTACGGGCATTGGTATTGTCGGGATAGATTATGCCGGCAAGGGAATGGAATATTTCCTCAATCCAAAATTGCAAGCCAAGATCGGGATAGTTGTGCTGTTGACCTTTAACGGTTTCCTCTTGCATAGCGCTGTATTGCCGGCCCTGAAAAAAGCCGGTTCGTTGCTGAAAACTCTCCTTTAGCTTGCGGATGCTGGCGCTGTTCTCCGGCGCCCTCTCTGGCGTGTCGTGGTTCTATGCCGCCATGCTGGGTGTTGGTCGTCCGCTGGCCTGGAAGTACTCGCTGGTGGAGTTGCTGGCAGCCTATCCGGTTCTCATCGTCGGTGGATTTGGAATGATGGTGCTGCTCACTGCCTGGGCAAAAAACAGAGACGCTCAAGAGCGCATGGAGCAAGGCGCCTGGGGCGCCAGAAGCACCGCCCTGGCTGGATGGTGAAGCCCGGTTGAATAAGCAAGTTCAGCTTTAACAAATGAATTCCGTTGTTAACCGTTAATAAAATCTCACGTGAGGATACCCAAATGAAATCTATGAAAGCTCTCTTCGTAGTCGCCGCTTTGACCGCTTCTTCCCTGGCGATGGCCACAGGTGGCGGTGACCGAACCTTCACACGCATGGAGTCGGCCCGGAAAGTGTCGATGGAAGCCTTCCAGGTTGCGCAGAAACAGAAGGCTGAAGCCGCTGTAGCTCAAAGCAAAGCCAAGGCGACCGATCGCACCAACAGCTGATCTGTGTAGCGCGTTCCCGGGCAGGGCTGTCGGTAAACCTAATGTTGGATCAAGTAGATCTACAAGGGTGAGCGAGGGCGTTGTTCCAGCGTGGTGAGCAGTAAAAAGCCCCGCTCCCTTTTACAGGGGCGGGGCTTTACATTTCAGCAATGTCGCAAAGACAAAGCGTCATGGTGAAAGGTGCTGACTTTGGAAAAGCTCCTTCCTGGAGTACTCAAAACGGATTGAAGAGTCGCCATTCCGCCGTCCTGTGCGGGGATATTGGTCGTCGTACAACGAGATTTTGTTTCGAATTCCCCACAACCTGCCATCAACACCCGTAACGCCAAAACGCCAACACTCCTGCAGCTAGCGCCGTCTGTACCCATCCGCAAATTTTATCGCAACCCCGTCACCCAGACCAACGGCCATCTTTCAGATTGACAGCCCAACCTCAATCTCGCTATAAAAGGCGCAGTTGTACGACGACAGACGAGACATCGACTGTTCATCCTAAAAATAAAAAAGCGTGTCGGCCCTCATCATGCCAGATTCATCTGGCGTACTCAGCCCCCTCTACGTCGCTTCTTCTGGCCCGATCCTGTCTGCTTGCGCGCCCGCGCAATCGGCTGTGATTGCAGGCGACTGCCCCGTCAAACCCCTGCCAGCACTCGCGACACGTCTACCTCCAGCCGTAAAAAGATGCACCGGCGGCGGGGTACAGCATTCGAGTTAATCGAAAGTTACGGCTGAACCTGACCCGCCTCGACGCGGATTTCTCGCGTTTTGGCGATGCTTTACGACACACTGATCTCGCTTGAAACCGAGAGATCATCACCATAATCCAATAATAAAGTGATGCCATGAATCTGAACGAGCCCATCAATGCGCAACGCGTCGGCCAAACGGTCGGCAAATATCGCTGGACGATCTGTGCACTGTTGTTTTTCGCCACCACCGTCAATTACCTGGACCGTCAGGTACTGAGTCTGTTGGCGCCGCAACTGTCGACGCAGTTTGGTTGGAGTAACACTGATTACGCCAACATTGCCGCGGTTTTCCAGTTCGTGTACGCGATTTCCATGCTGTTTGCCGGCCGCTTCGTCGACAAGATCGGCGCCAAAGAAAGCTTATATGTTCGCGATTGGTATCTGGTCCACGGGCGCGGTCATGCACGCCTTTGCGGTGCCAATGGGTGAGGGCATCGGTGCGCTGAGCAGTGCACTCGGCCTGGCGGTCATTCCGGTTTCGATTGCGGGTTTCATGCTGTCGCGCGCTGTGCTGGCGATTGGTGAAGCGGGTAACTTCCCGATTGCGATCAAGGCCACCGCCGAATACTTCCCGAAAGAAGGAACGTTCTTTCGCCACCGGCATCTTCAACTCCGGCGCCAACGTGGGCGCAGTCCTGGCACCGATCTGCGTGCCGCTGATTGCCGGCATTTGGGGCTGGGAAGCCGCGTTTATCGTGATCGGTATGTTGGGCTTCGTCTGGGTCGCCGTCTGGATCGCACTTTACGAGAAGCCAGATCAGCAAAAGCGTCTGTCGGCTGAGGAACTGGCTTATATCCGCAGCGATGAAGGGGTGCAAGTGGCTACGCCTGAAGTGAAGGGTGTCGCGGCTAAAAAAGTATCGTGGTTCAAGTTGCTGACCTACCGTCAGACCTGGGCCTTTGCTTTCGGCAAGTTCATGACCGACGGCGTGTGGTGGTTCTTCCTGTTCTGGCTGCCGACCTATCTGTCGGCGCAATACGGCATGAAGGGCGCGGACATCGTGTTGCCACTGGCCGTGTTGTACAACATGACCATGGTCGGCAGCATCGGCGGGGGCTGGTTCCCGAGCTACTTCATGGCGCGCGCGGCGACAAGCCGTATGACGGCCGCATGAAAGCCATGCTGGTGATCGCGCTGTTCCCGTTGGTGGTGCTGCTGGCGCAGCCATTCGGTTACATCAGCTTCTGGGTGCCGGTGCTGCTGATCGGTGTTGGCGCGTCGGCTCACCAGGCGTGGTCGTGCAACATCTTCACGACCGTGTCCGACTATGTTCCCGCAAAAAACCATCGCTTCCGTGGTCGGCATTGGCGGCATGGCGGGTGGTTTGGGCGGTGTCGTGATGACGAAGGTGGGTGGTTACGTGTTCGACTACTACAAATCGATCAACGATATTCACACCGGCTACATGATCATGTTCGCCATCTGTTCGCTGGCCTATCTGGTGGCCTGGAGCGTGATGAAAACGCTGGTGCCACGCCATAAGGAAATCACCGATCTGTAAGCGGCGATTGATGCAATAGAAAGCCCGTCCACGTGAGTGGGGCGGGGCTTTTCGTTTGCAGGATCAAATCTGATCCGTATTTTTCTGAGGAATCTGAATCTGTAATGCGCTCAGTTGCGGGCTCAGAATGAAGGCACGCAGCAACCTCACAATTCAGGAGGCCCCAATGGGCAAGATGGCACTCTTCCTCGGTGGATTTCTGGTGTTGACCATTCTGATTGGTGCACTGGCCACGATCTCTCCCGCTCAATCCTTTCCTGCGACCCCTGATCAAACATCTTCCCGCCAGCGCCGGGCCTGCACGATCAATGCGGGGGCGAAGTGCAACACGACCATGCGCATCAGGTGGTGAGTGAGGATGAACACGACGTTCAGCCCGCCACTGAAGGCGACGATGGCGATGGTCTCGACAGCGCCCGGCATGTACGCCAGCCACAACGACAAGGGGTCGCTGCCCAGCACCCGACCCGCCACCCCGGCGAACGCCGCGGCGATCAGCAACATCAAGGCGACGGACATCAGTCCGGCGCGGCCGATGGTGCCATAGCTGCGCGAGGCTGATGTCCTTGAATTTCGAGCCAATCAACACACCAAGCAGGACCGCCGCCGAGTCGACACTCCAGGCGGGCATCTGGAATCCGTGGAGGTAGCCCAGCTTGACGTAGACGCCCGTGAGGACGATGGCCGTGAGCATGAACGGCGCCGGCACGCCGACGTTCAAGAGCAAACGCCCGAGCAACAAACACATGGCGATCAGCGACAGCAGGGTCAACGCCATGCTCATGTCCAGCGGGCTGCTCTGGGCAATCGCCAGGTGGGTCTGCCCGGGAATACAAAAGCTGACGAGGAGGGTGATGGACAGCAGTCGAACCAGATGCACGACGATCACTTTGCTGGACGCTCGTTCGGACTCCAGCAAGTCGAACACGGCGGCGAGGGCGCCGGGGTAGACGGCGAGGAGGGTGTCCTTGCGGTTCCAGCCGGCGACCTTGAGCAACGAGAAACCGGCCACGGTGCTTTGCACCACCAGGCACAACAGCATCAAGCCCAGGCTGGGCAACATGGCGGCGACTGTCTGGCTGTCCCACGCGGTGAACATCAGGCCCGTCGCGATCCCCAACACGAGTTGCACGTAGCCGAGGCTGAAACGCACGGTGGGAGAGAATCGAAAACGGCTGGCGATGACGGCGGTTGCGAGTATCGAGCCCAATAACAGGCCATGAGGGATACCAGCGTGTTGCAGCGCGGTGCCGACGCCGGCGGCGATCAGCAAATACAACAGGGTTTTCATGAGCCGTCCTTGATTCGTGAGTGAGCCCGATACGTCCATCCGGGCCAGCCACGTTTCCCACCTAACCGCATGAGGCGTCAAGAACGATGGTTGACTCATCAGTCATGTCCTTTAGGCGACATCTCCTGGCTTACTAGCGTTAGTCGGTAATCATCAGGCGCGTTAGAGTCGTCATCACGTTCCTGGCAAACCTGGATGATCCTGATGACGCGTCCCCGTTTCTTACCCGACAACTTCACCTTGACCCTGATTGGCGTCGTGCTGCTGGCCAGCGTGTTGCCCGCCAGCGGTCAGGTGGCGGTGGGCTTTGGGTGGCTGACCAACGTCGCCATCGCCCTGCTGTTTTTTCTGCATGGCGCCAAACTGTCACGCGAGTCGATCATTGCCGGGGCCGGGCATTGGCGCCTGCATTTGCTGGTGTTCAGCCTGACCTTTGTGGTGTTCCCGCTGCTCGGTCTGGCGCTCAAACCGGTGCTGTCGCCACTGATCGGTGATGATCTGTACATGGGCATGTTGTACCTCTGCGCACTGCCTGCGACGGTGCAGTCGGCCATTGCCTTTACCTCGCTGGCGCGCGGCAATATTCCGGCGGCGATTTGCAGTGCGGCGGCGTCCAGTCTGTTCGGGATCTTCCTCACACCACTGCTGGTGACGCTGCTGCTGAATGTGCAGGGCGATGGCGGCTCGACCCTCGATGCGATTGTGAAGATCAGCGTGCAACTGCTGCTGCCGTTCATTGCCGGGCAGATCGCACGCCGCTGGATCGGTGCCTGGGTCGGACGCAACAAAAGCTGGCTGAAGTTTGTGGATCAGGGTTCGATACTTTTAGTGGTTTTCGGCGCATTCAGCGAAGCCGTGAACGAGGGCATCTGGCACCAGATCCCGCTGTGGGAACTGGCCGGGCTGGTGGTGGCCTGCTGCGTGTTGCTGGGGCTGGTATTGGTGGCCTCCACGGTGCTCGGCAAAGCCTTTGGTTTCAACATGGAAGACCGCATTACCATTCTGTTCTGCGGCTCGAAGAAGAGTCTGGCCACCGGTGTGCCGATGGCGCAGGTGCTGTTCGCCGGCAGCACCATCGGCGTGTTGATCCTGCCGTTGATGTTGTTCCATCAAATTCAGCTGATGGTCTGTGCGGTGCTGGCCCAGCGCTACGCCAATCGCCAGGAATCGGTTGCTGAACTGATGGCGCAAGTAGATCCTTGATCGCGTCAGACCCCGACCTCAACGGGAGCGATGCATGAAGGTTGGCGTGATTTCCGATACCCACGGTTTGCTCCGCCCCGAAGCCCTTGCGGCCCTGGAAGGGTGCGAGCGGATCATTCACGCGGGCGACATCGGCAGCCCGGACATCCTCGATCAACTGGCGTCTATTGCTCCACTGCATGTCGTGCGCGGCAACAACGACGTGGGCGCGCCTTGGGCCGCGCATCTGGATGATCTTCTGCGTTTCGACCTGAAGGGTTGGGGCACTTTGCTGGTGCATGACATCGCCGATGTCCCGGCCGCGCTCGATGCCGGCATCAAACTGGTGATCACCGGGCACCTCGCACAAGCCATGCATCGAATGGCGCGGCGATCAGCTGTTCCTCAATCCCGGCAGCGCGGGGCGGCGGCGTTTCCAAGTTGCCGGTGACGCTGGCGTTGGTTGAGGTGTTGGAGGCTTCAATTGAACCGCGCATGGTCTCGTTATTGAGCTAGCTTTATGGCTAAGCGCCATTAACTCTGCTATGCCTTGGATAGCCCTCCACGATTTACCGCAGCAGTTGTCACGACACGGATGTGGGGCCACACCGTCCCTCGCTTGCCGACAGGAAGCGCGGGAACCCCACTTTGCCGGGCAACAAGATTGCGGAGAGCACACAGATCATGGCGCGCCAACTGATTCTCTGTATCGATGGAACGAACAACCGCTTCTGTGACAAACCCACCAATGTGCTCCGGGTGTTTCGGTCATTACCCAAGAACAGCAGTGAGCTTCTGAGCTATTACGATCAGGGTGTGGGCACGTTCGGGTTAAGTGAAACCCTGTTCGAATGGGAGAAGGTACCGTCGCGAATTGCCGGGCTGGCGTTTGGTTGGGGGATCAAGCGTAACGTGCTCAATGCCTACCGTTTTCTCATGGAGAACTATCAGGAAGGCGATCAGATTTTCATCTATGGTTTTTCCCGAGGTTCCTATGCTGCCCGGGTCCTGGCAGCCATGATTCATACGCTTGGGCTGCTACCGGCCCACCAGGCTCAACAACTGGACTTTGCCTGGTCATTACTGACCACACGAACACGTTCCGAAAAAGGTGCGCCCGAACCTTCCCTAAAGCGGCCGTGGAGCTATTTCTGGTGGCGCCTGACCGCGGACAAGCGACCGGATTTTTCCTTGATGACGCAGTTCAAGGAATCCTTTTCCCAGGATGTCGATGTCTACTTTCTCGGGTTGTTCGACACCGTGAGTTCAGTGGGTTGGGTGTATGACCCGTTGGTCGTTCCCTATACCGCAAACAATCCAAGCGTACGCACCATCCGTCATGCGGTGTCCATTGACGAGCGACGCTGTTTTTTCCGCCAGAACCTATGGAATGTCGCCAAGGCCGCGGACCTGAAACAGGTGTGGTTCGCCGGCGTGCATTGCGATGTCGGTGGCGGCTACCCGTTGGAAGAATCGCAGCTTGCCCTGATTGCCTTGCGCTGGATGATTGGGGAGAGCCTGGAGGCCGGGTTGAACATCGATGATGCATCGTGTCGTGGCGAACTCCATCCCAAGACCTGCCCGGTAGCGGATCCGCTGGCACAAGCCCACCAATCGCTGTCCCGATGGTGGATGATTGCGGAGTGGGTGCCGCGCTTGAGGTGGGACCCCAAAACTCACACTCGAACGCTCAAGTTTGGCTCGATGCCGCCATTCGGCAAACCCAGAGCGCGAGAGATTCCCCAGCCTGAGCCCGGGCAGAAAGTCTGGGTGCATGAATCCGTGATGGTGCGCCTGAACGGATCGTTGACCACCGGCCAGCCGTGGGGAGATCAGCTGAAATACGAGCCTGAAAACCTGCTGTGCATTGATCCAGCACTGATTGATCAGGTTTTCGACGCTCCGGACCTTGCTCCGCGTGGGTTATAGGATCAGAGCCCAAGTCGTGATATGACGCGCCGACGTCCAGAAAGAGTAAGCCTTTAAAAGCCACCCCGACCCGTTTGATCGGGGCGGGGTGGTTCATTCAAGGCCTGACGGTTTACCCCGTCACTTCACATCAAACCGATCCAGGTTCATCACCTTGGTCCAGGCCGCCACAAAGTCCTTAACAAATTTCTCCTTCGCATCACTGCTCGCATACACCTCGGCCAGTGCCCGCAATTGCGCATTCGACCCAAAGACCAGGTCAACACGCGTCCCGGTCCACTTCACTGCACCGGATTTGCGATCGCGTCCTTCGAACTCTTCAGCGGCCTCGGAGGTGGGTTTCCATTCCACGCTCATGTCCAGCAGGTTGGTGAAGAAGTCGTTGGTCAGCGCTTCCGGTTGTTGGGTGAAGACGCCGTGGCGGGTTTGTCCGACGTTGGTGTTCAGCACTCGCAGACCACCGATCAGCGCGGTCATTTGCGGAGCGGTGAGCGTCAGCAGTTGCGCCTTGTCGATCAACAGTTGCTCGGCCGGTACGCGGTAGCGGGTTTTCAGGTAGTTGCGGAAGCCATCGGCAATCGGTTCGAGGAAGCCGAAGGATTCCACGTCCGTTTGCTCTTGCGACGCGTCCATCCGCCCCGGCGTGAACGGAACCGTCACGCTGTGACCGGCATTTTTCGCCGCTTGTTCGACGCCCGCGTTACCCGCCAATACGATCAGGTCGGCCAGCGAGACTTTCTTGCCGCCGCTGTTGAACTCGCTCTGGATGCTTTCGAGTTTCGCCAGGACGTTCGCCAATTGTTCTGGCTGGTTGGCTTGCCAGAATTTTTGCGGGGCCAGGCGCAGGCGTCCGCCGTTGGCACCGCCGCGTTTGTCGGAGCCGCGGAAGGTGGAAGCGGCTGCCCAGGCAGTCGATACCAGCTGCGAGACCGACAGGCCGGAAGCAAGGATTTTGCCCTTGAGTGCAGCGACGTCGCTGTCGCTGACCAAGGCATGATCGACCGCCGGGATGGGGTCTTGCCACAGCAGTACTTCGTTGGGCATTTCCGGGCCGAGGTAGCGGGAGAGGGGGCCCATGTCGCGGTGGATCAGCTTGAACCAGGCGCGGGCGAAGGCGTCGGCCAGTTGATCGGGATTGGCCAGGAAGCGTCGGGAAATCGGCTCATAGATCGGGTCGAAGCGCAGGGACAGGTCCGTGGTCAGCATGGTGGGATTGCGCCGTTTGGACGGGTCGTGGGCATCCGGAATGGTACCGGCACCGGCGCCGTTTTTTGCGACCCACTGGTGCGCCCCGGCTGGGCTTTGCTTAGTTCCCACTCGAAGCCGAACAGGTTTTCCAGGTAGTTGTTGCTCCATTTTGTTGGCGTGGTGGTCCAGGTCACTTCCAGCCCGCTGGTGATGGTGTCCGCGCCTTTGCCGGTGCCAAAGCTGTTCTTCCAGCCAAAGCCTTGCTGTTCGAGACCAGCGGCTTCGGGCTCGGCACCGACATTGTCGGCAGGTCCGGCGCCGTGGGTTTTACCGAACGCGTGGCCGCCAGCGATCAGCGCCACGGTTTCTTCGTCGTTCATCGCCATGCGGGCGAAGGTTTCACGGATGTCCGTGCCTGCAGCGACAGGATCCGGATTGCCTTCAGGGCCCTCGGGGTTGACGTAGATGAGGCCCATTTGCACGGCGGCGAGTGGGTTTTCCAGATTTCGGCCCTGCTCGGTGCGGCTCTCCTCGTTTTTCCCAGGCTCAGCAACCAGCGGACCTTCGCCGGGCTCTTGCATAGGCTGGTTTCTTTGCCGTAGCGGATATCGCCGCCCAGCCATTTGTTTTCGGAGCCCCAGTAAACGTCTTCGTCCGGTTCCCAAACGTCCGGACGACCACCGGAGAAACCAAAGGTCTTGAAGCCCATCGACTCCAGCGCCACATTGCCGGTCAGCACGATCAGGTCAGCCCAGGAAATGTTGCGCCCATATTTTTGCTTGATCGGCCAGAGCAACCGTCGTGCCTTGTCGAGGCTGACGTTGTCCGGCCAGCTGTTGAGCGGTGCAAAGCGTTGCTGACCGGAGCCGGCCCCACCCCGGCCGTCACCGGTGCGATAGGTTCCGGCGGCGTGCCAGGCCATGCGAATGAAGAGTGGCCCATAGTGACCAAAGTCCGCTGGCCACCAGTCTTGCGAATCGGTCATCAACGCCGTGAGGTCTCGTTTGACCGCTGCAAAATCCAGTTTTTTGTACGCTTCGGTGTAGTTGAAACCCTCGTCCGAGGGATCGGACAGAGACGAATGCTGGTGCAGGATGTTCAGGTTCAGTTGGTTCGGCCACCAATCGCGGTTCTTCGTGCCACCACCGGCGGCGTGGTTAAACGGGCATTTCGATTCATTTGCCATGTGCGAGCTACCTTTGGTCGTGTTCATCCGGGCTACCCGGCCCGTTGTGGGCTCGAAATAGCGACGAGCGAAAGCAATGACACAGGCTGCTGGGCCAGCAGTTCGATTCACTGATTGTTTTGATCACACGGGCATCGGTACAGCGCAGAACGAGGTGCAATCACGGTGGCCCACGGCAGGCTTAGTCATGTTTCTGACTCATTCCTGTCTCCTTATCAGCTCAAAACCGGCCGGCTCACGCCAGCGCTGGGATAAGGTTAGACGCCTATCTGCAAGTCAGCTAATAGGTGGAGTATTCGGGGCTGATAGGCAAAAGCTTTTATTGGGGCCTTTGAGATTGTCTGGGTTTAGAGGCCCTTGGAAGGAGACGGATCTATTGATAAACAAAAAATCCATCCCCTCATTTTTACTTAGCCCTGCGGCACCACCCGAGCTTCGTTTCCAGTGCCTTCGATATAAACGTTCATGCCTTTGTTCAGTCCAGGATTGATCGGCTGGGTCACCGACACCAGCACACCACTTTTTGTGCGCACGATGATCTGTTGAGCTTCCTGAGGCTGGTCATATTTTTTCTTCTCCGCGTAGTTGCCGCCTGCCGCACCCGCGAGCGCGCCGGCCACCATCGCCACGTCCCGTCCTGTGCCATGCCCGATCAAACTGCCAAGGCCGACACCGGCGATCCCGCCAAGAATGGCGCCGACACCACTGTCATGATTGGTTTGCATCTGCGTGAGGGTGATCTGCTCAATCTTGCCCGAGCGAATTTCCATTTCACCCGCGCCTCCGCTCCCGGCTCCAACGGCGGCGCAGGCGCTAAGCACAAGGCTCATCAGTGTGATCGTTATCCAGGAAACAGTGGTTTTCATCATTGAGCTCCAGCTTTCAGGAAGGGGTGTGTATCCAAACGCATCACCTCACGTTAGTGCAAAAGCCTAGCACACGCTTTTAAGCCCATTGGTGTTCAGGAGTCCTGCCTTTTGTCGCTGTGCTTGAACCGGTTTTACGTTGAATTGATCTGATGTTTGTCACCCAGGAGCCCACGCCATGCAGCCAAAACCCTATGCGCGATACGACCTGACGCTGCTTTTGGTGTTTGTTTCAATCGTCGTGGTGCTGGGCTTTTCGCCGCACAGTCGGGTTGATTGGGCGCTGGAAAACCTGTTGGTGCTGTTGCTCGTGGGCACCTTGGTGGCGGCCTCTTACTGGTTTCGTTTGTCTGCGGTGTCCGTCACCCTGATTTTCGTTTTCCTGTGTATTCACGAATTGGGTTCTCACTACACCTACGCCGAAGTGCCCTACGACCGTTGGTGTGCGGACCTGGCCGGGTTCAGCCTCAACAAAGCCCTTGGCCTGCATCGCAACCATTTTGATCGGCTGGTCCATTTGAGCTACGGGTTGTTTTTGGTCTATCCCGTGCGAGAAGTGCTGCTGCGGCTGACCCCATTGCGGGGCATTTGGCTGCTGTTCGTGGCGATGAACATCATGCTGTCGACGTCAGCCATCTACGAATTGGTGGAGTGGATTGGCGGGGCCTATCTGGGCGACGACACGTCCCGCGCCTTCATTGGTGCTCAAAACGATCCGTGGGATTCACAGAAAGACATGGCGCTGGCGGTGACCGGCGCCTTTGTCAGTTTGCTGGTGATGTTCCTTTTCAAGGTAAAGAAACAGCGTTCAAGTCACCCGATCAAGGCGCCCCAAACAGCATCGTCCAATACACCCCTTCATCACTGCGGGCATCTGCCGCATAACCCGCGCCGACCTGAGTAAATATCGGGTTCATCAGATTCGCGCAATGCCCGGGACTGGCCAGCCATCCTGACATCGCCTTGCTCGGTGAACTTTGCCCGGCGGCGATGTTTTCGCCGGTCTGCCTGCCGCGAAAGCCGGCGGCCCGAGCCCGGTCGGCGGGCATATCACCGTCGGGGTCTCGGTGCGCAAAGTAGTTGCCGTAGGCCATGGCCTTGCTGTGCCCTTGGGCGGCGGCGCCCAAGGCGGTGTTCCAGCTCAGCGGCCGTGCGGCGGCGAAGCGCTGAGCGCCACACATCCGCGGTTTGGCCCGTGCCGCGTTGACTTGTGCCAACAGTGCCTTGCCGACGGTTCGCGAGTCGCCGACCTGACGGTCGAGTACCGGTTGCGCCAGCACCACTTGCCATTGCGATCGGCTGCGACTGACGCCGATGTCCGCGTACTGGCCGTCCAGCAGCGCACCGCAGTAATCGTCTTGCAACCTGTCAAAGGCTTCATCGGCATCCTGCGCACCGACCACCCGAATGCTTCGAACCGTGACCGCCGAATAGCCGGAAGCCTTCAGCCGATCGCGCAAACCACCGCCATAGCCGATGGGCAGCGCCAGGTTCGAGTTCAGCGCCAGCGGCGCCAGGCGTTGTGCTGGGCGCCTGTCGCAACGTTGCGGATGGGCACGGTAATCGTTGATCGCGGCCACCAGTTGGCGTTCGCCGCTGGCATGGGCAGGGGTGGCCATTAGAGCAAGCACAGGTAAACAACACAGCGAGGCGCAGCGCAAGGCGAGGACGGTGGGGTGCATGGGGCGGACAGCTCTGAGGAGATAATGACGAAAATGAGAATTTACGGCGCCTGTAAGACTGGCGACTGAACACTAGGTTCAGGAGGGAAGGGGGCAGAAAAGCGCGTTTTACCTACCGCATGTCGAAAAAGGTCAAAAGTACCGAGCCACTGTTAAACAAGTGGCTGCAGCGGTCGATAGCATTTTCACAAAACCGACTAGCCAACAGAGGGCTGCACTGTGTCGATAAAACTGCGATTACTGTTGTTGATTGGCACCAGCTTGCTCACCGCGCTGATCGTGAGTCTGGTCAGTTACGTAGGTAACACGCAGATGGCCGAAGCGGTGAATGAGAGCGAGGTCAGCATGACCGCGCTGCGCAATCACCTCGAAGCCGACATGATGCATGACGCCCTGCGCGCCGATGTGTTGTCGGCGATGCTGGTCGGCCTGGGCAAAAGCACCAGCAGCAAGGTCGAGGTGCACAGTTCAATCGAAGAACACACGACGCATTTTCGCGAAGTGCTGGGTGAAAACCTCAAGTTGCCGGTCAACGACACCCTCAAGGTTGCCCTGAACAAGGTCAAGCCGAGTCTGGACACCTACATCGCTGCGGCAGAGCGCATCGTTGGCCTGGCATTGGAAAACCCCGAAGCCGCGCAGAAAGAACTGGGCACCTTCAATGCCGCGTTCAGCCAACTGGAAGATCAGATGGCGGCCCTCAGCGAGCTGATCGAAACCAACACGCAACAGACCAGCCAAAATACCCAGCAAGCGATCCAGAGCGCCAACTTCACCCTCGGCGTCGTGCTCATCGCCAGCCTGGTGTTGCTGCTTATTCAGGGACGCTGGGTGATGCTGAGCATCATGGGGCCTTTGCAGACCGCTAATCGTATCGCCATCAGCATCGCCCATGGCAACCTCAGCGAACCGATTGTCGAGCCGACGCAAAAAGACGAAGCCAGCACCCTGATTCGCAGCCTCGCCACGATGCAGCGCGACTTGCGCGGCATGATCGAAGTGGTGCGCAGCAACGCTCACGGCGTGAGCGGCATGAGCGATCAATTGAGCAGCGGTTGCCATCAGGTCGCCGACAGCAGCCAGCAGCAAAGCGCCGCCGCCAGCACCATGGCCGCCGCCGCCAGCGAAATGACCGCGAGCATCGAGGAAATCACCCGCCACGCCGAACGCGCGCTGGACATGGCCAATCAGGCTGAATCACTGGCCAAGGATGGTGGTCGGGTGATCCATCAGGTCGTCGCAGACATGGACGGCATCGCCCGTTCCGCGCAGCAATCGGCCCAGGTGATTCGCACGCTGGACAAGGAGTCCGAAGGGATTTTCAGCATCATTCAGGTGATCAAGGGCATCGCCGACCAGACCAACCTGCTGGCCTTGAACGCCGCCATCGAGGCGGCGCGCGCCGGTGAGCAGGGCCGTGGTTTTGCCGTGGTCGCCGACGAAGTGCGTAGCCTCGCCGGACGCACCAGCGCCTCCACCCAGGAAATTGCCAGCATGGTCTCGCGCATCCAGCAAAGCACCCGCGAGGCGGTGACCAGCATGGAGGCGGGCGTGGCACAGGTGGACAAAGGCATGGCCGTGACGGCCGACGTTGAGCGCGCCATCCGTGAAATCCTCAGTGCGACGCTGAGTACCACGCAACTGGTCAACGACATTACCCGCACCATCGGCGAGCAAAGCCTGGCCAGCAACGAAATTGCCCATCAGGTGGACATGATCGCCGGTATGTCGGAGGGCAACAGCAAGGTCATCGGCCAGACCGCCTCGACTACCGATGAACTGTCGAGCCTGGCGGGCAAACTGTCGCAATCGGTGGATCGGTTTCGGCTCTGACAGCATCTGGTCGTTACGTCTTCCCGCTCCCACGCTTTTGCGTGGAAGCGGGAGGAGAGGTTCTTAGATAAGTTCACCGCAGAAAATATCGTGATTGCCATCGGCCGGGCTATCTCGCACCACCAGCGAGTAATGGCCGGAGCGCAGTGTTTCGTATGGCAGAGGCACAGTCTTCTGGAGTTGGATTCCCTCTGTTTCGTTGAAGTTGTCAGTCACGACCTGGTTGAGTGAATAGGCCGGTTTCGGCTCATGCCGGGCACAGCTTCCCGAGTAGACATAGGTATACAAGTGCGCCGGAACTAAAGTGCTATCGGGTACACCACCCACGAACAATGAGAGTTCCGTCTCACCAGTGTTCAAGGGGGTTAGAACGGCCTGAGCGATATGTCCGGCATTGTAAGTAGTTGCGTTCAAGGGAACGGCGTCGATCTGCTGCGGGGTTGCTACAGCCACCGAGATGCAGCCAGCCGCGACCATCAACGCCAGCGAAGATACGATTTTCATCGTAAAACCTCCTGCCTTACAAAGGCGTGCTGAAGTGATCCCCCTATAAATTTTAGTCGCCTATACACATCCAGGTGTTCTTCAGACGTTTGGTCCTCTGATGTTTTAGAGGTACTTATCCGTCACCGCGCCTTCCGAGGCACTGGACACGGTCTTCGCATATTTGGCCAGCACACCGCGTTTGTACTTGGATTCCGGGCGGACCCAGCGGGTCTTGCGCTCGGCCAATACCGCGTCGGTCACGTCGACGGTGATCTGCCGGGTTTCGGCGTCGATGGTGATCCGGTCGCCGTCTTCAATCAGCGCGATTGGCCCGCCTTCAAACGCTTCCGGTGTGATATGCCCGACCACAAAACCGTGCGAGCCGCCGGAAAAACGGCCATCGGTAATCAGCGCGACGTCCTTGCCCAATCCCTTGCCCATCACCGCAGACGTGGGCGAGAGCATTTCGCGCATGCCCGGGCCACCTTTTGGCCCTTCGTAACGGATCACGATGACGTCGCCGGCCTTGACCTCCCCATTGAGGATGCCGGCCAGCGCACCTTCTTCACCGTGATAGACGCGGGCCGTCCCTTCAAAGCGCAGGCCTTCCTTGCCGGTGATCTTGGCCACGGCGCCGGTGGGCGAGAGGTTGCCGTGCAGTATCACCAGGTGCGAGTCCTTTTTGATCGGTTTGTCGAAGGGCAGAATCACGTCCTGGCCTTCGGGGTAGTCGGCAACGTTTTCGAGGTTTTCCGCCAGGGTTTTTCCGGTGACCGTCAGCACGTCGCCATGCAGCATGCCGGCGGCGAGCATGCGTTTCATCAGTGGCTGGATGCCGCCAATGGCGACCAGTTCGCTCATCATGTATTTGCCGCTGGGGCGCAGGTCCGCCACCACCGGGGACACCTTGCCCAGCTCGACGAAGTCGTCCAGCGTCAGTTCGACATCCACGGCATTGGCCATGGCCAACAGGTGCAGCACGGCATTGGTCGAGCCGGCGAGGGCGATGACCACGCGGATCGCATTTTCAAAGGCTTTGCGGGTCATGATGTCGCGCGGCTTGAGGTCCAGCTTGAGCAATTCCATGACCTGCTGACCGGCGCGAAAGCTGTCTGACGCCTTGTCGATGCCGACCGCTTCCTGGGAGCTGGAACCGGGCAGGCTCATACCGAGCGCTTCAATGGCCGACGCCATGGTGTTGGCCGTGTACATGCCGCCGCAGGAGCCGGGGCCGGGGATCGCCACTTCTTCAATCTGCTTGACCTGAATCTCGCTGATATCGCCCCGTGCGTGCTGACCCACGGCCTCGAACACCGAAATGATGTCGGTGTGGCCGGCGCCCAGGCGAATGGTGCCGCCATAGACGAAAATCGACGGCCGATTCAGCCGCGCCATGCCAATCAGGCAGCCCGGCATGTTCTTGTCACAACCGCCGACGGTCACCAGGCCGTCAAAGCCCTCACAACCGACCACCACCTCAATCGAATCGGCGATCACCTCGCGCGACACCAGCGAATACTTCATGCCTTCGGTGCCGTTGGCGATGCCGTCGGAGATGGTGATGGTATTGAAAATGACGCCTTTGGCACCCGCCGCGTTCGCGCCTTTTTCGGCTTCCAGGGCGAGTTTGTCGATATGCATGTTGCACGGCGTGACCATCGCCCAAGTGGAGGCGATGCCGATCTGTGGTTTCTTGAAATCCTCATCGGTAAAACCCACGGCGCGCAGCATGGCGCGTGCGGGAGCGGCTTCGACGCCGTCGATGACTTGGGAAGAGTATTTGCGCAGATCGTCGTTGTCGCTCATGGCGTTGGCTCACATCAGCAGACCGTATCGGCAAGGATTGAAGTCTAGACCCGGCTGCCGCAAAAATCAGTCCACCGTTGCACACACTTCACGCACACATTCGCGCAACCACCGATGCGCCGAGTCCGCGTCCATTCGCGGGTGCCAGAGCATGGAAACCGTGATCGCTGGAGTGGCCACCGGCAGCGGGAAACTGTGCAGTCCGGTGCGCAGGTTTTGCGTGTGCCGTTCGGGTACGGCAGCGATCAGATCCGAGGCGCGGGCCAGGGCCAGCGCGGCGGAAAACCCGCCGACGATGGTGACGATGTCTCGCTCAAGCCCCAGTGATTTCAAGGCGTCATCCATCGGCCCTTTATCCCGCCCGCGTCGCGAAACCAGAATGTGCCGGCCGGACGCGTAACGGGCGGGGGTGATCTCGCCCTCGCTCAACCCGTGCCCGACGCGTACCACTCCGATGAAGCGATCCTGAAACAACGCGCGGGTGCGCACTTCGGGGCTGGTGGTGTCGTCCACCACGCCAGTTTCCAGATCGACGGTGCCATCGCGCAGCAGCGTGCGGTCCTGATTGAGTTTCTGCACAAAATGCAGACGCACGTCGGGTGCTTGCTCGCTGATGCGGGCGATAAGAGCCGGCCCGAAGTTCTCGACGAAGCCATCGCTGGTGCGCAGGGTGAATGTGCGCACCAGGTGTTTGAGGTCGAGTTGCTCGGCAGGGCGCAGCACCGCCTCGGCGTGCAGCACCAGTTGACTCACCTGTTCGCGCAGTTCGAGTGCGCGGGGTGTCGGCACCAGGCCGCGTCCGGCGCGCACCAATAGCGGGTCGCCAGTGGTTTCACGCAATCGCGCCAACGCACGGCTCATGGCCGATGGACTCAGGCGCAAGCGTCGGGCGGCGCCCGCGACGCTGCCTTCGGTGAGCAGGGCATCGAGGGTAATCAGCAGGTTCAGATCAGGAGTAGTCATGGGGTGAACGCTAGCACGACTTTGCAGTGATGTGGCGTTGCGTGCAGGTATCAAGTGCAAGCCGTGCGTCTTCCGCCATGCCACGTCCGGCCATACGCTGGAGACCAACTTTTGATTCAGTGGCCAGGCAATGAAACTCATCACGCAATCAGGATCGGCCCGTTGGGCACTCGCCAGTCTTTCGCTGTCGATGTTGATGCCTTCACTCGACACCAGCATCGCCAATGCCGGATTACCGACATTGGCTCACGCCTTTGACGCAACGTTTGCGCAGGTCCAGTGGATCGTGCTCGCGTACTTGCTGGCGATCACCACATTAATCGTCAGTGCCGGACGGCTCGGTGACCTTGTCGGGCGCAAGCGCTTGCTGTTGAGCGGGATCGCGATTTTTACCCTGGCCTCGCTCGCCTGCGGGCTCGCACCTTCATTGGGCTGGCTGGTCGCGGCCCGCGCGGTGCAAGGCCTCGGTGCAGCCGTCATGTTGGCGCTCACCGTGGCGTTTGTCGCGGACACGGTGCCGAAGGCGCAGACCGGCAGCGCCATGGGCTTGCTCGGTACGATGTCGGCGATCGGTACCACGCTCGGTCCGGCACTGGGGGGCATGTTGATTTCCGGGGTTGGCTGGCAGGCGATTTTTTTGGTCAATGTGCCGGTGGGCGTTCTGAATTTCGTGCTCGCCTATCGCTGTTTACCGGCGGATCGTTCAGTCGCCCGGCCAGGTGGTTTCGATTTGCCGGGGACGCTGCTGTTGGCGCTGACGCTCGGCGCGTATGCGCTGGCCATGACGTTGGGCGATTGGGGTTCGCTCAACCTGGTGTTGCTGCTGGTTGCGGTGGTGGGTGCCGGGTTTTTCCTGTTCGTCGAAGCGAAAGCGTCATCGCCCTTGATCAGGCTGGCGCTGTTCCAGGATCGCCGGTTGAGTGCGAGCCTGGTCATGAGCGTGCTGGTGTCGACGGTGATGATGGCGACGCTGGTGGTCGGGCCGTTTTATCTGTCGGGCACGCTGGGGCTGAAGGCGGCGCTGGTCGGGCTTACGTTGTCGGTCGGCCCACTGGTGGCGGCGCTGGCCGGAGTGCCGGCCGGTCGTCTGGTGGACCGTTTTGGCGCGCAGCGCATGACGGTGTTTGGGCTGACATTCATGGCATTGGGTGCGGGGGTGTTGTCGATTATGCCGACTGGTTTCGGTATTCCCGGCTATGTCGCGCCCATCGCAGTCATCACCGCCAGTTATGCGCTGTTTCAGGCGGCCAACAATACGTTGATCATGAGCGGTGTCAGTACCGATCAGCGGGGCGTGATCGCCGGGTTGCTCAGCCTGTCGCGCAATCTGGGGTTGATCACGGGCGCTTCGGTGATGGGCGCGGTGTTTGCAGGCAATGGCATGCGTGTCACGTTTGCGCTGGCGACGGGGTTGATCGTGCTGGCGTTAGTCATCGCGTTGCCCGCTCGCAAACGCCAGCTCTCCGCTGCCTAAACAGCGCATCCACCGCAGTCCCCTTGTAGGAGCCGAGCTTGCTCGCGATAGCGCAGTGTCAGTCGATACAAATGTTGACTGATACACCGCCATCGCGAGCAAGCTCGGCTCCCAGGGGTGGTGGTGGCGGGATCAGGAAACCTGCGTTTGAAGCGTGTCCAGAAGGTGGGCAAGCGGATCGGCCGTTTTGGCATCGTCGGTTTTTTTATCCGAGCCATCCGTCACTACACCCGCGAGGATTTCAGCCAGGTTGTGAAAATGCCCGGACTTCTTATCGGCGGGATCCGAGCCGGCGCTCTGGTTCAGTGCCGCTTCCAGCGAAAGGTGTTGGGTCAGCCATTGCGGCGTGTTCTTTTCTTCGGGGCTCATGTTGTCGAGAAAATCCAGGGCGGCATGAGCGCGGGCAACCGGGTCGTTGGCGAACGGGTCTTTCCAGTTTTTTTCCTGGTCCGCCGGGCCACTGTAATAACCGGTGGCGAGCCGGCCTTGCTGGCGCATCAAGGCTTGGGCCGACGCTTGTTCATCAGCGGTGAACTTGCCGCCTTCATTGGTGGCGACGGCGTTCAACGAACGTCGATCCAGGTCGCCAAACAGTGCATTACGGTCTTCATCCGTCTTGGCGTATGGCTGGCCGCTGGCGGTCATCTGCGCGTATTTTTCATCCATGCGCTTGCGCGCGTCGGCGGCCACTTCCGGGAAGGTCTTGTCCTTGGAACTGGAGACTGCGCCAGGCTTGGACGCGCCGAGCACCAGCGCATCGGCATTCATCCCCGCGCGGACCGGGAAGTACGGCGCATTGCCGACGATCGAGCTGTTGTAATCGGTGGAAGTGCTGGAGAGGCTCACCGAATCAGTGTTTGACGTCTGGATCTGCGCCGTCTCGTCTTGACCGACCTGCTGTCGGGTATTGGCAGACTTCGAATCGACAGCCGCCGCGTAGGCAGACATCGCCGCATTCGTTGAAGTTGAGACAGTGATCATTGTGCTTCCTTGGCGAGGACCGCTCACAAGTAGGAGCGTTGAGACGCTCGATGTCAGACACGGTACGTCGTATCCGTGACGCTTTCAGGTGTATCGGCGGCGACGCCCCCTACTTGAAGGCGCCGGTCGGTGGCCAGGGTTTCACCGATGATTCAAGGCGTCGGTTCCGGTTCTGTGGTCGCTTCAGCCTCTTCCTGAGGCTCACTCGGCCGCAGTTTGAACCGGCAGACATTTCCGCCCCGAACCATGCATTCCGTATGGTCGACCTCACCCCCCCCAACGCGCCGATCAAGGCCAGGTCCAGCTCGCAGACCACCGGATGCGCGGCGGCGAGGCGGTGGAATACGCAGTTGTGCGCGACGATTTCCTTATCGTCCGAGCTGCGAAAGATCACCTCGGCTTCGTACCCGGCCTGATTCATGTGCTGCACGATGGTGCCTTCGTCCACCACGTGCTGTTCACGGTCCAGCGCCAGTTTACGACCCATGCTGCGCATCAGTGCCGCCAGGGCTTCGGGGCCGATGATGCCAGCCACTTCGTCAATCAGGACACTGGCCAGCAGCTGATACTGGCGAGGGAATTGCTCCTTCGCATGGTCGGTGAGCTGATACAACTGCTCCGGACGCCGCCCCGTCGGGCGCGTATCACCGCGCAGCACCAGGCCGGCACCCTCCAGCGCCGCCAGGTGCTGGCGAATCGCGGTGCGGGTGACGGCCAACTGCTCGGCCAGCTCGTCAATGCTCATGCCGCGTGCATGGTGCAGTAGCGCATTGAGCAAGTCCTGCTGGGTTCGGCCCAGTCCTTCAAGCATGGGGTGTCCTCGCGCGGGTCAGAATTTTTCCGGGAACTGTTTGACCAGCGCCGCCGTCAGTGCGTCGGCCAGCGCGAGTATGTGGGTGCGCATCATGTTCCAGGTGCTGGCTTCGCCGGCATAGTCGTGCGCGGCGATTTGATCGATCTGGCTGACATGGTGCCCGCCGTGGGCGGCCAGCATCGTCACCAGGGTGCTCTCCGGCAAGTTGGGGTTGGCCTTGGCCAGGAAGGCGGCGATGGCTTTGGCGTTGCTGGTCAAGTCAGCGACGGCGGCCTGCTTGCCTTTGGCATCCTTGGCGACGGTGGCGTCGCTGTAGTGTTTCACCGCGCCCCAGTGACCGGCAAGCAGCTTGAGCAACTGATCGGCAGCGGGCTGGCCGTAGAGCGGGGCGATGCTGTTGGCGATTTTGGTGGCGTTATCGACCACCTGATCGGCGGCGACTTTAGCCTGTGCCTTGTCGTGCTCCTGATTGGCAATGGCGTAGCTTCTGATCCAGAAAATATGCTCGACCCACAGGTCCCGCAGAGCGAGACGGGTGGTGAGTGCCGCGCTGTCGGCGGCGGGCGGTGAAGCGGGGGGCGTCTGGCTCCAGACGGGTTGAGCGCACAGGGCCAACAACAATAAAGCCAAGGTTTTGATATTCATCACGGCACCCTCTGTAGGTGGGATTGTTCGACAATATCAATTAAAGCATCAAAATATGTTTTTATTGGGCGTTAGCAAAAATTGCAGATCAACGGTCATGTCGTTGCGCTGCGGTGGAGGAGGCGCTTTATCGAGGCTTATTCGCCTCGACACGTTTGAAGGAGAATGAAAGGGCTTTTTTAATGTGCCTGGCAATGGGCGTTTCTATTTGTTTATGGATGACATGAGACGCACCGATCATCAACGCGATAGTGCCCCAGAGCAGGAGGTGTGGGTTTATCGCCGGATAGGCAATGTTGAAAATCATAAAGCCGATCATTTGATGCAGTAGATAAAGTGGGTAAGTCAGCGCGCCTAATGCCGTCCAGTTGAATGTCCCTACGGCTGCAGTCTTGTTGGTTGCGACCAGGAAGAATGTCATGAAGAACAGGATGATCATGCTGCAGACGATCAGGGGATCGAAGTCGGTTGGATATTTGGTTTCGAGCAATTCGGCCCAAACGATGGCGGTGAAGCAGGCCAATGCCAATGCCCCAGCCAAGAGCAGCACTCGTGTTTTGGTGATCCCCTTGGCCCAGATCATGAAGAACGTCGCACCCGCTATGAAATAGGCGGCGTAATCGGTAATTAATACCGAGCGCAACTTTTCGAAGGCGAATACTTCGGCACCGGCAGAGATCAGCAACCACCACACAAGACAGGTTTCTATTTTTTCTATTTTCTTGAAGGCCAGGAGAATGGAGATCATCAGGTAGAACTTTATTTCTACAAACAGCGACCAGTACACGCCGTCTATGGGCTCGACACCTACAAAGTCGCCCAGCAACGTCATGTTAATAATGTATTGATAAACATCAGCGGTGTATCGCGGCTGCCCAATGGCCAGCGTGATCAGAAAAGTCAGGGTGCAGCACACCCAGAAAGCAGGGTAGAGGCGAATGGCGCGGGATATGAAAAAGGCTTTGAGATTGTTGCCCGACGCGGTCATGAGAATGACGAATCCGCTGATCATGAAAAACAGTTCGACACCCAAGTAACCGTATTTGGCAGGCTCAGCCAACAGCGGGTAGGGCATTACAGACATGTCGCCTTTTGCATACCCGCGAAAAGCATAGTGAAAAAACACCACGGCGAGCGCTGCCAGGAAGCGCAGCAAATCCAGTTCATTCAGCCGGCGTTTGATCACGTACACGCTCCAGATGGGTTGGCGCTGATTGACAACTGACCTCCCTGCCGATTGAACGTTGATCCAGCGCGAACGCTAGAGCAGCAGTAGCGCCTCATGGACTTCAATTGAAGGGGTAACACCTTCCTTGCGTTGGCTCTCGAGCCAGTTTCTGGTTTTGATGACATCGAAGATCTGGCCTTGATCCATCAAGGTCAAAAGCAGCTCATCGGAAACCCGATAGCGCCCGCATTCCGGACAATCCCTTTCCTCCCATGGGCCGTGGCACTGAATGCGTTCCGCCACGCCGACACAAATCAGACAATTCACCGTTAGCCCCTCATTCTTGTTTTTTTAACCGCCGCCCGGGAGCCGGATGAGGCTGGAATTCTGTCGACCTGACTGCTCGAACGAAAGTTCAGGGGTAATCGGATGAACCTGACGGACAGATCCATGATTGAGAAACGCTACTGACTGCGTTGCCACACCTTGACGTAATCGACTCTGAAGGTAGAGGGCAGGTCAGCATCGTCCACCACTCCGAACCATTGCCACATGGCCTCACTGTCAAAGACGATCTGCATTGGAAAGAAGAAATTCGTATTCCTGGATTCCCGGACCAGCACGCCATCGACGTACCAGCGCAGGGTGTCGGGCTGCCAGTCGAAGCCGTAGACATGAAACGTACTCGCCAGGCGCCAGGGGCTGACCCAGATGCTGGCGCTGGCGACATGTTCGGTGCTTTGGGGCGTGGCCCACAGGTGGGCGTTCATGTTGTACAAGCGGTCGTAGGCAGCGTCTTTGGTCTTGCCGCCGATTTCGAAGATGTCGATCTCGGTGGCGTTATCTTCCATGCCCGTCCAGGCCAGCCAGAAGGCGCTGGAACCTGCCGAGTCCATGGGTTTGGCGCGTGCCTCGTAGTAACCGTAAAAACCGCGCTCGACCGTGCGAACCATGGCGGAAGAATAATCCTTGAAACCCAGTTGCACGTACTTCTGTGGCAAGGCTTCCTTGCGAAAGACGATGTTCAGGTTGCCGTTGGCCAAGAACGCATTGGCCGGCCTGAACAGCGCCGGCTTGCGGCCCAGGGATTCATTCCCCTGGGCATTGTTGACGTGCCAGCGCACGGTGTCGAGAACGTCGCCATCGAAGTCATCGGACAGTTTGCTGTCGAATATCCAGTTACCCGCATCGGCCTGATCGGACAAGGGCAAGCCGGCGTCGTCGAGTGTCGGCAAGGGGCCCAGCGGCCCGACCCGGGTCCAGGTATCAGCCTGCCGGGGAATGGCAACCGACCACTTGTCCGCCAGGTATTGATACGCCTCTTGTTGCTGCGCAAGGGAGGCAAACGGGCGGTCGTACACCAGCACTTCCGCGATATCGCCTTTGAAGTTGTCGGCGTTTCCGACCACGTTGCGCCCGACCGCGTAGGGCCCAATCGGCACGTCTTGAAGTTCGAGCACGGAGATGGTCGGCGCGTAGGCGTCTGCCTGTCGCAGGCTAATGGCAAAGTTGGGCAGCACATTGTCGTTATCGACGCTATTGGGGCGTGAGCTGAACAGCCGCTGCCAAGGGTCTGCCGGGCTCTGTTCGGGCAGACGGCGGGAGACGATCAGGAGGGTTGCCGGGCCATTGCCAACGCGGATTGTTTTGCCCAGAAACGCCGAAACGCCATTGAAACGCACCACCGCGTGGCCGTGCAAGGCGTTGGCCACGAGCTGCGGACCCGAGGGCCCAATGGCGTCGTCCACCGTGGCGTGGTTGGATTTGCCGGACTTGTCGTTCCAGTGCTGGAGGCGGTCCTGTGCGTCGATACTCATGGTCGATGCATCGGCCGCGTCCAGCCACAGCACCAGCCCGGCGGCTGGCGGACGGGAAGGCGCTGGCGCGGCGCTGCACGCCAGCGAAACCGACAACAGCAGTACCCACAGGCATTCTCTGAACATGTGCTTTCCTTACCGTTGGAACGATTGCTTACTTCACCGCAGTCAATGCCACTACGCCGAATGAGGATTGATAGCCCTGCGGATTGCACGACTGCCAACGCCAGGAATCCGCCATCATCTGATCCAGATCGCGTTGCGCGCTCCAGCCCAGATCCCGTCCAGCCCTGCTCGGGTCGGCCCACATTTGGGCGATGTCTCCGGGGCGACGCGGGGCGAAGCTGAAGGGGATGGTGATGCCGGTAACGTCTTCGAAACTGTGGATGATCTGGAGCACGCTATAGCCAATGCCGGTGCCCAGGTTCCAGGAATGAATGCCACCCATGTCTTGCAATGCCTGCAGCGCCTTCAGATGACCATTGGCAAGGTCGACCACATGGATGTAGTCGCGCACGCACGTTCCGTCCACGGTGGGATAGTCGCGGCCGTACACCGTGAGTTCGGGCATCCGTCCAATCGCGACCTGCGTCAGGCACGGCAACAGGTTGTTGGGGCGGCCCTTGGGGTCTTCGCCGATCATCCCGCTCTCGTGAGCGCCAATCGGGTTGAAGTAGCGTAGCAAGGCGATGTTCCAGCGCGAATCGGAGTGACACAGGTCGGTCAGCAGCTCTTCGATCATCAGCTTGGTCCGGCCGTAGGGATTGACGGGTTTGCCAGTGCCGAGATCTTCGGCAATCGGTACGTGCGTGGGGTCGCCATACACCGTGGCCGACGAGCTGAACACCAGGTTGAACACTTCATGACGCACCATCGCCCGGCAAAGATTGAGTGTCCCGGCGACGTTGTTGGCGTAATAGTCCAGTGGCTTGCGGATGCTTTCTTCCACGGATTTGAGACTCGCAAAATGCACCACGGCATCGATGTCGTAACGACGGAAAATGTTGTCGAGCAAGATCGAGTCGCCCATGTCGCCATTGATGAAATCGACCCGGGTGTCGGTCAGTAGCTCAAGGCGCGCGATGCACTCTCGACAGCTGTTGCACAGGTTGTCGAGTATCAGCACGTGGTGTCCGGCGTTGATGAGCGCCAGGGCGGTATGGGAGCCGATGTAGCCGGCCCCGCCAGTGATCAGCGTAGTTTTGCGCATGGTGAGGTGTTCCTGTTTCGGGATTGAATTCAGCGAGCGGTGAAAACCGATTTGAATTCTTGCGGCCAGCGCGGGTGCATGACGCTATACGCCACGGCATAGCTCAGCGCGCCTGCCACGATGTTGCAGATCAGGTGCAAGTAACCTTCAAAACCCGATCGGGAAGAAACCAGGAGGACGAATGCGGCCATGACGAGCGAGGCAATCACGCTGCGATAGTTGGTGTCGAAAAACAGCCGCCAGTCATAGCCGATTGCGCTGTTCAAACCGCGGATTTGCAACGGTGTGATGATCGCCATCCGGGCCAGTAACGCCAGGGCGGCAGCCATGCCGCCATAGAGACTGCCGAAGCTATAGACCAGCGCCAGTGCCATTACCGTGGTTGCCACTTCGGCCTTGATGGTCAGGTGACTGCGATTGACCGCGACCAGTGCGGTCGTGGCATACATGGCGGTATTGCCGATGGCTGCCGTGCACGCAAGCACTTGCAACAGCGCAATGGCCTCGGTCCATTTGGCGCCGAAGATCAACAGGATCACGTCGTGCGCCGTGAGTGCGATGCCGATGAACAAGGGCGTCAGCAGGAAGCCGCTGACGGCGGTCGAATCGCTGAAGATCGCGCGCAACCGTGATGGATCGGCGCTGCGCCGCGCGAACACCGGCAGCGCATAGCTCAGCAGGCCGTTGTAAATCGCGGTGCGGGGCAGTTCGATGATGCGCATCGCCATGTTGAACATGCCGACCGCATTTGCGCCGGCCGTCATGCCCAGGACCACGTTGACCCCGCGCTGCAGCGTTTGCGAACTCAGCGCGTTGACGGCTACCGGTGCACCGGCCTTCAACAGTTCTCGCAAGACGGGGCCGTCAATATGAAAGGCGATGCGCTGCCGGTCTGCGCGCATCAATACGATGATGGACACGAACTCCATGATCAGTGCCTGGGCAATGACCGCCCAGGCCCCCAATCCCCAAAGCGCGACAGCGACGCCGCCGACGCCACCACACACCTTGCCCAGCAGCGTGCGCGACGCCAGCGTCTTGAAGTCGCCGCTACGGCGCATCTGCGCCACATAGACCCGCGCCATCATGGTGAACAGGATTTTCACCGAGGCCACCGCCGTCATCCATCGCAGCATCGGGTCAGGCGTGTACACAAGTACCGCGCCCGAGATGACGACGATGGACGCCAGACTGACGAGTACCGCCGCCCAGAAGGCCGTGGAGATGTGTTTGTCCTCCAACCTCTCGAGTCGTACCAGCGGGTCTTCCAGAACCGATGAATACACCAGGCCGATCAACTCGACGATGGCAATGATCACCGTGCCCACACCCAGCTCTGCGGGCGACAGCAGCCTGGCATACGCGACAAAGGTAATCATCGACAGGAAGATCAGGCCGAATTTCTCGGTGAAGATCCAGATCAATGTAACCAGACGGTGATTGGCCATGGCGGATACCGGTTCAATGAGCGGTGGTTGACGCCGTTGCCTTGCGCAATGTTCGAACACAGGCATAGAGGTAGCGCAAGGTCGGTTTGCCGTTGGCGAAGATCAGCGTTTGCCAGGAATAGTCCAGCATTCGCCGGTAGACGCCGATCACGTCGGCATGCTCGCCTTTGCGGGAAAAGGCATTGAGAAAGTCAGTGTGGTTGCCCAGCACGAAATCGATCCGTTGCTGCTTGCTGAGCTGCGCGCCGTAGCGGGCGAGGTACACCTCGATGAACCTGATCTTGTTCGGGTAGTACTTCTTCGGTTGCGCGGTCATGTTGCCGGCATTGACCGTGCGCTCCAGCAGCACTTGCGGCACCGTGTGGATCTCCCAGTGTTCGGCGATCCGGGTCCACATGAAGCGGTCTTCGGAGTAACGCAGGCTGGCATCGAAGCCGCCGAGTTGCAGGATCACGTCACGCTTGACCAGCGCGGTGGATACGCCATTGAGGACGTTGGCGTGGATGAAATCGTAGAAATGCCGGCCGTTCTTGCGCAGATTGTCCATTTGCCGCCTGCCGTCGCTGTAATTGACCTGCGTGTAGCAGTCGATCAGCCCCACCGGCCGGCCTTGACGACTCAGTTCGTCATACAGGGCCAGCTGTAGCTCCAGCTTTTGCGGACGAAATTGGTCATCGGCATCGAGAAACGCCACAAACGTCTCCTCAGAGTGCCGCAGACCGTGGTTGCGGGCGCTGGCCTGGCCTTCGTTGGCCTGGTGCAACAGCGTCAGGCGAAACGGCGCCGCGAAGGCGTTGACCCGTTGTGGCCCGTCATCGGAGGAACCATCGTCGACGACGATGACGTGGTCGGGCAGTCGGGTTTGCCCGGCCAGGGACGCCAGTGTTTGCTCAATGCTGTCGGCGCCGTTGTACATCGGGATCACGACACACACTGTATGCGGTAAAGACGGGGCTTGGTCTGACACGGGTGTCTCTCCTTTTTACGCTTTGGCTGAATCGCGCGGTAATGCCCTGCCAGACGGACGCTGACGCAGGGTTGCCGGGGACAACTCGGGATAGGTCGCAGGGTGATGCCGAAAGGACAGGGCCAGGGTGCAGAACACCAGGAACTCGGCAGAGCGGTAGTTGGGAATCACGTACGCCACGTAATTGGTGACGGCGAACAGACCGATGATCACCAAGGCGCTGGCGCGAAACTGCGCAGACTGGTTCGCCGTCACGGCCCGGTACTGTTTGATCAGCGCTTCAGCGAGCAGCAGAGCCAGCGCGGTCAGTTGGATGATGCCGCCGTTGAGCAGGGTCTCCACGTAACCGCTGTGCGCGTTGCCGATGTAACCCCAACGCTTTGTGAACGCGGCGGCATCGGGGCTGGACCAGAAGGCGCCGAAGCCGTAGCCCTTGAGGTATTGATCGTCGACAAACGGCCCGAGCAGCTCCCAGATCATCGTGCGGTCGGTGAGTGACGGGTCACGACCGGCCATTTCCAGCAACACCGCAAAGTTGCTGTAGAGGAACAGGCACACCAGCAGGTAGAGGAGGGTGCAGCCGAGGAACAACAGCTGCGATCGGTTCATGCGTAAACGGATCAACGTCAGGAAATACCCGTAGCTGATCGTGCCGGCAATGACCAGCACCACCCCGGTCGCCGACTGGGCAAGCAAGATGGCAATCAGCGAGAAGAACGAGCAGAACAATGCCCAGCGGTTACGCTGGCGAATCATCGGCAGCAGCAACAGGATCGCGATGGCGTTGATCCGTGCGCCGGCATTCTTCTCCATGAAAATCCCTTTGAACGCGCCTTCGCGAATACCGCCGGAAACGAACGCGGCGCTGGGCATGACCAGCGCCAGGATCAAACCGATCAACGCCGCCACGCCAATGGCGCAACCGAGCATGAAGGTGATTTTTTCGAGGCTGTAGTTGTAGGCGATGAAACCGGCGAAAAACACCACGCTGATCATCGCGACAAATCGTTTGAGGCTGAGCATCGGGTCAGAGGACCAGCCGATGGAGGCGATCACGCAGAGTAGGAACACCAGCAGAAAGAAGTTGCCGCGGTAAAAGCTTTTGCTGAGGAAGACCTTATTGCGGATGAAGAAAAACAAGGGCACCAGCAACGTGATCAGGCCGCAGATCTGGTTGGTCACGTTGCCTTCGAGGTCTTTGTCGATGTCGTCGAAACTCGAGGCGCTGCCCAAACCGAGGACAAACGAAATCACCTGGATGTAAAACAGCACACCGAACAAGGTGAAGCCGTCACGCAGGGTGGAATAGCGGATCTCCAGTCGGTTCATGGCGAGGGACTCCCGAGCAGGGCGCTGAGGTAGGTTTTTACCGCGCTGGCATTCATGAAACGGGCGGCCGCGTCGAGGCGCGCCTGACGGTGTTCTTCTCGTGGGGTGGAGAGTTGCAGGGCAATCGCCTGCGCCAGGGCCATCGGGTCATCGACGGCCACGAGGGGGGCGACGACACCATTGATCAGGATGTCTTGCGGGCCATGCGGGCAACGGGTCGAAACCACCCGAGTCCCCGTGGACAACGCTTCGACCAGCGCATTGGGGCTGCCTTCGAAGCGCGACGACAACACGAAGCAATCGGCCGCCGCCACCTCTGCCATGGGCTCATGGGTGTAGCCCGGCAGGTCAAGCCGATGCCCCACGCCAAGCTTGCGAGCCTGTTCCAGCAATTGATCGCGCAAGACGCCTTCACCAAAAATGATCAGGCGCGCGTCGCGATTCGGCAGCGCGGCGAACGCGGTAATCAACGTATCGAAGCCTTTTTGCGGGGCTAGGCGACCTACGGCGACAATCACCGGGTTGGACGCTTCCAGCAGCCAGGGATGGCTGGGCGGTTGATGCGGTTTTTCCCGAAAGTCGTTGTCGAGCACCGGATTGTCGGCAATGGTCACGTCCTGGCGACGGGCAATGGTGGTGTCGATCAGGTCTTGGGCGACGCCGCGCGAGACGCAAATCACCGGGTTGGGAATCAGCCGATACAGCAGCGGCGCCACCGTGTAGGCGACGCGCACCATGAAGTCGGGGTTGACGTGTTTGTCGTGGGAGAACGCGTTGCGTTCGCTGACATGCAGCCGCGACAGCGTCCCCGACAACGCGGCGGCGACAATGGCGATCACGTTGACGTGAGTGAGCGCCGCCAGTTGCGCGTCGAAGCGGTTTTGTCGAAGAAAACGCACCAGTGCCGGTACGGCCCTTGAACTGCGCGGGCTGCGCAATTCGACCTTTTTACCCGTGGGTCGAGGTACGCCGCGTTGACGCCACCGCCGGTGAGCATCAGCAGGGTCACGTCATTGCCCGCGTCCACCAGCGCCCCGGCCAGGCGCGTCATCATTTTTTCCGCCCCGCCTGCGCTGAGGTCGTGCAGGATAATCAGCAACTTTTTCATTGATTCCACACCTGGTAGTACGCTTGCGCGGCGTCCTGGCTGGTGTACTGACGGATCGCGTCAGAAATCATGCCTTCATTGACGGCGACCCGACCCTGCAAAAACAGGCTTTGCAGCATGCCTTCGGCCAGTGCCGGCGCATCGTTGACGTTGACCAGTTGGCCGAGGCGGCCGTTGTCCAGCAATTCTCTGGGCCCTGTTTCGCAGTCGCTGGCCAGCACCGGCGTACCCAGCGCCAAGGCCTCGATCAGCACCGTCGGCATGCCTTCATGCACCGAGCTGAGAATGAACAAACGTGCGTTCTTGAGCAGCGGATAGGGGTTGCTCAAGAACCCGGTGAAATGCACCCGGTGCGCGATACCCAGGCGATTGGCCTGTACCGTCAGCTCACCTCGCAAGGGACCGTCGCCGGCAATCACCAGATCCGGTACCGCCTCGCTGTGCAGGGCCATGGCATAGGCATCGAGCAGCAAGTCAAAACCTTTTGGCGCCACCAGACGGCCCAGGCCCAGCCAATAATTGCGCGGAATTTCAGTGGGCAACGGCGCCTTGGCGGCGTGCAGCAGTTGATCGTTGATGACGGCGTTCGGGCAATAGCGGATGCGCTGACTTCCCCACGGCATCATTTCAGCCAGGGATTGACGCAACACCGTAGACACCGTCACCACCTTGCCGCTGCCACACAGGTACAACGCGTAGAGCAGGCGCAGGCCGGTGGGGCTGGTTTTCTGCTCCGTGCAATCGAGTGTGGCGTGGCGGCTATAGATGACCTTGCAAGGGCTGCCGAGGGTGGCGAACCATGTGCAAAGGTTCGCCTGCTCCTTGGCGGAAATGAGGTGGGTGATGCCTTCACGCTGAATCAACCGGCGCAACAGAATGATCGATTTGAGCCATCCGAGCAGACCGCGCCCGCCGCCGTCATTGAGGCTTTGAGCCCCTTGCGTGTCCGGCGTGTCGCCGTTGATGACGAAGAAACTCACGCGCTGGCCATCCTTGAGAAACTGCTCGGACAAGCGCTGCTGGACGCGCTCGACACCGCCACCCGACTTGAAATCCTTGAGGATGAACAGAATGTGCATGGTCATTCCCCGACACGGATGGTGACTTTGTGCCGAACGAGCATTGCCAGTAGTTGCAGGAAATTGCCGGGGTAGTCGACGAGGTAGCGTTTGATGGTGTGCGGCTCGCGGTACATCCGGTAGAACGCGCGCAAATGCAGGCGATTGATCACCTCGGGGTAGTACTGACACGTGGCCATGGCCTCCTGGCGAATGAACCCGCCACAGGTAAATGCCACACCGTGAAAGCCTGCGCGCTGCGCATCTTGTACGAACTGCTCTTGCAATCCGGCACCGAGGCCGACGATCAGGACATTCGCGTCGCTCTGGCAGATGTCGCGCCGGATGCCCTTGGCTTGCGCCACATTGAAGTAGCCATTGTGATAGCCGGCGATGATCAACTGCGGGTAGCGGGCCTTGATCTTGCTGATGAACAGCTCCAGCTCGGCCTGGTGGGCGCCGACGAAATACACCCGTTTACCCGATTGCTCGGCGCTGCCCAGCACCGGGTCGGCGATGGATGTGAAGTCGAAGCTGACCCGGCCGATGCTGCGCCCGGTCACCTGCGACATGAACGCCGACATCAGCATGCCGTCGCAAAAGTAGGCGACGGTGCCCGGAGTGTCTTTGAAAAAACTGCCGATGGACGCGAAGTTGATGAAGGAATACGCCTGATTGGCGTCGAGCAATTTCGGTGAGTAATGCCTGACAATTTTCAGCTTGATCATGGCCTGACTCCTTTCAGATGACAGTGCGGGTCTGTCGGCCGACGGACACGTAGGTAAAGCCGCGTTGGCTCAAGCGCTGCGGATCGAACAGGTTGCGCCCGTCAAAAATCAGCGGTTGTTTGAGCTGTTGGTTGATCAGGTCGAAGTCCGGCGCACGGAACGATTGCCACTCCGTGACGATGATCAGGGCGTCGGCATTTTTCAGCGCCGCTTCTTTGGTGCCCGCCAAAGTCAGGTCATCGCGTGATCCATAGATACGCTGGGTTTCTTCCATGGCTTTGGGGTCGAATGCCTGGACGTTGGCGCCGGCGCGCCACAGCGCTTCCATCAACACCCGGCTTGGGGCTTCGCGCATGTCGTCGGTGTTGGGTTTGAAACTCAAGCCCCACACGGCAAAAGTCTTGCCCCGAAGATCGCCGTTGAAGTAATCGAAAACCTTGGTGTACAGGCTGGCTTTCTGTTCGTTGTTGCGTGACTCGACAGCCTTGAGTACTCGTGCATCGATATCGATGCTGGTGGCCGTGTGAATCAGCGCTTGCACGTCCTTGGGGAAACACGAACCGCCGTAGCCCAGGCCCGGGTAGATAAACTGATAACCAATGCGCGGATCGGAGCCGATGCCGTGGCGGACCATTTCGATGTCGGCACCGAGTTTTTCCGCGATGTTGGCTATCTCGTTCATGAAACTGATCTTGGTCGCCAGCATGCAGTTGGCGGCGTACTTGGTCAGCTCGGCGCTGCGGATGTCCATGACGATGATCTTTTCGCGGTTGCGATTGAACGGTTCGTACAGCTCGCGCATGACCGCTTCGGCGTGCGGGCTATCGGTGCCGATGACGATCCGGTCCGGGCGCATGCAGTCTTCTACCGCACAGCCTTCCTTGAGAAATTCCGGATTGGAGACCACATCGAACGTCAGGTCGCTGCGCCCCTTGTCGGCCAGCACCTGTTCGATGTGCGCACGCACCTGGTCGCCGGTGCCCACCGGGACCGTGGACTTGTCGACGATGATCCGGTGGCCGTCCATGTTCAGGGCGATGGTTTGCGCCACGCTCAGCACATATTGGAGGTCTGCCGAGCCGTCTTCGTCAGGCGGCGTGCCCACGGCGATCAGCAGCACCTCACCATGGCGTACGGCGCTGGCCAGGTCGGTGCTGAATTGCAGGCGGCCGCTGTGGTAATTGTCGAGCACCAGGCTCTTCAGGCCGGGTTCGTAGATCGGCAAGGTGCCGTCCTTCAAGGCCTCGACCTTGGCGGCGTCGACATCCACGCACATCACCGTGTGGCCGACTTCCGCCAGCGCAGCGCCCTGGACAAGGCCCACATAACCAATACCGAATACGCTCACATTCATGGTCAAACCTCAGAGAGTCGAAGCAGGGCGTCAGTAGATGTTTTTCGAAAACAGCGTGAAGGGCGTCTTGATCAGAATCTTGATGTCCAGCCACAGCGACCATTGGTTGATGTAGTTGAGGTCTTGGGCGACGCGCAGCTGCATCTTTTCCACGGTCTCGGTTTCGCCACGATGCCCGGTGACCTGGGCCAGCCCGGTAATGCCCGGTTTCAGACGATGGCGCGCCATGTAGGCCTGCACTTTGCCGGTGTAGTAAATGTTGTGGGTGACGGCATGCGGGCGCGGTCCGACCAGGGCCATTTGCCCGAGCAACACGTTGAACAGTTGTGGCAGCTCATCGATGGAACTGCGGCGCAGGAAGCGTCCAACCGGGGTGACGCGGTCATCGTCACGAGTGGCCTGGCGTACCTCCTGATCGTCGTGGACGCGCATCGAACGAAACTTCCAGACCTTGATCACTTCACCGTTGCAACCGTGGCGGTTTTGCTTGAACAGCACTGGGCCAGGGGAGGTCAGCTTGATGGCGGCAGCGACCATCACCAGCAGCGGGCTGAGCAAAATGACGGCCGTCGCCGCCAGGCTGCGTTCAAACAGGTCCTTGCAAAACAGGCTGGCCGGGTGCGAGCTGATCAGGCTTTCGTTGAGGTAAATCGCCGGCATTCTCTCGATCTCGGAGATCGAGTGATTGAGCAGCACCATGCTGCCGAAATCCGGGATCCACACCACGTCGACATTCATGTCCAGCAGGTCGATGTACAACGCCTCGATAGTGGCGGCATGGGCCATGGTCAGGACGATGTAGACGCGCCGCACATGCAGGCGGGTGATGATTTCGCGAATCTCTTCGACGCGGCCCAGCAGCGGCAGGATGCTCGGCGCCGGGCCGATGTCGTCGGCGGTGGCGATAAACCCCAAGGCCAGTGCGCGGTTTGGCTGTGACAGTTTTTTCGCCAGTTCATGGGCGGTCGGGCAGGTGCCGATGATCACCGAACGGCGCTCCTTGCAGACCATGCGCGCGTGCAACCGTGCAAAGTAGTGCAGGGGCAGAAAGCTCAACGCCTGGACCAGAAAACCCAGGACCGCCCAGACCATGATGACCTGGCGCGAGTACTTCGCACTGGT
This sequence comes from Pseudomonas sp. S2_F03, assembly GCF_054668335.1. Taxonomy (NCBI): domain Bacteria; kingdom Pseudomonadati; phylum Pseudomonadota; class Gammaproteobacteria; order Pseudomonadales; family Pseudomonadaceae; genus Pseudomonas; species Pseudomonas sp. S2_F03. The sequence goes on along the minus strand of NZ_CP162759.1, from coordinate 338,302 downwards.
CTGAGTGATGAAGGCAATGGCCCCCAGAACGGCCAGCAAGATCAGCCAGCCCGCGAGCAATCGACCGAGCCCGACCAACAGGCCGTGACGCTTGTGGTAGACCTGCATCAGGCTGTAAATCGGCACCGAACCGAGCACGGTCAGGATGATCAGAATGCGGTAATCGCTGGTCAGGCTGCCGACGCGCATCAACACGAGCAGCATCAGCAGCGAGGTGGTCAGCGTCATGGCGCACACCCACTGGGCCCAGAACGTCAGGCCGCGGCGGTGCGTCAGATGAGCGGTATAGAGCGGAGTCATGGGCTTGACCTCAAGGCAGCAGTAGTGCGCAAACGCTGGACGGGCAGACACGGCGTGGCTCCCGCAGGCTTTTCCGTAGCTCGGCAGAGGTGAAGCAGCTTTTTTGTTGTGTTTGAGGTGATGCAGCTTTTTGTTATGGCGGGGCGTTGTGGTGAGGGGGGAAAGCCCCCCTATCACTCATTACCGGGACGCGAAGTCGTAGTTGTAAAAGGTTCGGGAGTGGTTGTAGCCGTACTTGCGCGCCTTGCGCAGGTCGACCTGGTTGAGCACGGTGCCAAACACCGGTACGTGGCTTTGTTGCAACATGGCAATGCCCCTTTGCACCTGGCCGATTGACGTGCTGTCGGCCTTGACCACATAAATCACCGCGTCTGAATGCTGGGCCAGCAGCAGCGCATCACTGATCATCTCGGCGGGAGGGGAGTCGATGATGATGTGGCGGTAACGCAACTTGAGCGCTTCGAGCATGCGGGCCATGCGCGGCGAACTGAGCAAGTCCTGCGGTGGAGGCTGGCGCGCCGGATTGAGCGCATCGGCGGGAGACGGCAGGCGCGGCGCGGTGAACACATCCACCGAGGACGGCCCCATCTTTCCGGCCGGCAGCAAGTCCAGATTGCCGACCGACAAGATGCAGTCCTCGAGCCGGGCGGTGCCGGCAATCACGTTGGCCAGTCCAGGGCTGTCCGGCGGGAAATCAAAGTTCAGCGCCAGGGTGGGTTGGCGCATGTCGGCATCGATCAGCAGCACACGTTCAAGGGCGGTGAGCGAGCTGGCGAGGTTGTTGGCAATGGTGCTTTTGCCCTCGCCGGCGACGGTCGAGGTGACCAGCACGATCTGCGACGGCATGTCGCTGCTTTGCAGCATCAGCCAGGTGCGCAGGTTGCGAATGGTTTCGGAAAAACGCGGGTGGTCATTGTCCTCAAACAACCGAGCCAGTTGCCGGCGGCTTTTCTTCACGACCAACGGCACGACACTGAGCAATGGAATGTGGAGCATGCTCTCGATGGTTTCATCGGTCTTGAAGGTGTTGCTCAGGCTGTCGAAGAGCAGGGCCAGGGCCACGCCGATCACAGCCGCCAGCAACCCGACGATCCCCACAATCAAGGTTTTGCGCGGTTTGCTGGCTTCCACCGGGACAATCGCCGGGTCGACGATGCGCACCTTGGTCGAGTCCATGTCGGCGGTGGCGGCGGTTTCCTTCAAGCGGGTGACGAAGGTTTCATACAGCGCACGGGTGCTATCGACCTCACGCTGGAACTCGCGCAGCTGAAACTCCTTGCGGGCGATGTCCTGGATCTGCGCCTTGTTGCTGTTGAACGATTGGCGCAGCGAGGCTTCGCTGGCCGAGGCGAGCTGGTATTGCCGCTCGATCCCGGCAACCACCTGCTGCACTTGCAATTGCAGGCTGGTGGTGGCGGCGCGCAATTCAGATTGCGCGGAAATCAGGCTCGGGTGTTTGGGACCATAGCGCCCCGACAGTTCATCGACTTTCGCCTGGGCCTTGGCCCGGTCCGCCTGGAACTGCTGGACCAGTGGGTTGCTCAACACCGCGGGCACACTGGAGAGCCGGCTCAAGTCACCATTGCTCAAGGCTTTGGCCTGACGGTATTCGCTCTCGGCTTCGGCGCGGGTACGGCGGGCATCGACCATTCGGCTGCCAGTCATTTCCAGTTCGTTGGCGCTGATGGTGGCGACGCCGCCGACATCGACCAGGCCTTGTTCTTCGCGATAGCCCTGGAGTTTTTTCTCGGCCACGCGCAAGTTGTTGCGCAACTCGACCAGCCGCGTGTTCATCCAGGCCGTGGTGGACTGCGAAGACTTCTCGCTGGTGTCGATCTGGCTGTCAGTAAAGCCTTGGGCCAATGCATTGGCCGCTGCGGCGGCAAGATCCGGGTCGGGCAGTTCAACCTGGATTTCGAGCAGTTGGCTCTTGCCGACGAACTTGACCGTGGTGTGCAGCATCAGGTTTTGCGTGACCTGGTTGAAGACGTCTTCCTCGGTCGGGGTGTCCTTGACGGGCATCAAAATGGCCAGACCGGGGATCCATTGGTCGAGCTCCAGGGCCGCCAGCCACTTGCGCGGCGTGAACCAGGGCGCCGGTTGCTGGCGCGGGTCGGTGATCGGGTTGGTGGTGAGATTGAGTTTTCGCACCGCGCGTTCGGCCAGGTCCCGGGATTCGAGAAGGGCCTGCTGGGTCTGCAAGTAGTCAGTGGCGTTGGTGCTTGAGTCCTTGACTTGCTGGAAGGACATCAGCGGTGGTGTTTTTCGTTGAACAGCAACGTGGTGCTGCCGATGTATTGCGGGGTAATGAGCGAAACCGCCACCGCCGCCAGGGCACAGCTAAACAGGATCAGCCAGCCGATTGTCCATTTTGCGCGCCAGATCACCCTCCACAGTTTGAGTAGGTCAATGGTGTCTCTGTCTTCGCTGTGCTGCTGATGCACGTGCGTTTGCAGAGGACGTTCGACGTAGGTGCTAGGGCTGTTGTCCATGATTAGAAAAAGCCTTGTGCAATGGAAATGGTGTCGCCGGGAGCAATCGTGGTGTTGCGGGTGACTTCATCGGTGAGCGTCGCACCGCCATCGCCGCGCACGATGGTCACGCGTTTGATCGAAGCGCGTTCCGTCAGGCCACCGCCCAATGCGATGGCTTTCTCCAGGGTCAGGCCGGGTATGAACGGATAGCTGCCGGGTTTTTGCACTTCGCCATTGATGTAGAACGAGCGGTACTCAATCTGGCTCAGGCTGACCTTCGGGTCGGTCAGGTAGCCCTGTTTAAGCCCGTCGACGATGATTTTTTCGACCTGGTTCGGTGTGAGCCCCTTGGCGGAAATCTCACCCAGGAACGGATAGGAAAACGTGCCGGCGTCACTGAGACGGATACGTTTGAGGCTCAATTCCGGTTCGCCAAATACCGTGATGCGCAAGACATCCCCGGCCGCCAGTTTGTACTGAGTACCGGAATCCGCTGCATGGGTCGTGGGGACAACCAGCAAAGTGAACAACAAGCCAAGAGTCTGTGAGTTCATGTCGAAACCCTCCTAAAGGCTTACGTTGAAGCTGATCGAAACAATGTTGCGGGTGAAACTTTCATTGTCGGCATCGGAATCGTTATCGCGGTAGCGATAGCCCAGTTCGATGTCCAGCCAACGGCGCATGGCGTAAATCAAACCCAGGTTGTAATCCTGAAGATTATCTGTACGGCTTTGGCCTTCGTAGACATACCGACCGTACCCGGCCTGGGCCACGGAGGTGATCCGTTCGGTCCAGCCATGACGCCAGCCGACCTGGGTGAAGGTCGACTTCACGGCATCGGCGCCATCGTCACCTTCGGCCAGGGCCTGGCGAGCGAGGAAGGTAAATGTCGAATAGGTTCGGGGTTTCCATTGCATGTCCACTTGCCAGGTGGGGTTGTCGAGGTCTTTGGATTGGCTGCTGTCGAAGTTCTTTTTCTCATACCCGATACGGACTTTGCCTGTCGTGCGTGCGGTGACGTCCCACGTTGCACCGGCGAGTAGGGCATCGGATTTACTGCTGCGCGGACTGTTGGCCAGCAGGTAATCAAAATCGGTGTGATCGTATTCCAGCAAACCGCGGGTATTACTGCCGATGCGGTGATACCAGGTGGTGGTCACACCGGTGGTATTACGTTCTTTGTCGTCGTTGACGCCGTCGGCATTGTCGTAACGAAGTTCTGCATAACTGGCACCGAAATCGATCTGGTTATCTGCACTTTTGGCGCCGTAGGTATATAAACCGCCGACCCGTTTGTTATTGAGCTTGTCATTGACGCCTTCGACAGCCGTCGATTCCGTGCGCTCCCATTTACGGTATTCAGCTTCAAGTTTCAGGCGGTGCCGATCGGTGAATTCCATGATGCTGTCCGCCCGCACGCGATGGGCCGTGTATGAGGCGTCCGACTCGTCGTGATAGATGTAGCGGGCGGGTTGCCAGATCAGGCGAGTGGCGCTGTTGCGGTCTTCGGCCTTGAGCTCGAAGGAGGGCGCCAAACGGGTGATCATGGAAGACTGCACATTGCTTTCTAACTCACGAAAGTTGTCATCGTAACTTTCAGAGACTAAAAAAGTCGGTGTGAAGTTGAAGCCGTAAACGTTTATGTATTGTGGGCGAATACTCCATGCCATCCCTGAATAAAGAGAGGCCGTGATCAGTGCAATAAGGCAGCGTGACTTCAAGGCCATGTTATAGCTCCTGAAAAAAAGCATATAAGGCAAGCGATTAGTTATTTATTTGTAATGGCGTGCTATGACGTTCGAGATCACTTCGCGGGACGCAAATAGTTTGTTCCCGATTAAGAAACTGCAACAGGATCATGACGCGCTCGGCGCCGAGCGAGGAAATGAACACGCCTTCAAGTGGCGACAGCGGCCCTCGAATGATCTGCAAGTGTTCGCCGGGTTTCAGGTCGTGGTTGGTGTGCGGTTGCGCTGATTCAATACAGCGCGCACGCAGATGCTCGATGACGTGCTCGGCCACCGTCGCAGGACCATGATTGAATTCGACAATACGACTGACGCCGCGGGTAGAACGGATGGGCGCCCAATTGTCGCTACGGCTGAGATGGATAAACAAATACCCAGGGAAGAGCGATTCCAGCACCCGATGGCGTTTCCCGCGGATCACGCGTTCACTCACCAACTGAGGGTGGAAGATCACATAGTTTTGTTGAAGCAGGTTGAGATGGGCACGTTCGTCCTGACGTGGTTTGCATTGCAGGAGGTACCAATTAGACCGTTCGGAGCTATGTGCTGGCATGCTGGTAAACTCTGTGATTAGCGAAGTTTAGGCAGGCAGTGGCTCTAGTGAGGCCTATGAAGTGAAGTTGGACGCAGATATGTTTTTTTTATGTATGTATGTGCAGTAGTGTTTCAATACTGAAGCACATAGTGCTTCACGAAAGTGCAACGAATAACGTAATGCTCTAACGTGTAGCGCTTTGGGCATAAGACCGTGGCTCAACTTTGAAACAGACAAAGCTACCGCACGGTCTGCACATGGGACCCACAAAAAAATTGTTCTGAAGAGGTGGGTCTAAGGAACAACCGCCAATGCAGGCAATCTGCACTCACGCTCTGTTCAAATAGACCGGTGTAGTTATCGACCACTCTAAGCGGTCTGTCAAACGTTCCTTGTCAAAATACATGCCTTTTATCCATTGGCGATTTTGACAGTACGCAAGCAATTGTTTTTGTGGTTGATTTCCGTTTCGTCGGGTTTATTAAACTTTTGACGCTATTAATAGTCATCCCGACCGAGTGCAGTCCCCGATGTTGGGGATAGTAAGTAGTGAGCTCCCAATCTGGACCCAATGCAATAGCAACGCTATAACTAACAACTCTTGTCTGAACAACGGAGCAAGGCACTATGACCGTTCTTGTGACTGGCGCCGCAGGGTTCATTGGGTATCACACGGTCAAACGGTTGTGCCTCCAAGGTCTGGAAGTGATAGGCCTCGACAACCTCAACGACTATTACAGCGTGGCGCTCAAGCGCGCTCGGCTCGAACAATTGAGCGCGTTGCAGGGCTTCCATTTTCAGAAGATGGACATCGTCGACAAACCCGCCTTGATGGGGTTGTTCAACGAGTATCGCTTCACCGAAGTGGTGCACCTGGCGGCGCAAGCGGGCGTTCGTTACTCGCAACACAATCCGGATGCCTATGCTCAATCCAACCTGGTGGGCTTCTTGAATGTGCTGGAAGCCTGCCGGCACCATCCGCCCGCGCACTTGATCTACGCGTCAAGCAGCTCAGTGTACGGTGCCAACAGCAAACTGCCGTTCAGCGTCGATGACCGGGTCGATCATCCGGTTTCGCTGTACGCGGCGAGCAAGCGCGCCAATGAATTGCTCGCCGACAGCTACTGTCATCTCTACGGTCTGAAGGCCAGCGGCCTGCGCTTTTTTACCGTCTACGGGCCGTGGGGGCGTCCCGACATGGCGTTGTTCAAGTTCACCGAAGCGATCCTCAAGGGCCAGCCCATCGATGTGTTCAACCATGGCCAGATGGCGCGCGACTTCACCTACATCGACGACATCGTCGAAGGCATCGTCCGGCTGCGTCTCAAGCCGCCACTGCCGAACCAGGCAGATGAGGGCGTCAACCGGATTTTCAACATCGGCCGTGGCATGCCGATTGCGCTGCTGGATTTTATCGAATGCCTGGAGTCGGCATTAGGGATCAAGGCGCAGCGCAATTACCTGCCGATGCAACCAGGGGATGTCATCAAGACCTGGGCCGATGTGTCGGCGCTGGCAGACTGGGTCGACTTCAGCCCGCAAGTGGCGGTTGAAGCCGGCGTGGCGCAGTTTGTGGAGTGGTATCGGCACTTTTATCAGGTGTGACGTCAGCTCAACACAAAGTCCACCGGCGCTAGCACCGGAGGCAGCTGTGTTTGTCCCATGGCGGTGAGAATTTCGCGCTCGATGGTGCGCACGATCGCGTCGAGGGGCAGATCGTTTTCGTCGCGACCAAACGGGTCCTCCAGTTCATCACCAATCGCGTCCAGACCGAAAAAGGTGTAGCTGACAATCGCCGTGAAAATCGGGGTCATCCAGCCCAGCGGCTCGGCCATCGCGAAGGGCAGCAGGAAGCAGAAGAGGTAGCTGGTTCGGTGCAGCAACAAGGTGTAGGCAAACGGCAGCGGCGTGTGTTTGATCCGCTCGCAGGCGGCTTGCGCCTGGGTCAGGTGCGCCAGGTGGCTGGCCATGATCGTGTAGCGCCATTCGTTGATCACCTCTGACTCGCTGAGTGCCGAACACTGCTGCGCGACGTTCAGCAAAATGCTCCCGCTGAAGTCGGGCAAGTGGTCATTGGGGATCGGCTCGAGCCAGCGGGCACTCGCCTCCTGTTCGTTTTCCTGGCGAAGTTTTGCGTTGAGCGCGTGGGCGAACCCGCACAGCTGACTCAACAGGGCGTTGCGCGTATTGGCGTCCTTGATGATCGTGGTTTCACGAATCATCGAACGAATCGCGACCATCACATCGCCCCAGGCTTTGCGGCCTTCATACCAGCGGTCATAACAGGCGTTGTTGCGAAAACTCATGAAGATCGACAGCGACAGGCCCAGCAGGGTGAACGGCGTTGCGCTGACTTTGGAAAAGTAGCTGGGGTGCCACGTCTCGACGAGCACGATGACTGACGCCAGCAGCATCACCATCAGGCTGCGCAAGGCAATCCGTTTGGCGATGGAGCCCTTGGTGGCGCTCAGGATATTGATGAAGTTCGGTTTGGGTCTGACGATCATCGTGTTCTGCCTTCAGGTGTATCGCGTCGCGCGCAGGCTAAGAGCTTGAGGGCGGCGAGTCCAATCACTCTCTGTGACCGGCTGATCGATGCTGTCTATGAGCGCGCTATTTTTCATAATCCAGCGCCCATGAGCTTCAGGTAGTCGGGGCTGTCGGAGATGGAGTTATGACCGACGCCCGGGATCACTTTCAGCGTGGCCACGCCGGGCGCGAAATGGCGGTAGAGCCGCTCGGTACTTGTGCGAGGAATAACCTCGTCGTGCTCGGCCTCGATCATCAGCGTCGGCACCGTGATGTGGGCCGCGTATCGCCATGATTCAAATCGATCCTTGAGCAGCCACCGCACCGGAAACCAGCGAAACCGTTGTGCCGCCAGGCCTTCGAGGCTGTTGTAAGGCGTAATCAAAATCAGCCGCGAGGCCGGGCGCTGGCTGGCCAGGCGCACGGCAACGCCTGAGCCGAGGCTGCGCCCTACAATTGCGATCTGTGGATGGCTGTCGTAGACCCTGTCAAACAACGTCAGGGCATCGCGCGCGAGGGCTTCTTCGGACGGCGACCCCGTGCTGCCGCCAAACCCTCGATAGTGCATCAGGTACAGCGCGTGCTCGGGGAACGCCTGAGAAAACGCCGGCAAATTGCGTGATACATCCTCGGCATTGCCGCCGAAATAAATCAGTGCCTTCGGGCCGGAGTGGGGGCGAACAGACACCTGAATGAGCGCGTCGTCGACGGTTAGCGTCAGTAACGAGGCGGGTGTTTCGAGGGCGGCCGGTTGCGGGAAGTAGATCAAGGCGCGCTGAAATACGAACAACGCCGCACACAGCGCCAGGTACAACGCGGCAATGATGACGATGAGAAGCGCCAGGGTTCGAAACATTCGACTAACTTTAGTGGACGGCATGGACGGCTCTGGGGCAGAAAACCGCGGACAGGTGATCGGTGTCAGAGTCTAGTCCACTGGCAGCAGGGCGCGCCGGCCTCGCCACGCCCCGGGCGACCATGGCAAACGGGATGGCGCCGGACGGACAAAACGATGAGCGGCACTGATGGATACACGCGTCGACAATTACTCACGCTGGCTGCCGGCGCTTCGGCGGTGCTCACCTTCGATCGGGCCTTGGCCGCATCTGCACCGTCGACGGACACAGGAGGCAAGACCATGCTGACCCGCGCCATCCCCTCCAGCGCCGAGCTATTGCCCATTGTCGGGCTAGGTACCTATCGCGGTTTCGATGTCGAGCCGGCCAGCCCCGCCTATAAACAACTGCCAGACGTGCTCGGTGCGTTGTTCAAAAAAGGCGGGACGGTCATCGACAGTTCGCCCATGTATGGCCGCGCCGAACAGACCACCGGTGAGTTGCTGTCTATTCACGAACCTCGCTCGCCGGCCTTTCTGGCCACCAAGGTGTGGACTCAGGGACGCGAAGAAGGCATCGCGCAAATGGAGCGCTCGTTCAAACTGCTGCAAACCGACCGCATCGACCTGATGCAGATCCACAACCTGCTGGACTGGCAAACCCATTTGCCGACTTTGCGTCAATGGAAGGAACAAGGGCGCATTCGCTACATCGGCATCACCCATTACACGGCGTCGGCCTATGAAGAAGTAGAAGCGCTGCTCAAGGCCGAGCCGCTGGATTTTTTGCAGATTAATTACGCACTGGATGATCGCACTGTCGAAAAACGCATCCTGCCGCTGTGCCGCGAACGAGGCGTGGCGGTGATCTGCAACCGGCCCTTCGGGGGCGGCGGTTTACTCGAGCGATTGAAGGGCAAGCCGTTACCCGGGTGGGCCGCACAAGTGGGGGTGACCAGTTGGGCGCAACTGGCATTGAAGTTCCTGTTGTCACATTCGGCGGTGACCTGTGTGATCCCCGGCACCGGTAATCCGCGTTACATGGCGGACAACGCCGGTGCCGGTTTCGGGCCGATGCTCACCGGCGCACAGCGCGAGCAATTGATCGATATCGTGGGTTAGGTGCGCTGGCGAAACCGCTGCGGGATGTCCTGCGCAAACGGAAAGAGTGAAAAGTACGGCCGCGCTTCGTCGATCACCCGTTGCACGGACGGTCTGTTCATCAGCCGATCAAAATAAGCGTTCAGGTGAGTGTGATCATCAGGGAACGGCTCAAGTGTACTGGCATAAAAAAGCGCCGGGGCCGCCGCGCAATCGGCCAGGCTGAACTCCGGGCTGGCCAGCCAGGTGCGATTCTCCAGTTGCCGGTCGAGCATGCCGTACACGGTCTGAAGTGTGGAGCGTTGTCGGGTCAGGTCACCCTCAGTTCCGAGAATGCGATCGAGAACAATCTGTTGCAGCGGTGTCTGCAGGTAGTTATCGCAGACACGGTCCCACTGGCGAACCTCCAACGCAGTGTCCCAGTCGGCGGGAATCAGCAGGTGGTGCCCAGCAAAATACCGATCCAGGTACTCGATGATAATCGTGGACTCAGCCACGTTACGCTGGCCTGCGTGGTCGCAGATGACCGGGAATTTGCCCAGTGGCCAGAGCGCCAGCAACTGTGCTTTCTCGCCGGCGTTGCCCAGATCAATGAGCCGTCCCTCGAAATCGATAGCGTGTTCATAGAGCGCGATTAGCACCTTATGGCAGTACGACGACAGCGGATGGTAATAAAGCGTCAGCATATTCGGGCTCCTGCGGGGGAGTGATCTTTACCAGCATAGTCGTCGTGCGCGGCGGTTCGAAATGCGGTGCTAGACTTTTCAGGTTGGATCGATCAATTCCACCGGCAACGCGAGGACGAGAAGGCTGGAGGTATGACATGACTGCTCAATCGCTGGATAGAGAACACATCAGCGTTGTGGTTCGCAATTATGTAGATGGCATGGTTTTCGCCGACGAAGTACTGCTGCGGCACGCGTTTTATCCCGATTGTCGCATCATCGGTCACTACAAAGGAAAGCTGGAGTGGTTATCGCTGAATGACTTTATCGGCGCAATCAAGGATGTGGGGCCAGCGGCCAAAGAGGTCAAACCGTTTTGGGAAACACTCAGCGTCGATATCACGGGGGATGCCGCCGTCGTCAAAGTAATTGATGACTACGCCGGCATGCGCTTCACGGATTATCTGTCGTTACTGAAAATCAATGAGCGCTGGATGATTGTTAACAAGCTCTATTATTTCAACGAATAAAAAAGCAGTGCCTGGGAAACCGGGCACTGCGTGCACTCAGCGGCGATCCAGCCACACCGTCTGCGCATTGCAGAACTCGCGTACGCCGAAATGCGAGAGCTCGCGGCCAAACCCGCTTTTCTTCACGCCACCGAAGGTCACGCGCGGGTCGGAAGCGCTGTAGCCATTGATGAACACACCACCGGTTTCCAGTTCGCCGGCCATCTGTTGGGCGAGTTCGACGTTGCCCGTGAAAATGGTTGCCGCCAGGCCGAACTCGCTGTCATTGGCCAGTTCCAGTGCGTGTGCTGCATCGCGCGCAGTGATGATCGACGCCACTGGGCCAAACAACTCCTGTTTGAACGACGTCATCTGATCGGTGACATTGGCGAACACCGTCGGCTCGTAGAAGTTACCCGGGCCTTCGGCCTTCTTGCCGCCCAGCAGCAATGTCGCGCCTTCCTTCAGGGTGGCGCGCACTTGATGATCAGTTCATCACGCAGATCAAAACGGGCCATCGGGCCGATGTAAGTGCTGGTGAGCAATGGATCGCCAACCACCAGCTTGCGCGTGGCTTCGACGAACTTGCTGGTGAACGCCTCGACAACGCCTTGCTCGACGATCAAGCGCTTGGCCGCCGCGCAGACTTGCCCGGTGTTCTGGTAGCGACCGATCACGGCGGCTTTGACCGCTTCATCGAGGTCGGCATCGTCGAGCACGATGAAGGGGTCGGAACCGCCCAGTTCCAGCACGCATTTCTTCAATGCTGCGCCTGCCTGAGCGCCGATGGCCATGCCGGCGCGCACGCTGCCGGTGAGGGTCACGGCAGCGATGCGAGATCGGCAATCGCCGTGGAAACGCCTTCCGGCGTGACGTTCAGCACTTCGAAAACACCTTCCGGGAAACCGGCAGTCTTGAAGGCTTCCAGCAGCAAGTAAGCGCTGCCCATCACGTTGGGCGCATGCTTGAGCACGTAGGTGTTGCCGGCGATCAGGGTTGGAACGGCGCCACGCAGCACCTGCCAGATCGGGAAGTTCCACGGCATCACGGCCAGGATCGGCCCGAGCGGACGGTATTCGATGCGTGCTTTGCCGCCTTCAACCAGCGTCGTTTCGGCGTTGAGCATGGCCGGGCCGTGTTCGGCGTACCACTCGCACAGTTGTGCGCACTTTTCGATTTCACCGCGCGCCTGGGTGATTGGCTTGCCCATTTCCAGGGTAATCATGCTGGCCGTTTCGTCAGCGTTGTCGCGCAGGGCCTTGGCCAGGGCGATCAACAACTGCGAGCGTTGCTCAACAGCCGTTTTGCGCCAGACGCGGAACCCGCCAGCCGCCCGGGCCAGAGCCGCTTGCAGTGCCGAGTCGGATTCAAAAGGGTAGTGGCCGATCTGTTCGCCGTTGAGCGGGTTGATCGAAATGGCGTGGGTAAGGCTGGAAACTTGCGTCATGGCACCGTCCTGCTAGGTGGGAATGTGCGCAGGTTACGGTGGTGTTAAATTTCTGGAAACTGAATAATACTGAGCATAACGTTCACGTTTGGAGAATGACTTGGATCTGGTTCAGCTGGAAATTTTCAAGGCCGTTGCCGAGCACGGCAGCATCAGCGTCGCCGCGCAGCACATCCACCGAGTGCCCTCCAACCTGACGACGCGGATCAAGCAGTTGGAGCAGGACCTGGGCGTGGACCTGTTTATCCGCGAGAAAAGCCGCTTGCGTTTGTCGCCGGCCGGCTGGAGTTTTCTCGACTATGCCCGGCGCATCCTCGACCTGGTCCAGGAAGCCCGCGCCACCGTGGCAGGCGAAGAACCACAAGGTTCATTCCCCTTGGGTTCACTGGAAAGTACGGCGGCGGTGCGCATTCCCGAGCTGCTGGCGGCCTATAACCAGAAACACGCCAAGGTTGAACTGGACCTGTCCACCGGCCCCTCGGGGACCATGATCGATGGGGTGCTGTCGGGCCGGCTGGCCGCCGCGTTTGTCGATGGGCCGGTGTTGCACCCGGCACTGGAAGGCGTGCCGGCGTTTGAAGAAGAGATGGTGCTGATCGCGCCGCTCCACCATTCACCGATTTATCGCGCGCAGGATGTGAACGGCGAAAACATCTACGCCTTCCGCTCCAATTGCTCGTACCGGCACCACTTCGAAAGCTGGTTCACCAAGGACGCGGCGGTGCCGGGCAAGATCTTCGAAATGGAGTCCTATCACGGCATGCTCGCGTGCGTCAGCGCCGGTGCGGGCCTGGCGCTGATGCCGCGCAGCATGCTCGAAAGCATGCCGGGTTGCACCACGGTGAGTATCTGGCCGCTGTCGGAGTCTTTCCGCTATTTGCGCACCTGGCTGGTATGGCGCCGAGGCACGGTGTCGCAGAGCCTGACCATGTTTGTGCGTTTGCTGGAAGAACGTGGGGTGGTGCAGCAACAAACTTGAAACCACCCCATAACCCTGTGGGAGCGAGCTTGCTCGCGATAGCGGTGGGCCAGCCGAAATCAATGTTGAATGTAAGTCTGCTATCGCGAGCAAGCTCGCTCCCACAGGGATTTGTGTGGGTCAGAAGGGCTTGTTGGCACTCACCAGCCCCTCGGCCTGCCCGGCAAACCACTGCATGATCAGCGCGCACGCCGGATGGGACGCGGCCGAGGGTTGCAGGCACAACGAATACAGCCCTCGGGTCTTCAACGGGGCGCCGAAGAGGACGACGAGCACACCACGCTCGATCGATTCCTGGGCCAGGGTCATGTCGGTCATCGCCACCCCCAGACCCCGTGCCGCAGCATCCAGCGCCAACTCGTCGAGGTTGAAGGGAATGTGCCGGTAGTCCTCCAGCGACTTGCCGCCATTGGCCGCCAGCCAATCGATCCACGCTTGTTTGTCGGCCGAACGATGCAGCAGGGCAAACCCGCTCAGGTCGTCCATCGACGCCAGCGGCCGGGTAGCGCTGGCAAGGCCGGGGGCGCACACCGGAATCAGCGCTTCTTCGAACAGGGTCAGGCACGCAGGATCGCTGGACGGCTCGGGCAGGTAGAGGATGTAGGCATCGCTGTCGCTGGCCGGCTCGACAATTTCGGTCGCCACGGTCTCGATCGACAGGGAAACATCCGGGTGATTTCGATAGAAGTCGCTCAGTTTCGGCAACAACCAGCGTACCGCCAGTGACACATGCATGCGGATACGGAACGGGCGTTTTTGCGGGGAGAGGCGGTCTTCGAGGGTTTTCAGTTGCTCAAGGATACTGCGCGCACTGGTCAGCACCAGTTCGCCCTCCGGCGTCAGTCGAAGGCTGCGGCTGCTGCGCACAAACAGCGGCACCCCGAAGTGACTCTCCAGTTGCTGGATTTGTCGGCTGACGGCGCTTTGGGTCAGGCAGAGCGTGTTCGCGGCTTGCGTGAAGCTACCGGCATCAGCGACTTCCACCAGCGCCTGCAAGGCCTGCAGGTTGGGCACGTGGCGAATTTTATCCATGCGTTTTCAGAATGGCTCAATGATTTTATAACGTTGGTTGTATCACCGAAGACCTAATAGATTCTAGCCCTGACGGCTGCCATCACTTATCGCCTATGCGATTCACGCATGAGCAGGCCGGGAATAAGAGTCTAGGCAGGTGACGCATGAAAAATGAATGTGGCTGGATCGCGCAAGCTCAAAGCGCTCCAGTACGTGATCGTCTGAAAGGGCCCCAAACAGTCGATTGGCTGGTGATCGGCGGCGGCATTACCGGCTTGAGCGCCGCCCACGCCCTCGCGCAATTGCACCCTCAGGCGCGCATCGTTGTGGTCGACCGCCAGCGCGCTGCGCAAGGTGCTTCGGCGCGCAATTCCGGTTTTGTGGTGGCCCATGAACACCCGGGCACCGATGAATTGATCGACAACCCCGGGTTCGCCGGGTTTGAGGTGGACACCACCATTTCACGTGCGGCCAATGCCGAGGTGCACGCGATGATTCTGCGTCACGGCATCCAGTGTGAGTTTCGGGATTCGGGCTACTACTTTGCCGTCAGCGATGCCCGCAAATTGACCGACGTCGAGGCCAAGTTGCAAACGCTGCGGGCACTCGGGGCAACTGCGCAGTATCTGGAAGGTGAACAACTGGCGCAGAAACTCGGCACCGGGCATTACCGCGCCGCGATCTGGTGCGGCAAGGGCAATGCGCTGCTGCAACCGGCCAAATACGTGCAAGGCTTGCTCGATGCGCTGCCGGAACGTGTGACCGTCTACGAAAACACCGACATCACCGGTCTTGAACGCCTGGCAAAAGGGCGTCTGCGGGCCAACGGCATCGAGGGCAGCATCGAGGCTAAGCAAGTGCTGGTGTGCCTCAACGCCTTCGTGCCTCGCGCTGGTATTCAGGGCAGCGGAACCTTTGCCATGGAACTCAGCGCCAGTCTCACACGACCATTAAGCGACGAAGAGTTTCGCAACATGGGCAGCGTGGAACCGTGGGGCGTTTTGTCGACCCGGCCGCTCGGCGCCACGGTACGGCTGACCCCTGATCGTCGGGTCATGATCCGCAACACCGCGGAATACCGTTCCCGGGATTTGTCCGCCAGCGAACTGTCGATCCGTCGCCAGCACCATGTGCTCGGCTTGCAACGGCGTTTCCCTTGGCTGGGCGAGCAAGACATCCAATACACCTGGACCGGACACCTGAGCGCCTCGCGCTCCGGGCAGCCGTATTTTCGCAGGTGCAAGAGGGCGTGTACGCCGTGGCCGGCTGCAACGGTTCCGGCGTGGCGCGCGGCACGTTGTGGGGGCGGTTGCTCGCGGAACTGGCCTCAGGCATTGACTCGCCAATGCTCGATTCGGTGATGCAGCGCGCACAGCCGGGCTGGCTGCCGCCGCGACCGTTGCTCGACATCGGTGCCATGCTTCGGATGCGCGTAGAGACCATTCGGGCAAAGACAGAATTCTAGAAACCCGGTTATCACAAAAGAACAAAAAGGTGATTGAACATGCGCGTTAACACGATTTCCCTGATGGTCTTGCTCTCGACGGTGTCGGCAGTCAGCTATGCCGAAGAACAGGTCAACATTTCCAACTGGAATGGCTACATTGCCGATGACACCCTGGTCAACTTCACCAAGGAAACCGGGATCAAGGCCACTTACGATATTCACGACAGCAACGAAGTCCTGGAATCGAAGTTGATGACCGGCAACACCGGTTATGACGTAGTCAGCCCGTCGAACCACTTTCTCTCCCGCTTGATCAAGGCCGGGGCGATCCAGAAGCTCGACAAGAGCCAGCTGCCCAACTGGAAGAACCTCGATCCGGCGTTGATGAAAAAACTCGAGGTCAACGACCCGGGCAACCAGTACGGCTATCCGTACATGTGGGGCACGGCGGGTATTGGCTACAACGTCGAGAAAATCAAAGCGATCTTCGGCAACACGGACATCACCCATTCCTGGAAACTGTTTTTTGATGAAGACAACATCAAAAAGTTGAGTGCGTGTGGGGTGGCGATTATCGATAACCCGACGCAAGTCCTGCCAATCACCCTTAATTACCTCGGCCTGCCACCGCACAGTCACGAACCGGCGGACTACAAAAAAGCCGAGCAGGCGTTATTCAAAATCAGGCCCTACGTGCAGTACTTCCATGCCTCCAAGTACATCAGCGACCTGGCTAACGGCAATGTCTGCGCGGTGATCGGGTTCAATGGCGACGTTGTGCAAGCCGCCGCGAGTGCCAAGGAAGCCAACAACGGCATCGACATCGCTTACTCGATTCCCGACGAAGGTTCGACGCTGTGGTTCGACATGGTGGTCATGCCCAAGAGCGCGCCTCACGAGAAGAACGGCTACACCTACATGAACTACCTGCTGACGCCGCAAGTGATTGCCAACATCAGCAACAGCATCCATTACGCCAACCCTAACAGTGCGGCTGATGCGTACGTCGTGCCGGCCGTGAAGCAGGACCTGGCGATTTACCCGCCAAAAAGTGTGCTGGATAAACTGTTCACCGTAGAAGAACTACCGGCTGCCATTGCACGGTTGAGTACCCGGTTGTGGACCAAGTTGAAGACTAATACCTGATGAACGTTGGGGCCCGTTGCCGGGACCCAAGTCATTGATTCAGAGTGCACGTTTAGGCAGTTTCCAGTTCGGCCGAATGAAATGGCAGGTGTAACCATTGGGCACTTTTTCAAGGTAATCCTGATGCTCCGGCTCGGCTTGCCAGAACGGACCAGCGGGAACGATCTCCGTCACCACTTTGCCAGGCCACAGACCTGAGGCATCGACGTCGGCCGCGGTGTCTTCGGCGACGTCGCGCTGCTCCTCACTGAGATAGAAAATCGCCGAACGGTAGCTGACGCCGATGTCGTTACCCTGACGATTGGCGGTCGACGGGTCGTGAATCTGGAAGAAAAACTCCAGGATCTGGCGATAGCTGATCACCTGCGGATTGAAGACAATCTCGATCGCTTCCGCATGGGTGCCGTGGTTGCGGTAAGTGGCATTGGCCACATCACCGCCCGAGTAGCCGACGCGGGTAGACAGGATGCCGGGCATTTTTCTGATCAGGTCCTGCATGCCCCAGAAGCAGCCGCCGGCCAGGATGGCGGTTTCGGTTTGCGTGGTCATCGTGCTCACTCCTCAGTAGTAGCCAGTTGGATCAGGTTCTTACGCCGTCAGGACCTTGAGGTCCACATCAATGTTGCCGCGCGTTGCTTTGGAATACGGGCAGATTTGATCGGCAGTGTGCGCCAGTGTCCGTGCAATGTCGTCCGCAAGGCCAGGCACGCGCAGCGTCAATCGCGCCTGGAGGAAATAGTCCTGACCGGTCTGACCGACATCGACTTCGATGTCGACGGACAAATCCCCAGGCAGCACCACGTTCATGTCATTGGCCACCAGCCCGACAGCGGCGGTGTAGCAGGCCGACCATGCGCCGGCGAACAGTTGCTCGGCGGTCGGGTGCGGCTGGGTCGCGGCGAACACGTGTACAGGTGCGGTGTTGCCGGGCGACGAGAGCGCAATGTCGAGGCTGCCGTTATGGCCGCGCGACGTGTGGCCGGTGCTGCTGGCGGTGGTGTGGGTTTTGCCGGTGGCCAGGACTTTTTCAATTTTGCTCATGAGGATTCTCTTGAATGTGTTCGGTTTGTTTCGCATGCGTGTTGGTCGCATGCGATATGTAGGGGGCGTTTATAAGGCCGATCTTCAAGCCGTGAGGACGTTGATGGCCACGTCGATGTTGCCGCGAGTCGCTTTTGAATATGGGCAGATCTGGTCCGCTTCATGGGCCAGTTTGGTCGCAACAGCGTGATCCAGGCCGGGTGCGCGCAGTGTCAGGCGGGCTTGCAGGAAGTAGGCGTTACCGGTTTGACCGAGGTCGACTTCGATATCCACCGACACGTCGGACGGCAGTTCGACTTTGTTTTGCTTGGCGGCGAGGCCGACGGCAGCGATGTAGCAGGCCGACCATGCACCGGCGAACAGTTGCTCGGCTTTTGGGTGCGGCTGGGTGGCTTCGAACACGTGTGCAGGCGCGGTGCTGCCTGGCGATGACAGCTGGATATCGAGGTTGCCGTTATGACCGCGCGAGGTAAAACCAACAGCGCTCAGGGTGGTGTGGGTTTTGCCGGAGGCCAGTACTTTTTCGATTTTGCTCATGGGGTGAATCCTCTACAGTTTGATTGTTGGTCGCATACGGTTATGTCGTATGCGATACAATAATAATCCTACAGACCCCAATGAGTGTCAAGGGGGAGAAGGGGGCCTCGGCGACGAGTGGTGCGAAGGTGTGGAGAGGACGGTGTTTTGTAAATGGCGGAAACGAAAAAGCCCGCACGAGGCGGGCTTGGAATTCGAGTAGGTGGCCAGTGCTGGTTTCTGGCTTACAAGGTTTATCAGGACTCTGACAGAACAGTGTTATGTACTTCTGCTTCACACGGCGTAAGGGCTGGATCTCAGCGCGGAGATCTTTCTAACCGTGTACCCTTCGGGACGTGCCCCACGTCTCCTTGCTATCCGCTTGCGCATCAGTCTGCGTCTTCACCTACATAAGTGAGCATAGCAAAGCATCTGCTGTGTAAAGGGCGCTTTTTAGACCGATTTCATCCTGGGAAAAGCGTCACAGGATGGAAAGCTAATATCGGCACAACCTGCCACCAAAGGCAGGCTGGCCGAGGGGTTGCGATCAAATCAGATTGATCTCGACATCGATGTTGCCGCGGGTTGCCTTGGAGTACGGGCAGGTCTGGTGGGCCGCGTCCACCACCGCACGAGCGACGGCCGGGTCCAGGCCCGGCAGGCTGACATTCAGACGTGCCTGAAGGAAAAAAGCGTTCTCGGTTTTGCCCAGGTCGATCTCGGTATCCACGGCCACGTTGCTCGGCAGGGTCACCTTCAGCGCGACTGCCGCCTTACCCATAGCACCGATGAAACAAGCCGACCAACCCGCCGCCAACAGCTGTTCCGGATTGGTGCCGCTGCCAGACGAACCGGGCGGGGACAGCTTGATGTCCAGGCGTCCATCCGAACTCTTGGACTGACCGTCGCGGCCGCCAATGGTGTGGGTCTTGCCGGTGTAAAGCACAGTCTCGATTTGATTGATCATGGCAGGTTCCTGCTGAGGGTTTGATGGCTTCATCGTTCAGGTCGCAGGGTCATGGACCTCCTGGCGACGTGGCGACTGTTACACCCTCATGTAGTGCCTGTGTGTCGTGAATCGGCCGTTGTGTATCGCTGTGTAAGATCACGGCAGAATCTACAGATTGATACAAATCCGCGCGTGAGCGAGGAGGGCAAGCCCCTCGCTAACGCGCGAGTGCTTACTTGGGCGGAACAGAAGTTATCGAGCATTCGATTCACCGCCAATTCCCCCAGCATGATGACCTGCTGCAGCGCCAGCACGGTACTGCGGTGGGTGCCGTCTAACAACGCCGCCACGTTGCTGGCCATGACACTGGCCGATGCCAGGTTCTCGCAGGTTTGAACCAGCAAGGTTTCATGGTCGACGTCTGGCGCGACGATGTAGATGGTGCTGGGTTTGCGTGGGGTGTCGTTCATGAGTGCCGCCGGGTTGAGGTAGAAATCGAGGGCACGCTCGGCGGCGGCGTGGAGTTTTGGAATCGAGGGATGAGTAGGGGGAGGCTGGGTCGGTGTCTAGCGATTCGGTGTCTGGTGGATTGGGCGTTACCTTGAACATAGATGAAACTCCATATGGGATTATCGGAGCCATCACCTTCGCTACCAAACGAAAGGTGGTGGCCATACGAAGGTTGGTAGACCGGCCCACATGGAAAATCCGGCGCGCCCGAGGGCGCCCTGCGCATGGCCACCATAAAAACGAATGCCTAAAAAGCATCTGTAAAAGGTGACGTTATGCGACATGTGAAAGACGGGCTACCAAACCCGATCGCTGTTTTTCAGCGACCGGGAAACGATAAAACCCGTGCCATCGACGCACAAGCCGGCGGATTCTGGCTTAGCCGTAGGTAACGGCGCAAGGTTTTGTAGCCTTCGGGAAGTAACTTCGGATGTCTTTAAACAGGCGCCGTTAAACGCGTGAACGCCTTCCAGAAATCCAGGAAATGTCTGACATGTTTTTAGGGGAGGCTGGTCGAGTGGTGGTTGGAAACGCGGGCTGAATCTCGGCAGTTTCTGACATGTGCAGACAGTCGCCATGTTTCATGGTTACGACCGGCAGAGCGGCCCACTGCAGCCCCTGCGTCCAGATTAGACATTGCAATTACATGGTCGAAGGGTTTAGCGGACAGCTGATCTCAGCCTGTCATGCAGGTGGAAAGTCTTCATACGATTTTGGGACGTATCCCCAACTTCTCAGAACGTCTGCGCGCACGTCAAACTCGAATCCAATGTGTGCGACGACCTTCGATATTTCGTTTGCATGGTCAATGGTTGTACCTGCAAGCAGCCTTCCTTTTGAGGGGACTGCTTGCGACAAGCCAATGTCGAACCATTCGACATCCCATTCTGATACATATCCTGTGACGGACTTGGATCGGTAAGACGGACGCCAACCCTGAAGCTGGCGGAAATGGTTGATCAGCTCATCCCACTTGGTATTGTTCGATGCGCTTGCCAGGTTTCTCGCAGCTACGGCAGCATGGATTTTCTTCCTTGTTGCATCATCATGTCCCGCGCCGGACCTCGGTAGTTCGCTCATATTCAGTCCTATCGATTTTTTGGTGTTCAAGACTGGATGATCGCTTTTGGCTGCCTGTCGCGATGTGCAGTTGCCACCCCCCATTTCAGATATTCGAGTCGCGTTCAAAATCCATATCTTATTTTTGAAATAGGGGGCATGAATCAAAACGGAATCTTCAGCGGGAAACTCCTACTGAAAAAACAACGGAAACACCAGAAAAGCGCCTCTGAAAAACTCAGCGCTCGATGTGATCGCATACCTGGCCTACAGCGAAAATATTTGAACCTGAATGACTGTCTTGCCCTCAAGAGCTAACTGAGACAGCGCGTATCAAGATACTTTCCTTCATGCGATCAACCTTCAGTTGATAGATCAACTCTCCAACGGGCTTCGAAAAATCCAGCACACAAGCCATAAGCCGGATATTCCTTCCCCTCCGGTCGGAGCATGGATGAAGCCTGAATGATTAGGCCGCATTCATGCTGCGATGCGTGTCGATCAGCCGCATTACCACACCCGGATCGGCCAGGGTGGAGATATCGCCCAATCCATCGTACTCAGCGGCGGCAATCTTGCGCAGAATCCGGCGCATGATCTTGCCCGAACGAGTCTTCGGCAGCCCCGGTGCCCACTGAATCACATCCGGCGAAGCGATCGGACCAATCTCCTTACGCACCCAATTTTTCAGCTCCAGGCGCAGTTGCTCGCTCGGCTCTTCGCCACCGTTCAGGGTGACGTAGACATAAATGCCCTGCCCCTTGATGTCGTGCGGCACCCCGACCACCGCCGCTTCGGCGACTTTCGGGTGAGCAACCATCGCACTTTCGATTTCGGCGGTGCCCATGCGGTGCCCGGACACGTTGAGCACATCGTCCACGCGACCGGTGATCCAGTAGTAACCATCGGCATCGCGACGGGCACCGTCACCGGTGAAATACATGCCGCGGAAGGTCTTGAAGTAAGTGTCGACGAAACGGTCATGATCGCCAAACAGCGTACGTGCCTGGCCTGGCCACGAATCGAGAATCACCAGGTTGCCCTCGGCAACGCCGTCGATGATGTTGCCCAGGTTATCCACCAGGGCCGGCACCACACCGAAGAACGGACGTGCCGCCGAACCCGGCTTGAGGCCGTGAGCGCCCGGCAACGGGCTCATCATGTTGCCGCCAGTTTCAGTCTGCCACCAGGTATCGACGATCGGGCAACGGGACTTGCCGACGTTCTTGTAGTACCAGTCCCAGGCTTCCGGGTTGATCGGCTCGCCGACCGAACCCAGCAGACGCAGGCTGCTGCCATCGGCGCCTTCAACAGCGGCGGTGCCCGAGGCCATCATCGCGCGGATCGCCGTTGGTGCGGTGTAGAGGATGTTGACCTTGTGCTTGTCGACGATCTTCGCCACACGGGTGATGTCCGGGTAGTTCGGCACGCCTTCGAACAGCAACGTGGTCGCGCCGTTGGCCAGCGGGCCGTAGACGATGTAACTGTGGCCGGTGACCCAACCAACATCAGCGGTGCACCAGTAGATTTCGCCCGGACGGTAGTCGAACACACGCTCGTGGGTCATCGCCGCATACAACAGGTAACCGCCGGTGGTGTGTTGCACGCCCTTCGGCTTGCCGGTCGAACCGGAGGTGTAAAGGATGAACAGCGCTTCTTCGGCGCCCATCTCTTTCGGCGCGCAGACGCTGCCCGCTACTTTCATCAGGTCTTCAAACCAGATGTCGCGATGCTGGTTCCACTTGATGTCGCCACCGGTGCGCTGGCACACGATGACCTTCTGGATGCTGCTGGTTTCCGGGTTGGTCAGCGCGTCGTCGACGTTGGCCTTGAGCGGGATTTTCTTGCCGGCACGAACGCCTTCGTCAGCGGTGATCACCACTTTGGATTTGCAGTCGATGATGCGACCGGCCAGGGCTTCCGGGGAGAAACCGCCGAACACAACCGAGTGAATCGCGCCGATCCGGGTACAGGCCAGCATGGCAACCACGGCTTCAGGGATCATCGGCATATAGATAGTCACCACGTCGCCGCGGTGCACATCCTGACCACGCAGGGCGTTGGCGAACTTGCAGACTTGCTCGTGCAGCTCGCGGTAAGTGATGTTGCGGCTTTCGGCAGGGTCATCCCCTTCCCAAATGATCGCGATCTGATCACCGCGCTCGGCCAGGTGACGGTCGAGGCAGTTGTAGGAAACGTTCAGCGTGCCGTCGGCGAACCATTTGATGTCGACATGGTGATCGTCGAAGGAGGTCTGCTTCACCGTGGTGAAAGGCTTGATCCAGTCGAGGCGCTTGGCCTGTTCGCGCCAGAAACCGTCCGGGTTGACGACCGATTGCTGGTACATGGCCTTGTAGGTCGCCTCGTCAGTCAGCGTATTAGCCAGAACCTCGGGACGAACGGGATACAGGGAAGCCGCACTCATCTTTCTTACCTCGGTGGAATAGTTGTTTTTGTGATCTGTAACGGGTCGGAAGCCCAAGCATTCGGGCGATTGCAAAACTCAAATCCGGAAGCGACCGAGAAGTTTGTCTTGATGGCCGACGTGCTCCACCATCGCTGAGCATTGATGAACCTGTTTGTCCGCACTGGCGGATACTTCAAGACTGATATCGCGGATGTTCGTCGTGTTGCGATTGATTTCCTCGGTCGTGGTGCTCTGTTCTTCAGCGGCAGCGGCAATCTGTAGGTTCATGTCATTGATGCGATAAATGGCCTCACGTATCCGTTCGAGCGTGTCATTGGCTGCATTGGCGTCCCCGGCAGTCTTGCTGGCCGTGTCACGGCTTTGCTGCATTCGCACTTGGGCGTGTTTCACACCTGTCTGCAATTGATCAATCATCAGGCGTATTTCCTGAGTGGATTGCTGAGTACGAAAGGCCAGGGAGCGCACCTCATCAGCCACTACGGCGAAACCGCGTCCCGATTCACCGGCACGTGCCGCCTCGATGGCCGCATTGAGCGCGAGCAGATTGGTTTGGTCGGCGATGCTGGTGATGACCGCCACGATCGATTCGATGCGTTGACTGAGCGTGGACAATTCATTAATCGCATGACCGGTGTCGTCCATCTCGTCAGCCAAACGCTTGATCGCCCCCGTTGACTTCGAGACCAGGGCCACCCCGTCTGCTGTTTCCTCGGTGGCAACGATCGCCGCCTCGGCAGCGGCTTGAGCATTGCGCGCCACGTCCTCGGCTGTCGAGGCCATCTCGGTCATGGCGGTGGCGAGTTGATCCAGTTCCTGTAATTGAATCTGTACGCGGTGGGCGGCCTGATCTGCTTCACATGACGTCGCTGTGGTGCTCTCGCGGACCTGCTGTGAACTACTTTTCACATCGCCAATGAGCGCTTTCAGGTTCTGCAGGAACTGATTGAACTCCCCGGCGACCAGCGCAATTTCATCATTGCCGACCACGGGCAATTGACGGGTCAGGTCGCCTTCTCCGCGATTGATGTCGGCCAACGAATCTTTGAGTTGATCCAGGGGGCGGAGTAGCCGCCTAACCAGCAGCCCCAACACCAACAGGCTAAGCAACACTCCAATCCCGGTGCCGATGACGGCTCGCCAACTCAGAATGTGAGCTGCAGCCATGACGATGTCCTGATCCAGGACCACTCCGATGTACCAATCCATGCCCTTAAGATCAGAGAGCGGAATGAAGGACACCAGGAGGGACTTTCCACCGTTGCGGACCTCCTGAAGCTGACTGTCGAGGGGCAAGACGTTTCCTGCGAACAGCTGGCTGTAGGGCTTGCCGTTCAGTTCAGCGTCCGGGTGGGAAATGATGTTGCCACTTTTACTTAGCAAGAACGCATAACCGGCTCCACCGAAATCCAATGTATTAATGGCATCGGCAACGTTAGTCAGGCTGATGTCACCGCCAAATACCCCGAGCACCTGACCTGCGTCGCTGATCCGCGCGACTGTCGAGATTAGAATTTCACCCGTAGTGGAATCTTTGTAGGGCTCGGTTAAAACGGCTTGGTGACTGGCCTTTCCGGCCGCGTACCAAGGACGGATGCGACCGTCATAATCAGGTTTTGGATTCCAGGAGGCCGTGTTCTTGATGGGTTTTCCATCAGACTCAAGGGCGCCGAATACCAACTTGAATTCATCTTTCAGGATGGGCGAATCGATGATTCGTTGGGTCGCCTGCACACTGTACTGGCGGTCGATCGCTTGGGATGCCAAATCCATCAGACGTAGTTTGCCGTTCAGCCAGTTTTCGATCTGACGTGCCACAGCATTGCTCGATTCGGAAATGCTCGCCTCTACCTGGTGACGCAAAATCGTACGTATCTGCTCTACCTGAGCCAACGATAGAAGACTGGTCGTCACGAACAGCACGCAAGCAGCCACAAGGCTCACCTTGTAACGGATTTTCATCGAGGACTCCGAAGGGTCTAGCAATCAATTCGTCGATCTGAGTTCAAGGCATCTCGACAACAAGGTTTGCTGTCGAGATGCCTGACTCGGTCTGTTACTGCAGCCGTGGCTGAGCTTTAAAAGAAGCCCAGCGGATTGATGTCGTAGCTCACCAGCAGGTTTTTGGTCTGCTGATAGTGATCGAGCATCATCTTGTGGGTTTCACGGCCGACGCCGGACTTTTTGTAGCCGCCAAACGCGGCGTGCGCCGGGTATAGGTGGTAGCAGTTGGTCCACACACGACCGGCCTTGATGGCGCGGCCCATGCGGTAGGCGCGGTTGATGTCGCGGGTCCAGAGGCCGGCACCGAGGCCGAACTCGGTGTCGTTGGCGATGGCCAGGGCTTCGGCTTCGTCCTTGAAGGTGGTGATGCTCACCACCGGGCCAAAGATTTCTTCCTGGAACACGCGCATTTTGTTGGTGCCCTTGAGCAGGGTCGGCTGGATGTAATACCCGGTCGCCAGGTTGCCCTCGAGTTTTTCTACCTTGCCGCCGGTCAGCAGCTCGGCGCCTTCGCCCTTGGCGATTTCCAGGTACGAAAGGATTTTGTCGAATTGCTGCTCGGATGCCTGGGCGCCGACCATGGTGTCGGTGTCCAGCGGGTCGCCACGTTTGATCGACAGGACTTTTTTCATCACGACTTTCATGAAGTCGTCGTAGATCGACTCTTGCACCAGGGCGCGGGACGGGCAGGTGCAGACTTCGCCCTGGTTGAAGAAGGCGAGCACCAGGCCCTCAGCGGCTTTTTCGATGAAGGACGGTTCGGCCTGCATGATGTCTTCGAAGAAGATGTTCGGCGATTTGCCACCCAGCTCCACGGTGGACGGAATGATGTTTTCGGCGGCGCATTTCATGATGTGCGAGCCGACCGGGGTTGAGCCGGTGAAGGCAATCTTGGCAATGCGCTTGCTGGTGGCCAGCGCTTCGCCGGCCTCTTTGCCGAAGCCTTGCACCACGTTCAGCACGCCCGGCGGCAGCAGGTCGCCGATCAGCTCCATCAGCACGGTAATGCCCAGCGGAGTTTGCTCGGCAGGCTTGAGCACCACGCAGTTACCGGCGGCCAGGGCCGGGGCGAGCTTCCAGGCGGCCATCAGGATCGGGAAGTTCCACGGGATGATCTGCCCGACCACGCCCAGCGGTTCATGGAAGTGATAGGCCGCGGTGTGTTCGTCGATCTCGGCGGAGCTACCTTCCTGGGCGCGGATGCAGCCGGCGTAGTAGCGAAAGTGGTCGGCAGCCAGCGGGATGTCGGCATTCAGCGTTTCCCGTACGGCTTTGCCGTTGTCCCAGGTTTCAGTGACGGCCAGCAGTTCCAGGTTCTGTTCGATGCGGTCGGCAATTTTCAGCAGCACCAGGGAGCGGTTTTGAACTGAGGTTTTGCCCCAGGCCTCGGCAGCGGCGTGAGCCGCGTCCAGGGCCTTGTCGATGTCTTCGGCGGTGGAGCGGGGGAATTCTGCAATCGGTTGGCCATTCACTGGTGAGGTATTGGTGAAGTACTGACCTTTGATCGGCGCGACGAACTCGCCGTCGATGTAGTTACCGTAACGGGACTTGAAGGAAACGATGGCACCGGGAGTGCCTGGATGGGCGTAGTTCATGGTGGTGTTCTCTTGTTGTTTTTGGTTGTGGCCGCCCGTGGGACGGCCACTGTCATTTGAACGAGCCTTGCAGGGTCAGGAGCCCTGAGGGGTTTCTCCACGCGCGAGACGGGCATTGATGTCTTCAATGACGCCCGGCAACTCAACGATGGTGTCGATCAGGTAGTGCGGGCGAGAGCCTTCGAACATCTTGATGATGCGTGCGCGTTCCTCGGACAATTCCTCCAGGGATAGATCCTTGAATTCTTCATAGGTCAGCCCCAATGCATTGCCGGAGCAGGTCAATGCGACCGTCCACATGCCCGCGCTACGGCCTTCGAGAATGCCCGGCCAGGTGTCGTCGACCTTGACGCAGGCAGCCACATCACTGATGCCCAAAGCGATCACGTTTGCCAGAGCCTGAGCAGGGTGCGGGCGGCCATTGGGTACTTCGTCGGTAGCAACCACATGGTCAGTGACATAGCCGTTCTTGCGCGCCAGCTCTACGACTTTTTCCATGACTACGGCCGGGTAGCCTGAGCAAGAGCCGATTTTCAGACCCTTGTCGCGTAAGCCATTGATCGTATCAAGAGCGCCTGGGATCAGCGCCGAGTGCAGGGCGATCTTTTCGATCTGCAAAGGCATGAAGCGTTCGTAGAGGGCAGTGACATCATCATCGGTTGGCAATCGGCCGAAGGCGGCATGGTAGCGTGCGGCGATCTGTGGCTCATTGCACAAGGTGCGGATATGGTCCCACTTGCCCATGCCCATCGGGCCACGAGCTTCTTCCAGGGAAACGGCAACGCCGAATTCACCGAACGCTTCAACGAAAATCTGAGTCGGTGCGAAAGAACCGAAGTCAACGACGGTGCCCGCCCAGTCCAGGACCACTGCTTGCAGGTGGGAAGGTTTTTGTAGTGCATGATGATCACTCCAGCGTAGGGTAGGTTGGTAGTACGAGTTCAGGGGGTGGTGCCGACGATGACCGGTTGTACCGGCGTCGATACCAACTGCGGGTTTTCCGCTGTTTTCGGGCGGCTGTTCCAAAATGGAACCAACATCAGGCTGGCCAGAAGTGCTGCGCCGGTGAAGACCAGGAACACGGTGAGGGTGTCGAAGTAACCCGGCAGCAAACCGCCGAGGACCGCACCTACCGACCCGCAGCCATTAACGAATCCAGCGGCGGAGGCAGCTCCATCTTTGCTGCCGAAGTCAATGGCAGCCGAGCCGCTGATCATCGAATCCGGCCCGTAAAGCGTCAGACCCATCATGAATAGCAGGCCGACCACCATGTACAGACTGCCGCTCTGCATGGCAGGAACGAACAGGCCAAGGCAAATAGTGAGGACAACCAGGCTAAGGACACAGGCCGGTATACGACGAGCGCCGAAGTACTTATCCGATGCGATACCGATGAGGATCGGACCGATCAGACCTGCCAGCTCGAAAGAGGTTGGGACGATGGCGGAGGCCACCTTGCCAATTTCGGGCATCCGTTCGTAGATAATTACCGGGCCCCACAAGAGGATGGCGTAGCGCGCGGGTTTGAGCATGAAATAGGCTAGGCCGAGCACCATCACGGTTCGGTTTTTCATTACGATGCGCAAGCCGGCCCACATGCTTTCGCGCGGAACGACGACATTGCTGACGGGTTCGATCTCGGTCTCGACAGGAGGCAGACCGACGTCTTCCGGCGTGTTGCGTTGCAGGAAGAAAAACAGCACCGCCACCACCAGCACCACGACAGCGCTGCTAATGAACGCGATGCGCCAGTCGTGGTAAGCGTTGTAGGCCCACCAACCGGCAAACGGCGTGGCCACCAGACCGCCGAAGGCGTAGGAGGTGCACCAGTAACCCAGTACGCGACCCCGTTCGCCAGTGGTGAAGAAACTGCCGACGTTCTTACATAGACCAGACCATCCGGTGGACTGGGCAAGGCCCTGGATTAGCATGCAGGAGGCGAAAATCGGTAAGGTGGCGTAGGTACCCATAAGCAGCGCGGCTAGCGCGGAGACGACGAGTCCGCTAAGTACCACAACCCTTGGACCGAATCGGTCAGAGAAGTTACCCCAAAGAAACTGTCCCACGGCGTACGCGGTTAGATAGAGGGCGTCGAGATTGGCCATCATGGCCTTTTCGAGCATGAAGTTCGGGTCTTCGCCGATACCTAGCTTGGCAACAGAAAACGCCTTGCGGGTAAAGTAGAAGGCGGCATAGGCCACCCAGGTAATGAGAAAAATTTGCACGCGCCAACGCTGGAGAGATTTCCAGCCGGTTGCGAGAGGGCTTGCTGCGTTCTTGTTCATGGTGTTCTGATCCCGTATGGGTTGCCGTACAGCGCAAAAAGTTGTTTTTGTTTTTGTTTTGGGTGCCGCAACCCAGTCCAAGCGAACTGAATAAATTGCAGTAGGCGAGGTTTATGGCTTGTGGCTTCTGGCGTCAGACATCAGATTTTTGGATAGGCGTATCGCTGGCTCCTGCTCGACGCTGCCGAGCTGTGAATGACCAGATCCATGGAAAAGAGGTCGCCGTAAAGAGGGTGCGATCCCAACACCCGCCCCGACACACCCAGAGTGGCGGCGACCCGAAAGGGGAAATCGGTTAGGTCGCTTCCATTTCCACGCCCATCGCGACGAGGCTGTCAGCGATAGCGCGTAGCAACTGATGGACGATGTGTTCGTCGATCTGGCCGATGCATCCGATGCGGAAACTTTCGGCCACGGTCAGCTTGCCTGGGTAGATGATGAATTGGCGGGTCTTGAGCTCATCGTAGAAACGCATGAACTCGAAGTTTGGATGCTCAGGGCAAAAGAACGTGGTGATGATCGGCGATAACCAGCAGTCTTCCAGCAAGGTCCGGAAACCCAGTTCACGCATACCGCTGACCAAGACGTCGCGGTTGCGCGTATAGCGCGCCAAACGACCATGCACGCCGCCTTCGGTCGCGTGCTGTTCGAGGGCTTTGTGGAAGGCTACAACGCTGTGGGTAGGCGGGGTGAAGCGCCACTGGCCGGTGCGTTCCATGTAAACCCACTGCTCGTAGAGGTCGAGGGATAGCGAGTTGGCGCGACCTTTAGCGGACTCCAGCACGGAGCGACGGATGATCACAAGGCCGAAGCCGGGGATGCCCTCGATGCACTTGTTGGCCGAGGACACCAGCACGTCAAAGGCGATTTCTTTGACGTTCACCGGCACTGCGCCGAAGGTGCTCATGGCGTCGATGATCAGGCTCTTGCCGTGCTCCTTCACCACGTCGGCGATCTCGCGCAGAGGGTTGAGGATGCCGGAGCTGGTTTCGCAGTGGACCACAAAGACGTGGGTCACATCCGGATTGGCGTTGAGCAGAGCGTCCACTTCATCGGGCTGCGGTGGCAGGTAGTCACCCTTGTCCAGAGTGATGTAGGCGCGGTTAAGGTATTCCAGCGTTTTGGTGGCGCGCTGGCCGTAGGCGCCGTTCATCAGCACCAACGCTTTGCCGTCACGCGGGATAGCGGTGGCCAGAGCCGCCTCTACCGAATAGCTGCCGCTGCCTTGCAGAGGCACACACGCAAAGCTATCGTCCTGCACGCCCGCCATGCCAAGAAGGCTCTGGCGAACTTCGGCGGTGACTTGGTTAAAGGCACCATCCCATGAACCCCAGTCGCGGAGCATGGCTTCCTTGGTGGCTTTGGAAGTGGTCAGTGGACCTGGGGTCAGCAGGTAGGGCTCACCCATGGCTGGCGTTGCCAGCGGCTGGGTAATCGGGAATTCGGCTTTGGTCATGATCTTCTCCGGCGGTGTTATTTTTGTGGGGAGTGATGCACGGATTGATAAAAACACCTGACGAAAAATAACTGAAATCGATTTATCACACTTCAGATACAAGCTGAGCTTATAAGTTGGATTGCGTCACTGCTGTAAGTCAGCCTCGATCTATCTATGCGTTCAATTCGGGTTTGTAAGTTCAAATCTCTTCCCATGACGATGCATCTCTTGGACTTACGTAAGTGCCCAAGTTGAGCTTGCGATTCGATGCCATCCCGGAAAATACCTTTCGCGCTTCGGGCGCGGACTCGCTCGGTACGGGGTCGAAAGAAGTACTTTTCTCCGCTGCTCGTTTGAGTGAGAAACCCCACCGCCTGCACGATTCGCAGGATTCTGCAGCTGATTTTGTTTCGCTCAGGCTTGCTTTAATTGTTGCTGCGAATAGGGGATACACCTCCGTAAAAAGCGTTTATTCCGATAATTATCGCCAAATATAAGTATTTATATAGTGAAAACCACTGGTTGTTCTTTCTTAGACTGCGCCGAACGAGACCTACAACAATTTCAGCGGTTAGCCACTTAGAGGGAATGAACATGCGCGTACTGGTGCTTGGTAGCGGTGTGATTGGTACCGCCAGTGCTTACTATCTGGCTCGTGCCGGGTTTGAAGTGGTGGTGGTGGACCGTCAGCCGGCTGCTGCCTTGGAGACCAGTTTCGCCAACGCAGGCCAGGTGTCGCCGGGTTATGCCTCGCCGTGGGCGGCGCCGGGTGTGCCGCTCAAAGCCATCAAATGGCTGTTGCAGCGCCATGCACCGCTGGCGATCAAGGCCACTGCCGATATCGATCAGTACCTGTGGATGGCGCAGATGCTGCGCAACTGCACCGCCAGCCGTTACGCGGTGAACAAGGAGCGGATGGTCCGCCTGTCCGAGTACAGCCGTGACTGCCTCGACGAATTGCGCGCCGAAACCGGTATTGCTTACGAAGGCCGCAGCCTCGGCACCACCCAATTGTTCCGCACCCAGGCTCAACTGGATGGCGCCGCCAAAGACATCGCGGTGCTGAAAGAGTCCGGCGTACCGTTCGAACTGCTCGACCGCGCCGGCATTGCCCGCGTTGAGCCGGCGCTGGCCAGCGTCACCGACATCCTCGCCGGCGCCCTGCGCCTGCCGAACGACCAGACCGGCGACTGCCAGATCTTCACCACCCGCTTGGCCGAAATGGCGGTGAAACTGGGTGTGGAATTCCGCTTCGGCCAGGACATCCAGAAACTCGACTACGCCGGTGATCGCATCAACGGTGTGTGGATCGATGGCAAGCTGGAAACCGCAGACCGCTACGTGCTGGCGCTCGGCAGCTACTCGCCGCAATTGCTCAAGCCGCTGGGGATCAAGGCGCCGGTGTACCCGCTCAAGGGTTACTCGCTGACCGTGCCGATCACCAACCCGGCCATGGCCCCGACCTCGACCATTCTCGACGAGACCTACAAGGTCGCGATCACCCGTTTCGACAACCGCATCCGCGTCGGCGGCATGGCGGAGATTGCCGGTTTTGACCTGTCGCTGAACCCGCGTCGGCGCGAAACCCTGGAGATGATCGTCAACGACCTTTATCCTCAGGGCGGCGATCTGGCCCAGGCCAGTTTCTGGACCGGCCTGCGTCCGACCACCCCGGATGGCACGCCGATCGTTGGCGCGACACCGTTCAAGAACCTGTTCCTGAACACCGGTCACGGCACACTCGGCTGGACCATGGCTTGTGGCTCCGGTCGCTTGCTGGCTGACCTGATGGCGAAAAGAACGCCGCAGATCAGCGCCGAAGGCCTCGATATTTCCCGTTACGACAGTGGTACATCGGAGCCAGCAGTGCAGGGCGCTCCAGCGCCAGTTCAACAATGAGCGAGAACGTATAAGCCAATTCGACACCAAGCGTTGCGCACGGCGAAATCGCCGTGTGACAGCGTCGGTTTTCATTTCTCATGAAACTGCCAATAAAGGCTGCCACCATGCGTCCTGCCCGTGCCCTGATCGACCTTCAAGCCCTGCGTCAAAATTACCAAATTGCCCGTGAAGTCACGGGAGCCAAAGCCCTCGCGGTGATCAAGGCCGATGCCTATGGCCATGGCGCGGTGCGGTGCGCCCAGGCGCTGGAAGCCGAGGCGGACGGGTTTGCCGTAGCCTGTATCGAAGAGGCACTGGAACTGCGCGCGGCCGGCATTCGTGCGCCGGTCCTGCTGCTGGAAGGGTTCTTCGAAGCTGACGAGTTGTCGCTGATTGTTGAGCATGATTTCTGGTGTGTGGTGCATTCGCTCTGGCAGCTTGAAGCCATCGAGAAAGCTTCGCTGAGCAAGCCGATCACGGTCTGGCTAAAGCTGGATTCGGGCATGCATCGGGTGGGCTTGCATCCAAAGGATTATCAGGCGGCCTATCAACGGCTGCTGGCCAGCGGCAAGGTGGCAAAGGTTGTATTGATGAGCCACTTCGCCCGGGCCGATGAACTGCACGAGCAGTCCAGCGCCGAGCAGGTTGCGGTATTTGAAGCGGCGCGTCAGGGTTTGTCGGCCGAGATCAGCCTGCGCAATTCGCCGGCGGTGCTGGGTTGGCCGCAGATTCCGAGCGATTGGGTGCGTCCGGGCATCATGCTGTATGGCGCGACGCCGTTTGAAGAAGCCAACGCAGTCGCCTCACGCTTGCAACCGGTGATGACGCTGGAGTCGAAAGTGATCAGTGTGCGTGAACTGCCGGCCGGTGAACCAATTGGTTACGGTGCGAAATTCATTACACCCAAGCCGATGCGTGTGGGGGTGGTGGCCATGGGGTATGCCGACGGCTATCCGCGTCAGGCACCCACCGGTACGCCGGTGCTGGTGG
Organism: Pseudomonas sp. S2_F03; assembly: GCF_054668335.1. NCBI lineage: Bacteria > Pseudomonadati > Pseudomonadota > Gammaproteobacteria > Pseudomonadales > Pseudomonadaceae > Pseudomonas > Pseudomonas sp. S2_F03. The sequence continues at coordinate 304,880 of NZ_CP162759.1, read as the reverse complement.
CCGGGCAGCGCAGCCAGTTGATCGGCCGCGTGTCGATGGACATGCTCTGCATCGACCTGACCGATGTACCGCAAGCCGGCCTCGGTTCGCCCGTCGAGTTGTGGGGCAAAGATATCCTCGCCAGCGACGTGGCGGCGGCCGCGGACACGATTCCTTATCAGATCTTCTGCAACCTGCGCCGGGTACCAAAACTCTATTGCGAAGATTAATCGAAGCGCACCGCGCCTGCGTCCTGAAAGTGTTGAAAACAGAAAAGCCGCCGGCCAATAGCCCGGCGGTTTTTTGTTGGCAAGCGTAAAGGTTTCGCTGTGTGATCGAGGCTTTACCCCTTGTCCGCCTTGCCGGCAGCCGCGGCGAATTTTGCCAGACGCACATCCAGTCGACCTGGCCGTTGATTGTGGTCTTCCGCTTGCTCCTTGCGGCGAACGGCGTTGCGCACCATCAGTGAGCCCAGGTAGCGAATAGGCTCCGGTGGGAAATGGCCGAGGGGGCCTTGCAATAGTGGCGAGCGTGTCCAAGGATTGTCCAACCCCAAAACCAGGGATGAGAGGATTTGCCCTCCCATATGACAGGGGCCGACGCCACTACCGGAATAGCCGAAACCATAGAAAATATTGCCATTTGTGCCCATACGGCCGAAGAAAGGCAGCCCCGTGACCGAGCGATCGGACGGGCCATTCCAGGTGGAGGCGATGCCAACATCGGCAAATTCCGGAAAGAACTCCGCGAGGGTGTTACGCAACAACCCCGCGTAGGGTGACGGTTGGTCGAATACCGGCAGCATGCGCCCGCCGTAGGCGAAGGTGTTACCACCTTTGCCGAGCATGATCCGGCCGTCCGGGGTGTTGTGGTAGTAGTGCACGAAGATCCGCGAGTCGAGCACGGTAACCCCGTTGGTCAGGCCGATGCGCTCGAGCAGATCAGGTCGCGGCTCGGTGATGATCATGTCGCTGGAGACGATGGCTACTGAACGTTCGAATTCTGGAAAAGCCCGTGCCATCCAGGCGTTGATCGCCAGCACTACGCGATCGGCGACCACTTTCCCGCCCTGAGTCTTGATGGTGGCCGGCAGCCCTTGTTCCAGGCCGGTCATCGGCGAGCCTTCGTAGATTCGCACGCCTAGATCCAGCGCGACCCGACGCAGACCGCGCACCAGCTTGCCCGGCTGCACACTGGCAGCCGCTGGCGAAAACCAGCCTTCAATGTGCCGGGTCGAACCCGCCATACGCTGCACGTCAGCTAGCGCGTATTTGGAGAAAGAGTTGATGCCATTGCGCTCCAACGCTGCGATCACCCCGTCGGTCGAGCCGACCTGGGCCTGGTTTGTCGCGGTGTAGAGCGTGCCATCGAGACGGTAGTCGGCATCAACCCCGTACTTTTCGCAAAAGCTGCCGATGGCGTAAATGCTCTGCTCCGATTCCTTGACCAGGCGTACCGCCTCTTCGACGCCAAATAAGCGCTCCAGGGTGAAGTACTTGGCCGACCAGGACAGCGCGCAGCCGCCGTTGCGCCCGCTGGCGCCGGCACCACAAATGTCGGCTTCGACGATGACAACGTCCAGTTCGGGGTTCTGTTCCTTGATCATGACCGCGGTCCACAAGCCTGTGTAACCGCCACCGACGATGCAGACATCGGCGCGGGTGTCCTGCTGCAGCGGCGGACAAGGCGTGGCGGATTGGTTTTGCAGAGCCTGGTCGAGCCAGTAGGGGCGCATTGGGTCATCTCCGTTGATTGATTCGGGGCAATAGTCAGGACGCAATCAGGCGCACGCGGCGACCACAATCATTTCCACGCGCCAACCGGGGTCGATCAAATCCGCCAGGGTGCAAGCTCGTGTGGGGGCATGGCCTTCGGGAAAGAACTCGTCCCAGACCCTGTTGAGCCCTGCATAGTCCTCGCGATGGGCGAGCAGGATGCGCACCGAAAGCACCTGCTTGCGGCTGCTACCGGCATTCAACAATAGCTGCTCGATACCGGCGAGCACCTCGTGAGTCTGTGCTTCGATATCGCCACTGAGGTCCGTGGCGACTTGGCCTCCGATGTAGAGATGGTTGTCGTACCGGACCATGTCCGAACGGCGTTTTATCGCGGCGAAACGTTCAATTTCCATCAAGCATTCCCGGTGGGTACGAGGGGTGGCACTGTTGAAGACAGTGCTCTGTGGACTTGCGAAAACCATGTTTGCAGTCCATCGTTTATAAATAAAATCGATTTAACGTATGCATGAATAAGTTGAACCTATGCAAAGACTTCCCCAATGACTATTTCCCATACCCAGCTCAAGGCTTTCCACGCCGTTGCAGTCAACGGCAGTTTCACGCGGGCGGCCGAACAGCTTTGCCTGTCTCAACCGGCGGTGTCCGACCAGGTTCGCAAACTTGAGGATTACTACGGGGTGATGGTGTTCTACCGTGACAAGCGTCTGGTGCGCTTGACGGAAGTGGGGGAACGGCTGTTCGGCCTGACCCGGCGTCTGTTCGATATCAGTGTGGATGCCCACGACATGCTGATGGACTACCGCACCCTCTCGACTGGAACCTTGAATCTGGCGGTGGATGCGCCGGTGCATGTGTTGCCTTATGTCGCACGCTTTTGCAGTCGCTACCCCGGTATCGATGTGAAGATTGAAACCGCCAATACTGATGAGGTGTTGCAACGGTTGTTCGGCCATCAGGCAGACATTGCCCTGCTGGGACGCAACATCGAAGATGAACGCCTTCAGACATTGCACCTGCGGAGCGATCCGATGCACGCTTTCGTTTCGCTTGACCATCCTTGGGCACAACGCCAATCAATCAGCCTCGCTGATTTGGATGACACGCCCCTGGTTCTCCGGGAAAAAGGTTCAGTCACCCGCCTATCCCTGGAGGAGGAAATGGCAGCAGCGGGCCTGCATATTCGCAAGGCGATCGAAGTGGAAGGGCGTGAAGCGGCACGTGAGGCCGTGGCGATTGGCATGGGCGTTGGTGTCGTGTCGGCGGCCGAGCTTGGCTCGGACTCGCGGCTTCGCGGTTTGCCCATCATCGATTGCCAGCGCTGCTTCACCGAGACTCTGGTCTGCCTGCGCGCGCAGAGTTCACGGCGTATCCTGACCACCTTCTTCGACATGGTTCGAGAAGGCTTGGTTGAGTGAGGTTACGTTTGATCACGTACGAACGCAGCTATCTATGGCGCCATGGGTGGCTGCACACGAAGGGCTGAACGGCTGCTTTTGGCCGTTTTTTGCCTGCCGCGAATTCTGCTGCGCGCGGCCACCTTGGTCGGTTCTGACCGTAACCAGCCCTTTGGACGTGACGCTTAAGGAAAACTAAAGATGGTGATGGAGTAAAAAATTCACGGACAAGTGGTGTTGAAATAAATAATTCATTGATTTACTCTCGGTCCCACGTTGTACGAGATCAACCGCTGTTAGCACCTAAAAAAACAAACAATCGGGAGCAAACATGAAAACGAAAGTGATGTTGGGATTGTTCATGACGGCCGCAATTTCTCTACCAGCCTGGTCCGCTGACTGGACCGTAGGTGCTAACGTTGGCAACGTGCCCTGGGAGTTTCAGGACGCCAAAGGTGAATTTGTCGGCTTCGAAGTCGATGTTGTAAAAGAAGTGGCCAAACGCGCCGGAAAAAGCGTCGAGTTCGTCAATATTCCCTTCAACGGCCTGTTCAGTGCCGTGCAATCCAAACGTGTTGAAATCGCTATCTCATCAATCACTATCACTCCGAAACGTCTGGAGTCGGTAGCCTTTGCGCAGCCTTACTTCGACAGCGACCAGTCGCTCACCGCACTGACCACTTCCAAGGTCAAAAGCCTGGCCGACATGAACGACAAGGTGGTTGGTGTCGACACTGGCTCTACCGGCGACATGTGGATCGGCCAACACAAGGACGAGTACAAGTTCGCCGATGTCTCGCGCTATGAAGGGCTATCGCCGGCCATGCTCGATCTGGCTTCCGGACGAATCGATGGCTACGTCAGCGACATTCCTGCGGTGCTCTACTACATCAAGGACAAACCGCAATACTCCATCGTGGCGCGTATTCCCACCGGTGAACGCTACTCGCTGATGCACGCCAAAGGCTGGGCGATGAGCGATCAGGTCAACGACATCATCAGCAAGATGAAAGAAGACGGCACGCTCGGAAAAATCCACAAAGAGTGGTTCGGCGCCGACGCCGATAAAGATTCGAGCACCCTGAAAGTGATCGCCGTCCTCAAGTAAGCCCTGCTGCTGATGCATGTAAGTGGCGACGCCTGTTCGCCACTTGTATTGACCGAGGTATCCCATGGATCTTTTGCAGACATTCTTCAACTGGAACGTGCTCGTCGATTCGCTTCCGCTGATGATGCGCGGCTTGGGCGTGACCATTTTGCTTGGGGTGGTGAGCATTGCCCTGGGCCTGGTGGGCGGGCTGTTGCTGGCATTGCTGCGGTTGTACTCCTACGCACCTGTTCGAGCGCTTGCACGTATCTACATCGATATCATGCGCTCTATTCCACTGCTGGTTTTACTGGTACTCATCTATTACGCGCTGCCTTTTGTCGGCATTCGACTGTCGTCTTTTGCGGCCGCTGCCAGTGCGCTCTCGCTGGTCTCCTGCGCTTACAGTGCGGAGATTTTTCGTTCGGGCATCGAGGCCATTCCCCGTGGCCAATTCGAAGCGTCGGCTTCTCAAGGCATGAGTTTCTTCAACACCATGCGCGACGTAGTTTTGCCGCAGGCCATCCGCATCGTGATGCCACCCATGACGAGCAACTGCATCAACGTCATGAAAGACACGGCGCTCGCTTCAGTCGTCGCCATGCCTGACTTGCTGAAGCAGGCAACCCAGGCGCAGGCACTGGCTGCCAACCCGACACCGCTGGTAGGGGCTGCCTTGCTGTATCTGTTGCTGCTGTTGCCGCTGGTACAAATGGTCAGCTGGGTTGAGCGTCGTAACGCCTCTGGAGGAAAAACCGCATGAGCACGTTGATCGACATCGAAAATCTCGACAAGTACTACGGCAGCTTCAAGGCGTTAAGCAATATCAATTTGCAGGTTGAAGAGGGTGAAGTGGTGGTCATTCTTGGCCCGTCTGGTTCGGGGAAATCGACCTTGATTCGCTGCATCAATCTGCTTGAAGACTACCAGCAGGGCGATATTCGCGTGGGGGGGAGCGGGTTGAAAACGGTCCGCGACTGAGCGCCATCCGTAGTGAAGTAGGTATGGTGTTTCAGAGCTTCAACCTCTATCCGCACCTCACTGTTCTCGACAACGTGTCGCTGGCGCCGATCCGTGTTCGCGGGCTGAGTCGGCGTGATGCGCACTCCAGGGCCAAGGAACTATTGGTGAAGGTCGGCATGGGCGATCACGCCCACAAATACCCGAGCCAATTGTCCGGCGGCCAGCAACAACGGGTTGCCATCGCCCGAACCATGGCCATGGAACCTCGCGCAATTCTGTTCGACGAACCGACTTCGGCACTGGACCCGGAAATGGTTGGCGAAGTACTCGATGTCATGCAGAACCTTGCTCGCTCCGGCGTCACGATGGTTGTGGTGACTCACGAAATGGGCTTTGCCCGCCGGGTCGCCGATCGGGTGATCTTCATGGAAAGCGGACGCATTGTTGAGCAGAACATCCCGGAACCCTTTTTTACCGCACCTCAGGAACCCCGCACGCAAGCGTTCCTGCAGGCCATCTTGCACCACTGAATCAGGCTGGAGAAAGAAGAGTGAATCCTCTCGATATCGATTACGTTCGCAAGCAATTTCCAGGTCTGGCCAGTGGATACGCCTACATGGATAACGCCGGTGGTTCGATGGTGCTGAGTGCCGTCGCTGACCGGGTCACGGATTACCTGCTTAACAGCAGCGTGCAACTGGGCGCTTCCTATCAACCTTCCGTCGACGCTGGCGAGCGAGTGATGCAGGCACGTCACTCCGTCATGCAGTTGATCAACGCCGAGCATCCCGAAGAAGTGATCATGGGCGGCTCGACCACCCACTTGCTGCAAATACTGTGTCGCGCCATCGCACCGTCAATTGTCCAGGGCGATGAAATCATCGTCACCAATTGCGATCACGAGGCCAACATCGGCCCATGGGTCAAGCTTTGCGAAGACCGTGGTGCGACCTTGCGCGTATGGCAGGTCAACCGCGACAGCTGTGAGCTGGAGCTGGATGACCTGCAGGTCTTGCTCAATGACAAAACCCGTTATGTGGCCATGACCCACACCTCGAATATTCTCGGCTCGGTCAATCCAGTCGCCGAGGTTGCGCGGCGTGTCCATGCGGTGGGCGCCAAGCTGTGCGTGGACGCCGTCGCTTATGCACCACACCGTCTGGTGGATGTTCAGGCCAGCGGCGCCGATTTCTACGTCTATAGCTTCTATAAAACGTTCGGCCCGCACTTTGCCGTACTCTGGGGACGCCGCTATCTGTTGCTGGAATTGCCGAGTCTTAACCACTTCTTTATCGGTCAGGATGTGGTGCCTTACAAATTGCAACCGGGCAACGTCAACTACGAGTTGTCATTCGGTTGCATCGGCATTACCGACTATTTGCTCGACATCAGCACCCGGCTTGGCGCGCAAGGTAGCGAGCGCAAGTGCATGCAGGCTGCGTTCGATGCCTTCGAGGTGCAGGAGGATTTGCTCGCCGAGCGTCTGCTGGCATTTTTGCGCCAGCGCGAGGGCGTTCGGATCATTGGCAAAGCGAATACCAGCAATCGAGTGCCAACGATCAGTTTCGTGGTTGAGGGCGTTCAGTCAGAGGCTGTTGTGCGTAGGGTCGATGAGCATCGGATCGGCATTCGTTTTGGTGACTTCTATGCACGGCGACTTATCGAAGCCCTTGGGCTTGACCAGTTTGGCGGGGTAGTGCGGGTGTCGTTGGCGCATTACAACACGCTGGAAGAAGTCGACCGCCTCATCACTGCGCTGGATCAAGCAATCAATGCGTTGCGTTGACCGGCGTACACACTTCTAATTTTACGAGCCTTCACTATGGCCTTACCTGAAACCCTTGCAGAGCTGCGTGACTGTATCGCGGCCCAGCACGAACAACTGACCGGTCGCCTGCGCGATGCTGCCCGATTCCTGATCGACAACCCGCATGAGATCGCACTCAATACGGTGGCCGAACTGGGTAAGCGCTCAGCATTGCGCCTTCAGCCTATATTCGGCTGGCCCAGGCGCTTGGCTTTGCAGGTTTCAAGGATTTGCAGCGGCTTTTCCGCGCACCGTTGCAACAGGCTGCCGACACCCACAGCGAGCGTATTCGGCACTACGGCGGTGAGACGTTGCTGGAGGACCCGAGTGACGTCGGCGGAATTCTGCGTGAGTTCAGCCAGGCCAATATCGTTTCTTTGGAACACCTGGCCGAAGGCGGCGAGCAGGCCAATATCGAAGCCGCCATCGCCCATCTGCAAGTCGCGCGCACTACCTTCGTCATCGGTATGCGCCGTGCCTTTCCGGTGGCGGCGTATCTGAGCTACGCGTTGAGTCGTGTGGGCCGGCGAACCGTGCACATCAGCGGTGCTGGCGGCACGTTGCCGGAGCAGGTCAGCGCCATTGCCGATGATGATTTGCTGATAGCCGTCAGCTTTCCACCGTACGCCAATGACACCGTTGAGGCTTGTCGTCAGGCGCGGGCCGCAGGCGTGACGCTGGTAGCGATCACTGACAGTGTTCTGAGCCCTATCGGGCAGATGGCCGATACGGTGATTGAGGTCAATGACGCCGAATTACTGGGATTTCGCTCGCTCACCGCTTCGTTCTGTATTGCGCAAACCCTGGCCATGGGGCTGGCCTTCAGCGAGTGGCAATCGGACACCACCTTTAGCCACGACCAGCTGAAAGATATCGACTGCTAAGTCGCGACTTTCACCACGTACTTATTTAACCAGTCACTTCAGGAGAATATCCCGATGGTTTCACCTGCACGCGATTTAGTGGGTTACGGAAGACAACGCCCGCAAGGCACCTGGCCGAATGGCGCACGTTTGGCCATCAGCCTGGTGATCAACTACGAAGAAGGCTCCGAACGCTCGCTCGCCATGGGCGACCCGGACCAGGAATCAATGACCGAATGGGGCAGCTATTCAATACCCGACGGCACACGCAATCTGGCGATGGAATCGATGTATGAGTACGGCTCTCGCGTCGGGATCTGGCGAATCCTGGATATTCTCGACCAGCAATCGGTTCGCGCAACTTTTCATGCCTGCGCAGTGGCTTTTGAGCAGAACCCTGATGTGGCTCGCGCCGCCGTCGCGGGTGGCCATGAGATTTGCAGTCACGGTTATCGCTGGGAGGAAGTGTTTCGCCTGACCGAGGAACAGGAGCGTGAGCACATACGCCTGGCAATCGAGTCATTCGAACGCACCTGTGGCAAGCGACCCGTTGGCTGGTATTGCCGGTATGGCGCCAGCGTCAACACCCGTCGGCTGGTCGCTGAGGAGGGCGGTTTTCTCTACGATTCCGATGCCTACAACGACGATGTTCCCTACTTTGTCGAAGTCGAGGGTAAGCGTCATTTGGTGGTGCCTTACACCGCCGACGTGAACGATTTCCGCTACTGGAACTCGCCGGGGCTTTCGCAGGCATCGGACTTTTTCGAATACATGAAAGAAAGCTTTGAGGTCCTTTATGAGGAGTCGGCTGAAGGACCACGCATGATGTCCATCGGGTTGCACCCACGTATGGTGGGCCGTCCCGGGCGGGTAAGGGCGATCAAGCAATTCATCGAGTACGCAAAACAACACGGCGGTGTCTGGTTTGCTACGCGCGAAGAAATCGCCCGTGCCTGGCTTGAACGAACTTGATTGCGTGGCAATCACGCCGGATCAAAAAATAAAGCGCTATTCCCCACTGTGTTGAAAGAGTTGAGGGGGAACAGCCAGCCGCTCGACAGAAGCCGCCATTCAATCCCGAGCAATCTTGTCATTTGCCAAGGCTTAAGGCAGGGTCGATACCACTGACATCTCTGCCAAAGGAGTCACCCCATGTCAAAGCTATATCCCAGTATCGATCCCGATGGGCTGGTCGAGTACTCAGTGGTCTACACCGACCGCTCGCTCAACCACATGTCGCAGTCATTTCAAGGCGTGATGAAGAACATTTCCAAGACCTTGAAACAGGTCTACAACGCCCAGGCTGTTGCGGTGGTCCCGGGCAGCGGCACATTCGGCATGGAAGCGGTGGCGCGACAGTTTGCCACCGACCAGCAATGCCTGGTGATACGCAACGGCTGGTTCAGTTATCGCTGGAGCCAGATCCTTGAGATGGGCAACATCCCGGCGGCCACTACGGTGCTCAAAGCCCGACCGGTCGAGGCTGGTCGCCAGGCGGCCTACGCCCCGCCGCCTCTGGAGGAAGTGCTGGCCGCCATTGCGGCGCAGAAGCCGCAGATTGTCTTCGCCCCCCACGTTGAAACCTCATCAGGGATTATCCTGCCCGACGACTACCTGCGGGCCGTCGGCGACGCCGTGCATGCGGTGGGTGGCCTGTTCGTGCTGGACTGCATCGCCTCAGGCACGCTTTGGGTGGATATGCACAAATGCGCAGTCGACTTGCTGATCAGCGCACCGCAGAAAGGCTGGAGCGCCTCCCCTTGCTGCGCCCTGGTGATGCTCAGTGCTTTGGCCCTCGAGCGCATCGAGCAGACGCAAAGCAGCAGCTTCGCCTGCGACCTGAAAAAGTGGCTTCAGATCATGCAGGCCTACGAACAGGGCGGACATGCCTACCATGCGACCATGCCCAGCGATTCCCTCGCGCGATTTAACGAAGTGATGAAAGAGACGCAAGCCTACGGTTTCGACAAGGTCCGCGACGAACAACAGGCGCTGGGCGATCAGGTGCGCGCAATGTTGACCGGCAGAGGCATCAAAAGCGTGGCCGCAGCCGGCTTTCAGGCCCCCGGCGTAGTGGTGAGCTACACCGATGATGCCGACATCAAGAACGGCAAGAAATTTGCCGACCACGGCCTGCAGATCGCCGCCGGAGTGCCGTTGCAATGCGACGAACCGGCCGACTTCCAGACCTTCCGCATCGGTCTGTTCGGACTCGAAAAGCTGCGCAATATCGAACGCACGGTCAGCACCCTCGCGCAGGCTCTGGACGAGGTGATGGTTAACTAAGCTGGTATTCGACACCGTTACCACAGCGGTCTGGGACCTGTTGAAAACCAAGGGCGTAGACACGCGCCGCCTGATCGGCTGGGGCCGGTTACTTCTGGAAGAGGCCTGATTGATATGCAATCTTTTGATACGGTGATTCGCAACGCCCGCGTGGTAACCGCCGCGGACACGTTCACCAGCGATATCGGTATTCGTGATGGGCGCATCGTCTCCCTTGGCCTGGACCTGCCGCAAGGTCACCAGGAAATCGACGCGGCAGGCCGGCATGTCACCCCCGGTGGCATCGACAGCCACGTGCACCTCGACCAGCCGACTGGCGACGGCTCGGTGATGGCCGATGACTTCTTCAGCGGCACGGTCTCGGCGGCTTGCGGCGGCACCACCACCGTCATCCCGTTCGCCTGCCAGCAGAAGGGCGAAAGCTTGCGCTCTGCCGTCGATGACTACCATCGTCGGGCGGGTAACAAGCCGGTGATCGATTATGCCTTTCACCTGATCGTCACCGACCCCACCCCGCAGGTGCTGTGTGAAGAACTGCCGGCCTTGATTGCTGAAGGCTATACATCGTTCAAGATCTACATGACCTACGATGCGCTGAAGCTGGGCGACCGGGAGATTCTCGAGACCTTGTCGGTCGCGCGCCGTGAGGGCGCCATGGTGATGCTCCACGCCGAGAACAGCGATTGCATCGCCTGGCTTACCGAGCGACTACTGGCGGCCGGGCTGACTGCGCCGCGCTACCACGCCGCGTCGCGGCCGATGCTGGTGGAACGCGAAGCGACCCATCGTGCCATCGCCCTTGCCGAGCTGGTGGACGTGCCGATCCTGATCGTGCACGTGTCGGGTCGCGAGGCCGTGGAGCAGATTCGCTGGGCCCAGAGCCAGGGGTTGAAGGTGTACGCCGAAACCTGCCCGCAGTACCTGTTCCTGACCGCCGACTCGCTGGGGTGTGACGACAGCTTCGAAGGTGCCAAGTGCATCTGCAGCCCGCCGCCGCGCGATGCCGCAAACCAGCAGGTGATCTGGGACGGCCTGGAGAACGGCTCGTTCGAGATTTTCTCGTCAGACCACGCACCCTTTCGCTTCGATGGCCCGAATGGCAAGAAGGCCCACGGTGAAGAGGTGTCGTTCGACCAGATCGCCAACGGCATTCCCGGTGTCGAAACCCGCATGGCACTGCTCTGGTCCGAAGGCGTGCGCAGCGGGCGCATCACCCCGCAAAGCTTTGTTGCGCTGACCTCCACTAATGCCGCCAAGATGTATGGGTTGTATCCGCGCAAGGGCAGCATCGCTATTGGTGCTGATGCCGACCTGGTGATCTGGAACGAAGGTGAGTCGGTGCACCTGTGCAACGAAATGCTGCACCACAACGTCGATTACACGCCTTACGCCGGCATGACGCTGAGCGCCTGGCCGGCCATGACCCTGTCTCGCGGTGAGGTGGTCTGGGACGGCGAGCCGCGCGGTGAGGCGGGTCGCGGCCGGTTTCTGCCGTGCGAGCGCCCGGCACCCGCGCAACTGCGCCGACGCAAGACTGAGTTGCCATTGTGAGTGCGGTCGCGCAGGTGGCTGCCATCCTGATTCGTGGTTGGCGTGAGGGGCGCCAACAACCGTTGCCAACCCTGGAACTGGCTAACGAAGCCGAAGCCTATGCCGTGCAGCGCCAGGTAGCGGATGCCCTCGGCTGGTTCGCCTCCGGGCCGCCAGCGGTCTGGAAACTGGGCGGCGCTCCGGGAGGGTTGATCAGCGCCGCCGGGGTGCCGGCAATGGCGGTACACCCGTCGGGTTGGCAGGTTCCGCCGGGCGATGCCTTCGGTTTCGGGATCGAGGGTGAACTGATCGTGCGCCTGTCGCGCGACCTCGACCTGCACACTGATCTGGCCATGGCCTGTGCGGCGGTCGATGTGTGGATGCCGGGCATCGAACTGTGTGGCACGCGCTGGCTGCAGGGCGATCAGGCCGCGCCACTGCTTCGGCTGGCTGACCAGCAACTCAACCGCGCGCTGGTACTCGGTGCACCGCAAGCGCTGGGGGACATGCCGGATTGGTCAAGACAACAGGTGGCGTTGCGGGTGGCCGGGGAACCTGAATTCGTCGGCGTTGGCAGCCATCCATTCGGTGAGCCGCTGAGTTCGCTGCCGTGGCTGGCGCGTCACGCTGCAGCGCTGGGCAGCCCCTTGCGAGCCGGCGACCTGGTGGCTACTGGTAGCTGGACCGGTATCTACTGGGCGTCGGCCGGGGTGCAAGTGGAAGTTGAGTTTGCCGGGATAGGACGGGTTGCCTTGTCGACGTGATGCGTTTCAAAGGCTTGCTGATTTCCAGTTAACGGAGCCAGCCGGCGCATTGCTCCTGCTTAAAAGGCGTGGGCTTCTGAGGCTTGCCTCTGGGTATTCCCTCAGGCCCCTCTCCCTACGTTGGCTTGCGAGTTGGAAGCGCTCTGCAAGACACCGCACTGTTAGAGATACGCCAGCGGCCATTCCAATCAATCAGATCCTCGTTCGCCGTCATAGCCAACCTCTCAGTTCTTTAGTTTTAGAAGCGGTTGATTGCCCCGCGCAGCAGAGGTTCAGCTATGCGCTCCACTTTACCTTTCGTAGCTTCACTCGCTACCGGCCAATTTCTATCTGCAACGTCAGACTGAAATCGCCCCGAGTCGCTGACCACGGATTGAGAAAGCAATGCGGCGTTGGTGGATACCTTGGTTCCAGAGTGGGTGGCTGCTCAGACAGAGTTCCTTGTTTTGAAGCGAAGCGATCTGATCTGTTGGCCGCGGCTCGTCAGCGGCTACGGCATCACAGGGATGCCGGCAACACCTGATTGCTCAGGTTGAACGTGAGCGTTTTGAGGGTTGAGCCAGCGCCTTCGAGCGTCCCTGCCGTCGCTCGAAGGCGCTCCGGTTACTTCAGGCTGCCGCTGAGGAATTGCTGCAGGCGCTCGCTTTTGGGGTTGCCCAATACGTCCTCGGGCACACCTTGCTCTTCGACCCGCCCCTGGTGCAGGAACAGCACCTGGTTCGACACTTTGCGCGCAAAGCTCATTTCGTGGGTCACCATGATCATGGTGCGGCCTTCTTCGGCCAACCCCTGGATCACCTTGAGCACTTCGCCCACCAGTTCCGGGTCCAGGGCCGAAGTCGGCTCGTCGAACAGCATGATCTCCGGTTCCATGCTCAGGGCACGGGCAATGGCGACCCGTTGCTGCTGACCACCCGAGAGAAACGCCGGGTATTGATCTGCAACCCGTGCCGGCAAACCGACCTTGTCCAGGTAGCGCCGGGCGCGATCCTCCGCGTCCTTCTTGCTGACGCCCAGCACCCGGCGTGGGGCCATGGTGATGTTTTCCAGTACGGTCATGTGGCTCCACAGGTTGAAGTGCTGGAACACCATCGCCAGGCGAGTGCGGATGCGTTGCAGTTCATTGGCGTCGGCCACGCGCATTCCGTGGCGATCATGGACCATTTGAATCGGCTGGTTATCCAGGCTCATGGCGCCGTCGTTGGGCGTTTCCAGGAAGTTGATGCAACGCAGAAAAGTGCTCTTGCCCGAACCACTGGCGCCGATCAGGCTGATCACATCGCCGGTCTTGGCATTTAGCGAAACGCCCTTGAGGACTTCATGGTTGCCATAACTTTTGTGCAGGTTTTCAACGGTCAGTTTGTACATGAACAAGCATCCTGAATTTAGTGAGCCGGGCCGAGGAAAGACAACCAACGGCGTTCAGCCAGGCGGAACAGGCCGACCAGGGAGAAAGTGACTGCCAGGTAGATCAACGCGGCGAGGCCGAACGACTGGAAGGTCAGGAAGGTCGCCGAGTTGGCGTCTCGCGCGACTTTCAGAATGTCCGGAATGGTCGCGGTGAAGGCCACGGTGGTCGAGTGCAGCATCAGAATCACTTCGTTGCTGTAGTAAGGCAGCGAGCGACGCAGGGCGGACGGCATGATCACGTAGGTGTACAGCTTCCAGCCGGTCAGTCCGTAGGCTTTGGCCGCTTCGACTTCACCGTGGTTCATGCTGCGAATGGCCCCAGCGAAGATCTCCGTGGTGTAGGCGCAGGTGTTCAGGGCGAAGGCCAGGATGGTGCAGTTCATCGCATCGCGGAAGAACGCATCCAGTACCGGCTGAGCACGCACCGCGGCCAGGCTGTAAATACCGGTGTAACAAATCAGCAGCTGAATATAGAGAGGCGTACCCCGAAACAGATAGGTGTAGAACTGCACCGGCCAGCGCACCCAGACATTGGTCGAGACCCGGGCGATCGACAGCGGGATCGACATCACGAAGCCGAAGAAGATCGAAGCACTGAGCAGCCAGAGGGTCATGGCCAGCCCGGTGATGTGATTGCCGTCCTGGAACAGGAAAGGTTTCCAGTACTCCTGCAGTAGCTCGATCATCGCACGGCCTCCCGGGTGCCTGCGGCGTAGAAGATTTCCATCCGGCGCAAGACGTAGTTCGAAACGGTGGTTATCACCAGATAGATCAAGGCGGCCAGCATCAGGAAGAAGAACAGCTGATAGGAGCTCTTGCCCGCGTCCTGGGCCACTTTGACCAGATCGGCCAGGCCAATGATCGACACCAGCGCGGTGGCCTTGAGGATCACCATCCAGTTATTACCGATGCCCGGCAGGGCAAAACGCATCATTTGCGGGAACACCACGATGCGAAAGCGCTGAGCGCGGGTCAGGCCGTAGGCGGTAGCCGCTTCCATCTGCCCTCGGGGTACGGAGAGGATTGCGCCACGGAAGGTTTCGGTGAAATACGCCCCGTAGATGAAGCCCAGGGTAATGACCCCGGCACTGAACGGGTTGATCTCGATGTATTCCCATTCCATGAAATCGGTAAACGAGGTTAGCCAGGTTTGCAGGCTGTAGAAGATCAACAGCATCAGCACCAGGTCCGGCACGCCGCGAATCAGCGTGGTGTAGGCCTGCGCAGGGACGCGCAGCAGTGCCGATTTCGAAAGCTTGGCGCTGGCGCCGATCAGGCCCAGGCCAACGCTCACCAGCAAGCACAGAAAGGATAATTTGACAGTCATCCACGAGCCTTGCAGCAACAGCGGGCCGAAACCCTTAAGGCTAAAGCCTGACAGCCCAAGAATCTGCAATAGGTTTTCTAGCATTGAGCAGCCCTACCTCAATCAATAAAGTGCCCATCCGGAAATGGGCGCAGGGTCATTATTTGCCGCTGTAGAGATTCAGATCGCCAAAGTGCTTCTGCTGGACGGCCGCATAGGTGCCATTGTCGTGCAGCGCCTTGATACCTTTGTTCAGCAAGGCCTGGAGCTCGGCGTTGCCTTTGGTGAGACCCACGGCGGTTTTGGCTGGTAGTAGCGGGCTTTCGACCGGCTCGCTGACTTGGAAGTCGGCGCCTGGTGGCGACTTCAGGAAGCCCAGTTCGGCTTGCAGCATGTCCTGGATCCCAGCGTCGAGACGACCGGAGATCAGGTCAGCGTACACCTGGTCCTGGTTGGCGTAGGCCAGGGTCTGTACCCCGGCCTTGTCCAGTACGGCCTTGGCGTAGGCTTCCTGGATGGTGCCTTGCTCGTAGCCGACTTTCTTGCCCTTGAGGGAGGCCGGATCGGTGCCGATGGCCGCGCCTTTCTTGAAGACCAGCGCGGTCGGGCCAGAGAACAGCTCGTTTGAGAAATCGATAACTTTCTCACGCGCTGGCGTGGCGGTCATGGAAGAAATCACGCCGTCGAACTTGTTGGCCTTGAGGCCGGGAATCATGCCGTCGAAGTCACTTTCGACCCATTTGCACTTGACCTTCAGCTCAGCGCAGATCGCGTTGCCCAAGTCGATATCGAAGCCCACCAGGCTGCCATCGGCGGCCTTGGATTCGAACGGCGCATAAGAGGGGTCGACGCCAAAGCGCAACTCCTTGTACTCCTTGGCCAGCGCAGAACCGGCAGCCACACACAAAGCTAATGCAGAAAGGGTGAGAAATACTTTTTTCATTATTTTATTCCCAAGGACCATCGAAAGCGCTTGTGCCGCAAGAGCGCATGTACTGCGTGGCACAATGTCTTATGCACACGCAGATACTTGTACAGACAAGCATATGCAATCACCCGGCCAATTCGCGGATTGGACGTTTGAGAAAGCGCGTACAGCGCTCTGGGAAGGGCTTGGCAGGCAGGTGAGCGTTGGGAGTCAGGCAGCCTGCGAGGCTGTTACCAAAGCAGGTTTTTGCACCCAGATGGGGTATGCGGTAACAAAGTGTGAAATTACGCGGCGTGCGCTCCAGCGGTTTACCCGAATTTTCGTTTCTACCGTCCTTCAGCCCGTGAATCACGGCAAACCCCTTGCCGTCCGAATGGTTGCCCTCGGCTCGTAAGGGCGTTTACTTCGCGGGAGACCGAACGTGTTGCGACGTCGCAACGGGATGCGGTTTTTGCACCCCACCAAAGGTTGTTTTCGTCGTTGTGGGGAGGCTTGCCTGGTCGCTAAATACGGTCCCGGTTGCTGTTTTCAAACCTCGGCGTCAACACATGTCGGAATTGACTCGCAGACCACGCCGTTCGTGGCTTGCGGGCTGTTTTGCGGATCTTGAGATCTAACGCCTGTCCACCTGAGCCGCGACCAAATTGAACCCGTATCTAACGGTGCCAGCAGATACCTTTCGAGTTACCTTGGCGCTTCAGGGAGCGAAGCGGTCATCATCCAGCGTCCGTTATTGGCCCAAGCTATGTGAAAACTCGAAAGGGAGACGTATCTGACAGGCAATTACGTTGCAGAGTCCACTTTTGGCTGTCGGGCGTACAGAATTTAACAATCGGAGGCTCAGATGAACTGCCCGCTTGCCTTCAAGACGGTGCATCCAAGGCGGCCATGTCGAACAGGCCATTCAATCGCGACCTGAGCAAACACGGCTAGGCGCGGGCACGCCGGTATAGTCGACTCTATTGCCTACCGTATTTCCCGGAGCCTCCATCCAGTGCCTGACTTGCCGAGCAACGCCGCCTACACAAAACGCTTCGACCTGGTACTCGCCTACATCGACGCCAATCTCGAAGGTGACTTGTCCGTGAAGACGTTGAGCGAAGTCGCGAACTTTTCGGCGTTTCACTTCCATCGCCAATTCACCGCGTTCGTGGGCGTGCCAGTTTCACGTTATGTACAACTGATGCGACTACGACGCGCGGCGCATTGCTTGTCTTCTCTGGCGAATTACTCGGTGCTGGACGCCGCTTTCGGTGCGGGTTTCGAAAGCCCCGAAGCATTTTCCAGGGCGTTCAGGCGGGCGTTCGGTATGACGCCGAGTGCATTCAGGAAGCAACCCAATTGGCAGGTCTGGAGTGCGGTGTTCACCATCCCTCATTTTTCCAGGAACATCATCATGCAGATACGAATTGTGGAGTTTCATGAAGTCAGGGTTGCAGCACTCGAGCATTGCGGAGCGCCCGGGTCCATTAATGAGAGCGTGCGTAAATTTATCGAGTGGCGCATGCAGAGCGGACAGTCGCCGGTGGCATCCAGTCGCAGCTTTGGTATTCCTTCCGGCAACCCCGATACGACTCCGGCCGAAGAGTTCCGGTTTGCAATCTGCGGCGAGATTCACGAGGCAGTAGCAGCGAATGATTTCGGCGTAGTCGAGAGAGTTATCCCTGGCGGGCGCTGCGTCGTGGTGCGTCACGTGGGCTCGACGGATCACATCGGCGAATCGATCTATCCGATCTATCGCGACTGGCTCCCTACCAGCGGCGAGGAGCTTCGAGACCAGCCGTTGTTCTTCGATTATCTAAGCATTTCCCTCGAGACACCGCAGGATCAATGGCAGACCGATATATATGTACCTTTGCAATAGCGGAGCGGACATGTTGCTTCTGGTTTGGAACGATCGTCGTTGAGTTCATGAAAAAATGGGGACAGATTTTTACGTCCCCTTTTGAATGGAAAAATAAATCAGTCACTTTTTTCATTTTTTTTCATGCTGGCCTATTTCTGCCTGTTGCCACCCTAGGAAGCAATCTGCAGCGCTCTACCGATCATGGTTATCGTGGGTTTGGCAGTTCTGATTAACACGCGAACCGCTTTTCTGCCTGAATCGATAAAACATCCAATATTCCTACAGCCAGCCATCCCAAGCTCACTCTGCCAACCCAGCCCGCCGCAATCCATCCGCAAACCGTGCAAGATCCTCCGCACGCTGGATAGGCAGCCAATCCCTAAGGTTAGAAACCCGCAACAACGGATCCAGCTCTTGCAGGTGCTGCATTGCCTGCTTCGCTTTGTCCATTCGTCCGCTGAGCGCATAGCTGGCTGCCACCAGAGCCGCCGGGGCCAGCAGACTGGGCAGGTTGCCCAAGGCTTTTTCCGCCCATTGCGCAGCGAGATCGAAGCGGCCGGCGAAGAAGTGCGCGAGCGACATTCCGATTTGCATCCTGAACATTTCGGGGTCCACCGGGCTCAAGCGAACGGCATGGGTCAAGTCCTTGATGGCGCCTTCTGTTTCACCGCGCAGTGCACGCAAGATACCGCCCAGGAACCAGGCAGGGGCGAGGTTGGGATTGAGCAGGCGCGCCCTGTCGAGCAGCGCAATGCCGCCATCGACATCACCGGCCAGATGAGCGAGCGCATGCCCGCCGCGGGTCAACGCGACGGCATCATCGCGTCCGAGTGTCACCGCCAGGCGCGCGAGCCGTGTGCCTTCGGCAATTTCTGCCGGCCGGTCGGTCATCCAGCCGTTGAGCTTGCGCCAGAAGTGGCACCAGGCGGCCATGCCATAGGCCGAAGCGAATTCCGGATCGAGTTCGATGGCCGTGTAGAACATCGGCAGCGCCTCCGCGATGGCTTCACGGGTGCCGCTGTGCAGTTTTGCCATGCCTCTCAGGTAATAGTCGTAGGCGTCGAGGCTTTCAGTGGGTTTGCGTTTGGCGCGTTCGATTTCTGCCCGTTCCAGTTGCGGCGCGATGGCACCGACGACGCTTTCGGCGATTTGATCCTGCAGCTCGAAGATGTCGTCGAGCAGGCCTTCGAAGCGTTCCGCCCAGATATGCGTACCACTTGTCGCGTCGATGAGTTGCCCGGTGATGCGCACCTTGTTCCCGCACTTGCGCACGCTGCCTTCGAGCACGTAGCGAACGCCCAGCGTCTGACCGATGCCTTGGATGTCCACCGCTTGACCCTTGTAGGTGAAGCTCGAATTGCGCGCGATGACGAACAGCCAGCGGATCCGCGAGAGCGCGGCGATGATGTCCTCTACCACGCCGTCGGCGAAGTATTCCTGCTCTGGGTCGCCGCTCAGATTCTGGAAGGGCAGGACGGTAATGGAGGGCTTGTCCGGAAGGGTGAGCACGGCAGGGGGAGTTCATTGGGGGTGAAGGGCGTGTGTTCGCCGATGTCTGGTTCGCCAGGCGCTCGCGCTTGTTCTACCTCGCCGACAAAACGGTAACCCTTGCGGGCGACCGTGCGGACAAGGCGCTGCTCTTCGCCCGTATCGCCGATGGCCTTGCGCACCGCATTGATGTGGCTGGTGATCGTCGATTCCGAGACGATCCGGCCGCTCCACACGGCCTTGAGCAGGTCGTCCTTGCTGACAACGCAATCGCGGTTACTCACCAGATATTGCAATAGATCGAAGGTCTGTGGCCCGACGGCCACGGCTTGCCCACGCAAGGTCAGTTCCCGGCGCTCTTGATCGAGCACGAAATCTTCAAACGCGAATTGCAAAGTGGGCTTCCCCTGGCAAAGCGCCTTCAACTCCGTGTCCCAGGCCGCTGGCGATATTTTAGTTGAGATTGATAATACGTCAGCTCGAAACCCCCTGCATGGTCCACGGTGAGGATGGACGAATAACCGCTTCTCTGGACGCAAATCCAAGCGTTCACGAAGGTAAATCCAAGCTTGCTGCAAGGACTTGCCGTGCACGCGCGCGCAACCTCTCTACACCGACGCAATGATTGCAGTCGACAAGTGGAGAAAAGCCATGAAGATCGTAGTTATCGGAGGCTCCGGCCTCATCGGATCGAAACTTGTGAACATCCTTCGCGAGCGCGGCCATGACGTGGTCGCCGCCAGCCCCAGCACGGGTGTGAACAGCATCACCCGCGAAGGCCTGGCCGCAGCGATGGATGGTACTGACATCGTTGTCGACGTGGCGAACGCGCCGTCGTGGGAGGACCAGGCCGTACTCGATTTCTTCGAAACATCGACACGTAACCTGCTGGCTGCCGAAGCGGCCGCCGGGGTTCGTCATCACGTAGCGCTGTCGATCGTCGGCAGCGAACGGCTTCCCGACAGCGGTTATTTCCGGGCCAAGGTTGCGCAGGAAAACTTGATCAAGGCGTCCGGCATTCCTTACTCCTCCTGCGTGCCACGCAGTTCTTCGAGTTTGTCGAAGGCATCGTCCAGTCGTTCGCCGTCGGCGAGGAATATTGTGTTTCGCCGGCGCTGATCCAGCCGATAGCGTCCGACGACGTGGTGGCGGCGCTGGTCGATGTGGTGCTGGCAGCGCCGGTCAATGGCACGGTTGAAGTCGGCGGCCCGGAAGCCATGCCGATCGACGAACTGGCCCGGCGTTTTCTGCGGGCGACCCGGGACAACCGCAAGGTCTTGCCGGACGTGCACGCACGTTACTTCGGTGCCGTGCTCAACGATCAATCGCTGGTACCTGGCAAGAACCCACGCCTGGGCGCGATCCGCTTCGAAGACTGGATCGCTCGGTCGGCGAGCCGGTGACGGCTCGCACCCTCACATCCCTATCCACGAAGGAGCAACCCCATGGTTACCCGAACCCTGATGGCCGCCGTCTTCGCCGCGCTCTCGATCAGCGCAGCGTCCGCCGCTGAGCCGCCCCACGGCAAGGTGACGGTCGTATTCGACCGTCCCATTCCCAATCTTCCCGGCAAGAGCATGAAAGGCGTGGTCGTCGAGTATGGGCCGGGCGCTGCGTCGCCATCCCACACCCATCCGAAAACGGCCTTCATCTATGCAACCGTCCTGGAAGGCTCATTTCGCATCCACGTCAAAGGCCAGCCGGAAAAGATCTACACCGTCGGCGAAAACTTCGTAGAGGAGCCGGGCTCCGTGCACCTGGTCAGCGCCAACGCCAGCGACACCGAGCCTGCACGCCTACTGGCGGTGTTCGTCCTCGACACCAACGAAAAGGAACTCGTCACACCGATCAAGAAGTGAGCCGGTCAACGCACTCATGAAAGTTCGACAGCCGGGCGGCAGGCTTCTGCCGCCCCTGCCGCTGACTCGGGCCCCGCAACCCCTGCCGTCGTGGCGCGGCGAAACAAGCGCAAGACCCTCGGCAAACTGCTGTGCGTCGCTGATCGAACATCATGTCGTCATCAATGGCACGGTCCTCGGCGCCAACGTCACCCCTGGGGGAAACGCGCTCATCGAACGGCTGACCACCACGGGGGCGATGCTGGCGGGGAAGGGCGTGGATCAAGTCGCCGCCGGGCGGGCAGCGACGAGTCTGCTGGGCAAAGTTGTGTCAGGTCAGGCGACGGTGATTGCTTTCGAAACGGCGTTTTACGCTGTTGCGATGCTGTTTGTGGTTGCCGCGCCTGTGCTGGTGGGCATCAAGATTGGGCTCTCGAAATACGCGAAGGTGCGTGCGATGCGGGCCTTAGCTGAAGTCGGAAGGGGGGTAGCACCAACAAAATCCCTATATTGGGTCGGTTTCAGCCGGTCGTGACAGGCAGCAATCGGCCAGAAGCGATTGCTCCATGGTTCTAGCCGTCTTATTCAGGTGAAGCCTTGCGCTGTTCAGTAATCCGCCGATTAGTCGATAATTGAAATACCCCTTTGCTATCGGCACGCCCAAATGGATCAGATTCTTTCTCTTCTCTCCGATACCATTCCCAAAGCCCAAACCCTGGAGCAGCTCACGCGTCCCTTGCTGACCCTGCTCAGTAAGATAACCGGTATGGAGTCGACCTACCTGACGACCATTGATACCGACGAGGGTGTCCAGCGTGTCGAGTTCGCACGTAACGTCGGTGACATGGTAATTCCTGAAGGGCTGGTCGTGCCTTGGGCAGATACTCTGTGCAAGCGGGCGCTGGATGAGAATCGCATGTACTCGGACAACGTTGCCGAATGTTGGGGTGATTCGGAGGCCGCCGCGGCCTTGGGCATCAGAACCTACGTGAGTGCGCCAATCAGATCCCAGGATGGGCAAGTGCTGGGGACGGTATGTGCTGCCAGCTCGGATCAAGTGGCCCGCTCTGCTGACGTGGAACCCTTGCTGATGCTGCTGTCAGGGTTGCTGGGGTATTCCCTTGAACGTGGGCTGCTTGTTGAGCGACTCCAGGCTGCCAACGCCGAGTTGACCAAACTGGCCCTGACAGATCCACTCACCGGCCTGTCTAACCGGCGTGCCATCCTAAACGATGCTGCGCGCCTGTTCGCCCTGGCCCAGCGGGAGAGCAAGTACATACTCATGGGTGTCATCGATCTGGATGGGTTCAAGTTCATCAACGATACCCGCGGCCACCTGGCAGGAGACCAGCTACTGCGCGGCGTGGCCGCAAAACTGCAGCATGACCTTAGAGCCAGCGACATCATCGGGCGTACTGGCGGTGATGAGTTCATCGTGATCGCCTTGGGCACACCCTCCGAACACACCGACCCGGCGAACGACATGCGACATGCCGCCGAATTGCTTCAGGATCGCCTGTCCAAAGCGACGATAGGGCGATATGAGCTGGGCCACGGTCTTGGTGATATTCAATATACCGGCGCGAGTGTTGGGGTAGTGGCAGTGATACCGGGCAGCATGACTGTGGACGAGGCCACAAAGCTGGCAGACCGCGAGATGTATAAGGTGAAACAGCAGAGAAACCGTCAACGGTTGTAGGAAAGCCGAAGGTCAGCTGTGGGGCGGATAGCGACCAGAAGCGGGCATTCAATTTCGCTATTCATACATTTCCCGAGCGTGCGAAATTACCAGCCCTTCAATTTCTCTCAAAGGCAGACTCATGACCTGCACCCTGGCAGTCTCGAATATTTTAGGTCCATGGAGTGGGGATGACCACACAGGGCTAATGCAGCGCTGCAGGGAGGCATGGGACACACCTCTGGAGAGTTTGAATGATCTTATGGTCGCCACTTTTTTGAATCAGAACATCGCGACCAAACACCTGCTCATCGAGGCAAAGCGCCGCATGGAAGAACAGGAACGAGATGGAACCGAGTACTTCGACGGCCAGCTTCTCGAAGCTATAGAGCGTCTGCAATCTGGGGAGTAATTCATCCCGACGAGTTATTGTGTTCGACACGGCATGCGCCCTACGGTACTAGCGATGGTTGCGATAGCGTTCGGTCAAGGACTGCACGAGGGTGACGTAGGATTGCGTCTCGGCGTAGGGAGGCACCCCGTTGTACTCGACCACGGATGCTTCGCCGGCGTTGTAACCTGCCAACGCCAGCACCTGGTTGCCATTGAAGCGCTTGAGCAACCAGGCCAGGTAGCGCACGCCGCCACGAATGTTCTGTCGTGCGTCGAACGGATTGTCCACGGCGAAGCGCTCGGCGGTGGCGGGCATCAACTGCATCAGCCCCTGGGCGCCGGCTTCGGAAATGGCGTTGGGGCGAAACGCCGATTCGGCATGTATCACTGCGCGGACCAGTGCCCTGTCGACACCATAATGATCCGAAGCGGCTTCGATCTCCCGCTGATAGGAATGGGGGTCCAGGCGCAGTGAGGCGACCTTGAAATCCTTCGGCACCCTGCACAGATAGCAGCCCTTGATGACATAGAGCTCAAGGACATCGACCCGTGCGGAGATCCCGACGGGGCGCCGGCTCACATATTGACGAATACCCCTGTGGATGAAGGTGAACACCCGAATCCGCACCGCGCCTGAGTTGTCGTCCTGCACAAGCCGTGGCAGGGCCATTGGCTTGGCGCCGACACCCGCCATACCATTCAGGCGAGTGCAGCGGGCGCTGGCGATGGCTTGGTTGGTGTAGCTGATGGCTCCGTCGTTGGCTTGGCATTTGAACATGGCGCTGGCGCACAGTGGCGCGACCAGCAAGGCCAGCTCGATACAGCCAAGAAGGCTCTTGCGAGCCCATCGCCATGCTCTGGAACTCATCACATCGCTCCGCGCCGCAGACGCCGATCAGGCCTGGGGCGCCTGGCCCGGGCGCTGCCTTGGGAGGGCCTATTCTGGGTGATCCGCCTTTTGTTCTGATAGTTATACCCCTTGTATCCGGCCTTGGAACGTGTTTCTTCACCACGCCGTCCGCATCGGTCAGGCGCACGGTGCCTTCGAGGATGTGGCACATCCCGACGCAAACGAATGTCTCCTTCTGGCCGATTGCTACCTGTCGCGAAGGGGCGCAGTCGACCCGCAGCTGAGGGTGAAGAAAAAGCCCGCTGACCGTTTACGTCCAGCGGGCTTTTGTTTCCAGGTCAGCTACATCGAGCACTGCGAAGGAGTGGACGTCTGATCACAGTGCGATGTCAGCCGGTGCCTTTTCCTTCGCCGGCTTGTTCTCCTCTTTTTCAGCCATCGGCGTAGCGACTTGACTGATCGCCGGTGGGGGCATCAGTTCAAGTATCTTGGCGGTATACGCCCACTCTTCAGCCACTTTTACCGGATCGTTGTTAAGTTGGGTACCGTAGCTCGGGAGGATCTGATGCAGTTTCTCCTGCCAGGCGGGCGTCGCGACTTTGTCTTTGAAAACTGTCTGCAGCAAGCTCACCATGATCGGTACTGCGGTCGACGCGCCCGGAGATGCACCCAGCAAGCCGGCAATGGTGCCGTCCTGGGATGTGACAATCTCCGTGCCCAGTTTCAGGACGCCACCGGCAGCTTCGTCACGCTTGATCACCTGCACGCGCTGGCCTGCTTGCCACAGATGCCAGTCTTCGGCCTTGGCGTTGGGGAAGTATTCCTTCAACGCATTGAGGCGATCCTCGTCCGACAGCATCAGCTGACCCGCCAGGTACTCAACCAGCGGATATTGCTTGATGCCGACGCGAGTCATCGGCCACACATTGTCTGTCGTGGTGGTACTCAGCAGGTCCAGAAAAGAGCCCTGTTTGAGAAACTTGGTACTGAAGGTTGCGAATGGACCGAACAGGATCAGACGCTTACCGTCCAGTACGCGGGTATCCAGATGCGGAACCGACATGGGCGGCGCTCCCACCGAAGCCTGGCCGTAGGCCTTGGCGAGATGCCGCTCGGTGATGGCCGGGTTTTCTGTCACGAGGAATGAGCCGCCCACTGGAAAGCCTGCATATTCCCTGGCCTCGGGAATTCCCGATTTCTGCAACAGCTTCAGCGCGCCACCCCCCGCACCGATGAACAGGAACTTGGCATCGGTTGCTGTTTCGCTACCGTCCTTGAGGTTTTTGTAGCTGACGCGCCAACTACCGTCTTCGTTTCGGGTGATGTCCTGCACTTCGCTCGACAGCTTCAGGGCAAATTTCGGCGAGGTTTGCAGATAACCGATCAGTTGGCGGGTCACTTCTCCAAAATTGACATCGGTGCCATTGGGGTTCCACGTGGCCGCAATTATTTGCTTCGGATCACGTCCTTCCATCATGAGCGGAACCCATTTTTTGATCACGGCCGGGTCTTCGGAGTACTGCATACCGCGAAACAGCGGGCTGGCCTGCAAGGCCTCGTAACGCTTTTTCAGAAAGCTGGCGTTGTCAGCGCCCCAGACGAAACTCATGTGCGGGGTGGAATTGATGAACGAACGCGGGTTCTTCAGCACGCCTTGCCTGACCTGCCAAGCCCAGAATTGCCGGGTCAACTGGAAGCCTTCATTCACTTCAACAGCTTTCGAGATCGTGACTTTTCCGTTCTCGTCTTGCGGCGTGTAATTCAACTCGGCCAAAGCCGAATGGCCTGTACCCGCGTTGTTCCAGCCATTGGAGCTTTCCAGGGCGACACCGTCGAGGCGCTCGACCATTTCCATCGAGAGCCCTGGCTCCAACTCATTAAGCCAAACGCCCAGGGTCGCGCTCATGATGCCGCCACCGATCAGCAATACATCGACTTTTTTGGCTTCTTCGGCGTGCGAATGCACAGCGCCAAATGACAGCGTTAAACCGGCAAGAATGTGTCTCAGTTTTTTCGTGTTCATCCTGTGCTTCTCCCACAGATTTACGGTGATCCCTACCGCTCAGATGGCTCTATCGTTGGTGATAGGTGGTAAAGACCTGGTGAGAAGCTTCAAGATCAAGCATCACGTGAATCCAGGAGCCCGATTGGGCACTACGCTCGGCACCCAATGAAAATCAGGGTAACGAGGATTGAAGGCTCCTGTTTCCGTGTTTGCTAACTTATTGTGCCAATATGCATTTAATTCAAGCCATCCCCCTAATACACCTGCGGCACAATCAATTCCGCCGGCGTCGGACTGCGCGAATAGTCCTCCTGCCGTACACGCTCCGGCAATTCAATCACCGGGTATTCGACCTCTTCATAGGGCATCTGCCCCAACAAATGGTGAATGCAGTTGAGGCGGGCCTGTTTCTTGTCGTTGGCCTGCACCACCCACCATGGGGCTTCGGCGATGTGGGTGCGTTCCAGCATGATTTCCTTGGCCTTGGTATAGGCCTCCCAGCGCCGGCGGGATTCGAGGTCCATCGGGCTGAGTTTCCATTGCTTGAGCGGGTCATGAATGCGGCTGAGGAAGCGCAGGTGCTGTTCCTGGTCGGAGATTGAGAACCAGTATTTGATCAGCTGGATACCGGAGCGCACGAGCATCCGTTCAAACTCTGGCACGGTGCGGAAGAACTCTTCATATTGGTCGGCGTTGCAAAACCCCATGACCTGCTCGACGCCCGCGCGGTTGTACCAGCTGCGGTCGAACAGCACGATTTCCCCGGCAGCCGGCAGGTGCGAGACGTAACGCTGGAAATACCATTGCGTGCGTTCGCGGTCGTTGGGCGCGGGCAGGGCGGCGACCCGGCAGACCCGTGGATTGAGCCGCTGGGTAATGCGCTTGATCACCCCACCTTTACCCGCCGCGTCGCGACCTTCAAACAAAATCACCACTTTGTGCCCGGTTTTCACCACCCAGCTTTGCAGCTTGACCAGTTCGCCCTGCAAGCGGAACAGCTCGCTGAAATAGCGTCGTCTCTGTTCTTTTGCACTGCTGTCACCCTCATGCGCATCAAACAGCGCATTGAGGTCGTGGCCGTCCTCCATCAATTCCAGTTCCAGCTCTTCGTCGCGGTGATCGAGCAGCTCGCGATGGATACGTTGAATCAGGGTGTCGTTGTCTAAAAGCATGGCCATAACTCCCGACGAAGGTGGAAGTGGTCATGCTAGGCCTGTGGATGTGACGGGCCAGTGACGGTTGTGGCGTGGTGAAAAAAAGGCCGGTGTCATCTTGGTGTCACCTAACCCATGGCAGGATCCTCGCAAACCGTCTTGAACGCTTCGATGGACTGCGTTCGCGGGCCAATGAAACTGCCAGGAATCCGCACCATGAAAGGAGACGCCTCGCTATTTGCAGCCATTGACCTGGGCTCTAATGCATTTCGCATGATGATTGGCCAGCCGGTCAAACGGAACCAGAAGTGGATGATCCAGGAAGTGAAAACCCTGCGTGAACCGGTCCGTTTATCGGAAGGTTTTCAGGGCGGCGCGCTGGATGAGATGGCGCTGGACCGTGGATGGCAGGCGCTCTCGCGATTCGGTAAAAAATTGCGCGGTTTTGAAGCCGGCCGGGTGCGGGCGGTGGCGACCAGCGCGGTGCGTGAAGCTGACAATGCGCAACTGTTTCTGGCCAGCGCCGAGCGGCATCTGGGGTTCAGGATTGATGTCATCTCGGGGCATGAAGAGGCGAATCTGGTGTACGCCGGCGTCGCCCATTCGATCCCCAGCCCGGCCAGTCTGCGTCTGGTTGTGGACATCGGTGGCGGATCCACCGAGCTGATTCTGGGGCAGGGCGCCCAACCGTTGTTGACCGAAAGCATTGCCATCGGCAGCGGCACGTTTGGCGCGCGTTACTTTTCGGGTGGCTGCATCACCGCCCCGGCGTTGCTGGAAGCCGAGCGGGTGGCCACGCTGCAGTTTGAAAAAGTGGCGCGGCGTTACCGCGCCTTGGGTTGGCAGCAGACTATCGGCTCGTCGGGAACGGCGCGAATGCTCGCCAAAGTGCTCAAGGCCAACGGCATGAATGACGACGGCGAAAGCGGCATCACCTACAGCGGCCTGCTGCGCCTGTCATTGCGCCTGCTGGAAGTGGGGCACGTCAAGCAGCTCAAACTGGCCGGCTTGCAAAACCATCGCTTGAGCTCCTTGCCCGGTGGCCTGGTGGTGATGTTGGCCGCGTTCAAGGTCTTTGGTATCTCGCACATGACGCCCTCCGAAGGTGGACTGAGGTTCGGGGTGATGCATGGCTTGATGTCCAGGCATTGAACCCCGTCCCCCTTTCTAGACACCGTCAATGAGGCGAGGCAATCCCGACGGGTTCAGGTCTCGCAGCACCTCGGGCAGCAGCGCTTGAGGAAAGCCCTGGTAAGCCACCGGACGCAAGAAACGTTCAATCGACGTCATGCCGACCGAGGTGAAGCGGCTGTCCGACGTGGCCGGAAACGGCCCACCGTGAACGGTGGCAAAGGTCACTTCCTGCGGATGCGCGAAAGCATTGACGACGATGCGCCCGGTGCGTCGTTCCAATACCGGCAACAAGCGCTGTGCCAAAGGCAAATCATCGTCCTCTAGGTGCAGGGCCGCCGACAGCTGACCCCGCAGCGAGCGCGCAACGGCGAGCATCTCAGCCTCATCCCGGACCTTCACCAGCAACGCTGAAGGGCCGAATACTTCTTCGGCGAGCAGCGTCTCGTTCAGGAAATGTGCGCCGTCGACCTCCAGCAACGCGGAGGCGCCTTCCAGCGCGGCACTGGCTGCCGAGCCTTCGGCAATGCGCTGGGCGCCGGCGTTCTCCATGAAGCCGAGACCGTTCAAATAGGCCGCGTGAATGCCCGGTGTCAGCATCGGTCGCGCCGAGGTCTGGTTGACGCGTTCGATCATCGCGGCGCGCATCGCCTCAAAGCCCGGCCCGTCAATGGCGATCAACAGCGCAGGTTTGAGGCAGGCTTGCCCGACGTTCACCACCATGCGTTCGATAAAGCTGTCACCGATCCGCGCCCCTTGAGTGGCCTGTGCGTGGGGCAGGATGAACGTGGGGTTGATGCTGGTCATCTCGGTGAACACGGGAATCGGTTCGGGGCGCAGTTGCGCACGGCGATACAGCGCCATACCGCCACGTTCCGAGCCGGTGAACGTCACCGCTTTGATCAACGGATGATCGACCAGCGCTTCACCGATTGCATTACCGCCACCGCGCACCATCGAAAACACGCCTTCGGGCAGCCCGTGTACTTGCACGGCGTTGCGAATCGCCTGGGCCTGGATTTCCGACGCTCCGGGGTGAGCGTTATGCGCCTTCAGGATGACCGTCGCGCCAGCCGCCAGTGCCGAAGCGGTGTCGCCCCCGGCGACCGAGTACGCGATCGGAAAATTGCTCGCGCCGAAAATCGCCACCGGACCGAGGGCGATCTTCTGCAGTCGATGGTCCATGCGCGGGCGTGGCTGGCGATCAGGCTGCGCCGGGTCGATGGCCAGTTGCAGGAAGCGCCCCCTGCGCACGACCTCGGCGAATTGGCGGAACTGAGTGGCGGCTTTTATTGCTTCGCCCTCAAGTTGCGCCTCGGGCAGACCGGTTTCGAGTGCTGCCCTTGCTGCCAGCGTCTTGCGCACCGAGTCGAGATTGTCGGCAATGCTGTCGAGGAACGCCGCGCGCCGGGTGAGCGAGGTGTGGCTGTACTCATCGAACGCTTCATCGGCGAGGGTCGCGGCCTTGTCGACGTCGGCTACGCCACCCAGGGCGAACGCCGGTTCAATCAACTGATTGCTGGCGGGATTGAGCGCCTTCATCGTCCCTTCGGTACCGGGCACATCGCTGGCGCCGATCATCAGTTTGCCTGTCAGTGTCATGGGCATTCACCTTGGGTCAGGGTGGCGATGAGTTCTGGCGTGGTGACAATGGCGTGGGCGAACGTCGGACCGTTCAGCTCATGCGCCGCGTGCATCATTTCGGGCTTGAAGGCGGCCGTCGCGTCGCGCACCAGGGTGACGTGATAACCCAGTTCCACCGCGTAACGGGCGGTGGCCTCGATGCAGGTATTGGCCAGCAGGCCAACGATGATTACGTGAGTGATGCCTTTTTGTTTGAGTCGAAAATCCAGGTCGGTGTTGGCAAAACCACTGGAGCCCCAGTGTTCCTGAACAACGATGTCACCGGCCTTGGGCGCGAAATCGGGGTGCCAGTCGCCGCCCCATTCCCCGCGAGCGAAGTGATGCATGTGCATGATCTTGCATTGGGTGGGGCTTGGGTGATCCCAATCCTCGTAGTCGCCTTGTTCCCAGCGGTGGTGCGGTACGATGACCACCGGAATCTCGAGGGCCCGGACGGTGCGGTCGAGTGCGCGCAAGTTGTCGAGCAGGCCGACTTGTTCGGCGATCGGTTCGATAAGCGGATAGACTTTTCCGCCTTCGGAAAGGAAATCGTTGTAAGGATCGACCAACAGGTAGGCGGTTCTGTCGAGGGGATAGAGTGTTTTTGACATGGCTGTTTCCTCCAGGAGTTGAGTGACCGGTGCGTCGGGCTTGCCCGTGCATCATGTTGATATGATAATCATAGTAACTGTAAAAGAGGCAAGGCCGCATGTCGGTAAACACCGCTGTTCCCGAAACCTTGTGTCCGATTTCCCGGGCTGAATCTGTCGTCGGCGACCGCTGGACGGTCCTGGTGTTGCGCGAGTTGTTCATGGGCAGCCATCGATTCGACGAGATCCAGGCGCAAACCGCCGGAACTCCGCAAATGATCGCCACCCGCCTCAAGCGTCTGGAGGCCGACGGACTGGTCGCCCGCCGCCCCTACAGCGAGCGGCCCTTGCGTTACGAGTACCACCTCACGCCGAAAGGGGACGCGTTCTATTCCGTGGTTTTGGCATTGCGAGCGTGGGGGGAAACTTGGTGCAAGTCAGAGGAGGAGGGGTTGGCGGTGGTTTACACCCACGCCACCTGTCGCCAACCTGCCGGGCTGGGGCCGTTGTGTGCGCATTGCGGCGAGCCGTTGCGTCGTGCAGAGCTGATTAGTACGCCCAGCGAGGCCTATGCCGCAGAACGGAAGGCACGGCGTGATGCGTTCAAGGGCGCGCGCGGGGCGGACCCGGTTGCGGCGGCTCAGGATCAGTAGACGAGCGTCGGCGATACCGTGAGAAAAGCGTTCCCACGCAGCGCGCGGGGAACGAAGGAGGGCAACGGCTTCAGCTCAGATTGCCGCAGAAAATGTTTTGATGGCCATCGGCCGGGCTTTCACGCACCACCAGCACATAGCCGCCGGCGCGGAGTGTCTCGACCGCCACGGGTGCGCTTTTCCAGAAGTACTGCATCGATGCCGATGAATAAAACCGTGCATTTGGCCCGTCGTTCAGGTCATACGCCGGCGTAGAGCCCAGTTGGGCGCAGCTTCCGGAATAGATATAAGCCATCAAGCGGCCGGGTAACGCGCTGCCCATGGTTTCGCCGCTGACGGCAAACCAGAACTCGGTTGCATTGCCTTTGGGCATCATGATGGGCCGGGCGATATTCCCGCCGTTGACGGACGTAGCGTGCAGGGGAACGTTAGTGATTTGACTGTCTGGCACCGTCGAACACCCGCAGAGCCACCCGACCGCCACCACCAACGCCAGCGAAGATACGATTTTCATCGTGAAACTCCCGCTTGTAAGGACGCGTTGAAGTGATCCCCCTGTCAATTTTAGCTGTGTGGTGACAGAGGACATTTCTTCGGATGGTCGGTCGGAGCGGACGGGGGCTTGTATCGCAACGTATCCCCGGTGCCGGCAGCCACCTTTGCATACAAAACCAAGGGATGTGCGACACACGCGAGATACACCGGTCCCTCCAAATGGTGTCACCGCATCGGCGGCAATCACTGGAGAATGACGATGTCCCGTATCACTTCCCGTAACACCGCTGGCCGGCTCGGTTTCACCCTTGCCGCTGTTTCACTGGCAGCCTTCGCAAGCTTTTCCCAGGCGGGCGAGACCACCCCTGAAGCACAACCTGCTAAAAACTGGCAGGCCGGCATTCACCGCACAGACCAGGTGCGCCAGGACCTGGACGTCGCCGACCGCGAGGTGATTCAAGTGCGTGTCGATTTCGACGCGGGCGTGACGTCGCCAAAGCATTCGCACCCTGGGGTTGAGGTTGCCTATGTTATTGAAGGCACCTTTGAGTATCAGTTGGAGGGTCGGGCACCGATCACGCTGAAGGCAGGCGATTCGCTGTACATCCCGGCGGGCACAGTGCATTTGGCGAAGAACGTGGGTAGCGGCAAAGCTTCTGAGCTGGCGACCTACATCGTGAAGAAAGGCACGCCGTTGCTGGTGCTGGAGCACTGATCAGTGATTGCCCGACGCATGGCATCGGGCATTTCTGTTTAGCGCTTTATCGCTGAATCCCAGGCCAACCGGCCTGGCGCAGTGCTTTTAGCAGCGTCTCGGCATCAAGCCCCGGCACAGTGTGGCCATTACCTTCGACCGTATCGGACGCCAACAGGGCATTGATAATGGCTTCTTCCACGGCTTCGGTGGCGGCCAGAAACAACTCGCTGATGTGATCGTTGTTGACCATGCTCAGGTTGTCGCACGTCGGCGCGCCTTTGCCTTCATAGGCGGCGGGCGGTACGTGCTGGTTACCGGTGGCGAAGGCAATGAAGATGTCACCGCTGTGGTCTTCGTTACCGCCACCCGTGCGGGCCAATCCCAGACTGGCGCGTTGCGCGAGACGCGTGCATTGGTGCGGCAGCAACGGTGCATCCGTGGCCAGGCAGACGACGATGGAGCCCATGCCCGGAAACGGCAGCGAGGCCTTGAGGAAGGGCGAGTCGACCTGTTCCATATAGCGTCCGACCGGGTAACCGTCGACGCGCAGTTCATTACGAATGCCGTGGTTGGCCTGAACAATCGCGCCGACCGTCCAGCCGCCCTGCGCAGGGCTCAAGCGTCGCGAGGACGTGCCGATGCCGCCCTTGAACTCGTGACAAATCATCCCGCTGCCACCGCCCACCGCGCCTTCGATCACCGGGCCACCCACCGCATTGCGTTGGGCCTGGGCCACATGTTCGGGTTTGACGTGGAAGCCGTTTATGTCATTGAGCAAGCCGTCGAACGTCTCCAGCACCACCGGCATGTTCCAGTAAAGCCGGCCGTCATCGGGTGGGTTCTCACGGTCCAGCGCAATCAGTGCGTCGCGCACCACGCCCAGGCTGTGGGTGTTGGTGAAGGCGATCGGACTGGTCAGCAGGCCGGCTTCACGAATCCACTCAAGACCGGTGGCGTCACCGTTGCCGTTGAGCACATGCACACCGGCAAAGCACGGTTGTTGATTGGTGGAACCGGCGCGCGGTTCGATCAGGGTGACGCCGGTGTGGATGTCACGACCGCTGTCGGTGCGGCCACGCACATCACTGTGGCCGACGCGCACACCGGGCACGTCGGTGATGGCGTTGAGAGGGCCGGGTTGCAGTTGGCCGAACTGGATGTTCAAGTCGCGGGCACGTGGTTTCATGGGGTTTCTCATGTTCATGGTGTTAAACAAAATTATTGGATGACCGATTCCCTGTAGCAGCTGGCGAAGCCTGCGTCCGGCTGCGCAGCAGTCGCAAAATCAGAATGCACGGTGCTTCAGGTAATCGTGCGGGCCGGGTTTACGACTGCTGCGCAGCCGGACGCAGGCTTCGCCAGCTGCTACAGAGTCACCGGGGGTTATTGACCGTTTTTCACCTTGCTCCAGATCCGCGTCCGCACCCGCTCGGTGGCGGGCGGCAGGGGCTGGAGGGTGAACAACGTGGCCAGCGCTTCAGCCGACGGATAAACGGCAGGATTGGTGCGGGTCGCCTCAGCCACCAGCGGCGTCGCGCTGCGATTACCGTTGGGGTAGTTCAGGTGATCGCTGACCGGGGCGATAACATCCGGGCGCATCAGGTAGTCGATGAAGGCCAGGCCTTGTTGCGGATGCGGGGCGTCCTTGAGCAGTACCAGCGTGTCGAACCACACCGGCGCACCTTCCTTGGGCAGGCTGTAGGCGATCTTCACGCCGTTGTTAGCCTGCTCGGCATTGGTCTTGGCTTCCAGCATCGCGCCGGACCAGCCCACCGCCACGCAGATGTTGCCGTTGGCCAGGTCGCTGATGAACTTGGACGAATTGAAGTACGCAATGTGCGGGCGCAACTTGAGCAGCAGCGCCTCGGCCTTCTTGTAGTCTTCGGCGTTGGTGCTGTTGGGTGGCAAGCCCAGATAGTGCAGGGCGACCGGCAGCATTTCGGATGGAGAATCGAGCATCGCCACGCCGCATTGGCCGAGCTTGGCGAGGTACTCTTCCTTGAACACCAGGTCCCAGGAGTCCACCGGCGCCTTGTCGCCCAACGCGGCGCGGACCTTGTCGATGTTGTAGCCAATCCCGTTGGTGCCCCACAGATACGGCACGGCGTACTGATTGCCCGGATCGTTGTTGGCCAGTTTTGCCAGCAGGTCGCTGTCCATGTTCTTGAAATCAGGCATTTGCGCGTGCGGCAACGGTGCCAGGGCGCCGGCCTTGATCAGCGTCGGCAAACTGAAGTTACTCGCCACCACCACGTCGTAGCCGCTGCGGCTGGTCAGCAGTTTGCCTTCCAGCACTTCGGCACTGTCGAAGGTGTCGTAAACCGGCTCGATTCCGGTATCGCGCTTGAAGTCATGCAGGGTGTTGGGACCGATGTAGTCGTACCAGTTGTAGACATGGACCGTGGGTGCGTCGGTGGCCATCGCCGACAGCGAGACGCACAAACAGGCGCCCAGTCCGAGATTGATATGCGAGCAGTGACGACTCATGATGCGGCACTCCTGGCCTGCTGCAGGCCGGTGATGAACAGGTGCTTGCAGCGTATCGGCAGGCGCGGGACTCACCCATTCCCATCATGGGTTACTCGAAAGGGGTAGTGCGTGGACGCGTTGTTGAAAGAGTTGCCCGTGCACCAAGGGCTGGCGCGGGTGTTTGGTGCGTTGGGTCAGGACGGTTTCTGGCGGGCGCTGGTCGACACCTTGCGGTTGCTGGTGCCGCTGGACAATGCGTTGGTCGCGGTGATGGGCGCGGGGCGGGTGCCGCGGTTGCTGATTGATTTCGACTCAAAAGGCGATGCCGCCGAGCATGAAGAACTGGCGGACTACAGCGCCGGCATGTACCTGCTCGATCCCTTCTACCAGGCCGCTTGCGCCGGCATTGCCGATGGCCTGCACAGCCTGGAATCGGTGGCTCCCGACCAGTTCCAGCAAAGCGAGTACTACCTGAGCTATTTCCGTTCGGTCGTGGGCGCCGACGAGTTGCAGTTCATGATCAACCTCGATGGCGCCGTGCTGGGCTTGTCGCTGGGGCGCTCGACGCGATTTACCCTCCAGGAGCAGGGCCGTCTGTTGTGCGTGCGCGACTGGGTGCTGTCGGCGATGCGCCGTCACCTGCAACTGATGCCGCCGGAAGGCGCGACCGCCGAGCCTGTGGCCGGCGATCTCACCCTGTTGCTGGATCGCTTCGACGCGCGCCTGTCGGTGCGGGAAATCGAAACGGCCAGGCTGATTCTTCAGGGCTTCTCCAGCAAAGCCATCGCCCAGCAGATGGGCATTTCACCGGAGACCGTGAAAGTGCATCGGCGCAACGTGTATCACAAGCTCAACGTGAATGGTCACGGCGAGTTGTTTGCGTTGGTGCTGCAGCCGCGTTGATACCGGCGGTTTACTCGCCCAACGTGAACACCAACGCCTTCAATCCGCAGGCCTCATCGGCATCCGGAAATTCCGGTGGATTGTCCAGCCGCTGTTCAAAACGCAGGCTCGGCGCTTCCCGCATGACGCCATCGATGAGGAAGTCCGGGCCGAACGCCGGGTCGTTCATGCAGGCCAGCACCGTGCCCTGCGGGCCGAGCAGCTCCGGCAAGCGGCGCAATACGCGCTGGTAATCCTTGGTCAGCAAAAAACTGCCTTTCTGAAAGGACGGCGGGTCGATGATCACCAGGTCATACGGACCTTTGCCAATCACCTTGCCCCAGGACTTGAACAGGTCGTGGCCGAGAAAGCTGACCTTGCTCAAATCGTGCCCGTTGAGCCGGTGATTGTCGCGCCCACGGCTCAAGGCCGGGCTGGACATGTCCAGATTGACCACGTGCTCGGCGCCGCCCTCGATGGCCGCGACCGAAAAACCGCAGGTGTAGGCAAACAGGTTCAACACACGCTTGCCGTCGGCATTGGCCCGCACCCAGTCGCGGCCGTAGCGCATGTCGAGAAACAGGCCGGTGTTCTGTTTGCGCCCCAGGTCCACACGGTAACGCAAGCCACCCTCGGTGATGGTCATTTCATCGATCACGTCCCCCAGCAGCCACTCGGTGGTGCTTTGCAGCAGGTAGCGATGTTGCAGCAACAAGGTATGCGCGCCGGATTGCTGCCACTCGGGCGACTGCGTGATCAGCATCAGGCGTTGTTTCAAGTCTTTGAGCTGCGACGCTTCCGGCTCTTTGAACAGGGCGACCAGCACCACGCCCTGAAGCCAGTCGACGGTCAACTGCTCCAGGCCCGGCCAGCAGCGGCCACGGCCGTGGAACAAACGGCGGGTTTCTGCGGGGGGCGTTGCCAGGGCCGTCAGCAAATGGGCGTGGAGGGTGGCGAGCGCGTCTGGGTTCATCGGGCAGGGTCGGCAATTTGAGGGGGCGGCATTTTAACCACAATTGCAGGGGTAAGGCGCGTGGCAACGCGTCGAGAGTTATCACGTTTAATTTAACTTTACGTGAGGATTTGGCGATCTGTCCGCTCACATACTCGGCCCCATCGATCAACTGCCGGGAGCCGGACATGTCGCAGCTATCTGCTTCACCCCGTATCAGCAGCCATCCGCGCTGGCTGCGGCTGACCCATTGGCTGAACGCCCTGGCGGTTCTGGTCATGGTCACCAGCGGCTGGCGGATCTACAACGCATCGCCGATTTACGATTTCAGCTTTCCCAAATCGATCACGCTCGGCGGCTGGCTGGGGGGCGCCCTGCAATGGCACTTCGCGGCGATGTGGTTTCTCGCCATCAACGGCCTGATTTATCTGGCCATCAACCTGTTCAGCGGTCGTCTGAAACGCCGTTTCTTCCCGGTTTCGCCCAAAGGTGTCCTGCATGACGTATGGGCCGCGTTGCGAGGGCGGTTGGGGCATGCCGACCTGAGTCATTACAACCAGGTGCAACGGCTGGCGTACCTGTT
Organism: Pseudomonas sp. S2_F03; assembly: GCF_054668335.1. Classification (NCBI taxonomy): domain Bacteria; kingdom Pseudomonadati; phylum Pseudomonadota; class Gammaproteobacteria; order Pseudomonadales; family Pseudomonadaceae; genus Pseudomonas; species Pseudomonas sp. S2_F03. The sequence goes on along the minus strand of NZ_CP162759.1, from coordinate 267,497 downwards.
CGTGATGGTCGACATCATGCTGCTGGTGGTTTCAGGGCTGGTGCTGTGGAAGTCCGTCCAGTTCCCGCTGCTGCGCGAGTTGATGGCGGGTTACGAAGGTGCACGACGGGTGCATTTCTTCGCGATGGCGCTATTGATGGCCTTCGTTGCGGTGCATCTGGTGATGGTCGCGCTGGTCCCCAAAACGTTGTGGGCCATGATCGTCGGTCGCAAGGAGCCGGTATGAAAAAGCGCATCGAAAGTACCGGGCTGGACGAGTCGTCGATCCTGACAGACGCCCGGAAGATCCTCGCCCCGCAGATCGCCAACCGTTCGCGTCGCTCGTTCCTGCTGCGTGGCCTGACGCTGGGCGGCGTGGCGATGTTGTCCGGCTGCAACATCACCGACAACGAAAACGTCGACACCGCGTTGTCCGCCATGTCCCGCTTCAACGACCGGGTGCAGGGCTGGCTGTTCAACCCCAACGCCATGGCACCGACCTATCCCGAATCGATGATCACCCGGCCATTTCCGTTCAACGCCTTCTACGGCATCGACGAAGCGCCGACGGTGGAGGCGGAGAGTTACCGACTGGAAGTTACCGGCCTGGTCGCGGACAAACGCAGTTGGCGGCTCGAAGAATTGCGCGCCATGGCGCAGACCGAACAGATCACCCGGCACATCTGCGTCGAAGGCTGGAGCGCGATCGGGCGCTGGGGTGGCGTGCGGTTCAGCGATTTCCTCAAGCGCGTTGGCGCCGACACCGATGCCAAATACGTCGGCTTCAAATGCGCGGACGATTACTACACCAGCATCGACATGGCCACCGCGCTGCATGCGCAAACCTTGCTGACGCTGACCTACGACGGCGCGGTGCTGCCGCGCCAATACGGCTTCCCCATGAAACTGCGCATGCCCACCAAGCTGGGCTACAAGAATCCCAAACACATTCAGGCCATTTTCGTCAGCAACACCTACAGCGGTGGCTACTGGGAAGACCAGGGCTACAACTGGTTCGGTGGCAGCTGACGGGCAACTTCACTCGCCCGCAACCTGTGCTTCAAGGAGTTCATCATGAAAAAGTTAGCCACCGCCGTACTGTCCATGTGCCTGGCCGTAGGTGCCGCCTCTGTATTCGCTGCTGACACCATGAGCAACGACACCATGAGCAAGGACTCGATGTCCAAAGATGCCATGTCCAAAGACACGATGAAAAAAGATTCAGCGATGAAAAAGGACGCCATGGCCAAGGACACGATGAAGAAAGACAGCATGCCCAAGGATGCAATGTCCAAGGACAGCATGAGCAAAGATGCGATGAAGAAGGACGCTACTTCTCAGTAATCCAGTTCCTCTCGATCCCTGTGGGCGCTTGTTCCCACAGGTTCGTGCAGGGCATGACATCACTACAAACAAGGGCGTTGATGACAGAGAAGGGGGCTGCTCTGATTTTGCAGGACGCCTGATTTCGTCGCCCCGATGTATCAAAAATGAATTTCCGCCGAGCTGGCTGCTCATACTTGATAGGTAGCGCATTTAGCTCGCGAAATCATAGATGCATTCAGGGAGTGGCAATGTCATGGGACCAGTATCAACGGTCGACGCGAAACCTTCGGGTGGGTTGATTCTTGTGGTCGAGGACGATCCGCTGATCCTGGCGTTTCTTTGCGAAATTCTTCAGGACGAAGGGTTTGTGGTCGAGCCTCAGATCAGTGCGGATGCCGCTTCGATGTATCTGGAGCAGCATGCGAATGACGTTTGCCTGTTGCTTACCGACATCACCATGCCGGGCACCCTCAATGGCGCGGACCTGGCCAATCAGTTCGGCGACCGCTGGCCTGACAAGCCGATCATGATCATGTCCGGCTTCGAAACCCCGCAAAGCTCAGGCGTAAAACATTCGGTCTCGTTCATTAAAAAACCCTGGGCGATCGGTCAATTGCTGGACTGTGTCGATGGTGCCTTGAAGTCCAAACCTGCTGGCTGAAACGTTACTGCGCCGCACGAGCCCGTCTCGCTGGTAAATGCTACATTGCCTGGTACTACCTGCCTGGCCACTTGCGAGAGGAAGCTTATCCTTGTCTGCTCATCCATCCGTATTCAACACGCCTTACCGCGCTTTCCTGTTCGATATGGACGGCACGGTCCTTAACTCTATCGCTGCCGCCGAGCGGATCTGGACGATCTGGGCCTTGCGCCACGGGGTGGATGTCGAGTCTTTCCTGCCGACCATTCACGGCGTCCGCGCTATCGACACCATCAATCGCCAGGGATTGCCGGGCGTCGATGCGCAGGCGGAAGCGGCGTGGATTACCGAGGCGGAAATCGAGGACGTGGAGGGAATTGTCGAGGTCCGCGGCGCGGCGGCATTCCTGCAATCCTTGCCCGCCAATCAATGGGCAATCGTGACCTCCGCACCCCGAGCGCTGGCCTTGCGCCGGATCGCGGCCGCGGGGATTCCCGTACCTGACGTGATGGTGACTGCGGAGGATGTCAGCGCGGGTAAACCCGATCCGGCGGGTTATCGATTGGCGGCGAAACGGCTGGATGTCGAGGTGACGGAATGCCTGATCTTCGAAGATGCCAGCGTGGGGATACGGGCGGCAGAAGCGGCCGGGGCTGATTTGGTCATCATCACCGAGACGCACGCACATCCGATTCAGACGGCGCATGCGACATTGGCCAGCTATCAGTCAGTCACCGCAGCGGTCGATCCCGACCACTCTCTGCGCCTCAACCAAATCTAATTGTAGGAGTGAGCCTGCTCGCTCCTGCAATGGAGCTGCGCAGTGACTAGTACACACCGGGAACCAAGCGCCAGGTGTGGGCGCAATACGCCTCATATTCGTGCCCAAACTGTGCCCTCAACAACGCCTCTTCCGCGTGAATCCGGGCAATCAGCGGAATCACCGTCAATGCGGCCAACAGCAGGCCGGCACCTGAACGAAACGCCAGCGCCCAACCCAAGGCGATGACCAGCATCCCCAGGTAACTGGGGTTGCGCAGACTACGATAAATCCCGTCGGTGACCAGCGTATGCCCCGGTTGAATTGCCACCAGCCCGCTGAATCGTTTGCCCAGCACAAACACGGGCCACATCCGCAGGGCGCCACCTGCGATGAACAGCAGCGCGCCGATCCAGCGCAGGCCTTCACCGCCGAAGGTCCAGAAGTCGATTCGGTCGGTGTACGCCGGCAGAAAGCCGCTGAGTATGCCGATCACCCCGAATGCCGGAAGCACCCAGCGATTGGCACGGTCCTCCCGTTCACCGGAACTCAGATTGACCTCGGTGAACAGCGAAGCCACGGTCATCACCAAGGTCGCCAAGGCAACCACCACCAATGGCGCATGGGCGAAAAACGCGGCCAACCCGCCCATGCCCCACACCGCGAGACCGAGGTAGGCAAGGGTGCCGGCGATGGCGAAGAATGCCAGCCTGGGCGAAATTTTCATGAGCACCTCGTGATGAGCCATTGCCCCATTCAGTTTAGAGGCCGGGGGCTGCTCACGCGTTCAACTCGGACCTGGCATTGCGCCGAATGACCTGCGGCGGTTGGCCGAATGCCCGAAGAAAGGCTTCACGCATGCGGCGACGGTCAGTGAAACCGGCCTCGCTGGCGATTTGATCGAGACTCAGACGCCCGCGTTCGAGCATCTGCCGTGCCGCCTCCAGGCGCAGGTTTTCGATGGCCTTGGCCGGCGTCTGCCCGGTCTCGGCGCGAAAACTGCGGCTGAATTGTCGAGGGCTCAAGCGCGCCACGTCTGCCAGTTGCTCCACCGACAGAGGCGAGGCCAGGTGTTCGCGGGCATAGCCGAGAACGGTTTGAATCCGGTCGGATTTCGGTTCCAGTTCCAGCAGGGCCGAATGCTGGGACTGGCCCCCTGCGCGGCGCTGATACATCACCAACTTCTGCGCCACAGAGCGCGCCAGTTCGGCGCCATGATCTTTTTCGACCATGGCCAGTGCCAGGTCGATGCCGGCGGTCATGCCGGCCGAGCTCCAGATCGAGCCGTCAACCACGTAGATGCGGTCTTCTTCCACTTTGATCAACGGAAATCGCGCTTGCAGCTCCCGGGCATAGGCCCAGTGAGTGGTGGCCCGTCGTCCATCGAGCAAACCGGCCTGGGCCAGCACGAATGCCCCTGAACAGATCGACGCCATGCGCCTGGTGGTGTTCACCCGGTCGCGCAGCCAGGTCAATACACCTTCGGGTGCCTGTTCGACGATGGCATCGCCGCCCACCACGATGACGGTGTCGAAGACTCGCTCATCGAACGCCTGGGTCCCGACGTTCAAGCCTCCGGAGGCGCGTAACGTGCTGCCGTCCTGCGAGATCACACTGACCTCATACAGCGGCTCACCGGCGCTGAAGTTGGCGTACTCGAACACTGGCATGGCCGCCAGCGCCATGGACTGGAAACCCTCGAACACCACAAATGCCACGGCAGTCATCGCAGGACCCTCAAATGAATATGTCCGAAAAACGTACTTTAAACGTCATTTGAGACAAGTGTAAGACCCTTTATAACGGTTCACACCCGGCGAACTGATCGCCTCACTGTGAAGGAAATCCGACATGGCTCTCTCATCCAAAGGCACCGCACTGATCACTGGCGCTTCTTCGGGCATCGGCGCGGTGTATGCCGACCGTCTCACCCGGCAGGGTTACGACCTGATTCTGGTCGCCCGCAGCCAGAGCAAACTGAACGCACTGGCGAACCACCTGAGCAACGAAACCGGGCGCGCGGTGGAAGTGGTCGCCGCTGATCTGAAAGTCAAAGCCGATGTGCTGCGGGTCGAGGAGATTCTGCGTAATGACGCCAGCATCACCCTGTTGGTCAACAACGCCGGCGTTGGCGCAGTGATGCCATTGTTGGGCAGCCCGGTCGACGAGATGGAAGACATGATCACCCTCAACGTCACTGCGCTGATGCGGCTGGCCTATGCGGTGGTGCCTGGCTTTGTCGCCCGTGGCACGGGCACCGTGATCAACATCTCATCGATCGTGGCCATCGCGCCGGAAATCCTCAACGGCGTGTATGGCGCGACCAAGGCCTTTGTGCTGGGCCTGAGCCAATCAATGCACCGCGAGCTGGCGGATAAGGGCATTCGTGTTCAGGCGGTATTGCCTGGCGCGACGGCCACCGACTTCTGGAGTGAGGCGGGCAACCCGGTGGAAAACCTGCCGCAAGAGATCGTGATGTCGGCGCCCGACATGGTCGACGCCGCACTGGCGGGCCTGGCGAAAGGCGAAGTGGTGACCATCCCGAGTCTGCACGACGGCGAACAATGGGACCGTTACGAAGCGCAGCGCCAGACCCTTTCGGGGTTGTTTGGCAACGCCAGCGCCGCACCGCGTTATCGCTAAAAGGGGGGCGGCGGGCTGGGTGAACTAAGCTTGGATAAGTAGGGTTCACCTTTGGGAGACCCGCGATGCTGCACATCCGGACACCGTTGATCTTGCACCCGGGGCTGTCGACGCCGACCCGGCGGATCTGGCTCAAGATGGAAAACCTGCAACCCAGCGGTTCGTTCAAGCTGCGTGGCATGGGGCTTCTGTGCAGTTGGGCCAAGGCCCAGGGCAAACATCGAGTTATTTGTCCTTCGGGCGGCAATGCCGGTTTTGCCACCGCTGTTGCTGCCGCCAGCCTCGGACTGAGCGCCTGCATTGTCGTGCCGCACACCACCCCTGAATCGACCCGCAACCGGATCAAGAAAACCGGTGCCGAGGTGATTGTTTACGGCAAGGTCTGGGACGAGGCCAATCAACGGGCCAAAGAACTGTCGCAGGATGCGGACACCGAATACGTGCCGGCTTTCGATCACCCGCTGTTGTGGGAGGGGCACAGCACCCTGGTCGATGAGGTGCTTGAGGTGTGTCCTCAGGTTGATGTGATGGTGACGTCGGTGGGCGGCGGTGGTTTGCTGGCGGGAATCCTCACGGGGCTGATTCGCCATGGCCGCACGGACTGTCGGATCGTTGCTTGCGAAACCGAGGGAGCGGCCTCGTTCGCGGCCGCCATGAAGGTTGGGCATCCGGTTCGATTGCCGCGCATCGATACCGTGGCGACATCGCTGGGTGCGGCGCAGGTCGCAGCCTGGCCAGTGCAGCACCTGCGCGATTTCCCTCACCAGTGCGTGGTGCTCAGCGATGAGAACGCCATCATGGGCGTGGTTCGATTCGCCAGTGATCTGCGCCAGTTAGTGGAACCGGCCTGTGGTGTGTCATTGGCGGTGGCATACCTGAACCATAGCGCCATCGCAGATGCGCACGATGTGGTCATTGTGGTGTGCGGCGGGGTAAGTATCAGTGCGCAGTTAGTGGCCGGATGGGCGCGTTTGTCCACCGGGAAAGCGAAGTAGGGCTGCAAACGCTATCCAGCTGTCGCAAGCCCCACCACTATTTATTGGCCTTCACTTCATTGGCCGGCAGCATCGCCTTCCTGAATCAGGATGGCGCGAGCCAGGTCTTCGTCGCTGGCGTTCAGGCCGGGATTGTCCTGGCGGATTTTCTTCAGCACCGACTCCAGATATACGCCGCGAATTGCACCGCCACTGGCAACGAAGCTGGAGGCGTCATCCCGGGCGGGAATCAGCAGCTTGTCGTCTTTGAACGTCGAGTACAGCGAGGCAGATACCCCGGCCGAAGTGGCTACATCTTCCGCATCCACTTTGGCCATAGCCGAGCCGAAGGGTAAACACAGCATCAGGGAGGAGATGATAATCAGACGGCGCATGACAGTGTCCTCTGAAGCAATTGGGAAGTACCTCATAGTTTAGGATGCCTGGCGATCGCCAGGAGTTCCTTTGTCACGCGATATCGTTCAAAACCGCAGCGTTGCTCCCGTGGTCAGCCACTGGTCACGTTCCCCCGTCAGGTTGCGTCCCGCCACCAGATCGATGTCGAGGCGCTCGCCCACATGAAACCTCGGCCCAGCCTGCCACGCCTGCTGCGCGCCTTGCTGGCCAAAGCGTTCGGCGATCAGCGTGAGGGCGCGGGCCACGTCGTATTCAACGCCGGTGCCCCAGGTCCAGCGATGGTTTTGCTCGCCGTCGTCATAAGCGTGAGCCCAGCCGGCATTGAGGTTCAGGCGCAGCGTTTCGAACGGTTGGTAGGTGAGTGGCAGGTTCAGTTCGCCGCCGTCGAAGGCGTGCGCCCGATTCAAGGCAATGTGCGCCGAGCCCGCCAGCGCCCATTCAAGACCCAGGTTTTCGCTGGCGAATAATTGAGCCTTGAACTGCGGGCTCACCTGCGTTTGCGCGTCATCGTGGCTGTGCTGCAACACCGCGCCGAACTGCACGGTGGGCAGTGATTTGAACGTACAGTCCTGCGACAAGGTACTCGTGCTGGAAGACGTGTGCCGACCGTTCTGGTACCAGGCGTCGATGTTGCATTCACCGGGCGCATTGATCCCGGCGTCGTCCACCACATAAGCGCCACCGGCGGCGTTGGCGTGAGAGATCATCGTCAGGCACCCGAGCACACTCAGGGTGATCCCGACAAACAACAGATTGCGCCGCAGCGACCGGCCTTGGGCTGGGGGGAGATCGCGTACAAAGGACGTGAATTTTTGCATGAGGTTTATCTCGATAATTTCGTTGGAATGAACAGATCAGCCCTGAAGCAGCTGTCGAGCTTGCGAGGCTGCGTCCGGCGGCGCAGCCGTCGTGAAATCAGGGAATGCGGCGTGTCAGGAAAAAATGTGCGCAGGGTTTACGACGGCTGCGCCGCCGGACGCAGCCTCGCAAGCTCGACAGCTGCTACAGCGAGGAAGCGACCGATAAGGATTGCAGGCCTGCCAAACCGGCCTGGATGATCAGTTCTTCGGTGTCTTCGCCGCCGGGCAGGGCGATCACCACGTCCGCTCGGCTATCGAGCAACATGAAGCGGTTGCGCACGCGTTCCGCGGACTTGCCGTGGCGTTGCCAGTTGGGCGGGTAGCGCACGATGTCGATGCCCTGTTCCCGTGCCCACTCTTCGATGACACCGCCCAGGTGCTGGTTGCCGCCATGAATCAACACACGCACGGGGTGCACGCGTTGAAAGGCGTCGAGTACCCGTCGGCACTGGCGGGTGTCGGCGTAATGGCGCCCCGCGCAGATCAGCAGGCGCATGTCGGGGTGTCCTTCGCCAAGTCGTTATTCTCGATGGCCCGCTCACCGGCGCGTTCGAGCAGCGGATAGGCGAGGGCGGCGATGTGGTGGTGCACGCGACGGTAATCGCGCAGCACGCGCTGGAAGATGTCGCCGGATTCGGCCCAGGTGTTTTTGTCCTCCTGCAAATTGCGAAAGTGCTCGCGGCTGGCCTGTGCTTCGAGTTGCCTCACGGCGTCCTTGCGCTTGATCAGTTGATGCGCGGTGGTGATGTCTTCGCGCAAAAACACGGTGATCGCCAGGCTCAGACTCTCCATCAACGCATCGTGCAACGGGGCAATACTGGACAGTTCGAATGCGGTGAACTGTTCCCCACGGCGCACCCGGCGCATGGCCAACTGCGCGAGGCTGCTGGAAAGAATGTCCGCCGCGTGTTCGAGGTTGATCACGAACAACAGGATTTCCTGGGCGCGATCGGCGTCGCCGTCACTGATGCCTTCTTTGCCGATGTCGGCCAGGTAGGCGCGAATCGCCGCACTGAGCAGGTCCAGGGATTGATCGATGCGTCGCACCTCGTCGACACCGGTCGGCGCCGATGTGTGGAACAGCTGCAACAGGCGCCCGAGCATCGCCGAGAACATATCGGCCATGCGCAGCGCTTCGCGGGCGGCGTTGGACAGGCCGATGTTGGCCACTTCCAGGCCGGCTTCATCGAGGTAGTGCGGCATCCCGGGGTCGACATCCCGCACCGGTTCCGGCAGCAGCCGGGTCAGGGCGTTGGCGAGTACGTCGGTCAGGCCGATGAATACCAGCGCCAGCAGCACGTTAAAACCGCTGTGCACGACCACGACCAGCGTCGACGGGTTCAGATTCGTCTCGGCCAGCAAACCGGCAAACGGCAACACCGCCAGCGCACCCAGCAGCCGCACGAGCAGATTGCCCAGCGGCAGGCGTCGACCGACGCTCGATCCGGCGTTGATTACCGGCGGCAACGCACCTCCAATGTTCACACCCATCACCAACGCTACCAGCGTGGTGGCCGACAGCATGCCGGTCGCCGCCAGCGAGACGATCAGCAACACCACTGCGACGCTTGAATGGCAGAACCAGGTGAGAATCAGCGCCACCAGCAAGGCAATCAGCACGTCGCCGTCGAGGCTTTGCATCATCACTTGGAAGACTGGCGTGCTTTCGACGTGCGCCAGGGTCGAGCCGAGCATGTGCAGGGCCAGCAGCATCAGCCCCAGGCCGATCAGCGCACAGCCGACGCTTTCATAGCGTGAGTCATCGCGCAGGCGAAAAACGATCAGCCCCGTCAGCAACGCCAGTGGCGTGAGTATCGACACGTCGAGGCTGAGCAGTTGCACCACCAGGGTCGAACCGATATTGGCGCCCAGCATCACCGCCAGCGCCGGGGCCAGCGCGAGGGTGCCGGCCGCCGTAAACGACGTCGCCATCAAGCTGACCGCGGTGCTGCTTTGCAGAAGGCCGGTGATGCCGATCCCCGACAGCAACGCCATCCAGCGGTTGCTCAGGTTTTGCCCCAGCCATTGGCGCAGTGGCGAGCCAAAGCCACGCAGCAACGCCGAAGAAATCATGTGAGTGCCCCACAGTAACAGTGCGATGGCGCCTGCGAGGTTGATCAGTAGAGTCGTTCCCGACATCAGGACTCTCCCTTTTTTGCTGTTTCATTTATTGAAGGCCCGAACGGAAAACCTGTGGGAGCGGGCTTGCCCGCGATGAGGGCGGGTCAGCCAACATTGATGTCGACTGACAAATCGCTATCACGGGCAAGCCCGCTCCCACAGGGATTGTGCTGTTCAATCCCTGTGGGAAAGGCCTCTCACTACAGGGTGTTCAGGCGATCAGAACCACTGCTTGAAGCGGCGGATGTAGATTGTTTTCATGACCTGCGCGAAGACGCAGTAGCTGAGCAAGGTGCCCACCAGCCAAGGGAAGTACGCCCATGGCAACGGCTGCAAACCGACCAGCGTGCCCAGTGGCGAAAACGGAATGTAGATGCCCAGTACCATCACCAGTCCGGTCATCAGGATCACCGGCAATGCGGCCGTGCTCTGGAAGAACGGAATCTTCTGCGTGCGCAACATGTGCACCACCAGCGTCTGGGACAGCAGCCCTTCGATGAACCAGCCGGACTGGAACAGGCCCTGCATCTCCACGCTATTGGCGGCGAACACGTACCACATCAGCGCAAACGTGGTGATGTCGAACACCGACGAGGTCGGCCCGATCCACAGCATGAAACGGCCGATGTTCTTCGCGTCCCACTTGCGTGGTTTGCTCAGGAACTCCTTGTCCATCTTGTCCCACGGCAGCGCCAACTGAGAGATGTCGTACATGAGGTTTTGCAGCAGCAGATGAATCGACAGCATCGGCAAGAATGGAATGAACGCACTGGCCACCAGCACCGAGAACACGTTGCCGAAGTTGGAACTGGCGGTCATGTTCAGGTACTTCATGATGTTGCCGAAGGTTTCGCGGCCTTTGAGCACGCCTTCTTCGAGCACCATCAGGCTCTTTTCCAACAGAATGATGTCGGCCGATTCCTTGGCGATGTCAGTGCCGCTGTCCACCGAAATACCGACATCGGCATCACGCAGGGCAGGGGCATCGTTGATGCCGTCGCCGAGGAAGCCCACGGTGTGACCGTTCGATTGCAGCGCCTTGAGCACCCGCGACTTTTGCAGCGGCGTCAACTTGGCAAACACCGTGCGTTCTTCGACGCGCAACTTGAGGGTGGTATCGTCCATGGTCTCGATGTCGTGACCGAGCAGCGGTGTGCCAGGCTCCAGACCGACTTCGCGGCAGATCTTGCACGTCACCACGGCGTTGTCGCCGGTCAGCACCTTGACGGTCACGCCCATGTCCCGCAGTGCCGCAATCGCCGGGCCAGCGGTTTCCTTCGGTGGATCGAGGAAGGTCAGGAAGCCGCGAATCACCAGACCATGTTCGTCCTGAGTGGTGTACTGGTTTTTGCTCTGCGCCTTGGGAATCTCGCGGGTGGCGACCAGCAATACGCGGAAACCGTCCTCGTTGTATTCGTTGGCCAGGCTCAACAGGTCTTTGCGACGTTGTTCGTCGAGTGCGACCACCGCGCCGTTTTCATGCAGGTGGCTGGAAATGCTCAGCATCTCCTCGACCGCACCCTTGCACACCATCAAATGATCGTCGTGGCTGTCCTTGACGACGATCGACAGGCGCCGGCGGACGAAGTCGAACGGCAACTCATCGACCTTGCTGTAGGCGAATGGCACACGGAACTTCGGGTTGCTGTTGGCGAACTGCACCACCGCCTGGTCCATCAGGTTTTTCAGACCGCTCTGGTGATGGCTGTTGAGCCACGCCAGTTCCAGGATCGCATCGTCGCGCCGGCCATGGCTGTCGACGTGGTGCTCAAGGATGATCTTGTCCTGGGTCAGGGTGCCGGTCTTGTCCGTGCACAGCACGTCCATTGAACCGAGGTTCTGGATCGCGTTGAGGCGCTTGACCACCACCTTGCGCTTGGCCATGGCCATGGCGCCTTTGGCCAGGTTGGCGCTGACAATCATCGGCAGCATTTCCGGGGTCAGGCCGACCGCGACGGCCAATGCAAACATCAACGCGTCGCTCCAGTCGCCCTTGGAAAAACCGTTGAGCAGGAACACGATCGGCACCATCACCAGCATGAAGCGGATCAGCAGCCAGCTGACGCTGCTCACCCCTCGGTCGAACGCCGTTTGTACCCGTGAACCGACAATGGCTTTGGCCAGCGAGCCGAAATAGGTGCGCGAACCGGTCGCGACCACCACGGCTTTGGCGGTGCCGCTGACCACGTTAGTGCCCATGAAGCAGATGTTCGGCAGGTCCAGCAGGTTCGACTGATCGGCAGCGTTGCCGGTCGCGCATTTCTGCGCGACGTTGCCCAGCGTGTCGTATTTCTCCACCGGCAAGGCTTCACCGGTGAGCACGGCCTGGCTGATGAACAGGTCGCGTGATTCGATCAGGCGGATGTCTGCCGGGATCATGTCACCGGCGCTGAGTTGCACAATGTCGCCGGCCACCAACTCGCGCATCGGCACTTCACGCAGCGTCGCACGGCTGCCGCGTTGCCCGCGCCGCAGCACAGTCGCGGTGGTGCGTACCATGGCTTTCAGGGTTTCGGCGGATTTAGCGGAGCGGTATTCCTGCCAGAAGCGCAACAGGCTGCTCAAGGTGACCATGGTCATGATGATAATGACCTTGGTCAGGTCGGCTTCGTCGCTTTCACCCTGGCTGATTGGCAGCCAGTAGTCGGTGAAAAAGCTGATGCCGGCCAGAGTCAGCAATACATAGATGAAGGGATTGTTCAGGGCTTTGAGCAGTTGGAGGAGGGCGTGGGGCGGCTTGTCGTGGGCCACTTCGTTGTAGCCCCCGCGTGCCAGCCGCCCTTCGGCTTCCAGCTCGGTCAGGCCGTCAGTGGTTGCATTGAGGTTGGCGAGGGTGACGGCCAGGCCGTTCTGGGCTTCTCGTGCAGCGCGCATCGACAGCTTTGCGTTGTCGTTGCTGGCACCTTTGGTGCGGGTCTTCGGAGTTTTTACTGTGGTCATTGCGTGTGCTCCTGCCGCTGTCTTGCGGCACGACACACAGCCAACTCGCCGAACTAGAGGCGAGCGAACGTATGTCGAGCCGCAAACAAGCGATCGATGTCAGAAGTGTTGTTTTTTTGTTTTAACGTTCGCTGGCTATCAATAGGGAAGTGATAGGCAGCGAACCGTCTACTGGCTTCGTCCATAACTAACTCCGATTAACTAAAGTTTTAAAAGGCAATAAGAAGCTGCCGGTCTTCATGATAAGAAAACCGTTAGAAGAAGGACTTTAAAGTGCCTTCAAATCAATGGGCGGAGCGGGCCCCGAGGCTCGGATTCAGCCGGGGGGAGCGGCGCACGTAGCGCCGACTCGGTGGTTCCTGGCTGTCGTCCAGGTTCCAGCGCTGCACGAGCCGACCGGTCATCGGGCAGACGCGCCAGTTGGCACGCGGGTGTGCCTTGGCTTGGGAAGAAGGTGCGCAATAGGGCGCAATGGCGCGGTTTGCGGTGGTGCGCTCACGGCAGGGCTTGACCCGCATGGTCAAAGCAAAGGCGCGTACGCCGGGCATTACAGTGGTGTTGAAGTTCATAACATGCCTCTGGACCGGACTGACGCCGGTGAGGCAAGTTACGGTGGAGCATCAAGCTCTAGCGCAGCTCACCCGACCGAAAAGTCGAGTCCCGTCATTTTCTGGGTTGTGTGCCAGATTCTGCAGTTTCGCAGTAACCCGACAGCGACTAGATACTGTGTCCATTGGATTCTTTTGTGAGTTGAAAAAAGGCCTTCGTCGAAGGCCCGGGCAATTTACTCAGGGACGTTGGATACGTCAACCTTAAATGCCCGATTAATAGTGCATTGAGTGGAAATAGCGACAAACTTAATTAGTGGTTCAGCTAAATGACAGTGAGTTGTCTTTATCTAACTGCTTACACAATCGTGTAGCAGCTGCCGAGCCTGCGAGGCTGCGTCCGGCTGCGCAGCAGTCGTAAATCCTGCACGTGCGATTTGTCTGATGGAACCCAGTGTGTGAGTTGGCGACCACTGCGCCCGAGCGCGGACCGGCCGACGCAGGCTTCGCCAGTTGCTACAGAAGTTGCTTTGCGCAGGCGCCGGTTATCAGCGTTTGTGATGCGGCCCGCCATCAGGGCTATGCTTTGCAGTGCGCCCATCACCATGGGAGACCTCTGATGATCAACGTACGCACGGCCCGCATGCTTGCCGATTACAAAAACTGGGCCGACCAGCGCCTCTTTGACAGCCTGGCGGCATTGCCGGCGGGCGAGGTCAGCAAAGAGCGAGTGTCGGTATTCAAAAACATGATCGGCACCCTGAACCACATCTACGTCGTGGACTGCATCTGGCAGGCTCACCTCGAAGGCCGAGGGCACGGTTTCAAAACCTCACACGATCTGTTGCATGCCGACCTTGCCGAGCTGCGCAGGGCGCAACGGGAGATCGATCACTGGTACTGCGACTGGAGCGAACGCCAGACCGATGCATCGCTGGATAAACCCTTCGAATTTACGTTTGTATCGGGCGAAAGCGGCACCATGAGCGCCGGCGCGATGCTGATGCATGTGGTCAACCACGCCAGCTATCACCGTGGCTGGGTGATCCAGATGTACTTCGAGATACCGGCCATGCCGCCGGTCACGGACTTGCCGGTGTACCTGCGCGAGACCCAGCCGACCGCTTTCAAGTCGCTGCATGCCCCGGCAGTGGAGCCGACATGTGCTGTGCAATTTTCGAGCGCAACCAGCGTTCTGCCGGATCGTTATCGTTGACGCCGTTCCAGACCATGGACAGCTCGGACAACACGATGTCGAACGGCGGGTCATCGGCCCGCAATTGGCTGCTGCCTTCGATCAATGCACACGCGGCATAATCCGGCACCGAGGCGAGCATATCGGTGCCGGCCAGCAACGAGCGCAAACCGGCGAATTGCGGCACCGCCAGCACGACCCGCCGTGAACGTCCGATACGCGCCAGGTCGTTGTCGATGGCCCCACTCAAATCCCCGGAAAACGACACCAATGCATGGGGGCGCTCGCAGAATTCATCCAGCGTCAGCGGGCCCGGGCGGTCATCGCCGCGCAGGATCTTCACGCTCAGGTCGCGCAACTTTTTGCGCTTGGCGTTGGCCGGCAACTCCGTGGTGTAACTGATCCCGACAGAAATCTCGCCGCTGGCGAGCATCGACGACATCAGCAGAAAATTCACGCGTCGCACCACCACCACAACGTTCTGCGCCTCTTCGCGAATTTGCTTGAGCAGCGGCGGAAACAGGCCGAACTCAGCGTCGTCGGATAAGCCGATGCGGAACACATCACGGCTGGTGGACGGGTCGAAATCCTTGGCGCGGCTGACCGCGCCGGAAATGGTGTCCATTGCCGGCTGTAACTCCTTGAGAATCGCCAGCGCCCGTGGGGTGGGTTCCAGGGAACGGCCGTTGCGCACCAGTAACGGGTCGTCGAACAGATCGCGCAACTTGGCCAGCGAGGCGCTGACGGCGGGTTGGCCGAGGAACAGTTTCTCCGCGGCGCGGGTCAGGTTTTTCTCGAACATCAGCGTTTCGAAAATCACCAACAGGTTCATGTCCACGCGGCGCAAGTCGTTGCGGTTCATGGGGAGGCTCGCAGGGATTTGAGGGTTTGTTCAGTAAAGCATCAAACCTGACCGCGCTAATAAACGCCGATGTTTAACACACATCTCCAGACACTCTGCGAGGCTACACATCCTTGCGCCGTTACCTACGACTGCGCCAGAATCCGCCGGCTTGTGCGCCTTGGGCCGGGACTTTACTGTTTGCGGGTCGCTGCCAATTCAGCGACCGGATTTGACCGTCCGATTCGATCAAGGCGTATCAGTGTCCAAGAAAAGTGTCAGGCTTTTTGCGGTGGCTGTGCGCGGGACACCTTCGGGTGTGCCGGATTCCTTGATTTCCGGTCGGTCAACCCGCGTACAGCTGCCACCTTATCGTTTGACCGCGAACGGTGGCGGCTCCGCCAATCAAGGAGTTTCACTGTGTTCAAGATCACACCTAACCCACCCGAAACCGTCACCGACGACGTTTCCCCCTACGAATCCACCGATTCCAAAAAACTCAATACCGCCGCCGACCGCGCCCTCGATTACTACCTCAAACCGGTCATCCCCAAAGACACCCCACGTAAACCCAGCACCATCTACTTCGTCGGCCCCGACACCGATAACGAAACGTTGCTGGTGAACGCCTGTGAGACGTTGGCGTCCGCGAGCGTCATGTTGAGCGATTTCGCGGGGCAGTTAAGCGGCCCGCAGCGTCACACCCTGTTGGGCATTCAACACTCCGTCATGCTGGGTGAACTGGCGGTGAACCGGATGCTGGATAACGTCGACCCGCAAAATGCTTAACGCACAGATCGTTCCCACGCTCTGCGTGGGAATGCAGCCCGGGACGCTCCGCGTCCCATTTTAAAGCTGGAACGCGGAGCGCCCCTTTAGGCATTCCCACGCAGAGCGTGGGAACGATCCTCTCGCCTTAAGCCGCCCTTGGCTCTTGCGAACTGACCCTTGATCTGACCGATGCCCAACCCGACGGCTTCCTGCTGGCGGGTCGCTACACTCTTCTGGGCCATGATCGTGCCTTCAATGTCTTATGGACGTCGCGTTGGCACAGAACGTCGAGATCGTGGTCGGTGGTCCTTACAGTTCGGGCATTTTGGCCGGTGGTGCGCGAGGCCAAACGGGTGGCCGACCGCGCGCCATTACCAATCACAGGAGTTTGAGCATGAAAATTGATCTGACTGGAAAACTCGCGATTGTCAGCGGCAGCACCGCCGGCATTGGCCTGGGCATCAGCAAGGCACTGGCCGAGTCCGGCGCCACGGTGGTCGTGATCGGCCGCGAGACGGCCAAGGTCGAGCAGGCGCTGGCGAGCATTCGTCAGAGTGTGCCGGGGGCTCAGTTGCGTGGCCTCACCGCCGACCTGGGCACCGCCGAAGGCGCCGAGGTGTTGTTCGCTGCCGAACCGCGCGCGGACATCCTGGTGAACAATCTCGGGATCTTCAACGACGTCGATTTCTTCGACACGCCAGACAGCGAGTGGACGCGGTTTTATGAGGTCAACGTGATCTCTGGCGTGCGCCTGTCCCGGCATTACGTGCCAGACATGGTCAAGCAGGGTTGGGGCCGGGTGATTTTCCTGTCCTCGGAATCCGGCATCGCGATCCCCGCCGACATGCTCAATTATGGCGTGACCAAAAGCGCCAACCTGGCGGTGTCTCATGGCCTGGCCAAACGGCTGGCCGGCACTGGCGTCACGGTCAATGCGATCCTGCCCGGCCCGACGTTGACCGATGGCCTGGAACAGATGCTCAAGGACGCCACCGCCGCCTCCGGCCGCAGCGTTCGCGAAGAAGCCGATGCGTTTGTGCGCAAGGCCCGGCCGACCTCAATCATCCAGCGCGTGGCAGATGTCGAGGAAGTCGCCAACCTGGTGGCCTACATCGCTTCGCCACTGTCCTCGGCAACCACCGGCGCGGCGCTGCGGGTCGACGGCGGTGTCGTCGATAGCCTGGCGATTTGAAAACCAGTGATTGAGAGAGCATTTCCACGAAGTATTTGGCGACGATCAACGTTGAAGCGCAGGGGCAGGGGGCGCGGGTGACGTGGTCGGCTTGGTTTGAGCCGGTGGGGGGAGTGAGGAAGAAGTCGTGGCGTTGTTTGCCGGGATTAATCAGGGTGGACTGGACGCTTTGCGGGCCAACTATTCCGCTTAGAAGTACGACTTAACCTTGTAGCAGCTGCCGAGCCTGCGAGGCTGCGTTCGGCTGCGAAGCAGTCGTGGAATCAGATGGCGCGGTGTTTCAGATAGACCGCGTGTGCAGGGTTTACGACTGCTTCGCAGCCGGACGCAGCCTCGCAGGCTCGACAGCTGCTACAAGCGGACGCAGCCTCGCAGGCTCGACAGCTGCTACAAGCGGACGCAGCCTCGCAGGCTCGACAGCTGCTACCAGCGGACGCAGCCTCGCAGGCTCGACAGCTGCTACAAGCGGACGCAGCCTCGCAGGCTCGACAGCTGCTACAAGCGGACGCAGCCTCGCAGGCTCGACAGCTGCTACAAGCGGACGCAGCCTCGCAGGCTCGACAGCTGCTACAAGCGGACGCAGCCTCGCAGGCTCGACAGCTGCTACAAGCGAACGCAGGCTCGGCAGCTGCTACAGAGCTGCTACAACGGTTGTGTCAGTGCAGAGCTTTTGCAATCGAGCGCCAACCGCGCGCCACCGAGTTCGCTGTTACCCACTGCAAGCGCAAAGCCATGCAGGCTGGCAATCGCCGCGACGATCGACAACCCCAACCCAAACCCGCTTTTCTGATTTCCGCCTTCAGCACGATAGAAGCGCTGGAACACCGCCTCACGCTCGGCCTCGGGAATCCCTGGCCCTGAATCGAGCACTTCGATTCGCGTAAACCCGCCCTCGCTGACCCCACGCAAAATCACCTCGCCACCCGGCGGTGTGAATTTGATCGAGTTGCTCAACAGGTTCGCCACGGCTTCGAACAACAGCGCGCGATCGCCATGCAGTGCGGGCAATGTCGCCGGCAATTGCAGTGTGAACACCAGTTCTCCTTCTTCCGCCAGTGGCAGGTAAAAGTCGTGCAGCTCTTGCAGCAACGGCACGGGATTGAGTTGCACGAACCCCGACCGACGCTGGCGATCCTCCAGCTCGGAGATCCGCAGCAACCCACGAAAACGCGCCATCAGGGTGTCGGCTTCACCGAGTACGGAATCCAGTTGCACGGCCAGCGTCGAGCCGTCTTCAGCCTGCTGTTGAATCCGGTACAACTGGGCCCGCAGGCGTGTCAGCGGGGTGCGCAGGTCGTGGGCGATGTTGTCGCAAACACCCTTGACCTCGTGCATCAAACGTTCGATGCGTTCGAGCATGGCGTTGACGATGGCAGCGAGCATGTCCAATTCGTCACGACGATTGGACAATGGCAGGCGCCGGGTCAAATCGCCGGCAACGATGGCTTCGGCGCTGGCCTGGATCGCGCGGATACGCCGCAGCGGTCGGCGGCGCAACACCTGCCAACCGACGATGCCCGGAAGAATGGTCAGCGTGACACCCCAGAACAACGCGTGAAGGATGATCCGGGTCACAGCGAACAACGAACCATTGTCGCGCACCAGAATCAGCCAGCGACCGTCACGCGTCTGGGTCGCCACGGCGTCGCAACTGTCGGCGGGCAGGGTCGGGTCGTCGGACTCTGCGCAGTCGCTGAGCATGTGGATCTTGCCGTCCAGCGGCAAGTCTTCGGGGATATGGTGCAGCGCACCACTGAGGTAGCGATGTTGGTGGTCGAACAGGCCATAGGCGTCGATGCCACGTATGTCGAAGGTCATGCTGACGGCTAGGGCGTCCACCAGCTGTTCGCCCTGAAAGCGTGAAAACAGATGCTGACGTTGCATCAGCGAGTGTTTGGCCAGATTGTCCAGGTAAGCGGACACCTCGTAATACATGACACCCATGAGGATCGCGCTCCAGATCACGAACAGCGAGCTGTAGAGCGCCAGCAAACGGCTGCTGGAGGAACGCCAGCCTTTAGACGGGTTCGGCAATGACATAACCCGAGCCTCGCACGGTCCGAATCAGTGGGACCTGGCCTTGCGGGTCGATTTTCTTGCGCAGACGGCCGATGTGCACGTCGATCAGGTTGGTGCCGGGGTCGAAGTGGTAGCCCCAGACTTCTTCGAAAATCATCATGCGCGACAGGATCTGCCCGGTGTTGCGCATCAGGAATTCGAGCAACTTGTACTCGGTCGGTAGCAGTGTCAGCAGCAGGCCGGCGCGGCTGGCTTCGTGGCTGATCAGGTTGAGTTCCAGGTCGGCCACTCGCAAGGTGGTGGCCTGGGCGGTCACGGTGTTCTGACGGCGCAGCAGCACTTCGACCCGGGCGGCCATTTCATCGGTGGCGAACGGTTTGGTCAGGTAATCGTCACCGCCGGCGCGCAAACCACGCACGCGCTCATCGACGTCGGAGAGGGCGCTGATCATCAGGATTGGCGTGGCCACGCCCATGGTCCGCAACGTGGTGACAATCGCCAGGCCATCGAGCTCCGGCAGCATGCGGTCGAGGGTGATCAAGTCGTAATCGCCACTGACGGCACGCTCCAGGCCTTCACGACCGTTGTCGACCCAATCGACATCGAGGCCGTGGCTGCTCAGTTCGGCGACAATTTCCCGGGCGGTCACGGCGTCGTCTTCGATGGTCAAGATGCGGGTCATAAGGCTGGCCTGATAATCGGTTCAATACGGAGTGGGGAACATTTTGCCCAGAATTACGCGTGACTTAATAAATTAACTTTCATGTTGCACCAGGGGCCACTGCGGAACATTGATATCATACGGCCATAACTTAAACAGGAAGCTGCGTTGTGCACTCGTTGATTCGCCGTAGTGGGATGCTGATTGTATTGCTGTTGTGCCTCGCCAGCCTGTTCTGCCTGGGCGGGCAATACACCTTGTTCGGGAAAGAAAGGCGGTATTGCCCGCTGCGATGGCGATCTGTTTCTGTGCAATGACGGCTCCATCAGCGGTTCTAAGAAAAGCTGCTCGGCGATGTATGGCGGCCAGAGTCAGGCCCGCCCGCAAACACTGATCCAGAGCGACGATGGCTGCGCCTGCGGCACCGGTTCGTTCTGCACCGGGCCCAGAGGCGGGGTGTATTGCCTGACTCCCAGCGGTAACAAGAGTTACCGACGCAAGTAGATCGAATGCAATGCATAAAACCCGCTGACAGGACGGGTTCCTTGCAATTTGCATGGGCAAGGGAAGTTCAATCTTTATAGATGACTGAAAACCAAGGGAATAATTGAATATCGCGACTGGCACGGTGACTGCAACGGCTGCGTTGTAAACCCTCTTTCCTGCCTGGAGCGATACAACAATGAATAGATCCTCTGAAGGTTTCTATCCCATCGCAGAAGAAACAAGCACGCTGTCGGGGGTGTCCTGGGGCGCGATTTTCGCCGGGGCCGCGGCAGCCGCGGCGTTGTCGTTGATCCTTTTGCTGCTCGGTGTCGGCCTGGGTTTTTCCGCGGTATCGCCGTGGGCCAATGAAGGCGTAAGCGCCAAGGGCCTGGGCATATCAACCATCGTGTGGCTGGCGGCAACGCAAATCGTCGCTTCCGGGCTCGGTGGCTACATTGCCGGTCGCCTGCGGATCAAGTGGGCGAACCTGCACGGTGACGAGGTGTATTTCCGTGATACCGCCCATGGCTTTCTCGCCTGGTGCGTGGCGACGCTGGTGACCGCGACCCTGGTGGTCGGCTCGGTCAGCAGCATCGTCAGTGGCGGTGTGCAAGCCGGGGCGAGCGTGGTTGGCGGGGCGGCCAGTGCGGCCACTCAAGCGGCGAGCACTGCGGCCAGTAATACCGACAGCGATCAGTACGGTTACTTCGTCGACAGCCTGTTTCGTGACGATCGCCCGGCAGCGGTCAGCGATGACGCCGTGCGTGGCACGGTCACACGCATCTTCATGCGCAGCCTGAGTAACAACGGCTTGACCGCCGAAGATCGGACTTACCTGGCGCAACTTGTTACACAGCGGACCAACCTGACTCAGGCAGACGCTGAACGCCGTGTCGATGACGTCTACGCCCGTACGCAAAAAGCCGTTGCCGACGCCAAACTGGCCGCACAGCAAGCCGCCGACTCGGCCGCGAAAGTCGCCGCCTGGACCTCGTTGTGGATGTTTATCGCACTGCTGATCGGCGCTTTTTTCGCCAGCCTCGCCGCGACCTTCGGCGGTCGCCGCCGGGACGCTGTGGTGTATGTCGAGACCGACGCCTACCTCACCACCGCTTCGCTGCAACCTGTTCGTTAACCCAGGAGAATCATCATGCGCTCATTACTGCTGTTCTTCCTCGGCGTGCCCATCCCGATCATCATCCTGATCGCCTTGTTCATGCATTGATCCCTTGAGGCACATGCCTCTGCCGCTTCTGCCTCTGGTGGAAGCGGCGTTTTGCTTTGTGGCCTCCAATAAAGCGAAGATGCCCGCCACGGTTCTTGAATTGGGTTGTCTTTGAAAGGGGAGTAGTGAGTTGGACAAAAAGGAAATCAAGCGGCAACTGGTGGCAATGCTCGAAGCCGGGCGCTCCAAAACCGAAACGTTCAAGGCGTTCTCCGGTGGGGCGGTCAAGGACCGGGTACTGGCTTACTGGATTGGCGCCCGAGCGGATCCGGCGTTACGGGAAAAACACTCACTCAAGGTCAATATTTTGCTCGCACTGATGTGCGTTCAAGCCTTGCTAGGTGCCGTCAGCGGATTTTACCTGGGCTCGACGATCGGCCCCGGTGCCGTGGTGTTTTTTACTCTGTTTGCGGTGCTGGTGCCGCTGGCGTTTGCCTGGGGGTTCTACAAGAACTCGGCACGGGCCTACACCCTTTACTTGATTCTGACCGTCAGCCAGATCTCGCGGATGTTCAAGGGATATGAGGAAGACCCGGTGATGACCGTGGCCGGTTTTGTGATCACGTTGGGCATCGTGTGTTTTGTCGCTTGGGTAAAAGTGCTGCTGTTCCCGGACCTGGGCTTCGTCGGCTCGAAAAGGGTCAAGGGCGAGTACGTGTTTTCCAACTGATTTTTGGGAGGCGCCTGGCATTGCACCGCGTCATCGTTCATCGCGGGCAAGCCATGCTCCCACAGGGGCACACTGTCACACTGTGGAAGCATGGCTTGCTCGCGATGGCGTCATCACAGTCGCCACACCGCTTAAACCTTGCTCGCCTCCTGCTCCTCCAACTGATCCGACTCAAACAGTTTCGCCAACTCTGCCCGCGCTTCCTGCGCCGTCTGCAACACCTTCGCTGCATCGTCATAAACCGCATGCTGTGCTTCCAGCACCTGTTCGTCGTGATGCTGGAAGCGCTTGATCCGCGCATCGGCCTGGGCCTGGGTCAGACCCAGGCCAACCAACGTGCGCCGGCTCATCTCAAGGCTCGAATAGTAGGTTTCGCGGATGGCCTCGGCGCCAAGGTCCACCAACCGGTGCACATGCTGACGGTTACGTGCACGGGCGATGATTTTGATGTGCGGATACAGCCGGTGCACGACCTCGGCGGTCTTGATATTGGTGTCGGGATCATCGGTGGCGATGATGAAATATTCCGCCTGCTCGACCTTGGCCGCGCTGAGGATTTCCGGGCGCATCGGGTCACCATAGAACACCGGCACGCCGCCGAAACTGCGGGACAGTTCGATGGTTTCAACCGAGGTATCGAGCGCCACGAACTTAATGTTCTGCGCCCGCAGAATCCGCGCGACGATCTGCCCCATCCGGCCCATGCCGGCAATCACCACGCGCGGCGTATCGGTGTCGATGTGGCGGAATTTCTCGGGCACCACGACCGGTTGCACCTTCGGCGAATACAGACGTGCGCACAGCAGCAACAACAGCGGTGTCACCGCCATGGACAGGGTGATCGTCAGCACCAGCAAGTCGTACAGGTGCGGTTCGAACAAGCCCTGGTCGCGGCCGATTTTGAACACCACAAACGCGAACTCACCGCCGGCCGCCAGCACGATGCCCAAGCGGATCGCACTGACCTTGCCCAGCCCACCAGCCAATCGCCCGACCACAAACAGCAGCGGCAATTTGATTGCGATCAGCAGCAGGGTCAGCCCGAGTACAGCAATCGGTGCGCTGAGCAACAGGCTCAGGTTGGCGCCCATGCCGACACTCATAAAGAACAGCCCCAGCAACAAGCCTTTGAACGGCTCGATCTGCGCTTCCAGTTCATGACGGTACTCGGAGTCAGCCAGCAGCAGCCCGGCGAGGAACGCACCGAGCGCCATGGACACGCCGACCAGGTCCATCAACCACGCCGTGCCGATCACCACCAACAGCGCGGTCGCGGTGGACACTTCTGGCAGACTGGTTTTGGCGACCACGCGAAACACCGGTCGCAGCAGGTAACGCCCACCGATCACTACCACGGCAATGCTGCCTAGCACGCGTAAGCCGTGATTCAAGTCTTGCGCAGCAGTGGAAGTGTGATCACCGCCGGCCAGCAACGGCACCATAGCAATCAGCGGGATCGCGGCGATGTCCTGAAACAGCAGAATCGCAAACGCCAGGCGGCCGTGAGGGCTGGTCAGTTCCTTGCGCTCGGCGAGGCTTTGCAAGCCAAAGGCTGTCGACGACAAGGCCAGGCCCAGACCGAGCACGATGGCGCTGTTCAGCGGTTGGCCGAACACGAACAAGGCGACTACGCCGATGACCGAACCGGTCAGCAGCACCTGCGCCAGGCCCACGCCAAACACCGATTTGCGCATCACCCACAAGCGCCGCGGCGACAGCTCGAGGCCAATGATGAACAGCAGCAACACTACGCCCAGTTCAGAGATATGACTGACGCTTTGCGGGTTGCCAATCAGCCCCAGCACCGACGGCCCGATGAGGACGCCGGCAAACAGATAACCCAACACGGCACCCAACTGCATGCGTTTGGCCAGGGGAACGACGAGCACCGCCGCGAACAGAAACACGACAGCGGCTTGTAAAAGGTTGCCTTCATGGGGCATGACTGACTCCAACAACGGTACGGCGGGGGGGCAAGGATAAAGGCTGAGGCGAGAGGCGTCAGCTATGAACATAAACGGGGTTAGCGTCTACACCGTTGAAGCGCGCTGATGCTGAAGGTGCAGTTACATTTTGCATCAATTAGTGACATTCATAGGATAAGCTGATCAATCTGTTTGTTCACGAGTACACACCGATGGCCATCAATTTTGACCTGAACGATCTCCAGGCTTTTCGCGCGGTGGTTGAGCAGGGCAGTTTTCGCAAGGCCGCCGATACGGTGCGTATCTCCCAGCCAGCACTGAGTCGTCGGATCGAAAAACTTGAAGATGCCCTGGGTGTGAGACTGTTCGAGCGCACCACGCGCAAGGTCAGCCTGACCCAGGCGGGACGCGGTTTCATGCCCAGTGTCGAGCGGTTACTGGATGACCTGGACGTGGCGTTGCTGGGCATCAGCGAAGTGGCCTCGACCCGGCTCGGCCATGTCACGGTTGCCTGCGTGCCGTCGGCGGCTTACTACTTCATGCCGCGGGTAATCGCCCATTACCACCGGCAATTCCCACGGATCAAAGTCAAAGTGCTGGATTCCAGCGCGCACGAGGTGCTGAGTGCAGTGGTCAACGGTGAGGCGGATTTCGGCCTGAGTTTCATGGGCACGCTGGAGGCCGAAGTCGAGTTCGAACCGCTGGTGAAGGAGGGCTACGTGGTGGCTTGTCGGCGCGATCACCCGCTGGCCGGGCGCAGCAGCGTGACCTGGGACGAGTTCTATCAGCAGGATTACATCTCGCTGGACAAAACCTCGGGCAACCGCTTCTTGCTGGATCAGGCACTGACCGGCATCGTGCCGCAGCGGCCGAGCATCTGCGAAACGCGGCATGTGACGACAATGATTGGCCTGGTGGAAGCGGGATTGGGTATCGCGGCGGTGCCGCTGATGGCGATGCCAGCGGCAGATCATCCGATCCTGACCCGGGTGCCATTGATCGAACCGCAAGTGATGCGCAGCGTCGGTCTGATCAAGCGCCGGGGTCGTACATTGACCCCGGCAGCATTGGAACTGGAGCGGCTGGTGGTGGAAATGAAAGTGCAGTCACCTGCGATCAGCGGCTGACAGAATCCAGCCCTGTTGACTTTACATCCGACTGAGCGGCTGAGGAGGCCAGGTACTCAAGCAAGGCCTTGGCTTGCGCAGGGTGTTGCGCACCCACCGCAATACCGGCGGCGAATCGGGTCACCGACTGCACTGACTCCGGAATCTTCGCTACAAAACTCACCCCCGGCACTGGCAGCAATTCGCTGACCTGCTGAAAACCCAATTGATAGTCGCCACTGGCAACGACCGAACCCACCGGGATTTTCGGGATCATCTTCGACTTGGGTTTGAGCTGGTCTTCGATGCCCAGTCGCTTGAACAGTTGATCTTCGATGTACACGCCGCTGGCACTGTCGGAATAAGCAACCGAGCGGGCATCGAGCAGGGTCTTTTTCAGACCGTCGACGGAGCTGATGTCTGGCTTGGGAGTACCTTCGCGTACCACCAGCCCAATTCGCGAGTCCGCCAGTTCAACCCGAGAAGCCGGGTCGACTTTGCCCTGCCTGATCAGTTCATCCAAGGCGTAACCGACCATTATCACCACGTCGGCTTTCTCACCTCTGGCCAGACGATTCGGGATCGCTTCCGGGGCTTTGCCCATGGAAGGGCCGAGAGCGGTGTCCAGGGTATTACCGGTAGACTCGGCGAATTTCGGGCCAAGGATTTTGTACGCAGCAGTGAAACCACCGGAGGTCATCACGCGGATCTCTTCGGCCTGCGCGATATTACTCAGGCCAAGGCTGGCAGCCAGCGTCAGGGTTGCAAATTTCAATAGTTTGTTCATGTCCATGTTCTCGAAAAGGGCAGGATCAAGACACCGCCGGTTGCAGGCGACCGGTCGAACGGCGATACAGATACAGCGTTGCGCCCAAGGCGCAGAGCGCGGCGAAACTCATCCAGTAACCCGGCGCGGCCTTGTCGCCGGTGTACTGGATCAGAAACGTCGACATCGCCGGCGTGAAACCACCAAACACCGCCGTTGCCAGGCTGTAAGCCAGAGAAAAGCCGGCAACTCGAACCTCACTCGGCATGATTTCGGTGAGCGCGGGGATCATTGCGCCGTTGTACAAGCCGTAAATGAACGACAGCCATAACAGCACCAGCAACATGTGCATGAAGCTCGGTGCGTTCACCAGATAGGTCAGCGCCGGATACGCGGTGGC
The DNA here is from genome assembly GCF_054668335.1 of Pseudomonas sp. S2_F03. Classification (NCBI taxonomy): domain Bacteria; kingdom Pseudomonadati; phylum Pseudomonadota; class Gammaproteobacteria; order Pseudomonadales; family Pseudomonadaceae; genus Pseudomonas; species Pseudomonas sp. S2_F03. The sequence continues at coordinate 241,032 of NZ_CP162759.1, read as the reverse complement.
AAGGGTCAGCAGAGCCATGGCAATCAACACCGGACGCCGGCCTATACGGTCGGACAACGCGCCCCCGATCGGCAGCCAGATGAAATTCGAGACACCCACCAGCAAGGTCACCAACAATGCATCGGATGTGCTGAGGTGCAGCACGGTTTTGCCAAAGGTCGGTGCATAGACCGTGATCAGGTAGAACGCAGTGGTGGTCAGCGCGACCATCATCATCCCGGCAAACACGATGACCCAGTTCTGTGCCAGGGTACGGAACACATCAGCCATGCTTGGCCGGTGTTTGCGCGCAGCGAATTCCTCGGTTTCTTCCAGGTTGCGCCGAAGGAAAAAAATGAACGGCACGATCATGCAACCGACGAAAAACGGAATCCGCCAGCCCCAGTCGGCGATCATCGCGGGCGCCATCCATTGGTTGAGCCCATAGCCCAGCGCCGCCGCAACGATGATTGCTACCTGCTGGCTGCCAGACTGCCAACTGGTGAAAAAGCCCTTGTTGCCGGGGGTGGCGATCTCGGAGAGGTACACCGACACACCACCCATTTCCGCTCCGGCCGAGAAGCCTTGAAGCAATCGGCCAATCAGCACGATGGCAGGTGCGAATAACCCGATGGTTTCGTAGCCGGGCACCAACACAATCAGAATCGTGCCGCTCGCCATAATCGACAGCGTGACAATCAACCCTTTGCGCCGGCCCACGTCATCGATGTACGCACCCAGTACGACGGCTCCCAGTGGGCGCATCAGAAAGCCTGCACCAAACACGGCGAAGGTCATCATCAAGGACGCGAACTCGCTGCTGGCGGGGAAGAACACCGCAGCGATCTGTGTGGCGTAAAAGCCGAAAAGGAAGAAGTCGAACTGTTCGAGGAAGTTGCCCGAGGTGACCCGGAAAATCGCACTGGCGCGGGAGCGCCCGGTCGGGATTGATGTTGTCATTGACGTGTACTCCACCGCTTTTATGACGTGCCCGCCTGGACGCGGAGCACGGTTCTTATTGGGGCGGATAGTGGAGCAGGAAGATCGATATGATAAGTGCATTGTTGGCATGCATTGATGCGCCAAACGGATCAATGCACTTGCGGGCGGTGCCGCTACAGATGGGCCTCGATGTGAGTAAACGCTTGCGCCACGTAGCCTTCTTTCTCACCCACGGGCGCGAAATAGTGCAGTACCTCGTGCGCCGTTTCAGTGCCCTTCAAACGTGCCAGCAACCACGCGACAAGGTACTGCGCCGACAAACACCCTCCCGCCGTGGCGACATTGCCATTGGCATAAAACGCCTGATTGACCACATTGACCCCGGCCGCCTGCACCCACGGTTTGCTGATGGAATCGGTGCACGCGGGCGCGTCACCAAGCAGCCCGAGTTTTGCCAACAGAAAAGTGCCAGAACACTGCGCAGCCAGTAGCTGGCGGCTTGGGTCGAAGCGCAGTTGGTCCATGATCGTCGAATCCACGGCCACTTCCCGGGTCTTCCTGCCACTGCCGACCAGCACCGCATCCGCCTGACAGGCCTCGGCCAGATCAATGTGCGCGTCGATGGTCAAACCATTCATCGACGTGACCCGCGATGTCGGCGAGGCAATGCTCACGCGCCAGTCCTTGTCGCCCAGCAGCGAAACCCGGCTGAGCATGCCGTAAGCAATCAGGGAGTCGAGTTCGTTGAAACCGTCGAAAGTCAGAATGGCGATGTGCATGGCGGTTGATCCCGGGTGTTTTTACGCAGCCTACGCCGACCCGGGGCGCAACTCCCGGTACAGTGCGGGACAGAATCATCGAAACAGTCAGAGACGAGCCTGCACAGCGCTTTCACCGCCCAACCGATACTGATTATTGCCACTGCGCTTGGCTTCATACATCGCCAGGTCCGCAATATGAATGAGCCGGTCCATGCTCTGTGCATGGTCCGGAAACACCGCGACGCCCAGGCTGGTGCCGATGTGGCGCTGATCGTTGCCGATGGTGATCGGTGGTGACAGTTCGACGAAGATTTTCTGAGAGATAGTGCGGGCTTCTTCCTGCAGGCAGATGTTTTTGGACAAGCCTTGAAGGATGACCACGAACTCGTCACCGCCAATGCGGGCGACGGTGTCGGTTGAGCGCAAGATCGTCTTCAAACGTGTGGCGGTGGTGATCAGGACGCGGTCGCCGGCGGCATGACCGTAGTGGTCGTTGATCGCCTTGAAACCATTGAGGTCGACAAACACCAGCGCAATCCGGGTGGCGCTGATGCGTGCTTGTTCCAGCGCTTCGGACAAGCGTTCTTCGAGCACCAGGCGATTGGGCAGGCCAGTCAATGGGTCGTAGTGAGCCAGGTGTTGCAGGTAACTGGCGGAGGCTTTTTCCTCGGTGATGTCGCGCACCACTCCCATCATTTTGATGGTGGCGTCGTGGTCGTTCTTGACCACATTGCCGGTTTCTCGCAGCCAGTGAATGCTGCCGTCGGGCCAGACCACGCGGTATTCCTCGTCATGGTTTTCGCCGGTTTCCAGGCAGCGCAGCTCCCCGGCGCGCACGCTGGCCCGGTCCTCCGGGTGTACGCAGGAACAAAACAGGGCGTAGGAGGGCGTCACTTCGCCGATCTTGAAGCCGAACATGCCGTAGATCGCATCCGACCAGTAAAGTTTTTCGGTGTCGACGTCCCAGTCCCAGGTGCCAATGCGGGCGAAATATTGGCTGCGCTTGAAGCGTTCGACATCGCCATCCTGGCGCACCGAAGGTCCCTGGGACAGGCTGGCGATCAGCGTCCGGCATTCGGCCAATTGCTTTTTCAGCGAACGTTCCCGATGGATCATCGCGATGAGCAGGGCAAGCAGGACTGAGCCGATGGCTGCGCTGGTCCAGAGCGGATTCATTCAGGGATCGCCATCATTGGGGTGTTAAACCGAGGAGGATTAGGTGTTTATGTTAGTTCACCCGGTCACCGGGTTACAGTCGCTTTCTTTGCAGCCAGCGCTAGACTTGATTGGCACGCCCTCAGCTTCGTGATCGTCCGCCTGCTGGAGATCATCAGCATGTCACAGGCCAGTACTTCGCGGTCGAGGCGAAGCAGAAGGAAGGCAAGAAAGTCGTGGAAATGTTGTCTCACCGAGATTAAGGCACCTGAGCAGTTGCCAGCCGGGTGATTTTCTGGGAAAACCACGCCCCTCGAATTCCGCCAACAGATGAAACATCGTCATGAATGAAGAACTGCAAATCATCGACCTCCAGCCAGGCGACGGCAAAGCCGCTGTCAAAGGCGCGCTGATCACCACCCAATACCGTGGCTGGCTGGAAGACGGCACTGAATTCGACTCTTCCTACAGCCGTGGCAAACCTTTCCAGTGCGTGATCGGCACCGGTCGGGTTATCAAGGGCTGGGACCAAGGGATCATGGGCATGCAGGTGGGCGGCAAGCGCAAGCTGTTGGTGCCGGCGCATCTAGGCTATGGCGAGCGTTCGATGGGGGCGATCACGCCGAATTCGAATTTGGTTTTCGAAATTGAACTGCTGGAAGTGCTGACGCGGGATGATTGATTTGTTGGGTGTGGGCTGAAATGGCGAACCCCGCCATCTCTGTTAGAAGAAATGGTGGGGTTTTTATGTGTTGGGAGGGTGATTTCTGGTTTTGATTTAGCGAGTCAGGTGAACATTTCAATATCGTCGAGCGTGTCAGCAACTGTGGCTTCAAGTGCAGGGAATTTTCCTTTTACGGAATCAAGGGCGGGCATCACGGCTTGCATTTCAAGCTCACCGAATCTGCGGGCTACATGGCCGAGTGCGGTGATTGCTGCCGCAGCCACCGACTGAGTGCCACTCTCGAGATGTTTCAGGCAAATGGTCTGAGCCCAGGCACTGTCTTGCTCATTTAATCCGATGGAAATCAGCGCGGTGACAATGTTCCTTTCTAAGCCGGTATCAACGAGACTGACTGCTTCGTCATGGCTAATCGACGGATCGTGGTAGATAAGACTCACTGTTTAGCTCCCAGGATGTTTCCCTTGGTGTCGGCTTTTTTTGCCTTGATCAATACATTTTTCATATCTTGATGGAGTTTATTCCATGCTCTGACATGTCCGTGGTAATCGTCCCCTCCCGTATGATCAAAGACGACAAACTCGTTCGTTTTGGGATCAATACCAATCCTGCGTTCCGATGTAGGTTTTACCTGTACTGAATTATCCAAAGCATCCTGGCCATTCTCGGGACCCTTACTTTTAACTGGTGTATCCGTCTTTCCATGGTACCTGGCAGCATCGAATCGCAGGGAAAAGACAATGTAAAGAGGCTTGATGCCGGAATCAGCCGGAAAAACAAGGATGAAGTCCTTGTACTCAGGCGGGTAGATCGGGTTAACAATGATGCTGTCAGCCGCTGGTGTAGGCGGATAAATCCAGATTTGCGGAGCTTGTGGAGCTCCTTCTAGCGGCGGTATTCCCGAAGTGCTCGACGGATCTACGGCTGGTGTCCATATCAGCGTTACCCCGTTACCAAAGTCAGCCACTTGCTGAGAGCCTTGAGCTACGAACTGCACGACAGGAATCATTTCCCAGTCGCTGCGCTTTTGAGTGTTGTATCCGTATGCCTTCAAGGTGCCGTTGGCCTGTTGTTCTATATGCAGGCGAACTCGGGTGCGACCTTCTTTGAGTGATTTGAGCTGTTCTTCCGAATACAGAGAACTGTCCCCGAGCGTCGATGGCCAGAGCAACGCAACGACTCCCGCCAAAGCGCCAGCAACAACACCAGCCGTCACTACCCCCGCACCGCTTGCAGCCGCCCCGGAGCCAGCAGCTCCTACACCACCCAAAATCAGTGTTCCGAATGAGCTAGGTAATGCGCTACCACTGATTTTTTTGAGAGGTATGTTTCCTGCTTCATCCCTTTCACTGCCATCTAAAAGCGAGAACTTTCCGTAGTCCGCCAATTTCTCGACCGGGACAAACCCGGTTGGATTGTCGTGGTTGATTACGCCGTCGGGGAGGTTGCAACTTTTGGCGAATACGCAACCCTTGGAGCTGGGCTGGTCATGTTGCTGAGGTTGCCTTATGAAACGGTCTTCATATGCCTGTTGTCGGGCCAACATGTCTTCATATGTTTTTGCCTCGCGTCGCGTTCTGCCAGTTCGGAGGCGGTCATGTAGCGGCTGGTGATGTGGTGCCCGTCGCCTGACGGTGGGTTTTGAATCCTGGGTATGCCTGTTTTGCGGGCCATGAGCGTCCTTGTTTCATTTTTTGAAAGCGATGCGGACGCTATATCAAAGGGTATTTGAAAGATGTAGGACGGGTCTGAAGCTCCGGCTGTTGTTACAAATGGCGCTCTTCGCTGTAGATCAGTACCAACCTACATATGCAAAACTTGCGACCAAGGGATCATGGGCATGCAGGTGGGCGGCAAGCGCAAATTGCTGGTGCCGGCGCATCTGGCCTATGGCGAACGGACGATGGGCAAGATCACGCCGAACTCAAATTTGATTTTCGAGATTGAATTGCTGGAAGTGCTGACGCGGGATGATTGACTGGCATTGGGGTTGAATCGGCGTCGGTGGGTACGTTTGGAAAACCTACTCCCGCAGCCCGATGAAGAGGTCCAATTCAGTCGGTAGCTGCTCATTGAGCGCTATTGCGATTTGTTGGACCTGCCCGGCCGTCAGTAAACAGTCCCCGTCCTCGCTTTGATCAAGATTCTTCCAGCCCAGTACACACAGTATCGCGATTTCTGACTCAGGCGGAACGGTCAGTTCGTATTTTAGAAAGTCACCTGCCTGATCATCTTTTAAAAAATCCGCTTATCCAAAAAAAATGAAGGGCGTCCTGAATGGTTTTCGGGTGGTCGTGGCTGTTACAGGCAGGGTGCCCGTCGACGGATGTCGGGCTTTGAACCAAAGGTGTCTCTGTTTTACGAGCCATTAGCGTTCTTGTCTCATCCTTTAAAAACGATGTGAACGCTATATCAATGGGCATTTGATAGATGTAGGAGAGTTCTGAGATTGCGGCCGTTGTTTCAATGGCTCACCCCTGAAACGCCTCCCTATACGCATACAACCCCGGCGCACCACCCGTCATCACAAACAGCACATTGTCCCCGCGCTGGAAGCGCCCGTCCCGGAGATCGGCCACTAGCCCGGCAAACGCTTTGCCGGAATACACCGGGTCGAGCAACAAGCCTTCTGCGCGAGCCATCAAGTGCACCGCCTCGCGCATGGCCGGCGTCGGGAGGCCGTAGCCATCGCCCAACTGACTGCCGTCGATGACAATATCTGAAGCCTGAACAGTGGCGCTGCTGCCCAGCAATGCCAGTATTTCCTGAGTCAGTTGCAGGGTTCGGGCCGCCGAAGTTTCTCTGTCTGATAAAACCGAGTAGGACTTCACCAGCGAGGCACTTCGATCCAGTAGCTCAAACCCGGCCGCGAGCCCGGCGTGGGTGCCGGCGCTGCCGTTCGGCACCACGACCTGGTTGAAGGCCAGGCCGAGTTCGGTTTCCTGTTGCGCGATCTCCGCCGCGCAGCGCGCATAGCCAAGGCTGCCCAGTGGTGTCGAACCACCCGTAGGAATCACCAGCACCTTGCGTCCGGAACCCCGAAGGTGTTCGGCACGATTCTCGGCTTCGGCGAGTGAATTGCTGCCGCCGGCAAGCACGCGGAGGGTGGCGCCGAATAATTGGTCGAGCAGGATGTTGCCGTTAAGTTCGTAGTCCACTTCTGTTTTGGGCACTGAACGGGTGAGGATCAGTTCGCAGGCGATGCCGAGGCGGGCGCATGCCGCGGCGGTCAGGCGCGCATGATTGGATTGAAGGCCGCCGATGGTGAAGACCGTGTCGACCCCTGCTGCCAGCGCTGCACCGAGATGAAATTCGAGTTTGCGCAGCTTGTTGCCGCCACCGCCAATCAGCATGTGGTCATCGCGTTTGACGAACAGGCCGATGCCTCGGGCCTTCAAACCCAACTGCTGTTCAAGGCGTTCAGCGCGCTGGATTGGCGTCGGGCCTTGCAAAAGGTCGGTCCGGGCAAAAGAACTCAGAGACGTGTCCAGTAGGGTTTGCATCAATGGCGCCTCGCGGGTTTTGTTGCGGTGACTCTAGGGAGAAAGCCACTCTCGATAAACGCATCGCAGGTAATTACTCCTTTAACCTGATGTAATTAATGCAAGGTAAGGTCAGAGGATTTTTCTGATCGATTTGGATAGGCTATGGCGCGTCGTATCACCAACGCAATGGCATGGGAGGGCGCGTGTCGCCAATCAACGAATACGCGGCTGTTCAGTTGCTGGACGAGGCTTATCGGCACTGGACCGGCCAGGGGCTGCCGGCCCCTGAATCACTGACCGGGCCGGAACGCTTGCATTGGTTGCACGAGCACGCGCCTTACAGCCTGTTAGCCCATGGCACTGAAGGCGATCCCCGTTTCTTCTACGCCAATGAACAGACGCTGGCCTGTTTCAAATACGATCGCGAGCAGTTCCTTGGCATGCCGTCACGGTTCAGCGCTTCGCCGTTGGACCGAGCCATGCGCCAGTCACTGCTGGAACAGGTCACGGCGAACGGAATTGCTCATGGCTATAGCGGCTGGCGGGTGGACAGGGACGGCCATGCCTTCATGATTTACGAAGGCAAAGTCTGGACCCTGATCGATCAGCACGGCGAGCATCGGGGGCAGGCGGCATTGTTCTGGCCGGATGCAGAGTGTGTCGGGTCGTTAATGGATTGACAGGTCTCATGGCGCGTCACGAAACACCGGAACCCGGCCATTCAGCGAAGGCCGATACGCCCAGGCAAACTGCTCCAGCGCAGGTCGATGCGCCAGAATCTCCCGCAGCGTCGCACTGGCAATCCCCAACGCCAATACGTGCCCCGGACAATGATGCCTTCCGGCGCCGAAGGTAAAACTGCGACGCTGCGGGCGATCCACCAGAAAGACGTCCGCACGATCATTGAGCTGCGGATCGCGATTGGCCGACGCCAACAGCAGAAGAATCACATCGCCCGAATCAAGGCTTACCCCCTCGATTTCACACGGCGCGGCGACAAACCGGCGAGTGTTCTGTACCGACGGGTCAAAACGCTGGGTTTCGGCAATCACATCTTCTGCGCGTGCCTCCAGTAGCAATGGATGTCGAATCACTGCCAATAGCGCATTGCCGATCAGTCCTGCAGTGGCATCAAACGTCTGGGAAAACAATCCGATCAGATTGGCAAACAGCGTTTCGGGGTCACCCGTAAAGCGCCCGCGAATCCCGGCGAGCAGCGGGCTCTTGTTATCCGCATCGTCGAGAAGCTCAATCAAGTAACCCCGTAAATGTTCGGCGGCAGCCTGTGCGGCATTGAGTTGCGCCTGATCGCTGAGCGGTGACAGGCACGCAACAAACTCCGCCGTCAGCTCGCTGATCGCCCGACCCTGAGCCGGCGTGAATCCCAGCAACGCCGCCACTACGCACACCGGCCCGCGAAACATGGCGTTGTATAACCCATCGGCGTGCGGCGTGATCAACCGCGCGGCCACTAGCGAATTGACTTCATCCACATCAATCAGCGCTAACCCAGGCTCAATCGCCGACCTCGGACAGCGCTGCCGTTCGCCTTCATTCATGCGCATCAATTGCCCGAATACCTTGCCCGCCATACCACCGGCAATCGCCTTGGGCACCGGTTCTTGCGCCGGTCGGACATGACAATCGGGATGCGCCAGTACAGCGGCAACGGCTCGGGCAGTGCTGGCTACCCACATATTCAGTCGTTCGTGAAAAACCAGCCCGCCTTGTGCACGTAATTGCGCGTAATAGGGATAAGGGTCGGCATGAGTCGCAGCGATGATCGGGTCCATGGGCCACAGCCTTGTTCGTGGTGGGGAAAGTGTTGCTACTATCTCCAGTCCGAAATGCCCTTGATTCGTCCGGGAGCGAAATATGAACGTAGAACAACACGACATTGGCGTTTCTCAGGTCGCGGCAGCCATCGCGGAGCCGGCCCGGACGAAAATCCTCTGTTCGCTGATGGACGGCCACGCACGCACCAGCACCGAGCTGGCGGCGATTGCCGAAGTCAGCGCCTCTACCGCCAGCGCGCACTTGGCCAAACTCAAGGAACTGGCGCTGGTGCGGCTGCACGTGCAGGGCCGCCATCGCTATTACAGCCTGGCGGACAAGCGTGTGGCCCAGGCACTGGAAGCATTGATGGTGATTGGCCAGAACACTGCGCCGACGTTCAACTCGCGCACGCCGGATCGGCTGCAATTTGCCCGCACCTGTTACGACCACATGGCGGGGACGTTGGCGGTGTTGCTGCATGACCGGATGCTGGAGAAAGGCTGGTTGCTGGAAACCGATGAGCAGGCCTATCGGCTGAGCGACAGTGGCGAGGTGCTGTTCGAAGGGTTGGGGATCGAGGTCAAGGACCTGAACACCTTGCGTCGTCGTTTCGCTTGCCCATGCCTGGATTGGAGCATGCGCCGGCCGCATCTGGGCGGCTCATTGGGTGCAGCGTTGCTGCAAACCGCGATCCAGCGCAAATGGGTGACGCAGGATCTGGACAGCCGGGCGTTGACGTTGACAGCGGTGGGGCGCAAGGCACTGAGTACGCGGTTTGACCTGATGTTACCGCCCTCAAGCGGATCTGCCGCTCCTGTTTATGAAACATCTCATGATGTGGCTGTAAGGCACTGATATATAAAAATATTCATAAGGTAAAGACGAAAAAAAAGCCCGGTCGTCCAATGGATGGCCGGGCTTTTTTACTCAAGCGTACTGCAACGTCAGATCAAACCTTGACGATCCAGCCCGCCGGCGCTTCGATGTCGCCAGTCTGCACACCGGTCAGCTCTTTGTAGAGCTTCTGGGTGACCGGGCCGACTTCGGTTTCACTGTGGAACACGTGCAGGTGATCGTTGTAGCTGATGCCGCCGATCGGGGTGATCACGGCAGCAGTACCGCAAGCGCCGGCTTCTTTGAAGTCCGAGAGCTTGTCGATGAACACGTCGCCTTCGATCACTTCCAGGCCCAGACGCGATTTGGCCAGCTCGATCAACGACAGGCGGGTGATGCCTGGCAGTACCGACGGCGAGTTCGGGGTGACGAACTTGTTGTCGTGGGTGATCCCGAAGAAGTTGGCCGAGCCGACTTCTTCGATCTTGGTGTGGGTCATCGGGTCCAGGTAGATGCAGTCGGCGTAGTGCGCCTTCTTGGCCTGGGAACCTGGCATCAGGCTGGCGGCGTAGTTGCCACCGACCTTGGCCGCGCCGGTGCCTTGTGGGGCTGCACGGTCGAAGCTGGAGATCAGGAAGTTGTGCGGGGTCAGGCCGCCCTTGAAGTAGGCGCCGACCGGGATGCAGAAGATCGAGAAGATGAACTCGGGGGCGGTACGCACGCCGATGTTGTCACCCACGCCGATCACGAACGGACGCAGGTACAGCGCGCCGCCGGTGCCGTAAGGCGGGATGAAACGCTCGTTGGCGCGGACCACTGCTTTACAGGCTTCGATGAACTGCTCGGTTTCCACGAACGGCATCAGCAGACGTGCACAGCTGCGCTGCATGCGCAGGGCATTCTGGTCCGGGCGGAACAGGTTGATCGAACCGTCCTTGCAACGATAGGCCTTCATGCCTTCGAAGCATTGCTGACCATAGTGAAGGGCGGTGGAGCCTTCGCTGATGTGCAGCACGTTGTCTTCGGTCAGGGTGCCTTTGTCCCACTCGCCATTGCGCCAGTACGACAAGAAACGCTTGTCTGTCTTGATGTAGTCAAAACCCAGCTTGTCCCAATTAATGCTTTCGTTACCCATGACACCCTCTATCACTGAACAACCGTCGAAACGGTTCAAGGCTTCTGACGTTTTTTGGATGGGGACAACAATACTTCATTCCGGACCCATTTCGCAGCCTGCAATTCGATCTCTGCGACCATCGATACGTCCCGGTGTAGCAGCTGTCGAGCCCCGCGAGGCAGCGTCCGGCGACGAAGTCGTCGTAATCCGGCTGGCTCGGTGTGCCTGACAGCACTGGGTCGCAGGTCTTGCGACGACTTCGTCGCCGGCCGCTGCCTCGCGGTGCTCGTCAGCTGCTACAAGGTATTGCGTACGGTTTTACAGGTGCAGCGCGTGGCCAAGGGCTCGCAACGCTGCTTCCTGCACGGCCTCGCCCAAGGTCGGATGCGCGTGGATGGTGCCGCCGATGTCTTCCAGGCGCGCGCCCATTTCCAGGCTCTGGGCGAAGGCCGTGGACAGCTCGGAAACCCCGACGCCCACCGCTTGCCAGCCGACAATCACATGATTGTCCCGACGAGCGACCACCCGCACGAAGCCGCTTTTCGATTCCAGCGTCATCGCCCGGCCATTGGCCGCGAACGGGAAGCTCGAAACGATGCAGTCCAGACCCGCCGCCTTGACCTCGTCCGGGGTCTGGCCGACCACCACCAGTTCCGGGTCGGTAAAGCACACGGCGGCAATGGCGGTAGGGTTGAACTCGCGGGTTTTACCGCTGATCAGTTCAGCCACCATCTCGCCCTGAGCCATGGCCCGGTGCGCGAGCATTGGTTCGCCGCTCAGGTCACCGATGGCGTACACGTTGCGCATGCTGGTCTGGCAGCGGTTGTCGATCTTGATCGCCGAGCCGTTCATGTCCAGGTTCAGCGCTTCGAGGTTCCAGCCCTGGGTGTTCGGTTTGCGACCCACGGCGACCAGCACCTGATCGGTTTCCAGGTTCAGGGTGTCGCCGTTTGGATCAAGAACTTGAATAGAATTGTTCGAGGAATTAAAGCCTTGAACGCTATGCTTCAAGTAAAGCTTCACACCGAGTTTTTTCAGTTCGTCGTGTACCGGCTGAGTCAGTTCAGCGTCGTAAGCCGGCAGGATCCGCTCCTGTGCCTCGACTACGCTGACGTCGGCGCCGAGCTTGCGATAGGCAATCCCCAGTTCCAGACCGATGTAGCCGCCACCGACCACGGTCAGTCGCTTGGGCACAGACGTCGGCGCCAGGGCTTCGGTGGAGGAGATGATCGGACCGCCAATCGGCAGCATCGGCAGGTTCACGCTTTTCGAACCGGTGGCCAGCACCAGGTGCTCGCACTGAATGCGCGTGTCGCCAACCTCGACGGTTTTACCATCGATCACCTTGGCCCAGCCTTGAATGACCTGGACCTTGTTCTTTTTCAGCAGCGCCGCGACGCCAGTGGTCAGGCGATCAACGATGCCGTCCTTCCACTCGACGCTCTTGCTGATGTCAAGGGTTGGTGCCGAAACGTTGATGCCCAAGGCTGAATGCTGGCTATGGTGTTGCGTCTGGTGAAACTGCTCAGCGACGTGGATCAGCGCTTTCGACGGGATGCAGCCGATATTCAGGCATGTACCGCCCAGCGATTCACCTTCCACCAGAATGGTCGGGATGCCCAACTGACCGGCTCGGATCGCGGTCACATAACCGCCGGGGCCGCCGCCGATGATCAGCAATGTTGTGTTCAAAGTCTGCATGCCTTACTCCACAAACAGGGTAGCGGGTTGTTCGAGCAGGCCACGAACGGCCTGGATGAATTGCGCCGCGTCCATGCCGTCGACCACACGGTGATCGAAGGAACTGGAGAGGTTCATCATCTTGCGGATCACGATCTGGCCTTTGACGACCATTGGGCGCTCGACGATTTTGTTGACGCCGACAATCGCCACTTCCGGCAGGTTCAACACCGGGGTGCTGACAATGCCGCCCAACGCACCGAGGCTGGTCAGGGTGATGCTCGAACCGGACAGTTCATCACGGCTGGCCTTGCCATTGCGTGCGGCGGTGGCCAAACGGGAGATTTCAGTCGCGCTGTCCCACAGGCTGCGGGCTTCGGCATGACGCACCACCGGCACCATCAAGCCGATGTCGGCCTGGGTGGCGATGCCCACATGCACCGCGCCGAGGCGGGTGATGACTTGGGCTTCGTCGTCATAACGGGCGTTGATCTGCGGGAAATCACGCAGGGCAACGACCAGGGCACGGACCAGGAACGGCAGCAAGGTCAGCTTGCCGCGAGTCGCACCGTGTTTTTCGTTCAGGTGCGCGCGCAATTCTTCGACGGCGGTGACGTCGATTTCTTCAACATAACTGAAGTGTGCTGCACGCTGGGTGGCGTCCTGCATGCGCTGGGCGATCTTGCGGCGCATGCCGATGACCGGGATTTGTTCTTCGTCGTTACGCTGGGCGTAAGCAGAGGGCACGGTCGATGCATTCGACTGACCCTGCGCCAGATAGGCGTCGAGGTCATCGTGCAACACGCGTCCGGCAGGGCCGCTGCCACGCACCAGACGCAATTGAATGCCGAGGTCCAGCGCGTGTTTGCGCACGGCCGGGGAGGCCAGCGGGCGTTCGTCGGACTCGCGTGCCACCATTGGGCCCTGGCAGGCAGCCACTCGCGGCGCTGCGGCAGCGACGGGTTTGCTGGCGATAACGGGTTCAACTTTAGGGGCTGCAACCGGTGCTTCTTTAACAGGGGCCGGCTGGGACGACTCTTTAACGTTGCCCGCGCCTTCCACTTCGATGCTGATCAGGATGCTGCCAACCGCCATGACTTCGCCAGGCACACCGCCCAGCGCAATCACCTTGCCGTGGACCGGGGAAGGGATGTCGACCATCGCCTTGTCGGTCATCACATCGGCCAGCACCTGATCTTCGACGACCATGTCGCCAACCTTGACGTGCCACACCGACAATTCAACTTCTGCAATGCCTTCACCAATGTCCGGCATTTTAATAACGTGCGTGCCCATTCAGACCTCCATAACCCGATGCAAAGCCGCGCCCACACGGGACGGACCAGGGAAATACGCCCACTCTTGTGCGTGCGGGTAGGGGGTGTCCCAACCGGTGACGCGTTCGATAGGCGCTTCCAGGTAGTGGAAGCAATGCTCTTGCACCAGGGCGACCAGTTCGGCGCCGAAGCCGCAGGTGCGGGTCGCTTCGTGAACGACTACGCAGCGTCCGGTTTTCTTCACCGATTTGACGATGGTCTCCAGGTCCAGCGGCCAAAGGCTGCGCAGGTCGATGACTTCAGCGTCGATGCCGGTTTCTTCAGCGGCCACTTGCGAGACGTAAACGGTGGTGCCGTAGGTCAGGATGGTCACGTCCTTGCCCGGACGGGCGATGGCGGCGACGTCCAGCGGCACGGTGTAGTAGCCGTCCGGCACTTGTGCGGCCGGGTGTTTCGACCATGGGGTTACCGGGCGGTCGTGGTGGCCGTCGAACGGGCCGTTGTACAGGCGTTTTGGCTCAAGGAAGATCACCGGGTCATCGTTTTCGATGGAGGCAATCAGCAAGCCCTTGGCGTCGTATGGGTTGGACGGCATGACCGTGCGCAGACCGCACACCTGAGTGAACATCGCCTCGATGCTCTGGCTGTGGGTCTGGCCGCCATAGATGCCGCCGCCGCAAGGCATGCGCAGGGTCATCGGTGCGGTGAACTCACCGGCCGAGCGATAGCGCAGGCGGGCGGCTTCGGAAATGATCTGGTCCGATGCCGGGTACACGTAGTCGGCGAACTGAATCTCGGCCACCGGGCGCAGGCCATAGGCACCCATGCCCACGGCGACACCGACGATGCCGCTTTCGGAGATCGGCGCGTCGAACACTCGGGAGGTGCCGTACTTGGTCTGCAGGCCTTCGGTGCAACGGAACACGCCGCCGAAGTAACCGACGTCCTGGCCGAAGACCACGACGTTGTCGTCACGCTCAAGCATCACATCCATGGCCGAGCGCAGGGCCTGGATCATGGTCATGGTGGTCGTGGTCATGGCAGTTTCCGGCTTGATATTGTTGTTGTGGTCGTTCATGTCAGATCCCCAACTCTTGACGCTGGCGCTTCAAGTGCTCCGGCATCTCTTTGTAGACGTCTTCGAACATGGTCGCGGCGCTTGGAATCTGGCCACCGGCGAGGGTGCCGTACTGCTCGGCTTCTTTCTGCGCGGCGATGACCTGGGCTTCCAGTTCGGCGCTGACGGCGGTGTGTTCCTCTTCGGACCAGTGACCGATCTTGATCAGGTGCTGCTTGAGTCGGGCAATCGGGTCGCCCAGCGGGAAGTAGCTCCAGTCGTCGGCAGGACGGTACTTGGACGGATCATCGGAAGTGGAGTGGGGACCGGCGCGGTAGGTGACCCATTCGATCATGGTCGGGCCGAGGTTGCGGCGGGCGCGTTCGGCGGCCCAGGCAGACGCTGCGTAGACCGCGACGAAATCGTTGCCATCAACCCGCAGGGAGGCAATGCCACAGCCGACGCCACGACCGGCGAACGTGGTGGCTTCACCACCGGCAATCGCCTGGAAGGTGGAGATCGCCCACTGGTTGTTGACCACGTTGAGGATCACCGGCGCACGGTACACGTGGGCGAAGGTGAGGGCGGTGTGGAAGTCCGATTCGGCGGTAGCGCCGTCGCCGATCCAGGCCGAAGCGATTTTGGTGTCGCCCTTGATCGCCGAGGCCATGCCCCAGCCCACACCCTGTACGAATTGGGTGGCGAGGTTGCCGGAAATGGTGAAGAAACCGAAGTCTTTGACCGAATACATGATCGGCAGCTGACGGCCCTTGAGCGGATCGCGCTCGTTGGACAGCAGTTGGCAGATCAGGTCCACCAGCGGCACGTCTCGTGCCATCAGGATGCTTTGTTGGCGGTACGTCGGGAAGCACATGTCATCAACGTTCAGCGCCAGGGCCTGGCCGCTGCCGATGGCTTCTTCGCCGAGGCTCTGCATGTAGAACGACATTTTTTTCTGACGCTGGGCGACCACCATGCGGTTGTCATAGATCCGCGTCTTGAGCATGGCACGCATGCCCTTGCGCAGGATCTCGACCGGTACGCCTTCAGCCCACGGACCGAGGGCATTGCCCTGGTCGTCGAGCACGCGAATCAGCCCTTTGGCCAGGTCGGCGGTGTCGGCGGGTTCGACGTCGATGGAAGGTTTGCGCACCGTGCCGGCGTCGGTCAGACGCAGGTAGGAGAAGTCGGTTTTGCAGCCAGGACGGCCCGATGGTTCGGGAACGTGCAGTTGCAGCGGTTCGTACGCTTGGTTCATGGCTTCTACGCTCGATCTTGTGAATTTCTTGTAGTGAGCTGACCGTCATTCTTCTGTGGAAGAAATCTTGTCCTACAACAATCATAGGCCCGGCGAAGAAGAATATTTATCTCTGTTTCGTTGCACTGGAGATCATTTGGGGATAAAAAATCTGCATATACAAAAAAAACAGGTGGTTTTGTCTCATGCGCAAATTGGACCGTACCGATATCGGCATTCTCAACAGCCTTCAGGAGAATGCGCGCATCACCAACGCCGACCTCGCACGCTCGGTCAACCTGTCGCCGACTCCGTGCTTCAACCGGGTCAAGGCGATGGAAGAATTGGGCTTGATTCGTGAGCAAGTGACGCTACTGGATGCCGATCTGCTTGGGCTGCACGTCAATGTGTTCATTCACGTGAGCCTGGAGAAGCAGGTGGAAGAAGCGTTGCAGCATTTTGAGGAGGCGATCTCGGATCGCCCGGAAGTGATGGAGTGCTATTTGATGGCTGGCGACCCGGACTATTTGATCCGGGTGCTGGTGCCGACCATTCAGTCGCTGGAGCGCTTCATGATGGATTTCCTGACCAAAGTCCCTGGCGTTGCGAACATCCGTTCAAGCTTCGCCCTCAAGCAAGTGCGCTACAAAACCGCACTGCCATTGCCGGCCAACGGCCTGACCCTTTCGAGCTGACCCCGTCCCCGTAGCAGCTGACGAGCCACGCGAGGCAGCGTCCAGCGGCGCAGCCGTCGCAAACCTGGCCATCGAGTTTTGTCAGGTAAACCGCAGACGCAGCCTCGCGTTGCTCGACAGCTGCTACGAAGGGTGGGGAGTCAGCGTGGAAGTAATCGAACGTCAGAGTTTATTGATGGGGATTTTCAGGTACGTCACGCCATTGTCCTCAGGCGGCGGCAGATTCCCGGCCCGCACATTCACCTGAATCGCCGGCAGCAGAAGGTTCGGCATGCCCAACCCGGCGTCGCGGCGCGTGCGCATTTCAACGAAGGCGGTCTCATCAATGCCGTCATGCACGTGAATGTTGCTTTTACGCTGTTCGCCGACCGTGGTCATGCACTGGGATTCGCGGCCTTCGGGCGGGTAATCGTGACAGATGTAAAGGCGCACGCTGGCCGGAAACGCCAGCAATTTCTGGATCGAGGTAAACAACTGATTCGCGTTGCCGCCGGGAAAGTCGCAACGCGCGGTGCCCACATCCGGCATGAACAGGGTGTCGCCCACCAGAATCACATCGCCGTCGACCAGGTAAGCCATGTCCGCCGGCGTGTGGCCGGGTACGTGCAGGGCGGTGGCCTTGAGGTTGCCGATCATGAACGACTCATCCGGTGCGAACAGATGATCGAACTGCGAGCCGTCAATGCGAAATTCCGGCTCCAGGTTGAACAGGTTTTTGAACACGCCCTGAACCAGGCTGATCGACTGGCCAATCGCAATGTTGCCGCCCAGCTCGCGGCGCAGGTAAGGCGCGGCAGACAAGTGATCGGCATGGGCGTGGGTTTCCAGCAGCCATTGCACCTGCAAATGATGTTCACGAACAAAGGCGATGATCTTGTCGGGTTGGGTGGTCGCGGTCCGCCCGGCCGCCGGGTCGTAATCGAGCACCGGGTCGACGATGGCGCAGTGGCCGCCATCGGTTTCATAAATCACGTAGCTATAGGTCGACGAGGCGGGGTCGAGGAAGGCTTTGATCAGGGCAGGCATGGTGAGCGTTTCTTACTGGGCGAGTGCTGAGGGTAGATTCATTTTCCCCGCATTGGCCAGCCCGGATTAATTCATATGATGAAAAAATCTGCGCGGGCTCTATCCTGTCAGTCATCGATACCGGGCGGTCCCGGCTTTTTTCGCAGATCACGAGTGGTTTATGTTGCTGGCGAGTTTTTTTGGGGTGGTCATGGGCCTGGTCCTCGGGTTGACCGGGGCCGGTGGCGGCATTCTTGCGGTGCCGGCCCTGGTATTGGGGCTGGGCTTGACCATGACCCAAGCGGCACCCGTCGCCTTGTTTGCCGTGGGCAGTGCGGCGGCGGTCGGGGCGATTGACGGATTGCGGCATGGCCTGGTGCGTTATCGCGCGGCGTTGCTGATCGCGTTACTCGGCGCGGTGTTTTCACCGGTCGGCATTTACTTCGCCCATCAGTTGCCGGAAAAAATCCTGATGGTCCTGTTCAGTATGCTGATGGTCATGGTTGCCTGGCGGATGCTGCGACGTGAACGCAAGGACGAAGGGCCAAGCGATCACGGCCACGCCAACTGGGGCCAGAAAAACTGCATGCTCGATCAGCAGACCGGGCGTTTTTCCTGGACTGCCAAATGTACGGCGACCTTGGCCGCGCTCGGCGCGGTTACCGGTGTGGTGTCGGGGCTGCTTGGGGTGGGCGGCGGTTTTCTGATTGTCCCGGCGTTCAAGCAGCTCACTGATGTGCAGATGCGCGGCATCGTTGCCACTTCCTTGATGGTGATCAGCCTGATTTCCGCCATCGGCGTGATCGGTGCGTTTCATGCCGGCGTGCGAATCGACAGTCTCGGCGCAATCTTCATCGTCGCCAGCATCGTCGGCATGATCGTTGGCCGCAAGCTTTGTGCGCATGTGCCGGCCCGGGCGCTGCAGGTGGGCTTTGCCAGCATCTGCATGGTGATTGCGGTTTATATGCTGTTCAGAGTAGGCGTTTAGCCAGTACTGAGGTCTATGACTTCCAAGTGGGTCAACAGACCTACACCTTGAGTTCCGGGCCGTGCCGACGGTCGGTCTTACACCGTAGTTGTCATGCGTTCCCGGCCCTGCCAAAGCACTTGAGCACCGCTCCCAAGGCAGCGTATGGCGCCGCCGGTCACCTTTCGATAATCGCTTCCGACACCTCGTCCCCTGTCGCGGAGCGCGCCATGTACAACAATAAGAACGTCAAACATCGCTTTTTACCCCTCTTCATCGCCAGCCTGTCCGGCCTTGGCCTGAGCTCAATGGCCGAGGCCGAGATCATGCTGTATGACAAGGACCAGACCACATTCTCGACCGACGGCTACATCAACGCATTTTATGTGAACAGCGATGTCGACCGTGCCGGTGATCAGTTCGACCGCCGACAGGCACGCGTCAAGATGGGGTTCCTGCCCAACTACCTGGGCTTCAACATGGGCAAGCAGGTCGATGACCTGAAGCTCGGTGCCCGGGCCTCGTTTTGGGTGACCATCAACGACAGCCAAACCAACGGCACCGACACCGCCATCGATGTGCGGCAGTTCTACGGTACGGTGGCAAACGCTGAGTGGGGTGAAGTGCTGATCGGCAAGGACTTCGGCCTGTTTGCCCGCTCCAACATCCTGCTCGATGAAATGCTCGCCGGTTACGGTCAGGTCAGCGATACCTTGGGGTTGGTGGATGGCGGCGGCGTCTCGTTCGGCAACATCGGCACCGGGTATCCGTATCCGTTCCCGACATCGCAGATCACCTACCGCACGCCGGTCATGGACGGTTTGCGCGTAGCGGTCGGGATCATGGACCCGGTTGATACCAACGACAGCAGCCCGACGGGCAAGGCTTATCAGGAAAACCCGCGCACCGAGAGCGAGATCACGTACCAGTTCGACGTCGCCGGGGCGAAGATCTACAGCTGGGTCAATGGCAGTTACCAGACTTCGGACAATACCGACTCCACCGTCAACACAGTCACCTCTAAAGGGGTTGGCTATGGCGTGCAGGCGAAGATGGGCGGGTTGTCACTCACCGGGTCCGGGTTCCAGGCCAAAGGCATCAATCCGTTCTTCACCAACAACGCCGGCGAGCCAACCTTGCGCAACGTCGACAGCGACGGATACCTGCTGCAAGGTTCCTACAAGCTGGGCAAAAACCGCCTGGCCCTGTCCTACGGCAAGACCAACGACGACGGCAATGGCGTGGTCGGCAGTGGCGCGGACTACGAAACGCGCGGTATTGCGCTGTTCCATGACGTGAATGACAACCTCAAACTTGTCGCCGAGTACAACCAGTTCGAAATCAACGGTCATGACACCAGCGCCCAGAACGAAAACACCGATACCGTTGCGGTGGGGGCCGTGTTGACCTGGTAACCCTTGGTCGTGACCCTGGCTGTGCGCATCGCAGCCGGGGTCTCGACCCTTCTCATCCCATCGAAGTGGTTACCCGCTACCCAAGTAGCATTCGTTACGACCCACAGGCTTCGTACACTCATGCCTCATATCTACGCACCTGCGGGGGGCGATCATGGAGCAGGCCCAAGGCGCAGGCATTGTCAGCGCAATGTCCCAAGCCACCGATGCCCGGCAGGTGGCGCAAGAACTGGCGCGGCAATTGTTGCACCCGCATCTGGGCTTCGTGCTGTTTTTCTGTTCCGCCGAGTATGACTTGCAGGCGCTAGGGCAGGCCTTGCAACACAGCTTCGGCGGTATTCGTCTGGTGGGTTGCACCAGCGCGGGGGAAATCACCCCGCTGGGCTATGGGCGTAATTGCGTGACGGCGGTGGGTTTTGATCATCGGCATTTCTCCATTGCTGTCGAGCTGATCGACGAAATGGAGCACTTCAGCCTGATCGATGCCCAGCAAATGGTCGAGCGTCTGGTCAGTGGCTGTCGCAGTAACACCCTGGCCCCGATCAAGGGCAACAGCTTTGCCCTGACGTTGCTCGATGGTTTGTCCAGCCGTGAAGAAATGGTCCTCGCGGCGCTCAGTGCCGCGTTGGGCGACATTCCGCATTTTGGCGGTTCGGCCGGTGACGACAATTACCTGACCCATACCCACGTTTACTTCGACGGCGAATTCCACAGCGGCGCGGCAGTGGTGGTGCTGGTCAATACCTGGCTGGATTTTGAAGTGTTCACCACCCACCACATTCTGCCCAGGGCCGAAAAACTGGTGGTCACCGGGGCCGACAGCGCCTCGCGCCGAGTCTATGAACTCAACGCCGAACCGGCCGCCGCCGAGTACGCCCGGCACATTGGCGTTCCGGTTGATGAGCTGGATCACCGGATCTTCGCTGCACACCCCTTGGCCGTGCGCATCAACGAACAGTATTACGTGCGCGCCATTCAGCAGGTGCACCCGGACTTGAGCCTGAGTTTTTACTGCGCCGTGGAGAACGGCATCGTGCTCACCGCCATGACCCCAGGCCCGATGTTGCCGAACCTGCAAAACCTGTTCGAGGGGTTACAGGAGCGCTTGGGCGACTTGTTGCTGACCATCGGTTGTGACTGCTTTCTCAGGCGTCTGGAGCTGGAAGACGACGGCAGTCTCGACGCAATCGGAACGTTTTTGCGCGAGCAGCGGGTGATGGGTTTCAACACCTACGGAGAACAGTTCAATGGCATGCACATCAACCAGACCTTCACCGGCGTTGCCATTGCCCGAGGCCGGTCCCCGGGGCACCGCTGAACTCCAGGCAGAAGTCGCCAGCCTGCTGCACGATAACCACAAACTTCAACGCATCAACGCGGCGCTGATCGAGCGCATCGAGTCCGGCATCACGCGTGGCAACGATCCATATGCGGCGTTCCAGCACTCAGTGGTGCTGGCCGAGCAGGTGCGTGAGCGCACCGATGCCTTGAACCAGGCCATGGCCGAACTCAAGGCCGGCAATCATTTGCTCAGTGAGGCACGCTTGCGCGCCGAAACGGCGCATCGACATCTGATCGATGCCATCGAGAGCATTTCCGATGCCTTTGTATTGTTCGACGCCGACCAGCGAATTGTCTTGTTCAACAGCCGCTTCAAGGCGTTCTGGAGCAACAGCCGGGTGCGGATCAACGCGGGCATGCGCCTGACCGAGGTCAAGCGCCTGATGATGAACAACGGGTTGTTCACCGAAGAACCGCGCGGCAATGCTGACGAGAGCCTGCTCTATCGCCTGCTGAACGGACGTTGGCTGCAGGTCAGCGAGCGGCCGACTCAGGAAGGCGGGCGGGTCATCCTGTTCACCGACATTACTGACGTCAAACTCAGCGAAACCGTGCGCCGCGAGCAGGCCGTGGCGCAGAAATCGCATTTGTTGCAGCGGGCGGTCGATAACCTGTCCCAAGGGGTCGCTATGGTCAACGCCGACGGCATCCTGGAGTTGTGGAACCGGCGTTTCCTCGAATTGAGCGGCCTGGCACCGGTTGCTGCCCATCGACCGTTTGCCGAAGTGATCGCCGACACGGAGTTGAATTTGCTCACCCCGGCCAGTCGCGATGGCAACGGTCGGCCCGTACAGGAATGCGAGCAACGCCTCTATGACGGCCGGGTCCTGGAAATCCGCACGCATCCGCTGCCCACTGGCGGATTCGTCAACACCTTCACCGACATCACCGAGCGCTACCAGCACGCCGAGGCACTGAGTGAAAGCGAGCGCTGGATTCGCCTGATCACTGACCACGTCCCGGCGCTGATCGCCTACCTCAATGCCGATCTGGTTTACGAGTTCACCAACAAAGTTTACGAAGAGTGGTACTGCTGGCCCCGTGGCGTGATGCTCGGTCAGAGCCTGCGTGAAGTGCACAGCGAACAGCATTACCAGCGCCTGGAGTCTTACGTGGCCCGGGCGTTGGCCGGTGAGAGCGTCACGTTCGAGTTCGCCGAGACCAACGTCAATAATCAGGAACGCTACATGCTGCGCTCCTATGTGCCCAATCGACTGGCTACAGGGGAGGTGGTGGGGATTTTCGTGTTGATTCGCGACATCACCGAACGCCGCCGCACCGCTGAGGCGTTGCACCAGGCGTACCAGAATCTTGAGCTGCGGGTGTGTGAGCGCACCGCAGAACTGACCACCCTCAATGACCAGTTGTTGCGTGAAATCGAAGAGCGTCGTCGGGTGGAATCCCGTTTGCGTGAGGCCAAACTCGAAGCCGAACAGGCCAACCTGTCGAAGACCAAGTTTCTGGCGGCGGTCAGCCATGACCTGCTGCAACCGCTGAACGCCGCACGATTGTTCACCAGTGCATTGATGGAGCGACGCGAGCCCATCTCCAACGAAATTCTGGTGCGCAATGTCAGCAACTCCCTGGAAGACGTGGAAAACCTGTTGGGCACGCTGGTGGATATTTCCAAGCTCGATGCCGGGGTGATCAAGGCCGATATTGCGCCGTTCGCCCTGAGCGAACTGTTGGAAAACCTGGCGGCTGAATACACCCAAGTGGCGCGAAGCGAGGGCCTTGAACTGCGCTTCGTTACCTGTTCGGCCTTGGTGCGCAGTGACATCCAGCTATTGGCGCGCATCCTGCGCAATTTGTTGAGCAATGCGATTCGTTACACCTACAGCGGTCGTGTGGTTTTGGGCTGCAGACGCCATCACCAGCGGTTATTGATTCAGGTCTGGGACACGGGCATGGGCATCGCCGAACATCGCCTGGAAGAGATTTTTCAGGAGTTCAAACGCGGTGACGTGCAGCGTCCGGATCAGGATCGCGGCCTGGGACTGGGCCTGGCAATTGTCGAGAAAATTGCCGGCATTCTCGGGCATCGCATTCAGGTGCGCTCCTGGCCGGGCAAGGGTTCGATGTTCTCGGTCGAAGTGCCGTTGAGTGCAACCGCCCCCAAGCCTCAGCCGACGTTGCAGATGAGCGAGCCGATGCTTGAGCGCTTGCGCGGCGCGCGGGTATGGGTGCTGGACAACGACGCGACCATTTGCGCCGGTATGCGCACGTTGCTGGAAGGGTGGGGTTGTCGGGTGGTCACGGCGCTGTCGGAAGAGGATCTGGCCCGGCAAGTGGACAACTACCACGCCGAGGCCGACCTGCTGATCGCGGACTACCATCTGGACAACGATCAGAACGGTGTCGACGCCGTCGCCCGGATCAATGCCCGTCGGGCTTCACCGATCCCGGCAATGATGATCACGGCCAACTACAGCAATGAACTCAAACTGCAAATCCGTGAGTTGGGCCATACCCTGATGCACAAACCGGTGCGGCCAATGAAGCTCAAGACCGCGATGAGCCATCTACTCGGCAGGCCTTGAAGGCTTGCTCCCATAAGGGTCGCGTTGTACCTGTGGGAGCGAGCTTGCTCGCGATGGGGGCGACGCGGTCCATCGGTTGCCCCTAATTTCAACGCCGCAAATAAGACCCGAAATCAATATCCCCGGCACTCAAGATCGCCTGCACCCGGTTGTGCACGTTGAGTTTGCGCAGGATCGCCGAGACGTGGGCCTTGACCGTGGTTTCGGCAATTTCCAGGGTGTAGGCGATCTGCTTGTTCGACTCACCTTTGGTCATGCGTTCGAGCACCTGCAATTGCTTGCGGGTCAGGGCCTGGAGCAGTTCGGGCGGGAAGCTCGGAGTGTCGTTCATCCGCCGGTGAGTGCTGCTTTTGGTCGTGCGAATGATGTCCGGGGGCAGGTAGACATTGCCATTGAGGATTTGCTGGATGGCGTCGGTCATCTGCGTGCGCGGCGAAGACTTGGTGATGAAGCCCACGGCGCCGTAAGTGATGGCTTGCAGGACGATCTGTTTGTCCTGCTCGGCGGAGACAATCACCACCGGAATGGTGGGCGCCTCGTTGCGCAGGTTGATCAGGCCATTGAGACCATGCATGCCGGGCATGTTCAGGTCGAGCAGGATCAGGTCCAGGTCGTCGTGTTCCTGGGTGAGCGCCAGAGCACTGTCGAGGTCGGCCGTTTCCATGACTTCGCTGTTCGGGAAACCATCGCTGATGACGTTATGAATTGCTTCGCGGAACAGCGGGTGATCGTCGGCAATCAGAATTTTGTACATAGCCTTTCACCTCATTATTTTGATTATGGTGTGGCAACAACGCGCCAGCGTAAAGGTCAGGGGAAAGGTTCGGGCCGGGCGGGCGTCACGGGCAGGTTTGCCGCTTGCCAGGCGTCCAGGCCGTCGCGATACCAATACAACGTCTTATAGCCCATGGTGGCGGCACGTTTAACCGCGTTCCAGCTCAACCAGCAGTCGGAGCGGCAATAGAAGACCAGCGGTTGCGCCGGATCGCCGGCGGTCAATGCCTTCAGGTTTCGCGCAAAGTAAGCCTGCCAGTCGGGCGTCAGGTTGCCGTCGCCGGTATTGGCCAGCCAATGACTGCCGGGCAGGTTTTCATGGGGCTGGTCTTCGATAAAACGCCCTTGCAGCCATTGGCGGCGATAGACGTCGATCAGAATCGGGGCAGGGGTTTGACTGAGCAGGTCTTGCAGGGCAGGGGTGTCAATCAGCGTCGCGCCTTGCAGGCTGTTGGGCGTCGGGCTGCGGTACAGGTCTATGCGGTAGCCATCGGGCGAAAACAGCGCTGGCTCCGCCTGCGCGGTGCCCAGCAACAGGCTCAGCGACAGCGCAGCGAGAGTAGGGCGCAACAGACAACGTCGGGCACGCGGCATGGGTTCAATCCTTATAGTTATGAACCTATTACATGCCAGTCGGGGTGCGTTGGGAATGAGACGATAGACAGGTAAACCCGTACTAAAGTAGTAATTTTGCCGTGTTCAATGAAGATCAACGGTGCGGCGCTGTGTCATTAGCCGGCTTTGCGCAAGGCCGCATGCTGCGGGTTGAAGGTGAGCACGGCGAGTAACGCGAATAAGATCGTCAGCCCCCCACACACCGCCAGGGCGAGCGGATTGAAGCGTTCATAAAGGGCAAACCGCACCAGCTCCACCGCATGAGTGAACGGGTTCACCGCGCACAGCCAGTACAACCACTCGTTGGCCTCACGCATTTTCCACAGCGGATACAGCGCCGATGAGAGGAAAAATAGCGGGAAGATCACGAAATTCATCACCCCGGCAAAGTTCTCCAATTGGCGAATGGCGTTCGACAGCAACAGGCCGAGTGCGCTGAGCATCAACGCCACCAGCAACAGCGCTGGCAGGGCAATCAACAAACCCATGGCCGGTGGCTGCACGCCGTAAACCCAGGCAATCGCCAAAAAGGCATAGACCTGCAGCAGTGAAATCAGTGAAGTGGCCAACAGCTTGCTGCACAGCAGAAAGGTTCGCGGCAGCGGGCTGGTCAGCAGCACGCGCATGCTGCCCATTTCGCGGTCGTAAACCATCGACAGCGAGCCTTGCATGCCGTTGAACAGCAGAATCATGCAGGCAAGGCCAGGGATGATGTAGACCTCGTACGGAATGTAGGTGTCGTAGGGCTCGATGATCGCGATGCCCAGGGCCGCCCGGAAACCGGCGGCGAACACGAGTAGCCACAACAGCGGCCGTACCAGCGCACTGAGAAATCGCGTGCGCTGCAACACAAAGCGCAGCCATTCGCGCAACACGATGCCGCTAAAACATTGCCAGTAAGCATTCATCGAGCAACTCCTGTGGTCGCCAACGTGGTCAGGCGGGTAAAGACTGAGCCGAGGTCTGCGCCGTATTCCAGGCTCAATTCACTGGCCTGTCCGCTGGCCACCAACCGGCCCAGATGGAGAATCAGCAAATCGTCGCCGGCCTGCACTTCGTCCAGTAAATGAGTGGCCCAGAGCACGCTGATGTGGTGCTCGCGGCACAGGTTGCGAATGTGCTGGTTGAGCGCCAGGCGACTGGCGGGATCGAGCCCTGCACTGGCTTCGTCAAGCAGCAACAGGCGCGGCTCATGCAATAGGGCGCGGGCGATTTCTACCCGACGGCGATGACCGCCATTGAGTTCGCGCACCCGTTCGTGGCGGCGTTCAGTCAGGGCTTGACGGGTCAACTCGGCGTCGACACGGAGGCTGGTCTGGCGCCGCGACAAGCCGTGCAACGCCGCGTGATAACGCAGGTTCTGCTCAACGCTGAGGTCCAGGTCCAGCGTGCTTTGCTGAAACACCACACCTAACTGCTTGAGCGCCGGGCGTGGTGCCTGGCGCAATGAATTTCCACCGACCCGGATGTCACCGTGTTGCAGGTCATAGAGCCGGGTCAGCAGGGCGATCAGGGTCGATTTGCCGGCGCCGTTGGGGCCCAGTAAAGCGGCGAAACGCCCCGGTTCCAGGCTGAAATTCAAATGGCGCAAGGCTTCCCGGGGGCCGTAGGCGAAGCTCAGGTCGCTGACTTCCAGGGCGTTCATGGCGTCACCACCACGCCCCACGGGTAGCGTCCGACTTTCACCGATTTGCTCACCTTCAGGCTTTCGACATCGATGATCGACACATCACCGCTGACACCATTGGTGGCCAGCAGTTGTTTTTGGTCCGGTGTGAATGCCAACTGCCAGACACGCCGGCCCACCAGCAGGTAGTCGAGGATGTCGAATGTCTTGGCATCGATGACCGCCACATGATTGGCCGGGCCGAGTGCGACGAAAGCGTACTTGCCATCGGCGCTGAGCTTGATCCCCACCGGCTGGACCTTGTCCGGGTGCACGCCTTTGATCTGGAAGTTCAGGGTCTTGAGGATCTTGCGGCTGGCCACATCGAGAATCGTCACCGTGCCGCCAATTTCCGCTGAAGCCCAAAGCTGTGAACCGTCCTGATTGAACTCGACAAAGCGCGGTCGCTGGTCCACCAGGGTGCTGTCGGCCAGGGTCTGGGTGCTGGTGTCGATCCAGTGCAGCATGTTGGTGGTTTCGCTGGTGTTCACCGCCCACTTGCCGTCGGGGCTGACGGCCATGCCTTCGGGCTCGACGCCGACGTTGATCTGGCCGAGCACTTTGGAGGTTTCGGTGTCGATCACGGTGACCAACGCATCGTCTTCGTTGGAGACGTACAACCAGCGGTTGTTGGGGTGCAGGGCGAATTGTTCGGGGTCTTTGCCTGAAGGCAGTTCCTTGATGATCTTGCGCGTGGCCACGTCCATCACCTGGACCCGGTCCGAGTCGCTGGCGCAGATGTACAGCAGCTTGTTGTCATGGGACAGCAGCAGGCCGCGCGGGCGCTGGCCGACGGGCAAGGTGTCGGTGACTTGCTGAGTCTGCATGTCGATCAGGCTCAGGGTGTTGTCCTTTTCGTTGGAGACCCAGGCGGTACTGGCAGCGGCATGGCCGGCGGCGAGCAGCAGGGCGCATGAAAGCAGGGTGCGGCGCATGGCGGATTCCTTGTTGTTGTAATTATCGAGTCAGGGAAAGCGGCAGCTGACCTCGGGCTTGTCGTAGCCCAGGCTGTCCATTTCGTTGAAGGGGTGCAGAAAGCCGTCCTGCGGTGAGGTGCTGACCAGTGCCCGGGGCTGGACGATGGGGATCGGCTGGCGCAACTGGCCGTTCCATGGGCGATAACTGAGCTTGCGTCCCTTGAAACCGTCCAGCGGCAGTTGATCGCTGATTTCAAGCGTCCGGATCGCCATCGGCTCGGTCTGCCCCAGTTTGCTCACGGCGCTGGCGATGCTGCGCACGGCGATCCACGCAGCGAAATCGCGGTCGTTCATCCAGCGTCCGGCCAGGGCTTCAAAACGCTTTTGCAGCTGCGCAGCGCCGTAGGTTTCCACGGTCTTGTGCCAGCCCACCGGGGTCAGGCCCTGAGTGCCGGCGACCGGGCGCGGGAACCAGGTCTGGTAGGGCACGTATTCACCGAAGTCGCCGCGTTCATCGGCCACCAGCACCACGTCATATTCGGCGGTCTGGGTGAACAGCGGCATGTCGGCTTGGGCGCTGCGGCGTTGATCGTTATCGAAGCTCCAGGGTTTTTCCGCGACCAGTTGCAGACCGAAGCGCTTGGCGGCGCGGCGCAGGGCGGCGGCATAGGCTTGATCGTCAGGAGTCGGGCCGACAATCAGCAGCGCCCGCTGCCATTTGCGCACCACCAGAAATTGCGCCAGGGCATCGGCGAGCATCGCCCGACTCGGCAAGGTGTGCAGCACGTTCGGCAAGCAATCGGTGGTGCGCAAGCGGTCGTCGGGACTGCCGGCGTTGAACAGCAGGCTGTCGGGCAGGGCAGCGCTGAGTTGGCGCAAGGTGTCGACCGGAGCGTTCACCACAAACAGACGCAGGCCCTGTGCGTGCTGGTTTTTGGCCGCTTCAAGCAAGGCTTGCGGATTGTCGACGCTGGCGCTGAGCAGGCTGTAACCATGGTTGAGAAAACGCCCGGTGCTGTTGCTGTCGGTGATCGCCAGTTCGGCGCCGCGCAGCCCGGCATCAGCCGGCTCGGGAATGACGTTCGACAACAGTGGCCCCGGATCGGGGCGATACCCCAGGTAGCCGATTCGCACCTGCAATGGCGCGTCTGCCGCCTGGCTGTGGGTGGCCACGCCAGCAGCGCAGGCAATCGCCAGCAGGTAGAGCAAGGCGTAAGGGGCAAGCTGGCGCATAGGGCACTCCTTTACAGGTAGCGCCAGCATAGGAAGCCCGTGGAGCCGAGGAAATATGCAGAAAGTACCGGTCGGCCAGTACCAAGGTAGTAACTCGCCCCGTGCGGCGCGGCTCTAGCATGGGCTGCAACGGTCATCGCCAGGGAGGAGAACGTCCATGCGAATTATCAAAGCGCTGCTCCTGCCTTTTTTGCTGATTTTGACCCTGATCGGCGTCGACCGGCTTCACGGCCCGCATCCACTGCCGTTACCCGTGTTGCCCGCCACCCCGGGTCGCTAGGCTTGCTCCCGGTGTCGATCCATCGCCTTACTACCAAGGGACTAGGCGGCGAACACCAAAGCAGCATGGGGTGAATGCGAAGCCGTTTCTAAGATGGGTGCCATAGCCTCTGCCAAGAGGTTTTGCGTGCAATCCAGAGGGCATAACAATGACAACAAAACGCAACGCCTTACTTGTCGCCGGGCTGCTGGCCGGTGTTATCAGTGCGGGTTCCGTATGGGCTCACGGCAACGTGGTGCCTCAAGCCGTGGAAACAAAAGGCCTGACGCCCATCAAGGACGCCGGTGTTCAGGTCGATGGCGATGGCTGGGCGGCAGTGAACCCCTACCGCACCTCCCCGGAGCACGACAAAGCGCTGGAAATCGGCTCGTCGGCCTACAACCAGAACTGTGCGGCGTGCCATGGCCTGGAAGCCAAGTCCGGCGGGATTGCCCCTGACTTGCGCATGCTGGATGTCGCTGAGTCGGGAGATGAGTGGTTTGTCGAACGCGTCCGTCATGGCGCAGTGCGTGACGGCCGGGTCTACATGCCGAAAATGGCTGACTACTTGAGCCAGGAAGCGTTGTGGGCGGTGCGCACTTATCTGGACAGCGTTCACGTCGAGGAGTAACCCCATGCGTCTGCTCGCGGTATTGATCAGCGCTGTGTGGCTGTGCTGCCAGGCGGTGCAGGCGCAGGTTCGCAATTACGACGAAATGATCGCCGCCGGGGAACTGAAAGTGGCGGTCTACAAAGACTTCGCCCCTTACAGTTTTGAGCAAGCCGGCCAGCCCCGAGGCGTTGATGTAGAACTCGCCGAGGCGTTGGCCAAGGCACTCGGTGTGCGCTTGACGCTGATGTGGGCGCCTGCCGGTGAAAAGCTCGACGACGATCTGCGCGACTACATATGGCGCGCCAGTGCACTGCACAACCAGCAACTGGCCGACCTGATGATGCGGGTGCCCTACGACCGTGACTACGCGCAGAGGCGCAACGAATTGGGCGAACTGGAAAACGGCCATGTGGTGATGTTCGGCCCTTACCAGAACGAACAATGGCAAGTGGCTTACGATCGTCGCCGACTGGACAAGGTCGCCAGCGTTGCAGTGTTCGAGCACCACCCGATTGGCGTCGAGGTCGACAGCGTGCCGTCGTTCTACCTGACCTCGGTGTTCAACGGCATGCTCGCCGGCAAAACCCACCACTACCCAGGCGTACCCCAGGCATTTGCGGCCATGAAGGCCGGAGAGGTCGACGCGGTGATGGCCATGCGTGGCGAAATTGACTGGCAGGTGCATGAAGCGGCCGACCCGCAAGTGGCACTGGCGGAGAACGCCTATCCGAACATGGGCAAACAGCTTTGGGAAATCGGCATGGCGGTGCACGAAAGCAATCGGCAATTGGCCTATGCCGTGGAAGAGGCACTGGAAGGCCTCATCCGCGACGGCTCGGTGAAAACGATCTACAGCCATTACGGCCTGCGGTATGACGTGCCCGAGATGTATCAATAGGAGCAGTTGATGAGCTGGCGAGTGACATGTCTGTTGGCCTGCTGGTTTCCCTGGATCGTTCAGGCCGCGAATATCGATCCGGGCAAGGACCCGGTGCCGTCGGTGATGTGGGGCTTCTATCACAAGCAGATGCTTGGTGACGCCCCCTTTGTTTTTGATGAGCGAGTGAAGCTGCTGGCGCCGCCGTTTGCCGAAGATGCCCGGCAAGTGCCACTGGAAATCGATGCCCGCTCGTTCAAGGGCGAGGTGGTGAAAATCCTCGCCTGGGCCGAGCTCAACCCGCTGCCGAAAATT
Source organism: Pseudomonas sp. S2_F03 (assembly GCF_054668335.1). NCBI lineage: Bacteria > Pseudomonadati > Pseudomonadota > Gammaproteobacteria > Pseudomonadales > Pseudomonadaceae > Pseudomonas > Pseudomonas sp. S2_F03. Next base: position 209,818 of record NZ_CP162759.1, on the reverse strand, counting down.
GTCGACTTCCAGCCGCTGGACCGTGTGCTGCCGTGGCTGTCGGTGCGGATTCGCATCGAACAGGCCACGCCGTTGCGCGCGGCGGTATTGACCCGTGATGGGCTATGGCACGTCGGTTCGACCCTGATCGACGCGGCGGGCGGTGGCTGCACCGCGCCGAGCGTCGTGCGCACCCAGCCAGGCTGGGAGGAACACATTGGCGAAGTGCTGGGTGGCCGCTATCCACGCAGTGAGTTCAGCCGATTACGTGTGCAGGTGGCGCATCCGATGGACAACGGCATGGTCAGCGGTATCCCGGAGTTTTTCATCAACCATGCCGAATTGAAGGACCAGGACGGTCAGGTGTTGGCCCGGCTTGAGTTGTTTCCCGCCGTCAGTGAAAACCCCAACCTGACCTTCGACATCGAAGGGGCAGGGCAGACACGCCTGTTCGTGCGGGACACCAGCGGCAACGAATTTGATGCGGCCATTCCCTGACCCAAAGGAGCGTTTCATGCGCTGGATACTGCTGATTGTGTTTAGCGTCAGTCTGTCGGCATTGGCCGACCTTGAATATTCACTCAAGCCCCGACAGATCGCCCAGGACACCTGGTTGCTGGAGGGCAGCACCGATAATTTTGCCAAGGATAACGGCGGCAACATCGTCAACACCGCCTTCATCGTCACCGAGCGCGGCGTGGTGGTCATCGACACCGGGCCGTCGAAACGTTACGGCGAAGCGATGCGCAAGGCGATTGCCGCCACCACCGATAAGCCGGTGATCCAGGTGTTATTGACTCACCATCACCCGGACCATGTGCTGGGCAATCAGGCCTTCACCGACGTGCCGATCGGTGCCTTGGCCGGCACCACCGAGCTGTTGCATCAACAAGGTGATGCGATGGCCGAGAACCTGTATCGAATGGTGGGGGACTGGATGCGCGGCACCGAAGTGGTGTTGCCTCGCCAAGAATTGACGCCGGGTCTCTACAGTTTTGGGAATCACGATTTGCGCTTGCTGAGCCTGGGTGGGCACTCAGGGGCGGATCTGGCTATTCTCGACCAGCAAACCGGCGTGCTGTTTGCCGGGGACCTGGTGTTTTATCAACGGGCCCTGACCACCCCCAACAGCCCCGGGTTGTCGGTGTGGCTGGCGGACATCGCCACGCTGCAAGGCTTGCCATGGACACTGATCGTGCCCGGCCACGGCCCGGTGGCCAGCGACTCAGGCCCCTTTGAGCAAATGCGTGACTACCTGACCTGGCTCGATCAACTGCTGCGCGACGGCGCGGCTAACGGCAGCGACATGGCCGAGATCATCCGCAGCCCCATCCCTGAACGTTTTGCCGGGATCAATCTGAGCCGTTATGAATTGATCCGCAGCGTTAGTCATTTGTACCCGCGTTACGAGCGTGGGCAAATGACCCGGGTCGATTCCGGCGCAAGCCGGTAAGGCCTGTACGAATTCGACCCGCTACTAAGGGATTAGGAATCTCCTTATTGCGGGTAATTGTTGTCGCGGCAGTGGCGCCCAAGAATCTGCACTACACCGGGAAACTTTCCCGCTAATAACAAAAACCGCAGAGGTAGCCGTCATGACTCAACCCGTACGTCGCCAGCCCTTCGTCTTGAGCCTGCTGCTCAGTGCCATGCTGTTGTCCGGCCAGGCATTGGCCGCCGTCTCCGACCAGGACATTCTCCAGGACCCGAAAAACCCGGAGCAAGTCGTCACCAACGGCCTGGGTGTCCAAGGGCAGCGCTACAGCCCGCTGGACATTCTCAACGTCGATAACGTGAAGGAATTGCGGCCGGCCTGGGCGTTTTCCTTCGGTGGTGAAAAACAGCGTGGCCAGCAAGCGCAGCCGATGGTCAAGGACGGCGTGATGTACATGACCGGCTCGTACTCCCGGGTGTTCGCCGTGGATGCACGCACTGGCAAAAAGCTTTGGCAATACGATGCACGTCTGCCGGATGACATCCGCCCGTGCTGCGACGTCATCAACCGGGGTGTTGCGTTGTATGGCGACCTGGTGATTTTCGGCACCCTCGACGCCAAGCTCGTGGCGCTGAACAAGGACACCGGCAAGGTGGTCTGGAGCAAGAAAGTTGCTGACCACAAGGAAGGCTATTCGATCAGTGCCGCGCCGCTGGTGATCAACGGCAAACTGATTACCGGCGTGGCTGGTGGCGAGTTCGGCGTGGTCGGCAAGATTGAAGCCTATGACCCGAAAAATGGTGATCTGCTGTGGACCCGTCCCACCGTCGAAGGCCACATGGGTTATGTCTACAAGGACGGCAAAGCCGTGGAAAACGGCATCTCTGGCGGCGAGGCGGGCAAGACCTGGCCGGGCGACCTCTGGAAAACCGGTGGCGCCGCCCCTTGGCTGGGTGGCTACTACGACCCGGAAACCAATTTGCTGCTGTTCGGCACTGGCAACCCCGCGCCATGGAACTCGCACCTGCGCCCTGGCGACAACCTCTATTCGTCGTCGCGACTGGCGCTCAATCCAGACGACGGCACCATCAAATGGCACTTCCAGAGCACGCCCCATGATGGTTGGGACTACGACGGCGTGAACGAACTGGTGTCGTTCAACTACACCGAGGGTGGCAAAGAAATCAAAGCGGCGGCCACCGCTGACCGCAACGGTTTCTTCTATGTACTGGATCGCACCAACGGCAAATTCATCCGTGGTTTTCCGTTCGTGGACAAGATCACCTGGGCCACCGGGCTCGATAAAAACGGCCGGCCCATCTACAACGAAGCCAGCCGTCCGGGTGCCCCGGGTTCTGAGGCCAAGGGCAGTTCGGTCTTCGTAGCGCCAGCGTTCCTCGGCGCGAAAAACTGGATGCCGATGGCTTACAACAGGGACACCGGGCTGTTTTACGTGCCGTCCAACGAGTGGGGCATGGACATCTGGAACGAAGGCATCGCCTACAAAAAAGGCGCGGCATTCCTCGGTGCCGGCTTCACCATCAAGCCATTGAACGAAGACTACATCGGCGTGCTGCGCGCCATTGACCCGAAAACCGGCAAGGAAGTCTGGCGCCACAAGAACTACGCGCCGCTGTGGGGCGGGGTGCTGACCACCAAGGGCAACCTGGTGTTCACCGGCACGCCGGAAGGTTTCCTGCAGGCATTCAATGCCAAGACGGGCGAGAAAGTCTGGGAGTTCCAGACGGGCTCCGGCGTACTCGGCTCACCCGTGACCTGGGAAATGGACGGCGAACAATACGTGTCGGTCCTCTCCGGCTGGGGCGGCGCCGTGCCGTTGTGGGGCGGTGAAGTAGCCAAGCGGGTGAAGGACTTTAACCAGGGCGGCATGCTCTGGACCTTCAAGCTGCCAAAAGACCTCGTCGCCAAGCACTGATCGACGTCACCTACTACCAAATAACGAGAGTCCCTCCTGCCAACGATGCATTCGTTCGGTACGCGGGGCTCTCTAGTATCGGTTCATCGCCTGTTGGTACGACAGGCATCGACCCAGACAGAGGCCCACCATGATCTACGCACAACCCGGAACCCCAGGCGCCGTCATTACCTTCAAACCACGCTACGGCAACTTTATCGGTGGCGAGTTTGTCGCACCGATCAATGGCGAGTATTTCACCAACACCTCGCCCGTCACCGGTGAGGTGATTGCCGAGTTCCCGCGCTCCAGCGCCGCTGACATCGACAAGGCGCTCGACGCCGCCCATGCCGCGGCCGATGCCTGGGGCAAGACCTCGGCTCAGGACCGCTCACGGGTGCTGCTGAAAATTGCCGATCGCATCGAACAAAACCTGGAAATCCTTGCCGTCACCGAAACCTGGGACAACGGCAAGGCCGTGCGCGAAACCCTGAACGCCGACGTGCCGCTGGCCGCCGACCACTTCCGTTACTTCGCTGGCTGCATTCGTGCCCAGGAAGGCGGGGCTGCCGAGATCAACGAGCTGACCACGGCCTATCACTTCCACGAGCCTCTGGGTGTGGTCGGGCAAATCATTCCGTGGAATTTCCCGCTGCTGATGGCGGCCTGGAAACTCGCCCCGGCCCTGGCCGCCGGCAACTGCATCGTGCTCAAGCCTGCCGAGCAAACGCCGCTGTCGATCATGGTCTTTGCCGAGCTCATCGCCGACCTGCTGCCGGCAGGGGTGTTGAACATCGTTCAAGGCTTCGGTCGCGAGGCCGGCGAAGCACTCGCCACCAGCAAGCGCATCGCCAAGATCGCCTTCACCGGCTCCACCCCGGTGGGCGCGCACATCATGCATTGCGCCGCCGAGAACATCATCCCGAGCACTGTCGAGCTGGGCGGCAAGTCGCCGAACATTTTCTTTGAAGACATCATGAACGCCGAGCCACAGTTCATTGAAAAAGCGGCCGAAGGTCTGGTGCTGGCGTTCTTCAACCAGGGCGAAGTGTGCACCTGCCCATCGCGAGCGCTGGTGCAGGAATCGATCTACGAGCCGTTCATGGCCGAGGTGATGAAAAAGATCGTCAAGATCAAGCGCGGCAACCCGCTGGACACCGACACCATGGTCGGCGCCCAGGCGTCGGAGCAGCAATACGACAAGATTCTCTCGTACCTGAAAATTGCTCAAGAGGAGGGCGCCGAGCTCCTCACCGGTGGTGCCGCCGAGCGCCTTGAAGGTGACCTGTCCAGCGGCTATTACATCCAGCCGACCCTGCTCAAGGGCCACAACAAAATGCGCGTGTTCCAGGAAGAAATCTTCGGCCCGGTGGTGGGTATCACCACCTTCAAGGACGAAGCCGAAGCCCTGGCGATTGCCAATGACAGCGAGTTCGGCCTCGGTGCCGGCCTCTGGACCCGCGACATCAACCGCGCCTACCGCATGGGCCGGGCGATCAAGGCCGGGCGCGTCTGGACCAACTGCTATCACCTGTACCCGGCGCACGCGGCGTTCGGGGGCTACAAGAAGTCCGGCGTCGGTCGGGAAAACCACAAGATGATGCTCGATCACTACCAGCAGACCAAAAACCTGTTGGTGAGTTACGACATCAATCCGCTGGGGTTCTTCTGATTCCGCAAGAACACTGAAAAACCTGTGGGAGCGGGCTTGCCCGCGATGAGGCCAGCACATTCAACATTGATGTTGAACGTCAGGCCGCCATCGCGGGCAAGCCCGCTCCCACATTGGTTTTCTGTATCCCGATCCATGTGCAACACCCCCTACCAAATCACCCCCAAAGCTCCTTCGAAAGTAGCATTCGGGCACTCAACGCCCCGTGCATTAATGGCTCTACCGGAATCGCCCGGCACAAGAAGAGGATTGACCCATGTGGACTAAACCCGCGTTTACCGATCTGCGTATTGGCTTCGAAGTGACGATGTATTTCGCCAACCGTTGATTGATCACCCGGCCAGCCGTCGGGTTGGCCGGGCCTGCCTTAAGGAGCCTCCACCATGCACATCCGCGTTCTCGGTTCCGCCGCTGGTGGTGGGTTTCCACAGTGGAACTGTAACTGCCGCCAGTGCTCCGGTGTGCGCAATGGCAGCCTGCGAGCACAGCGTCGTACGCAGTCGTCGATTGCCCTGAGCGACAACGGGGTGGACTGGGTGCTGTGCAACGCATCGCCGGACATTCGTGCGCAACTCGAGAGTTTCCCGCTGTTGCAACCGGCCCGTCAGTTGCGCGATAGCGCCATCGCGGGCGTCGTGCTGCTGGACAGCCAGATCGATCACTGCACCGGCCTGCTGAGCCTGCGCGAAGGCTGTCCGCATGCCGTTTGGTGCACCGAGCGGGTGCATCAGGACCTGAGCAGCGGCTTCCCGTTGTTCAACATGCTGCGGCACTGGAATGGCGGGTTGCAGTGGCAGCCGATTGGTCTGGATCGCCAGCCGTTCAGTCTGCCGGCCTGCGAGCACCTGCAATGGCGGGCGATTCCCTTGGTCAGCAATGCACCGCCGTACTCGCCCAATCGCGGCAATCCGCAACCGGGCGACACCATTGGCTTGTTCATTGAAGACCTGCGCAGCGGTGCCTCGCTGTTCTATGCGCCGGGCCTTGGGCAAGTCGACGATGAAGTGTTGGGCTGGATGCAACGTGCCGATTGTCTGCTGCTGGACGGCACCCTGTGGCGTGATGACGAAATGCGCATCTGCGAAGTCGGCCAGAGCCTGGGCAGCGAAATGGGGCATCTGTCGCAAAGTGGCCCCGGCGGCATGCTGGACGTGCTGGAGGGTTTTACCCGCCAGCGCAAGGTGCTGATCCACATTAACAACACCAATCCGATCCTTGATGAAGACTCGGCCGAGCGCGCCTTGCTGGAGCGACGCGGGATCGAAGTGGCTTATGACGGCATGAGTATTGAGCTGTAGCGAAGGACGCCTTCGCGGGCAAGCCCGCTCCCACAATGGATTTCTGCTGTACATGAAATGTGTGTTCACACCGAACACCTGTGGGAGCGGGCTTGCTCGCGATGGGGCTGAACCAGACGCCGCAGAACCTCCCGGAGAACCGCAATGACTGACAACGCAATGACCCCCAGCGAATTCGAAGCCGCCCTGCGTGCCAAGGGCGCCTACTACCATATTCACCATCCCTTCCATCAAGCCATGTATGCCGGGCGTGCCAGCCGCGAGCAGATCCAGGGCTGGGTCGCCAATCGTTTCTACTATCAGATCAACATTCCACTGAAGGACGCCGCGATTCTCGCCAACTGCCCGGACCGTGACGTGCGCCGGGAATGGCTGCAACGGATTCTCGACCACGACGGCGTCCCCGGCAGCGAGGGCGGTATCGAAGCCTGGCTGCGCCTGGGTGAAGCGGTGGGGCTGGATCGTGAGCAGATTCTGTCCCAGGAATTGGTGCTGCCCGGGGTGCGCTTTGCGGTGGATGCCTACGTCAATTTCGCCCGTCGCGCCTGCTGGCAGGAAGCGGCCAGCAGTTCGCTGACCGAACTCTTTGCCCCACAGATCCATCAGTCGCGACTCGACGCCTGGCCGACCCATTACCCCTGGATCGAAGCCGCCGGCTACGACTATTTCCGCACGCGCCTGAGTCAGGCCAGACGCGATGTCGAGCACGGCTTGCGCATCACCCTGGCGCACTACGTGACGGCAGAGGGGCAGCAACGCATGCTGCAGATTCTGCAATTCAAACTCGACGTGCTGTGGAGCATGCTTGATGCCATGAGCATGGCCTACGAGCTGGAACGCCCGCCGTATCACACGGTCACTGCCGAGAACGTCTGGCACCGGGGGATTGCCCTGTGAGCCTGATCAACCGCCAACAGTCACCGGCCTTGCGTCGTGGTTTTCGCCTGCAATGGGAGCCTTGCCAGGATTGCCATGTGCTGCTGTACCCCGAAGGCATGATCAAACTCAATGGCAGTGCCGGTCAGATCCTCGGTCTGGTGAACGGTCAGCGCAGTGTCGCAACGATCATCGATCTACTGGCCGCGAATTTTCCCGGTGTGCCGGGAATTGACGAGGATGTGCTGGCGTTTCTGGAGGTGGCCCATGCGCAATTCTGGATCGAGTGAGACCCCGCCGGGACCGCCGTTGTGGCTGCTCGCCGAGCTGACCTACCGTTGTCCGCTGCAATGCCCCTATTGCTCCAATCCATTGGATTTTGCCCGGCATGGCGAGGAACTGAGCACGGAAGAATGGATTCGCGTATTCCGCGAAGCGCGGGACATGGGCGCCGCTCAATTCGGGCTTTTCCGGTGGCGAGCCGCTGGTACGTCAGGACCTCGCCGAGCTGATCAAGGCTGCCCGGGACATGGGTTACTACACCAACCTGATCACCTCGGGCATCGGCCTGACCGAGCAGAAAGTGCGCGACTTCAAGGTGGCCGGGCTGGACCATATCCAGATCAGCTTCCAGGCCGCTGACGAAGCGGTCAATAACATGCTCGCCGGTTCGCGCAAGGCCTTCGCCCAGAAACTCGCCATGGCCAGGGCGGTGAAGGCCCAGGGCTACCCGATGGTCCTGAACTTCGTCACCCATCGGCACAACATTGACCGGATCGCGCAGATCATCGAGTTGTGCCTGGAACTGGAAGCGGACTTCGTCGAATTGGCCACCTGCCAGTTCTACGGCTGGGCGGAACTCAATCGCGTAGGCCTGTTGCCCACCCGCGAGCAATTGCAGCGTGCCGAGCGCGTCACCAACGAATATCGCCAACGTCTGGAAGCCCAGGGCCACCCGTGCAAGTTGATCTTCGTCACCCCGGACTACTACGAAGAGCGTCCCAAAACCTGCATGAACGGCTGGGCCAATCTTTTTCTCGACATCACCCCCGACGGTACTGCCTTGCCTTGCCACAGCGCCCGGCAGTTGCCTGTGCAGTTTCCCAACGTGCGTGAACACAGCCTCTCGCACATCTGGAATGACTCGTTCGGCTTCAATCGTTTTCGCGGCGATGACTGGATGAAGGAGCCGTGCCGCTCCTGCGACGAAAAACACAAGGACCTGGGCGGCTGCCGCTGCCAGGCCTTCATGCTGACCGGCGATGCCAGCAATGCCGACCCGGTGTGCAGCAAGTCCGCGCACCACGGTGTGATCCTCAAGGCTCGCGAGGACGCCGAGGCGCCGGGGCTGGGGGTGGAGCACCTGACGATGCGCAACGAGAAGGCTTCACGAGTTGATCTATCGCGGCTAGTCTGGCGACACAAATCCCCTATGTGCGGGCTTGCCCGCGATGAGGGTGGCACATTCAACATCGATGTCGACTGTCAGGCAGCTATCGCGGGCAAGCCCGCTCCCACAGGGGAGTACACCGCAGGTAGGGCTACCCATTGGTCTGATTGCATTCGCAGCTGGATGGTTTAGTGTGGTTTCTACCTTCCAAAACAATAAAAACAGGCTTTCCAATGAGCCAGAGTCTCAACCAGCTGCGTAAATTCGTTTCGCCTGAAATCATCTTCGGTGCCGGTAGCCGGCACAGTGTCGGTAATTACGCCAAGACTTTTGGCGCGCGCAAGGTGCTGGTGGTCAGTGATCCCGGTGTGATTGCCGCCGGCTGGGTCGCGGATGTCGAAGCCAGCCTGCAAGCGCTGGGCATCGAATACTGCCTTTACAGCGATGTCTCACCCAACCCACGGGTCGAAGAAGTGATGCTCGGTGCCGAGATGTACCGGGAAAACCACTGCGACGTGATCGTCGCCGTCGGTGGCGGCAGCCCGATGGACTGCGGCAAAGGCATCGGCATCGTCGTCGCCCATGGCCGCAGCATCCTGGAATTCGAGGGGGTGGACACCATCCGCGTACCCAGCCCGCCGCTGATTCTGATTCCGACCACCGCCGGCACCTCGGCCGACGTCTCGCAATTCGTGATTATTTCCAACCAGCAGGAGCGCATGAAGTTCTCCATCGTCAGCAAGGCCGTAGTGCCGGATGTTTCGCTGATCGATCCGGAAACCACCCTGAGCATGGACCCGTTCCTGTCGGCCTGTACTGGCATCGACGCGTTGGTGCATGCCATCGAAGCCTTCGTGTCCACGGGCCACGGGCCGCTGACCGACCCCCACGCGCTGGAGGCGATGCGCCTGATCAATGGCAACCTCGTGCAGATGATCGCCAACCCGAGCGACATCGCCCTGCGCGAGAAAATCATGCTGGGCAGCATGCAGGCCGGGTTGGCGTTTTCCAACGCCATCCTGGGCGCGGTGCACGCCATGTCCCATAGCCTCGGCGGCTTTCTCGATCTGCCCCATGGCTTGTGCAATGCGGTGCTGGTGGAGCATGTCGTTGCCTTCAATTACAACTCGGCACCGGACCGCTTCAAGGTGATTGCCGAGACCTTCGGCATCGACTGCCGAGGCCTGAATCACCGCCAGATCTGCGGGCTTCTGGTCGAACACCTGATCGCCCTCAAGCACGCCATCGGCTTTCACGAAACCCTCGGTTTGCATGGCGTCAGGACCTCGGACATTCCGTTCCTGTCGCAGCATGCCATGCACGATCCGTGCATCCTGACCAACCCGCGCGAATCCAGTCAGCGTGATGTCGAGGTCGTCTATGGCGAAGCCCTCTGACGAGCAGCAACGGGCTCTGGCGGGGCTACTCGGGTTAGGCAGCCATTCGGCGCGCAAGAGTCATTACCCGGAATTGGCCGCGCGGCTCGACGAACTGGAAGCCGAGCGCAATCGCTACAAATGGCTGTTCGAAAACGCGGTGCAGGGAATTTTTCAGGCCAGCCTGCAAGAAGGCATGCGGGCCGCCAACCCCGCGCTGGCGCATATGCTTGGTTATCAGGACCCGCAGGAGGTGCTGTTCTCCCTGACCGACCTGGCCAGTAACCTGTTCGTCGACGGCGCGCAGGAGTTGGAAAACATCGGCGAAATCCTCAGGCACCAGTGCAGCCTCCATGGCTATGAGACCCGTCTGCGCCGCAAGGACGGCAGCCACCTCGATGTGTTGATGAACCTGCTGCTCAAGCCCGGTCAGGAGGGACTGGTGGAAGGCTTCGTCGCCGATATCACCGAGCGAAAACTGGCGCAGCAACGCCTGCAGCAACTCAACGACGAACTGGAGCAACGCGTCACCGCGCGCACCGATGAATTGTTGGAAGCCAACCGCAACCTGCAACAGCAGATTACTCAGCGTAAACAGATTGCCCGCGCCCTGCGCGATGCCCGCGACGCCGCCGAGGCGGCCAACCGCAGCAAGGACAAGTACCTCGCTGCCGCCAGTCACGACCTGCTGCAACCACTTAACGCCGCGCGCTTGCTGATATCGACGTTGCGTGAACGCAAACTGCCCGACGTCGAGCAGGTACTGGTCGAGCGCACCCATCAGGCGCTGGAAGGCGCTGAAGATCTGCTCACTGATTTGCTGGATATTTCCCGGCTCGATCAAGCGGCGGTCAAACCAGACATCGGTCTGTATCGTCTGGACGAATTGCTCGGGCCGCTGGTTTCCGAGTTTCAGTCGGTCGCCGAAGCGGCCGGTCTGAATCTGCGGGTGCATGTGGGCGATTACGCCATCAGCACCGATTTGCGCCTGATGACCCGCATCCTGCGTAATTTTCTCAGTAACGCCTGCCGCTACACCGATGAGGGTAGCGTTCTGCTTGCGGCCCGCCGACGGGGAGCCATGCTGCGCCTGGAAGTCTGGGACACCGGGCGCGGTATCGCTGCGGACCGACTGGATTCGATTTTCCTGGAGTTCAACCAACTCGACGTCGGACGTGCTGCCGACCGCAAAGGCGTGGGGTTAGGACTGGCCATCGTTGAACGCATCGCCAAGATTCTGGGTTATCAGGTTCGGGTTAAATCGTTGCCAGGGCGTGGTTCGCTGTTCAGCATCGACGTACCGATTGCCCATGAGGTGCCGCTACCGATCAGTCAGGCCACACCTCAGTTGAGCACGGGCAATCCCTTGCCTGGCCGACGTTTGCTGGTGCTGGACAACGAAGTGAGCATTCTCGAGAGCATGAGCGCGCTGCTTGGGCAGTGGGGGTGCGAGGTGGTCACGGCCACCGACGAATCCTCCGCGCTGGCGGCCCTGCGCGGGCAACCACCGGAGCTTATTCTGGCGGACTATCACCTCGATCACGGCATTGTCGGGTGCGATGTGGTCAGGCATTTGCGCGAGCATTTCAGCCAGGCTATTCCGGCGGTGATCATCACGGCGGACCGTACGGACCAGTGTCGACGCTCATTGCAGAGACTCGGCGCACCGCTGCTGAACAAACCGGTGAAACCCGGCAAGCTGCGCGCGGCGCTGAGTCAAATGCTCGGATAGTGGCGTGGTCAGAGCGCACGATACTGCAGGCTGAAGCCGAGCTCAGCCGACTGGCCTTGTTCCAGCAAGCGCAGACCTGGCCGGCCCGGCAGGTGATGGGCGTTGACCGGGTGGCTCACCGGTTCGATGCAGAAAAACCCCAGGTCGACCGGGCAGTACAGCAGGTAGTAGTCGCTGCCGGTGGCCTGGCATTCAAGCGCATAACCGAGGTCGGGTTGCCGAATCAGGCAATGGCCGTCCCAGTGACAGAAACCGTTGTCGACCAGCATCGCGGGTAATGCGCCCGGTTGCTGAAAGTCCCAGGCGGCGGGCAGCTCAATCAACTCGGTCGGCAGTTTCGAGCTATCGCACAACCAGACTTGCTCGGCCTTGGCCTGTAGCTGCGTGTTGGCGGTGCGTGGAAAGTAGGGGTGCAGACCGAGCCCATGCCAGGCAGCGCGGTCGGCCAAATGAGTGACCTGCAATTCGACGCTTAATCGACCCTTGTTCAGATGGAAGCGTTGGCGGGCGCGATAGGCGAACGGCGTGGTGCTGTCGAGTTGCAGGATGACTTCGTCGACGGCGTGCGACACCACCTGCCACGGTTGCTGCCAGGCACTGCCGTGAATGGGCAGCGGATCGGTGAGGCTGTTGGGCGTCAGGGCCAGCCAGCCATCGGGGCAGTCGAAGCCGCCTTCGGCGATTCGGTTGGACCATGGCACCAGGGGATAGCAGCCGAGTTTGCCCGGCAAACCGGTGTTCAGCGCCTGGGCATCGTTGTGACGCAACAGCGGTTGCCCCGTGCTGCGAACCGTCCAGTTGACGATGCTGCCACCAAGCTCGGGGGCGAGGGTGAGGCGGGTGAATTCGTCTTCGAGTTCGAGAATCTTTGGCGTCATCTAAATGGGTTCCAAATATGAGAACACTAACCCTGTAGCAGCTGGCGAAGCCTGCGTTCGGCTGCGCAGCAGTCGTCAATCCGGTGAATGCGGTCTTTCTGATGCACCGTGCAATATGGTTTTACGACTGCTGCGCAGCCGAACGCAGGCTTCGCCAGCTGCTACAGGTGATCGGCGGTGGTTCATGCGTTGAACTGAGGTTCGGGCAACCCGGTAACGCCTGGATTGAGGGCAAACACACCACCGGCCAGAGACTGCTCATCTTGGTCGTCACCGGGGCGGATCGAGGTCACGAACAGCGTGTCCAGTCGACTGCCACCGAAGGCGCACATGGTAGGCTTTTTTCACCGGGACGGCGAGCGAGCGATCCAGGCGGCCGTCCGGGGTAAAGCGGTGAATCAGCCCGGCGTCATTGCCGCAGATCCAGTAGCAGCCATCGGCATCGACAGCGGCACCGTCGGGGCGGCCGGGGAACTGCTGCATGTCGACGAACAGCCGCCGATTGGACGGTATGCCGCTGCCGATGTCGTAGTCAAAGGCCCAGATCTGCTGGACCGAAGGATGAGAGTCAGAGAGGTACATCGTGCGACCATCCGGGCTGAAACCCAGGCCGTTGGGGACGATAAACCCGCCGAGTTGCGCCGCAAGTGGCCCGCGTTCACCGGCGCTGTAGCGATAAAGCGCGCCATCGGCCGCGTTGGCACCCATGTTCAGCACCATGCTGCTCGCCCAGAAACGGCCCTGGCGATCGCAGCGCCCATCATTCAAACGCATGTCGGTCCGGGCATGGTCGACATGCGCCAACAAGCGACTGTCGAGGCTGCCGTCGTTGTGCGTGTGCAAATGGAAAAAACCGCTTTCCATCCCGGCCACCCAGCCACCGTCGCGGTGGCGGGTGATGCACGCGAGCATCTCCGGTGCTGTCCACGTATGGACATCGCCGCTAGCGGCACTCCAGCGTTGCAGGCTCCCGGCAGGAATATCCACCCAGTACAGGGCGTTTTCCTCGTGGACCCACACCGGGCATTCACCGACGGCGTTACGGGCATCGACAATCAATTCGGCTTGCATGGCGCCTCATTCCCTTGGTTTTTGTAGTGGGGTTCAACCGGGGAGCAGGGCGTCAGTCACCAAACGGGCCAGCCGCGCAAAAGGCGCCGCCCTGGTAGACACGGGCCGGATCATCGGCGGCTGGCATCGGCTGGGTTTCGACTTTTTCGCGGAACACTTCGGAAGTGTCGTTCGGGGCATAGCCCAGGTGCGCAGCGTAGCGGTTGTCCCACCAGATGTCCTTGTTGTCGGACATGCCGTAGACCACGGTGTGGCCGACATTCGGGGTGTACAAGGCTTGTTCGAGCAATTGGGTCAGGTCGCCGAAGCTCAGCCAGGTGCTCATCATCCGGCGGTTGTGCGGTTCCGGGAACGAAGAGCCGATCCGCACGCTGACGGTTTCGATGCCATAGCGATCGAAGTAGAAGGTGGCCATGTCTTCGCCGTAGGATTTGGACAAACCGTAATAGCTGTCCGGACGGTGAGGCGAGCGGGCGTCGATGACTTCGTCCTGCTTGTAGAAGCCGATGACGTGGTTGGAGCTGGCGAAGATCACTCGCTTGACGCCATGACGGCGTGCCGCTTCATAGATGTGGAATACGCCGCAGATGTTGGCGCCGAGGATCTGCTCGAACGAGTGCTCGGTCGACACGCCACCGAAGTGCAGGATCGCGTCCACGCCTTCGACCAGTTGATGCACCGCTTGCTTGTCGGCGAGGTCGCACGGCACGACTTCTTCACGGTCATCAATAGCCGGGGCGATGTCGGCGATGTCCGACAGGCGAATGACATTGGCGTAAGGGCGCAAGGTTTCGCGCAAGACTTTACCCAGGCCACCGGCGGCGCCGGTCAGCGGCAGGCGATTGAAAGGGGAGCGGGCGGTTGAAGTGGTCGTCATGGGGAATCCTGGGCAATCAGATTGTTGTTATTGATTCGTTGTAGGTTGTCATACGACTGTGCAGAAGTATCGTAAGGCTTTCCGGGTGTTGTCAACGTGACGTTGGTTGAAATGGACGGAGGGTTGTTTCCTCCTGCACAAACGCTAAACCTCCCGACTGGAAAGCCACCCCTGTAGGAGCAAAGCTTGCTCGCGATTGCGGTAGTTCAGTCAACTCATTTGCTGACTGAAAGATAGCCATCGAGAGCAAGCTCGGCTCCCACAGGGGTGGGGTAATTACTGAAAACGTCGGTGTTACAACAACGAAATCGGGTAGTTGATGAAGATACGGTTTTCATCAAATTCGTTGGTGCTGAAGCTCTTGCGGATGGAAGCGTTGCGCCACTTGATGTTGAGGTTTTTCAGCGGGCCGCTTTGCACGGTGTAGGCCAGTTCCGATTCGCGACCCCATTCTTCACCGTCGGTGATCTTTCCGGTGTGCACGTTATCGCCGCTGATGTAGCGGTTCATCATCGTCAGGCCGGGAACGCCCAGGGCGACGAAGTTGTAGTCGTGGCGCACTTGCCAGGATTTTTCCCTGGCGTTGTCGTAGCTGGAGTTGTAGCTGTCGTTCGCCAGAGTGCCGCCGCTGGTGCCGTTGACGCGCATCCATTGATCGTCACCGGTCAGTTTTTGCAGTCCGACGTAGAAGGTGTTGCCGCCGTATTTGGCAGAGAGCAAGGCGAATGCGGTTTTGTTGTCGAGGTCGCCGGCCAGGGCGCTGCAGTTTTCTTTGCCGATGAAATAGCCCAGGTTGGCGCCGAGGGTCCAGTCGCCGATTGGCTGGCTGTGGCTCAGGTTGAAATACTGTTGCTGGTAGATATCGCTGAGTTCCGCGTACCAGACGCCGACCTGGGTGCGCTTGTCGTTGAACGCGTATTCACCGCCACCGAAGTTGAAGCGGTCCGAGGTGATCGCCGCCGATTTGCCGTTCATGAACATGTCTTCCATGCTCGCATCGTTACGCGGGCTGTTTTGCTGGAACTGGCCGCCGTACAGCGTCAGGCCGCTGATCTCGGTGGACGTCAACTGGCCACCGCGGAAGGTTTGCGGCAGCGAACGACCGTCGTCCGAACGCAGGATCGGCAGCACCGGCATCCACTCGCCGACCTTCACTTCGGTTTTACTCACTTTCATCTTCCCGGCCACCGCCAGACGACCAAAGTCATCAACTGGGCGGCCGTCGCTGCCAATCGGCAGCAATTGGGTGCCGCCCGTGCCTTTGCCGCCATCGAGCTTGATCGACAACAGGCCCAGCGCATCGACGCCAAAACCCACCGGGCCCTGTGTGAACCCGGACTTGGTGTCGAGAATAAAGTTTTGCGTCCACTCTTCAGCCTTGCCCTGCGGGTACGCCGGGTTGGTGTAGTTGCGGTTGAAGTAGGCGTTGCGCAAATTGAGCGTTGCCTTGGCGTCATCGGCAAAACCTTCGGCATGGCTGGTCATCGGCAAGGCGAAGGCCAGTCCGCTGCAACCAATGAGGCCCAGGGTATGACGGCGACTGAAGGATGGACGTGGGGTGCGTGCGGACGAATTGCGGACGAGCTTGCTCACTGTGACGCTCCATTGCAGCTTGTTGTTTTTATTTTTTGTTATACGTCGTCGTACAACATTGGCGGCGATTATTTGCGAGGCTTCGACGGGTTGTCAATTAGAAGTTGTACGATGACATGGCCGGTCGTCGCGGATGTCAACGAAACCGCTGGAAGGGGTCAGCTGGAAATCATGGGGGGCAGGGTGCCCAAGAGGGAGACGGTGGCGACAGCGCCAATCCCCAGCAGCCATTCGAGGATTACGCTGGTTTTCAGGGTTGCCAGGCGCTGCTCGCAATCGTCTATGCGCAGGCGATTGAACAGTGCCAGGCCCAGCATTACGGCAATCAGCACCACCTTGATCAACAGAATCAACGCGAAACCGGTGAACAGGGGTGTGGGCCAAATGACGCCGGTAAGGACTCGAACATTGATCAATCCGGTGATCAGCAACCCCGCCACCAAGGCGTAACCGACACCACTGAAACGCAGCAGAATCGCTTTGATGGGCTGTGCTGCCGGTTGGCGCAAGATCATCACCAACAGCAACAACCCGCCGAGCCAGGCGCCCACGCAGCTCAGGTGCACGACTTGGTTGAGGATCAGCAATTGGCCGTTGAGGCCGTCCAGCATGCCTCCGTGACCGACCGGGGCGAGGGTTGCCAGCAACAGGCTGGCGAGGCCGATTTGCAGAGGGTGTGCGCCCGCCACGGCGACATCAGCAGCGCTACCAACAAAGCGTTGAGCAGCAAATGCCAGCGCCAGACTTGACCGAAAAACGTATTGCCCAGCACCAGGTGCAGGGTCGACGGATCAACCGCCGCTTCCCAGGCACCGGCCATGCTTGCGGTACTCAGCAGCAACCAGGCAACGCCGCTGACCAACGCCACTGCTGCCAGCCAGCGAGTTGTCATCGTCAGCCGTCGATCAAGGTGTTCAGCGCTGCCATTGAGCAGCAGTGGCCTGAACACCCACGTCCCGAACAGCATCAGCACCACGGTGAAATGCACAAAGCGACACAGCACCATCGCGCTGATCATGAATTACTGGCCGACCTTGAAGGCGTAGGCGCCTTCGCTTTTGTGGGTGTCGACCGAGACCGCGTGCCATTCGACTTTATAGGTGCCCGCCGTCAGCGGTTCGGCAGGCGTGACGATCAGGGTCTTCTTGTCGCTGCCTTCGCTGGTGAGGCTCTTCACGGGCACGGCGGCACCGTCCTTGCTGAGCATGACCTTGGTGAAGCTCGCCTCGACACCTTCGGAAAACTCCAGGCGCAGCTCCGATGGCGTGCTCACGGTGCTGTCGGCCGCCGGGGTCTGGCTTTTCAGATGAGCATGGGCAAACACCGACGAAGCACCAAGCAGCGAGGAGAGCAGGGCGGTGGTGACCAGGGCTTTCTTGAGCATCGTGAATTCCTATGAGTCAAGTTCGGAGTCAAGTTCGGAGGCAGGTTTGAAGTGGCGTCAGTTTAGCCGTCGAAAGCCTGGTGTACAGAGTTTCGTTTTAGCCTGTCGCCGCGACGTAGAGCGGATGCTAGTCTTGGACAACGCAGGTGTCGGGGAGCCCATATGGGCAATCACAAGATCGGGATTCGTCGCAGTAATGTAGAGAAAATTCTGCTGGGGGCGGAAAAGGTCTTCGCCGAAAAAGGTTTTGGCGGCACTGCCATGGCTGATATCGCCGCGCAGGTGCAATTGCCGCGATCCAACCTGCATTACTACTTCAGCACCAAGACCGAACTGTACAGCGCAGTGCTGTTCGACCTGCTGGAAGTCTGGAAACAGGATGCGCTGTGCTTCGAGATGTTCGACGATCCCCGCGTGGTGCTCAGCAGCTACATCCGCGCCAAGATGAACCACTCGCGCAGCCGGCCTTACGGTTCGAAAGTGTGGGCCAACGAAATCATCCACGGCGCACCGACATTGGGTGAGGCCCTGGACGCCAGCCTCTACGACTGGGCCAAGATGAAAGAAGCGAAAATTCGCCAGTGGGTGGACGATAAACGCATCTTGCCGGTGGAGCCTTCGAGCCTGCTGTACATGATCTGGGCTTCGACCCAGCATTACGCGGACTTTGATCATCAGGTGAACATTCTCAATGACCATCAGCCGTTATCGGACATGCAATTCGAGCGGGCGGTGCAGACGGTGACCAGTGTAATTTTGCGCGGGATCGGGCTGGAGCCTTGAGATTTTCTGTGAGGCTGCTGGCCTCATCGCGGGCAAGCCCGGCTCCCACAGGGGCGGTGTCGAACACAATATTTGTGAACACCACTGATCCTGTGGGAGCCGGGCTTGCCCGCGATGGCGTCAGTTCAACCACCGCCTGCTTCAAGGTGAGACATGGTACGGATTCCTCGGATCATGATTCCAATCCAGAAACGGCTTGCCCGTGTCCATCGCCACCATCTCGATGCAGTCCTGTACCGGGCAGGTGATCTGGCACAAATTGCAGCCCACACACTCCTCATCGATCACGGCATATTGATGCGTCCCGTCTGCCTGCTTCAGGCTGGCGATCGCCTGATGCGACGTGTCCTCGCACGCGATGTGGCAGCGCCCGCAACCGATACACGCCTCCTGATCGATTTTCGCGATCACCTGATAATTGATATCGAGGTACTTCCAGTCCGTGGTATTGCCCACCGCACGCCCCGTAAATTGCGAAACACTGGTGTAACCCTGACTGTCCATCCAGCGTGACAAGCCGTCCTTCATCTCCTCGACAATCCGGAAACCGTGCAGCATCGCCGCCGTGCACACCTGCACCGAGCCACTGCCCAGCGCAATGAATTCCGCCGCGTCGCGCCAACTGCCAATGCCGCCAATGCCGGAGATCGGCAGGCCTTGAGTCTGCGGATCGCGGGCGATTTCGGCGACCATGTTCAGCGCAATCGGCTTCACCGCCGAGCCGCAGTAACCGCCATGAGTGCTCTGGCTGCCCACGATCGGGTTGGCGACCATGCGCTCCAGATTGACACTGGTAATCGAGTTGATCGTATTGATCAGCGACACCGCATCGGCGCCACCGCGATGGGCCGCGCGGGCGGCGACGCGGATGTCGGTAATGTTTGGCGTGAGCTTGACGATCACCGGCAGTGAGCAATACGTCTTGCACCAGCGAGTGACCTGTTCGACGTACTCCGGCACCTGGCCGACCGCCGCACCCATGCCACGTTCCGGCATACCGTGGGGGCAACCGAAATTCAGTTCGATGCCATCGGCGCCGGTGGCCTCCACCAGCGGCAGAATGTGTTTCCAGGACTCTTCGACACAGGGCACCATCAGCGACACGATCAGCGCGCGGTCGGGCCAGTCCTTTTTGACTTGGGTGATTTCCCGCAGGTTGATCTCCAGCGAACGGTCGGTGATCAACTCAATGTTGTTGAAACCCACCACCTCACGGTTGGCGCCGAAGTGCGCCGAATAGCGCGACGATACGTTGACCGCCGCCGGGTCTTCACCCAGGGTCTTCCAGACCACGCCACCCCAGCCAGCTTCGAAGGCGCGGACCACGTTGTAGGCCTTGTCGGTGGGTGGCGCGGAGGCCAGCCAGAACGGATTGGGGGCTTTGATGCCGGCAAAGACAATCGAGAGATCGGCCATTTACGCAGCCTCCACATTGAGCTTGAGTTGAGCGTTGATCGCCTCGGCGGCACGCTTGCCGTGCTGCACGGCTTGCACGGTGAGGTCCTGATCGAGGCTGGTGCAGTCGCCACCGGCATACACGCTGGGGATGCTGGTGCGCAGGTGTTCGTCCACTTCGATGCGCTCACCCTGACGCTTGAGTTCGCGGGCCAGCGGGTCGGCCAGGGCGCTGCCGTCAAAGGCCTGGCCGATGGCTTTGAAGATGGCGTCGGCGGCCAGTTCGAAGGTTTGTCCGGTGGTGTGCAGGCGACCGTCTACCAAATGGGTGCGGGCGAAGCGCATGCCGCGCACGTTGCCTTGATCATCGAGCAACACTTCTTCCGGTTGGGCCCACGTCAGCAAGCGCACCTGATTGGCTTTGGCGATGTCCTGTTCGTGACCGGTAGCGCCCATGTCTTCAACGCCACGGCGGTACACCAGGTTCACATCGTGAGCGCCCAGACGCGCCATTTGCACGGCCATGTCGATGGCGGTGTTGCCGGCGCCGAGGACGATGCAATGATCCGCCAGCGGCAGTTGAGTCAGGTCATCGGCCTGGCGCAGTTCACGAATGTAATCGGTGGCAGCGAGCAGACCGGGCGCCTCTTCGTGGGGCAGGCCAAGTTGTTTGCTGGCGTTCAGGCCAAGGCCGAGAAACACTGCATCGAATTGCTGATGCAGTTCGCTCAAGGTCAGGTTATCGCCGAGTTTTTGCCCGTGGCGAATCTCGATTCCGCCGATCTGCAACAGAAAATCCAGCTCCTTCTGTGCATAATCGTCCACCAGTTTGTACTTGGCGATTCCGTACTCGTTGAGGCCACCGGCCTTTTCCCGGGCTTCGAAGATCACCACGTCATGGCCATGCATCGCGCTGCGGTGGGCGCAGGACAAACCGGCCGGGCCGGCACCGACCACGGCAATGCGTTTGCCGGTGGCGGCAGCGCGCTGGAAGGGATGTTCGCTGAAGTGCGCGTTGTCGACCGCGTAGCGTTGCAGCAGGCCGATCAGCACTGGAGCGCATTCATGGTCGTTGTTGCGCACGCAGGCTTGCTGACAGAGGATTTCGGTGGGGCATACCCGGGCGCAACTGCCACCGAGGATGTTCGCCGAGAGGATTTTTTGCGCCGCGCCCTGAACGTTTTCCTGATGGATGTTGCGGATGAACGACGGAATATCGATTTCGCTCGGGCAGGCGTTCACGCACGGCGCGTCGTAGCAATACAGGCAACGCGAGGCTTCCAGATGCGCCTGGCGATCGTTGAGTGGCGGCGCCAGGTCGGTGAAATGACCGGCGAGGGCGGCCGCATTCTCATAGGGATGCGGGAGGTGGTTCAGGGTCTTGATCACGGTATTGGCCTCACGGTGATGGAGGTGCTGCCTCTGGTGGGCATTGTTTTTGTGTTGTCAGGGCTGACGCCATCGCGGGCAAGCCCGCTCCCACAGTTGAAATGCGTTCCCTTGTAGGAGTCGGGCTTGCCCGCGATAGGCCGAAGGCCGCTCTCAGCGTTTCACAGCAGCTGGCTTATTCAACTCAGCCCGCTTGCTCAGCAATTCAAACACCGCCGGATACGCCGGCCGTTCGACATACCGCCCCGCACCGCGCTCGGCGCGCAAATCGCCATCGGCCCAGACCACACGGCCCTGGCTGACGGTGTGGCTCGGCACACCGCGCACGGTCTTGCCTTCGAAGATGTTGAAGTCGACCTGCTGGTGGTGCGTCTTGGCTGAAATCGTCCGCGTACCTTGCGGGTCCCACAGCACCAGGTCCGCATCCGCGCCGACCCGAATCGCGCCTTTGCGTGGGTAGAGGTTGAAGATCTTCGCGGTATTGGTGGAGGTCAGCGCGACGAAATGCTGCATCGACAGACGTCCGGTGTTCACCCCTTCATCCCAGAGCACGGCCATGCGGTCTTCGATGCCGGCGGTGCCGTTGGGGATTTTGCTGAAATCGTCGCGCCCGGCGGCTTTTTGCTCGGCGCAGAAGCAGCAGTGGTCGGTCGCGGTGGTGTGCAGGTTGCCCGATTGCAGGCCGTGCCACAAAGCCTCTTGATGACCGCGAGGACGGAAGGGGGACTCATCACGTAACCGGCGGCGGTTTGCCAATCCGGGTGTTGATAGACGCTGTCGTCCAGCAACAGATGCCCGGCGAGCACTTCGCCGTAGACTGGCTGGCCTTTGCTGCGGGCGTAGGTGATTTCGTCGAGGGCTTCTTTGGTCGAGACATGCACCAGGTACAGCGGCGTGCCCAGGGTCTCGGCGATACGGATCGCCCGGCTGGCCGCTTCACCTTCAACCTGCGAAGGCCGTGACAGGGGGTGCGCTTCAGGGCCGGTGATGCCCTGGGCCATCAACTTGCGTTGCAGGTGATAAACCAGCTCGCCGTTTTCGGCATGCACGGTGGGCACCGCGCCGAGTTCCAGGCAACGTTCGAAACTCGCCACCAGCGTATCGTCGGCGGCCATGATCGCATTCTTGTACGCCATGAAATGCTTGAAGCTGTTGACGCCATGATGGTTAACCAGCTCAGCCATGTCCTCGCGCACCTGTTCGCTCCACCAGGTGATCGCCACATGGAAACCGTAATCCGACGCTGACTTTTCAGCCCAGCCGCGCCACTGGTGAAACGCCTCCATCAGCGATTGCTGCGGATTGGGAATCACGAAGTCAATGATCGACGTGGTGCCACCGGCCAGTCCTGCCGCCGTGCCGCTGAAAAAGTCTTCACTGGCCACGGTACCCATGAAGGGCAGTTGCATGTGCGTGTGCGGATCGATGCCGCCGGGCATCAAGTACTGGCCGCTGCCGTCGAGCACTTCGGCACCCGCCGGAACGTCAAGATTGTCGCCGATGGCTTTAATCACGCCGTCGGCGCAATAGACGTCGGCGCGATAACTTTCATCATGGGTAATAACGGTGGCGCCACGGATCAACAGAGACATTCCGAGTTCCTCGCAGGCAATGACCGGCTTGGGCCGGTTCTAACTGTTTTATATAAATCAGCGTCAACAGGTGTATTCCTGTCAACGCTGTCAAGAATTGAAGCTAGTCTGAGTTTATGAATTCAGCAAGAATATTTTTTATAAGCTTATAGCTATTTCAAGTCATTGATTAATAAAGATTAAATGTGCAAATCACCAAAATGGTGAGGCTGCTCACCAATTTGACGCACTTGACAGGATGGGAAAATGGTCAAGATTTTCTATGTGAAATCAACTGTTTGAACAGGGTCTATGATTGATGCGCCTCGGTTGAAAAAAAGCGGTGCACCCGTTTGAGGCCTGACGCTTCGGACAACTTGCCTGGCATTCGGCCTGAGTGAACTGGCAAGTCACCGAGGATTCAACGGGTATATAAATAAAACTGATAAATATCAGTTGGTTGCAAGGTTTTATGGAACTGCCCGATGCGCAATCGGGGACGTTCGGCATGCTTATTGATGCCATCCGCCCTTGATGAGCAAAAAAATAATTCAAAGAACAGTGGAGCGGCCATGCAACAGATCAGATCGCAAGTGACCGAGCGCGACGGCTTGTACGAGCTCGAAGCCGGCAGTGACGTCCTCGACAGTCTCCGTTATAACCACGACATCGCCCCGACCAAGGTGGCCGAACGAACCTGGAACAAATGGCACATCACCGCGTTGTGGGTCGGCATGGCGATTTGTGTGCCCACTTACACCCTTGGCGGTGTGCTGACTGCCTACTTCGGCCTGAGCGTCGGTGAAGCGCTGTTGGCGATTCTGTTTGCCAACATCATCGTGTTGATTCCCCTGACCCTGAACGCCTTTGCCGGCACCAAGTACGGCATTCCGTTTCCGGTGCTGCTGCGTTCGTCCTTTGGCGTCCTCGGTTCCAACATTCCCTGTCTGATCCGTGCCGTGGTGGCGTGCGGCTGGTTTGGTATCCAGACGATGTTCGGCGGCCTGGCGATTCACCTGTTCCTCGGTTCGGTGTTCGAGGGCTGGAAGTCGTTGGGTGGCACCGGCGAGGTCATCGGCTTCATGGTGTTCTGGGCGTTGAACCTGTGGGTGGTGATCCGTGGCGCCGAGTCGATCAAGTGGCTGGAAACACTGTCTGCGCCGCTGCTGGTCGCGGTGGGCGTGGGGTTGCTGGTGTGGGCGATGCCGAATGTCTCAATGACCGAATTGCTGGCGATTCCGGCCAAGCGTCCTGAAGGCGCTGGCGTGGCCAGTTACTTCGCCGCCGGGCTGACCGCCATGGTCGGATTCTGGGCCACGCTGTCGCTGAACATTCCTGACTTCA
Source organism: Pseudomonas sp. S2_F03 (assembly GCF_054668335.1). Lineage (NCBI taxonomy): Bacteria > Pseudomonadati > Pseudomonadota > Gammaproteobacteria > Pseudomonadales > Pseudomonadaceae > Pseudomonas > Pseudomonas sp. S2_F03. Next base: position 185,860 of record NZ_CP162759.1, on the reverse strand, counting down.
GCCGCTATGCGAAAAGCCAGAAGGACCAGATTGTCGGGCAGATCATCGGCCTGCCGCTGACCATGTTCCTGTTCGCCTCCCTCGGCGTGGTCATGACCGCGGCGTCGGTGAAACTGGTCGGTGTGACGGTTTCCGACCCGGTCACGTTGATCGGCCATATCCAGAGCCCGTTCTGGGTGGCGATTGCCATGGCGCTGATCATCATCGCCACGCTGTCCACCAACACCGCCGCCAACATCGTTTCGCCCACCAATGACTTCCAGAACATCGCGCCCAAACTGATCAATCGCACCACGGCGGTGCTGCTGACCGGCCTGGTGGGGCTGGCGCTGATGGCCCATGAACTGCTGAAAAAACTCGGCTTGATCGTCTCGGACCTCAGCCTGGAAACCGTTTACTCCAACTGGTTGCTCGGTTATTCCAGCCTGCTCGGGCCGATCGCCGGGATCATGGTGGTGGACTATTTCCTGATCAAGAAACAGCAACTGGACCTGGCCGGGCTCTATCGCGATGACGTGTATCCGGCCTGGAACTGGTTCGGGTTTATCGCCTTCGGTGTGCCGGTGGCGTTGACGCTGCTGTCGTTGGGCAGCGATGCGTTCAGCTGGTTTTACAGCTACGGCTGGTTCACCGGGTCGGCGCTGGGCGGGTTGATTTATTACGGGTTGTGCTCGTTGCGGCCTGACCCGTCCGTAGCGAAATCTGCGGTGTGACGGATGGCCTCTTCGCGGGCAAGCCCGCTCCCACAGGGGAATGCATTCCAAATGTGGGAGCGGGCTTGCCCGCGAGACGGCCTCACCGACACCAATGAAACGTCTGAAGAAACCTATAACAACTGCCTGAGGAGATCACCATGAACGCTGCCGTAGACGTTCTGCAATCCACCCATCAGCACATCAACCGCGACCGCTTGTGGGCCTCACTCATGGAGCTCGCCAAACTCGGCGCCACGGTCAAGGGCGGCGTCTGTCGCCTGGCCCTGACTGACCTCGACCGTCAGGCCCGGGACATCTTCGTCAACTGGTGTGAAGACGCCGGCTGCACCGTCAGCATCGATGCCGTGGGTAACATCTTCGCCCGCCGTCCGGGGCGCAATCCGAACCTGCCACCGGTCATGACCGGCAGCCATATCGACACCCAGCCTACCGGCGGCAAGTTCGATGGCTGCTTCGGCGTCCTGGCCGGCGTCGAAGTGCTGCGCACCCTCAATGACCTGAAGATTGAAACCGAAGCGCCGCTGGAAGTGGTGGTCTGGACCAACGAAGAAGGTTCGCGCTTCGCGCCCTGCATGATGGGTTCTGGCGTCTTCGCCGAAAAATTCACCCTCGAAGAAACCCTGGCCAAAGTCGACGCCGAAGGCATCACCGTCGGCGAAGCGCTGAACGCTATCGGTTACGCAGGCCCGCGCAAGGTCAGTGGCCACGCGGTGGGCGCCTATTTTGAAGCCCACATCGAGCAAGGCCCGATCCTTGAAGACGAACACAAAACCATCGGTGTGGTGATGGGCGCGCTCGGCCAGAAATGGTTCGACCTCAAACTGCGTGGCGTCGAAGCCCACGCCGGCCCGACGCCGATGCACTTGCGCAAGGACGCCCTGGTCGGCGCCGCGGTGATCGTCGGCGCACTCAACCGCGCCGCCCTCAGCCATCAACCTCACGCCTGCGGCACCGTCGGCTGCCTGCAAGCCTATCCCGGCTCACGCAACGTCATCCCCGGCGAAGTGCGCATGACCCTCGACTTCCGCCATCTGGAACCGGCACGCCTGGACTCGATGATCGCCGAAGTTCGCGAGGTGATCGAAAGCACTTGCAAGGCACACGGCCTGACCTTCGAACTCACCCCGACCGCCGACTTCCCGCCGCTGTACTTCGACAAGGGCTGCGTCGAAGCGGTACGCGGCGCGGCGCAAGGGTTGGGCTTGTCGCACATGGACATCGTCAGCGGGGCAGGGCACGACGCGATCTTCCTCGCCGAACTGGGCCCGGCCGGCATGATCTTCGTGCCTTGCGAAGGCGGCATCAGCCACAACGAAATCGAAAACGCCGCGCCGGACGATCTGGCGGCCGGGTGTGCGGTGTTGCTGCGGGCGATGCTGGCGGCCTCGGCGGCGATTGCCAAGGGGGGAATTGGCGGCCTGAAACGCCTGACGTGCGCTGAGAAAACACAGCGCACGCCGCTTGATCGTCTGGCGTCATGTCTGTGATTTCAGTGCTGCAAAGTGCGCCGCGCTGGCCTGGACCGAAGCTATGGCCGTACACAGGTTCTTCGCACGATCCCAGCCCTGTGCGGTCGTAATCTTCACAAAGCGCCGCTGAACGTGTGGAGATCCGATGAGCCAGGACGTCCTGAGTACCGAGACCAATCGTCGCCAGTTGCAGCAAATCATCGCCGGATTGACCGATGGCGTCATTCTGCTGGAACTCGACCAGAGCCTTCTCTGGGCCAATGACGCTGCGCTGGCCATGCACGGTATCGGGCAGATCAGCGAACTGGGTGCCAATGCCCGTGAGTACGCCAAACGCTTCATCTTGCGCTATCGCAACAATCACCCGGTGCCGAAGGAAAACTACCCGATCAACCGTGTCGCCCGGGGTGAAACCTTCAGCGATGTGCTGGTGGAAGTAACGCCGTCCGACGATGAAGAACGCACTTGGGTGCACAACGTGCGCAGCATGGTGCTGGCCGACAGCGCCGGTGAACCGCAATCGCTGGTGTTGATCATCAACGACGTCACCGAGTGGGCCGGCGCCGAGCGGCGTTTCGAAAAAACGTTCAATGCCAACCCGGCTCCGGCCGTGATCTGTCGCCTCAGCGATTTGCGTTACATCAAGGTCAACAGCGGCTTTTTGGATATGACCGGTTTTGCCCGCGATCAGGTCATCGGCGCGTCGGCCTATGAATTGGATGTGCTGGAGGGCGCGGAAAACCGAAACCTGGCGATTGAGCGTTTGCGTGACCAAGCCACGATTCCGCAAATGCAGGCCCAGTTGCGATTGCCTGACGGCGGCAGCAAGCAGGTGATCGTCGCCGGGCAGCCGCTGGAGTTGAACGAAGAAGCCTGCATGCTGTTTTCGTTCGTCGACATGGAGCCTCGGCACAAGGCCGAAACTGCCTTGCGCCAGAGCGAAGAACGTTTCGCCAAGGCTTTTCGCCTGACGCCCGTGCCGACGTTGGTGTGCAGCGCCGAGGATCAGCGAGTGCTCGACGCCAACGAAGCGTTTTATGTGACCTTCGCCTATCCCCGCGAAGAAGTGCTCGGCAAGACCGTGGAGCAACTTGAGTTCTTCGACGACTCGGGCATTGGCACACGCTTGTTTTCGACGCTTGAGAACGCAGGGAGTCTGGACCGGGTCGACGTGAAAATCCGCAAGAAAGATGCGGGGCTGATTGATTGCGCGGTCTCGGCCGACACCGTGAACATTCAGGGCAGCCCTTGCTACCTGCTGGTATTGATGAACATCACTGAGCGTAAACGCACGGAACTCGAACTGGTCACGGCGATCGAGGAGGTGATGAAAGACGCCTCCTGGTTCAGCCGCACGCTGATTGAAAAACTGGCAAACGTGAAAAACGTCAACTCACCCCAGGTCCCTGGCGCGTCTTTCACCGATCTGACGGCCCGGGAGCGCGATGTACTTGGCCTGATCTGCGAAGGGCTGGCTGACAAGGAAATCGCTGCACGGTTGAAGCTGGCACCCAACACGGTGCGCAATCACGTCGCGACGGTGTATTCCAAGCTGAATGTTCACAGTCGCAGCGAGGCGATTGTCTGGGCACGCCAGCGCGGTTTGTTTTCCATTGAGTGGCGGCCCAAGGGCCAGCGCTAGAGTGCAAATGCACTAGTGGAGACAGTGCAAATTCATGTATTGGCGCATGCCTCTCTTTCTTAGGCTGTCAGGGTGCGAAACGGATTTTCAGCCGTTGTCGCATCCACTGCGTAACCGCTTAAGGAACCGTCCCATGTTTCGCCCTTTCAACAGCGTTTCAGTCGATAAACGTGCCCGTCAGCCAGCAGGTGAATCTTGATGATTTATCTGACGCAATTGCGCGATCAACTGGAGCGGCACTTTTCTCCCCGAGCCTGCGAATGCAGTGTGTCAGGCGACAACTCGGTGACGGTCAAGCTGTATCACCCAGCGTCGGGGCAGGTCGATCTGGTGGTCAGCGGGTTGAAGGTCACGAACCTCAGTTCGCCGCAAGCGGTGGCGTCATTGATTGAAGAGCTGCGTTATGAGTTGGAGAGCAATGGTTTGCATCAACCCGGCGAGAATGCTTAGAAACTGTCGTTTTTGCGGTGAAAATGAGGCTAAGTGCCTTAATTACTGGCATTGGCCGGTGACTGGACTATAAGAAATGCGAGGGGTAAAATTTTCTGTGACCGGTCCGCGGCTTCGCGGTGTTTTTGTCGTGTCGCGGAAAACGTCGATTACTTACCGCAGGTCAGCCTATGAACAGTCTTGGAAAACGTGCTTTTTCGCCGCTGTCGCTCGCTTTCTGCGTAGCGATCCTCAGTGGTTGCTCCAGTCCGCCACCTCCACCACCTCCGCTACCCCCGGTAGAACGCCACTGCGAAACCATCGACAAGACCGAAGTGTTGGGTGATGCGAGAGCGGATGGGGAAGTGAAGCGGATGACCACGACCACGCGTTGCATTACCCAATAACCCGCGTTAACTGCCCATTGTCAGTCAAGACACAAAACCTGTGGGAGCGAGCTTGCTCGCGATGAGGAAGTCACATTCAGCATTGATGCTGACTGATCCACCGTCATCGCGAGCAAGCTCGGCTCTCACAGGGTTGGTGGTGTGCCAGCCCTTAACAGGTTGCTGACGAATCGAATCAGGACAGGAACCCGCCGTCCACATTCAGCGAAACCCCAGTGGTGTAGCTCGACGCATCGCTCGCCAGGTACAACACGGCACCGGCCATCTCGCCTGGGTCCGCCACACGCTTGAGTGGAATTTGTGCCAGTGCGGTTTTCAGGATCGCATCGTTCTTGACCAGTGCCGAAGCGAACTTGGTGTCGGTCAGGCCTGGCAGCAGGGCATTGCAGCGGATGCCGAATTGCGCGCATTCCTTGGCGAACACTTTGGTCATGTTGATCACGGCCGCCTTGGTCACCGAGTAGATGCCCTGGAAGATGCCGGGCGAAACGCCGTTGATCGAGGCGACGTTGATGATGCTGCCGCCACCGTTTTCGCGCATCAGCTTGCCGGCTTCCACCGACATGAAGAAGTAGCCGCGGATGTTGACGTCGACGGTTTTCTGGAAGGCGCTGAGGTCGGTGTCCAGGACGTTGCAGAACTGTGGGTTGGTTGCCGCATTGTTGACCAGAATGTCGAGGCGGCCGAACTGTTCCTTGATGCCGGCGAAGACCTGGCTGATCTGTTCCATCTCACCAATATGGCAAGCCACGGCGGTGGCTTTGCCGCCGGCGGCGATGATCGCGTCGGCGACGTGCTGGCAACCGTCGAGCTTGCGGCTCGAGACGATGACGTGGGCGCCTTGCTGGGCCAGGAGCTTGGCGATGGCTTCACCGATACCGCGGCTGGCGCCGGAGACGAAAGCGATCTTGCCGTCGAGGTCGAACAACTGAGTCTTGGACATGGGATTCTCTTATGAAAAGTCTTGTTATTGGGCCAGGAGCGTAATCAAAGGCTGGATTTCTGGATGACTTGCAGGCTCATTTGCTCCAGCAGTTTGTTCATGTGAATGAACTGCGAGAAGCGTTGTCCTGGGTCTGACCATGGAAGAAACGGTAGTAGATCTGCTGCACGATGCCGGCCAGGCGGAACAGGCCGTAGGTGTAGTAGAAGTCGAAATTATCAATCTGAATGCCTGCGCGCTCAGCGTAGTAGTCGACGAATTCACGGCGGGTCAGCATGCCCGGTGCGTGACTCGGTTGGCGGCGCATCAGTTGCACCGGTGCCGGGTCGTCAGCCTGAATCCAGTAGGCGAGGGTGTTGCCCAGATCCATCAGCGGGTCGCCCAGGGTTGTGAGTTCCCAGTCGAGCACACCGATGATTTGCATCGGGTTTTGCGGGTCGAGGATCACGTTGTCGAAGCGATAGTCGTTGTGGACGATGCTTGAAGTCGGGTGATCGGCCGGCATCTTGTCGTTGAGCCAGGCTTTGACCGTTTCCCACTGTGGAGCATCTGGCGTCAGGGCTTTCTCGTAGCGGTCGCTCCAGCCTTTGATTTGGCGTGCGACATACCCTTCGGGTTTGCCAAGGTCACCCAGGCCGTAGGCGTTGTAGTCAACGCGGTGCAGTTCAACGAACTTGTCGATGAAGCTTTTGCACAAGGCTTCGGTTTTCGCCGAATCCAGGCCCAGTTCCGGCGGCAGTTCGGAGCGCAGGATGATCCCGTTGACCCGTTCCATCACATAGAACTCGGCGCCGATCACCGATTCGTCGGTGCAGTGCACGTAAGCCTTGGGGCAGTACGGGAAGCCATCGCGCAGTTGATTGAGGATGCGAAATTCGCGGCCCATGTCGTGAGCGGATTTGGCTTTGTGGCCAAACGGCGGCCGGCGCAGGACGAATTCCTGTTCCGGGTATTCCAGCAAGTAAGTGAGGTTCGACGCGCCGCCCGGAAACTGGCTGATCTGTGGCAAACCACTGAGGCCCGGAATGTGCGCCTTGAGATATGGATCGATCAGGCTGGCATCGAGTTCTTCGCCCAGAGCGGATACGGGTGGACTGGTCAGTAAGCGCCATGCTTATCCCTTCTGCTTATTTTGGAGGCCAGACATCATTGGCTAATCTAATGGTGCGCCGGGGGGAGCCACAAGTGCGGCACGGTCTTATAGGTTAGCGTGTTGCAGGATAATCAGCGTTCCTGATGTGCGGGAACAGGGACGGCGGGCTATGGTTCAGGGGGTACGGTGCTTCCAGGAAGGAGCGTTGAAATGGGCTGTCCGCAAGTCTGTGCCACCGCAACCCTGCAATGCAGTTTCGGCGCGGCACCTGCCGTGCTCAATGTGTTGCCGGTAAATCGCACCCTGACCGCTGGCCTGCCAGCGGCGAACATCATGGACCACATCCCGTTGGTGAATGTCATGCCGTTTGGCATGTGCACGAGCCTGGCCAACCCGATGGTCGCGGCGGCCACTGCGGCGGCACTTGGGGTGCTGACGCCAATGCCCTGCATCCCGGCCACCGCCAGCCCATGGATCCCCGGCGGTGCGCCAACCGTCCTGCTGGGCAATATGCCGGCGCTCGACGCCAACAGCACCTTGATGTGCAACTGGGCCGGTGTGATCAAAATCGTCATGCCGGGGCAGATGCAGATGCTCATTCCCTGAGTCAGCTACGCCTGCTCCGGATCCGTCCAACGCCGAAACCACCAGCGCACCCGCGAAATCGGTTTGCCCTCGGCATCCAGCGGTCGCCCGTCACTGGCAAAACCCTGCTCCGGTTCAACCAGTTGCCCATTGAGGTAACGCGCATCAACCGCTGGTTTACCATTGGGATGAAAGCGCTGATAGCGCCCCTCGCGTACACCTTCGCGGTAAAACTCTGACTCGGCGATCTGCCCGTCGGGGAAGTAATTAGTCGCCTCACCCTGCAACAAACCCCGGCGGTAGCTGGCCTTGCGCTGCAGCCAGCCTTCAGGCGCATAAAAACTGGCAATGCCCTGCAATTTATCCTGAACATAAGGCAACTGCGCCGATACCTTGCCGTTGGGGTGATACAGCACGCTGAGGCCTTGGAGTTCACCCTGGCTGTAATTCAGATCAGCCTGTGGCCGACCGTTTTCCTTGATGTGCAGCGGGCCCTCCAGTCGATCATCGATCAGGCGCCCGTCCATGTGGCTGTCACCACGCTGCAAGTTCACTTTGCTGGATGTCATCGTCATCTGTCTCCTCAGTTGACTTTCACCAGCCCGCCCTTGAGGGTCAGCATGCCACCGCCGTCCACAGTCTGCTCGGCCCCGCCCTTGTTCATCAGACTGACCCCCGCATCGTTGGTCAGCGTGGTGCCGGCTTTGTTGGTCAGCGACGTCCCTGCCTGATTGGTCAGGGCGGTGCCGGCTTTGTGCGTGACGGATGTACTGGCTTCAGCCGCCAAGTCCGCGCCACTCTTCATCGAAAAAGTGCCGCCACTTTCCAGGGTCAGGGTGCCGGTCACTTTGATGGTCAGATTGCCGTCGACCGTCAGGCTGTAATTGCCCGTGACCTGGTGCTCGTAGTTGCCGCCGGTGCTGTGAGTCTGGTCGGCGCCGACCTTCACCGTGCGGCTGTCCTTCACGTCGAGCGTGTCGCTGCCGGTCTGGATCGTCACGCTGCGTTTGCCTTTCTCCAACGTCACGGTTTCGTCACCGTCCTTTACCGTGCGCGTGCGAGCGTTCTGCACCGTCAGGGTTTCGTCATGGCCGACGGTGGCGGTGGTGTCATTGAGCACATTGATCTTGAAATCCTTTTGCGCCTGCAAGAACACCTCTTCGGCGTCTTTCTTGTCCTCAAAGCGCAATTCGTTGAAACCGCCGCCGCCCTTGGATGATTGAGTCTTGATCCCGGACTGGGTCTGATTCGCCGGCAAGGCATAGGGTAGGGCGTTGTCACCGTTGTAGACGCAACCGGTCACCAGCGGCCGATCCGGATCGCCATCGATAAACGTCACGATCACTTCCTGGCCGATACGCGGGACGAACTGCATGCCGAAACCCTTGCCACTCCAGGGCAGCACGACCCGAACCCAGCACGAACTGGTTTCATCGTTCTTGCCGTCGCGATCCCAGGGGAATTGCAACTTGATGCGGCCATATTGATCGGTCCAGATTTCTTCACCGGCCTTGCCGACGACGAGGGCGGTCTGAGGGTGCATGCGGGGTTTGGGTGTCGTGCGTTGCGGGCGGAACGGTGTGGCCTTGGGGATCGCTTCGAAGCGATTCTGGTAGTTTTCGTGACTGGCTTCATGAGTGACTGCCGTCACCACCCAATCGATATTCAGCGTCGAGTCATCATGACCGGCGAGGGTGAACCAGTGCCCTGGCACCAGCCAGCGACAGTCACTCTCGCCGACAAAACGTTTCTCCTGACTGCGCAGCCCGTCGACTCGCTGCTTGGTCAACGTATCGCCCCGAGCCTTGGCGTTGTAGCCACCGGGATGCTCGTACACCGAGCGCGGCCCCGCGATGGCTTCAGCCTGGCTGTAGAGCGACGTGGTCGGCGTCGTGAACTCGTAATCTGTTGCACGATAAACGCCGGCTACGGCTTGCATGCACACCTGGCCGGAGCGAATGCCGTGCAGTTCGCGCTCGCCCATTTGCTGGCCGAGGTAGTTGATCTTCGGTCCGTTGGGGATCGGCGGGAATGCGTCGTTGCTGTCACCCAGCACCAGCGTGTGCTTGCCGTCTTCGTGGGTGAAAAACCAGAAGATCCCTTCTTCTTCCAGCAACCGCGAAACGAAGGCGAAATCCGTTTCGCCGTACTGCACGCAGTACTCGCGAGGGGTGTAACTGCCGGTGAGTTTCAGCGCGAAGTCGGTGAAACCGTGAGCCTTGAAAATCGAGGTGACGATGTCTGAGGTGCTGAGGTTCTGGAACACGCGGTTGTTGCTGGCCAGCGTAAGCCACCAGAGCCATGGCCGCAGTACAAGCTGATAACGCTCCGCGGTGGCGTCGGCGGGGAGTTGCCGAATTTCGGCGACCAGTGCGTCGAACGCGCGACTTTGTGCGTCGTTGTGCAGGGTGGTGGTGACATGTGTGGCGACCGCAGAAGCCAGGGGCAGGGCGGAACCGTCGTTGAGGCCGTTGAGGGTTTGCGAGCCGAGCGAGTTGAGCGCTTCTTTGCCTGACAGCGACTCAGGATAAAGCGCCGACAGCGAGGTGGCGGTGAGGGAGAGAGTGGTGTTGCTGTCGGTGGTGCGTGGCATTGAACGCCTCAGCAGTGATCAATTACTTGGATAACCGGCACCGCCAGCAAAGTGTCTTCGATATTAATTATCTAGAGGCCTGTGACGTCGTATCCCTTTGAGATCAGGATGGTTTTTAAGTGGCCGGGGAACTCCTGGATTGCGGTCACTGCTACTTTGTAATAACTGTCATCGCCTTTTCCCGTTCGACTCCAATCGACCTTGTGGGTGACCTGGTTATTAAAAAAAATAATACTGATGGCCCTGAATTTATCTTTGGTGCCATGGCTTCCCATCTCGTTAATGTTTTTACCTACTTCAAACAGGAAGTTTTTAGTGTGTGCAACGCCGGGCTGGTCGGCAATTTTGGTTGTGGTGGCCGTTCTTGAGCAGGCACCTCCTTCGTCGTAGTAGGGGTTTTTTTGTCGCTGGCTTCTCTCGGTACTACGTCAACATCCCAGTCGAGTGCGTCAGGTTTGAAATAGCCTTCGATGTCGGTGACATAGTTATCTACTTGAGGGCCTTCCAGCCATTTCATGGTTCTGGACTTGAATTGAATCATCTTGCCGTTGGGGGACTTGATGGTGAATACAATTCCGTTGGTCAACGCCTGACTAAAACTTTGACCTATCGCCGATATATCCTCGTCAACGTCGACTCTCAATTGGGCATCGTCAAATTTCATAGGCATACGTTTGACCTCCATGAATTAATTGCTGTCCATGCCGCGGAGTTTTTCACTGGCGACACTCGGCGGCGAGTGCAGTCGTATCCGGGTTGGATCGGGTTGATTAAATGGGTGACTCGTTATAGCCACCTGGACTGGTCTGGGGATTGGAGCGTTGTTGCCACTCAATGAATGATTCGCCATACACGTCGAGTGACTCAAACAGGTGGCCAACGCCAAATGCTCCTGGCGGGTTCGCCACGCCTGACAAGATGGCGGTTATTGTTGGCTTCAATGCTCCGCCCAGCAGATTGACCCTGGCAGCGAATATTGTGACCCGACGAGGGAGGAAGGACATGGAGGCATAAAACCGCTGATATTCACGTTCGACCCAACGCAGCGCCCTGCATGTCATGAAGTAGATTCTTTCGGGATTCAACATGCTTAAAGCATCTATCAAATCTTGTGAATGCACGCATTGGGCGGGAGGAGTCGTCATGGGGTGGCCAGCTCTCAGAGGAACTTTTATTCCCGCATTTCCATGCCCCATCCAGAACACCAGGTTGGGACCAGGGTAGGTCATGGTCACGGTGCGTATGTGATGGAGTGTGGCTGGTGATATCCGGCTACCAACGAACAGAACATTGATCAGAACGGCCCCGGTACCCGCAAACAGCGCCGGAGCACGGCCGCCTTGATCATCCGAATTGTGCAACACGATAACTGCCATGATCCTGAAACTCCTTTGAGGTGCCTGACGGCACCTGAATAATCATTTACTCAAGCACCCACTCCGCCAACTTCCCCGTCACCTGCGTCATCAACACATTTTCAACATCCCTCGCACCCGCCGCACTGCACTTGGCCAACACTGCCTGGACAATCCCGGCATCAAATTCGAACTGTTTTCCAGTCGCGGCTTTGTATCGGCCACGCAGTTTCTCCAGCTTCGCCAACACAATCCCTTCCAGTGTTGCCTCATCCAGTGGCCGATACGCCACCACCGTCATCCGCGCCAGAAACGCCGGGCGAAATGCTTGCAGCAGCACTTTGTGCAACGCTTCGTTGAAGGCGTCGGTGCCCAGTTGCGCCACGGGTGTGTCGAGCAACAATTCAGCACCGACGTTACTGGTGGCGAGCATCACGGTGTTTTTGAAGTCCACCACCAACCCGGTGCCGTCCTCCATGACGCCTTTGTCGAAGACGTTGTAGAAGGCTTCGAGCACATCCGGGTGGGCCTTTTCAATTTCGTCGAGCAGCACCACCGAATAAGGTTTACGCCGCACCGCTTCGGTGAGCACGCCGCCGCTGCCATAACCCACATAGCCGGGCGGGGCACCTTTGAGTTGGCTGACGGTGTGGGCTTCCTGGTATTCCGAAAGGTTGATGCTGATCAGGTTACGTTCGCCGCCATACAGCGCATCGGCTAGCGCGTAAGCGGTTTCGGTTTTGCCGACACCGGTGGGGCCGACCAGCAGGAACACGCCGACCGGTTTTTGCGGGTCGGTAAGGCCGGCACGGTAGGCCTGCAGACGCTGGGCGATGGTGCCCAGCGCAATGCTCTGGCCCATGACGCGCAAACCCATGCGCTGGCCGAGGGTGCGTACGGCGTGGGCTTCGTCAGCGAGCATTTTTCCGACCGGGATGCCGGTCCAGCCGGCGATGACGGCGGCGACGGTTTTGGTATCGACCTGTTCCGGCACCAGCGGGTCGTCCTGGCGAATGGCATCGAGTCCTGCTTCCAGTCGTACCAGTTCTGCAGCCAGGTGATCGATACGGCTGTCGATGGCTTCGTCCGGTTTGTCGCTGTCAGCGCGCTCGCTCAAGGCGAGCAACTCGCTGCGGGTTTCCAGCAACTCGCGCACGGCGACTCGCTCTTCGTTCCAGCGGGTTTCCAGTTCGCGAATGGCCTGCACATTGCCGGTCGATTCGCTTTCCAGCAAGGTGATGCGCTCGCGATGATCGAGTCCGGTCGCCTGTTCGCGGCGCAGGCGTTCGACTTCATCTTTGAGGCTGTTCTGGCGGTGGCGCAGGCTTTCCAGTGGCGGTGGCACGTCGTGCTGGCCGAGGGCTACACGGGCGCACGCGGTGTCGAGCACGCTGATTGCCTTGTCCGGTAACTGGCGTCCGGAGATGTAGCGGTGGGACAGTTTCACCGCTTCGTGAATCGCAGCGTCCAGCACCTGCACACCGTGGTGTTGTTCGAGTTTGGCAGCGACACCACGGAGCATTTCCACGGCGGTGGTTTCGTCCGGTTCTTCGACTTGTACCAGTTGAAAACGCCGGGCAAGGGCCGGGTCCTTCTCGAAGTATTTTTTATACTCAAGCCAGGTGGTCGCGGCGAGGGTGCGCAGTTCGCCTCGGGCGAGCGCCGGTTTGAGAAGGTTGGCGGCGTCGCTGCCGCCTTCGGCACCGCCAGCGCCAATCAGTGTGTGGGCTTCGTCGATGAACAAAATAATCGGTTTCTCGGCGCTGCGCACCGCGTCGATCACGCCTTTGAGGCGTTGCTCGAACTCACCTTTGACCCCGGCGCCGGCCTGCAACAGACCAAGGTCAAGCACCCGCAAACTGACTTCCTGCAACGACGGCGGCACGTCCCCGGCGGCAATGCGCAGGGCCAGGCCTTCGACCACCGCAGTTTTGCCCACGCCCGGTGCACCGACCAGAATCGGGTTGTTCTGCCGGCGGCGCAGGAGGATGTCGATGCATTGGCGGATCTCGCCATCGCGGCCGACGATGGGGTCTATTCGCCCGGCATGAGCGTCGGCGGTAAGGTCCTGGGTGTACTGGTCCAGTACGCCATCGTATTTTGGCCCCGGATTGCCAGCCCCTGGAGAACGTACCGCCCCCACGTGTTCCCGAGAGCTTTCGGTCCATTCCAGCAGATTGTTGCGCAGTGCCTCGCGAGGATTTTCAACAGTGAGGAAGCACTGTTGAGCAGCAGGCTGCGGCGCTCGTCGCGGTCGATCAATGCCAGTAGCAGTAAGCCTGAGCGAATGCTGTCCAGCCCTAGCACGCTGGCTTGCACTACCGCATCTTCGAGCAGACCGGTGGTGTGCGACGACAATGCCGGGGTGCGTGTGCTGCCGGATTTGAACAGGTCCAGCGCCTTGTTGATTTCCGCCGTCAAGGCATCGCGCTCGAGGCCGAAACGCGGCAGCAGATAAGCGAAGTCACCGCCCTCGATGTCCAGCAGTTCCAGCAGCAAGTGCTCAATTTCGACGTAGTGATGGCCCCGTTGCAGACAGCGTTGCGCGGCTCGTTCGAGGGCGCGGCGGTTGTCCGGGTTGAGGCGTCCGATCAGGCTGGCCAGTTCCATGTTCAGGTGATCTCCGGCTGACGAAGGCCGATGGTGATCCGTTGTACGGCAAGGCTGGCCTGACGTTGCAGACCGCCATTCCAACTGAGCACTGGAGGCGCTTGACGTCCAAGTTTCATTGGGCCGGCGCCACGTACCAGCAGCACCAGCGTGCAATCCAGATCCGGACCGAAATACAGGGCGCTGAGGCTGGCGAGCGCAGCATGAGATTCGCCATCGGGCAGAAACCGCGCGGCCTGGGCAGACGTCAGCGGGCCGAGGGTCAGGCGATAACCTGCGTGTTCATCCCAGACCCGAGTGCCGGCCACTGCGCTGACGCCCAATTGCAGATTGCGCCCACCCGGTTGCAAGCGGCTGCGACTGGCGGGCGGGATCTCGCGCCAGGCACCTTGAAAGGCACTGAGTTCTACGGGTAGTTCGAACTGCTCACGTATGATCGCGGCAAATCCGGCAAGGGAGCGGCGTCCATCAGTAAACAGGGCGGTGCACGCCAGCACGGCGCAATCGGGGATGGCCTGTCGTTCCTGCAACGCTTTGGGCAGCAGTCCGGTCAGTGCCCGCAATTGCACCTGCACCGGGGAGACTCCGGGTGCGGTGAAACCTGCGGCGATCCGGTGTTTGCGCATCACTTTGTACAGCAGGCTCAGCAGTCGATGCTGGAACAGGTCAAGGAATTCGGCGGGTGCATGATCCTTGGCCCGTGCCCGTTGCTGCAGCCATTCCTGATAGGCGTAGGGCAGGGGGCCGTCGGGGCCGCCAAGGCCAAATACCGGTGTGCTCAGGACCGGCTGCTGGCCGGGTTCCTGGGTGAGGCTTTCGATTTCACTGGCCGAGAATAGTGGCGTCAACGGCCCCCGCAAACGCAGTGCTTCCGCTTGCGGGGGCGGTGCCGCTGCCCAGCGATTCGGCCTGTGGGTGTTCGCGTTCCAGCAGCAACAACGCCTGCAACAATTCGAACGCCTGGGGTTCCTGACGCAGTCGTTGGCTCAGGCTCAGAGGGACAGCGGCATGCCGGCTTGGGGTTGCCATGCTTTGACCTCCTTGTCTGATTGAACCAGTACCGTGCGCACAAAGCGGTTGGCGGTGGCATAGAGCGAAAAGAATTGCGCCAGCACCGCTGAAAACAACACCGCGCTGCTGCCGACGAAATGCTGCGGATCAAGCTGTAACCGCACTTCAAGTCCATTGCGCCAGCCGCGCCAGGCGTCTTCGCCGACATGGGCGATGACCCGTTCGCAACCGAGGCCAAGCAAGCCTTCGATCTGTCGCCAGGCGCTGGCCTCGTCACGCAGGTTGTGCAATTGCAGAATTTCCCTGAGTGCATCCAGAGCCTGTGGCCCTTCGACCAGCGACAAATGATTGAGGCTTAGTTGCGACACCAGCCGCCAGCGCGATTCTCCGTCCAGGCGCGGCAAACTCTGTGGGCTTGGAGGATTGCGCAGGCGCGCCCAGGCTACCGGGCCCGGACGCTCAAAGCCTAACGGCGTGCCGGCGGGAAGGCTCTGCGCCAAGTGTCGGTTTGTGCAGAGTAGTTCGGCGGTGAGGCTGTATTCGATGGCGTCCGTCAGCGGGTCGAGTCGGGTATCCACCAGGCTCAGCAACAGGTCAGTGCCGAGGCGATTCGGGGTCATGCCGCTAACGCGCCGGGCGTGCCAGTAACACTGTTTATCGTTTCCGCTGTGCTGGCTGCCGTAATAGGCGGGTACTCGCTGTACGCCCTGGCGGGTGCTGGCCCGCATCGCCCGGATGCTATGGATCTCGACGCTGTTTTCCCGATGACTGTCGGCCACCAGGCGGTATTCGCTGCGGGTGCCGTCCGGACGCAGTGGCTCTGAGGTTCGCGGAAACAGGTTGATCACCGGCGTGCAGCCCAGTGCAAAATCGCTGGCCTGAAGGTGCATTCGATTGCTCGGCGCACGGTCAAAGACGATGTACACATACAGGGCCTGGTGATCGCTGGTGACACCGGCCAGAGGCAAATCAAAGAAATTGAATTTGTCCGGGAAGGCAAAGTATTCGGCTAACAAGCGCATGCCAGGGTGCACGCCATCCTCGTCTGGTAGCAACACTTCATCGCTGGCAAAACCGACGATGTGTGGCAGCCCCTCAAGCCCCTTCGGCACGCTGCCGATGGGGCCGGCCAGCACCTTCACGGCATGAGCACCGAGCAGGTCATAGAGACAAGCGTTGATCACCGGCGAGGCGCTCAGATGGATACGCAATTGTTCGATGCCCAGCGTCGACCATTGACTGTCGCCCAGGCAACGCAGGCCCAGACGCAGCGCCGAACGAGCCTGAGCGACGCCCGTCAGGGCCTGGGCTTCTTCGCTGCCCAACATCAATGCTTCATTGATTTCCAATGGCCACAAACGAACCGCCGCAGTGGTGCGAAAATGGATGCTTTCGCCTTTGCTGGTGGTGACGAACAATGGCGTATCGCGGGGCAACGGGTAACCGTCGTCCAGATTGCCTTTGCTGGGGTCCGGTTCGAATTGCACGATGGCGCAAGATGGCAGGGGGCGCATCGCCAATGGATACAGTTGTTCCAGAAGCGCATCGCTGAATTCGGCGTAGTCGTCATCCAGCCGCCGTTGCAGGCGCGCCGCCAGAAGCGCAAAACCCTCCAGCAGCCGTTCGACGTGCGGGTCGGGGCATTCCCCGGGAGACAGCTCCAGGCGCCTGGCAACCTTGGGGTAACGTTCGGCGAAAATACTTCCCGCATGGCGCAACCAGGTCAGTTCCTTCTGGTAATAGTCGAGCAGTTGCGGGTCAATCGAGTCGCTCATGACGCACCTCAAGGCCATCGCTGACCCGCTCGATAAAAAAGGCCACCGGCCAGTGCTGACGGCCACTGCGTAGCTCCCCGACCAACCGAATCCTCAGTTGCTGCGGTTGACCGGGCACTGGCTCGACCTGAACTTCGCCCAGTCGCAGGCGCGGTTCAAAATGAGTAATGGCCTCGCGCACGTCCCGCGCCAACTGACGACGGTCATCGCTGCGTTGCTGTTGCAGGGCGGTCCAGTCAGCGATGCCGTAGTCGAGAATGCTCGGCGGTGAGGTGAGCGCGTGTGGACCGCGTCGGGTGTTGAACAGGCGCAGCAGTTCCGTGCGGACCGAGTCGAGCAGGCCTTGAAGGTCGAACACGCGCAGCGTGTCGACCTCGCTTGAGGCGAGTCGCTCGAACAGCGGCGGGAGGAAGCGGCTGCCAGCCATGGCCGACGCGTGCGCTTACTTGACGAGCTTGTTGGCGGCCAGGTCCCAGGTCGAGGCGGCCGTGCCTTCCTTGGTTCCGTCGTCCTTTTGCGCAGTCAGCTCCCATTTGATCTTGGTGAAGTTCAGGGACAGGGTTTCCACCGGTTTGCCACCCGTACCGCCGCTGACGCTTACGTTGGACAGCACCACGTTGGTCAGGGTGTAGATGATGAACGGCATCAGTTGGCCGCTGCCTTCAGCCGCGTTGCGACCGATGATGACCTTTGCTTCCGGAATCGGTTTGCCGGCGCAGCAATATTCGTTCAGAGACGGAGTCGAGCTGTCGACGAACTTCGTCAACGTGAACTCACCTATGTGTGGCTTGCCGGAAGTCCGTTCCGAGTTGCTGACATCGTTGGTCACCTGCATGGCCACGTTGTGGCTGTAGGACATGACTTCGATCTTGTCCTTATAGCCCTCAAGCAGGCTGTCGCCTTTGATGTCGCCGCCGAGGTCGAGAATGATTGCATCCATCGCATGAAACTCCTGAAGGTTATCGCAATTAAGTGGGGTGAACGCCCATGCCGATCAGTCGAGCCACCGATTGAGCCCCGTGGCGAGGAAGCAAGCCCCCTCGCCACGGGTCAGTGGTCAGGCGGCTACCGGTGGCGGCAGGGTGGCGACCAGGCGGATCGAGGCGGTCAGTTCTTCCAGCTGGAAGTGTGGCCGCAGGAACACCGTGGCCTTGTAGGCGCCCGGCTTGCCGGCGACTTCAGTCACATCCACACGGGCTTCACGCAACGGGTACTGCGCCTTGATTTCTTGCGGCGCGTTATCGTTGATCAGCACGTAATCGGCGATCCAGTTGTTGAGGTAGGTCTGCACGTTGTCACGGGTCATGAAGCTGCCGACCTTGTCGCGCATGATCACCTTCAGGTAGTGCGCGAAACGCGAGGCGGCGAGCACGTAAGGCAACATCGCCGAAATCCGCGCGTTGGCGTTGGCCTCGTTGGTGTTGTACAGCTTGGATTTGTTGGTGGTCTGGCCGCCGAAAAACACCGCCACGTCGCTGTTTTTTTTGTGGCACAAGGCGATGAAACCGAGGTCGTTGAGCTCTTTTTCCCGGCGATCGGTGATTGCCACTTCAGTCGGGCACTTGAGTGACAAGTCGCCGGAGGTGGTGCGGAACGTGTGGGCTGGCAAACCTTCGACTGCGCCACCGCCTTCGGCCCCGCGAATTGCCGCGCACCAGCCGTACTTGGCGAAGGCTTCGGTGATGCGTTGCGACAAGGCCCAGGCGGCGTTGCCCCACAAGTATTTACCGTGGTCGCTGCCGTTGACGTCCTCAACGTAATTGATGCCTTCGACCGGCGAGGTGTCCGGGCCGTACGGCAGGCGCAGCAGGAAATGCGGCAACACCAGCGACACGTAGCGCGAATCTTCGCTTTCACGGAACGAGCGCCATTTGATCAGTTCCTGGCTCTCGAACACTTTCGACAGGTCACGTGGCACGGCCAGTTCGGTGAAGCTGTTCATGTCGAACAGCCGTGGGCTGGCGGCGGCAATGAACGGGGCGTGCGCCGCTGCGGCGACGTTCGACAGTTTCTCCAGCAGGCCGATGTCCTGCGGGTGACGGCCAAAGGTGTAGTCACCCACCAGCAGGCTGAATGGGTGGCCACCGAAGGTGCCGTATTCTTCTTCGTAGATCTTCTTGAACAGCGCGCTCTGGTCAAACTCGACAGCTTTTTCCAGGTCGTTCTGCAGCTCTTTCTGAGTCACATTCAGCAAGCGCAATTTGAGCCTGGAGCTGGTTTCGGTGTTTTGCACCAACAGATGCAAGCCGCGCCAGGAGGCTTCGAGTTTCTGTAAGTCGGGGTGGTGCAAGACTTCATTGAGTTGCGCGCTGATCAATTCATCGATCTGGCTGATGCGGTCGTTGATCATCGCCACGGTGTCCTTGTCGATGGCCATGCCTTCGTCGAGAACCTGGGTGGCGAACTCCGCGAGCATGTCGCGGGCATAGTCCTGCTGGCTATCGTCATGGGCCATGCGGCCTTCGGCGATGATGCGGTCGAGCAAGGACAGGCTTTGAGTGGTGCTTTCACTGGTGTTGGCGCTGGCTGAAGCGGGCATGGCGACGTCTCCTTAAGTGAATAAGTGATCAGGCCTGCGGTTGATCGGGGGCATCGCTCGGTGCTTCGCTGTCACCTGCGGGGGGAGCGGTTTCCGGGCGCGCAGACTTGATCTCTTGCAGGCCTTCGGTGTTGGCAATGACGTCGCGCAACAGCTTGTCCAGGTCATCGTTGCCGTCGAGTTTGGTCAGCAGGTCACGCAAACGCTGACGGGCTTCGAACAGACGCCGCAACGGGGTCACTTGCTCGACCACCTTGACCGGGTCGAAGTCGTCGATGTGTTTGAAGTTGAGTTCGATGTTGAGCTTGCTCTCGTCACCGCTGAGCGTGTTGGTGACCTGCAAGGTGGCGCGCGGGGCAATAGAAGCGAGCACTTCGTTGAAGTTGTCGCGGTCGATCTCGGTGAAGCGCCGTTCGTTCAACTTGGGAAGTGGCTCGAGTGGTTTGCCGGAAAGGTCGGCCAGGATTCCGACGACCAACGGCAATTCTTTTTTCTCGATGGCGTTGCCGATTTCGACGTCGTAGGTGATTTGCACCCTTGGCGGGCGGACCCTGTCGAGCTTGTGCTGAGTACTTTCTGCCATGTTGGCTGACTCCGATGCATGAGCGGGCGCAATGCATCGGGAGGCCCGTTCATCGCTTTCCCTTGCTGGACCGTAGGTTAGAAAGGGTGGCAGATGGACCTGTCGTTCCTTTGACAAACCTTCCACATTCGGCATAGGGGGGCCGAACTACCCAAGACGCTAGAACAGGTCTATAAAAAAGCAAGCGAAAAACAATCTTGGACCGCCTCGAGAAAAGGACAATTCACTTTGTTTGCACGTTTTTTTGCTTTCGCCCTGTTCCTGACCCTATCCGGGTGCTCGTTTTTCGGGCCTCGGGTGGACCTCGACAACCTGACCCTGGACGTCGCGCCCAAGGCCAACGACGACACTCCGATCGCTGTGGATTTCATCGCCGTGAACGACCCGGACTTGCTCAAACAGTTGTCCGGCATCACGGCGCGGCAGTGGTTTGCCGAGCGTGATCAGTATCAACGCGACTATCGGCAGTTGATAACGGTGTGGGGGCTGGAGCTGGTCCCCGGCCAGTTCATCGACAAACAACCCTTCCCGCTGGGGGGCAAGCGGGCGACTGGACTTTTGGTCTTCGCCAGCTATAACACTCCCGGAGCACACCGATTACGGCTCGATGATCAGAGCGATGCCTGGCTCAAGTTCGACAGCCGCGAGATGACGCTGGTCAACAACACTGCGCAGTGAACCCATTGTCAGTGCGCCGTTTTGCGCGGTGATGTAGACGTCGAAGGGAGTCGTATGAGCCTGTTACCTGACGCGGTTTGTTGGCACGAAGGCATGCAGTTGCTGCCCCAGCATTTCCAGTTGCAAGGGTTGCGCGCCGAAGCGTTGGTGGCGCACTTTGCCCAGGCCTGCAATCCGTGGTTCTGGGGGGTGAGCCGGGTGGAATTCGACCCCGGTGCACTGAGTGCCGGGTTGGTGCGCCTGGTCAGTCTGCAAGCGACGATGCCGGACGGCCTGCCGGTCAATGTGCAGGTGGGTGTCGGGCCGACACTGGAGCTCGATATAGCGAAGCGGTCAACGCCTCGCAGAACGCCACGGTGACGGTGTATCTCGCCGTCAGCCCATTGTGGCGTGCCGGGCAGTTGTTGCCGCTCAAAGGGCGACTGCAATCGGTGGTCGGCGATGCGTTGCCGGATTTGACCAGCGGCGAGTACCCCGAGTCGATCACGGTGTGGCGGCCGAACCCGCGTTTGTGCACGCAGTTGAACAAGGCCGATTCCGTTTGCTTGCCTCTGCTGAAAATTCGCAAGGAGGGCGGTGGTTTTCTGTCCTTGCCCTACACGCCGCCCACGCCATGCCTGTCGCCGGAATCGGTGTTGGGTCGCCGGGTAGCCGGGCTGTGCGCCAGGACGCGAGAGAAATGCATGTTCCTCGCCGGCCGTTTGCGCCAGGCGCAACAGGCCGGAAATCAGGACGATGCGATGGAAATTCGTCGCCAGTTGACGGCGCTTTGGGCGCGTCTGCCGGAGGTCGAAGGAACGTTGAACAGCCGACTGGCATCGCCACAGGCGTTATACGGGGTGTTGCTCGGGCTGGCGGGAGCCTGGTCGGCCCTGGACCCGCTGGCGGGCGTGCCGCCCTTTGCCCCGCTGGACTTTCTGGAGCTGCAACAAGGCTATGAGCCGGTCCTCGACTGGCTCGACAGAACCCTGGAACTGATTCGCGCCGGCTATCGCAGTGTGCCGTTTGAACGCAGCGAACAGAGCTTCTCGATTCAACTGCCCGACGATCAGCCGAGCCAGCGTCTGGTCATCGGTTTGCGCATGCCCAACGGTGCCAGCGAGCAGGCGGCCAGCGAATGGCTGAGTGGGGCGATCATTGCCTCGGCGCCGCATATTACGTTGTTGAGCCGGCAACGCATGAGCGGTTTGCCCCACCAGGCCATGAGCCGCAACGAGCAAGTGGCCTACAGCGTCGGCGAGGACACGCGATTGTTTGTGGTGACGGCCGATGGCCAATGGTTCGACGGGCAATTGCCGTTACTGATTGCCGCGCCGGCCTCAAAACCGGCGAGCAGTCCATGGCAAGTGGTGTTGTTTGTGGCCCAGGCGAGTGAAGGTGCTTGATCCAGGAAGGGGCGTCGAATGTCTGAGGGAAATGCCGGGACGGGTACACGGAGCCTTCGTGAGGCGCCACTGAGCAGCGCCTTTCGCGAGGCCTGGCTGCAATGGTCCCAGGAATGGAATCAGTTGCCCAAGGACAGCGATGATGAGGCGCTGGTGGAAGCGGTGGTCGATCTGTCGACGCAAATCTCCCAGCGCCTGTGGCGAACGGCATACGCCCGGGTCGGTGATGCGGCGACCGACCAGGTCAAGGCGCTGGTCTATGCCTTTGTCGCGTTGATCGACGAAACGCTGCTGTTTACACCCTGGCCGGGCCAGTCCGTGTGGCAGGAGAAGCCGCTGGAATCGCGGATGTACGCCAGCCGTCAGGCCGGTGAAAAATTGCCGCTGGCGATCAAGGCTCTGCTGGACGAACAGATTCCCGCTACCCGCGATCTGGCCAATGTCTATTTGCAGTGCCTGGTGTTGGGATTTGAGGGGCGCATGCGTGGTGAGCTGGGGCAATCGCGGCATGAAAAACTGCGTCTGGCGCTGTTTACCTTTGCCTGGCAGCACGAACCTGATTATGCCGATGTCAGTGCCCGGCTTCAGCAGCCCTCTGCGGTGCCACCGGTGCAGTTGCCGGTACGTCAATCGTTACCGGATGGTTTTCGGCTTGGCGTGGGGATTCTCGCCATGGTCCTGATACTGACAGGGCTGGGGCAGTTTTTCTGGCGTGACATTCGCCAGGAGCTTGATCCGGTGTTGCAGATGACCGACTCGGTCAGCACCTCGGAGCAAGACTCATGAGCGCGTTGGGGTGGGTGAGTCTGATCATTGGGTTGTTGTTGCTGCTGATTATCATCGGGGGCGTGGTCTGGTGGTTGCGCACCCAGAGCGGGGCGGCGGTCCGCAGTTTTTATACCTCGGTCCGCCATATGGAGCAGGAGCAGGGCGCTCAGGACCGGTATCAGATCCCGTGGTTACTGATGCTCGGCGACGAAACCCAGGGCACTCAATTGTGCAGCCAGTGGCGTCTGCAACCAACCGACAAACCCGCCTGGTTCGGGCGCTGGTGGTCGGACCCCGAAGGTGCGGTATTGGTGGTGCCACAGGCGCTGTTTTTGCCGGAAGAAGGCATGAACCTGCAACGAGGCGGCTGGTGGCGTTTGCTGGGATTGATTTTGCGCTTGCGCAGCAAACGACCACTGGACGGGGTGATCTGGACGGTCCCGGTCAGTCGATTGGGCAATGTCGAGCTGGCCGCGAGCCTCGGTCTGGCGGCCCGCCGGCGCTTCATCGACATGCTGCAACGATTCGGCCTGAGCTTGCCGGTGTATGTCGTGATCACCGGTATGGAAGAGCTGCCCGGGTTTCAGGAACTGATCACGGCACTGCCCGTTGATGCCCGCGAACGCACGCTGGGCTGGTCGACACCGTTTGGCCCCGAGTCAGCCTGGCAGGCGCAATGGAGCGATCAGGCGCTGGATCAGGTTAACCGTGCCTTGGCTGAATCGATCATCGAAATCGGCACGTTGTCGGGCCATTTGAAGGGCGAGCTGTTCGGGTTGCCGGAACGTATCGAGGCGCTGAGGCGCAATCTGCAAACGGTGCTGGAGCCGGTGTTCCAAGGCAATGCCCAAGGTGAGGCGCCGCGTTTTCGTGGCGTTTATTTCACCGCTAACCAACCGACGCAAGACACGCCGGACGGATTTTCAGCCTACGACACCGGGTTGCAACAAAGTGCATTCGCCCGCCAATTGTGGCAGCGCCGGGTAGTCGCCGAGCGGGGATTGGCGCAAGTGGTACCGCGCCTGTTGCGCTTGCGTCAGCGTTGGCAGCGATTGACGGGGGTGGTGGCGCTGGTGGTCGGTGTGGTGTGGGCCGCGAGCATGCTCTGGGTCTGGCAGGACTCAGTCAAAGATGCGCATGAGCTGTCGCGTCTGTTGCAAGGTGCGCAGAAAAACTACCTGACGGTTACCGACGAGTCGCATCGGCTGGAGTCGACACGACGCAACGTCCAGGGATTCTGGCGGGTGTTGGAAAAGGCCCCGCGCTGGACCTTTACTTCCGTAGCGTTTCCCACGTCCTGGTTTTCTTCACTGGATGTGCAGCTGGAAAACCAACTGCGCCTGACCGCCCAGAGCCACTTATTGGAGCCCTTGCACGACTTGCTGAATGCGGAGCTGGTGAAACTCAAGGGCATCCGCAACACCGAGCGCCGTGGCAACGTCGAAAGTGAGGACCCGGCCCAATGGCAAAATTACGTCAAAGCCAAAGACCTGGTGGAGCGCGCGGTGCGCCTTGAGCAGCAGAATCAATGGTTCAATCAGGCGCTGAACAACCCCAAGGCCCCACTCGAAGACCTGGCGTTGCTGAGCAACAACGCCTTGTCCCTGAACCTCAATGTCGGCAGCTTGCCCCGTGCCGGTTTTTACAACCGGATGTTGCTCGATGCCAATGCTGGCGACTTGAAACCGCTGGACCTGGCCATGGAGCGGCAAGTCATCGAGGAAAATTTTTCCGGGCTGATGGAGCGTTGGCTTGACCAGTATTTTCTCGCTGACAATTTTGTCCGCCAGGCCGGCTACCTCAAGTTGCATCTGGAACGGTTGGAGGCGGGCAGCGGCAACTCCCTGACTGAGCTTGAGGATTTGCGCGCATTGATCGATGACCTGCAAGCGCTGGTCGGCCTGACCAACTCCGCCTGGAGCCGCGGTAAGGGGCAGGACCTGGTGCCGGGTTATCGCGAGATGATGGATAAAGTGCGCCAGAGCAGCTTGCTCGGCCCGCAGGTTGAACAACAGCTGGATCAGCAAGCGTCCAAGTTGCAGCAAAGCTTTCGTGACCAATGGATCGCGCAGGCAGGGGCCAGAGGCAACTTGCTGGTCCAGCAAGGCAGTGGGCAGCTGGCGTTGCAAGTGCATGTCAGCCAGTTGAACAACGCGGTGCAGGCGCTGTTCAAGCGCGATTTCGTGGCCATCGCCTTGCGCGCAGACAAGACCGCCGATGCCATTGAGGGGCAAAGCGTTGATGGCGATGACCTCAGCACGGCGCTGAACTATTTTGCCAGCTACAAGAGTTATGCCGCCGAAGAGCTGCCGCGTATCCCGCCGGCGTATCGCGATGCATTGGTTCAGGCGGCAGAAGCGGCGGCAGCCAAGGCCATGTGGTTGAGTCTCAAGGATCAAAACGACCGCCCCCGTGGCGACGGTGTTTTCAATGTGCTTGCACCGCAAGCAGTGGCCCTGCAAAAAGCCTTCGCCGAAGTGCACCGCAATGATTTGGCGATGCGAGTGCAAAACGCATTGAACCGCCGCGCTATCGCTCAGGTTGTCGACGGTCTTGCGGAGATCACCGCGCAGCCATTGTTCGGCGGGCGCAGTGAAATCAGTCAGTGGGATGGCTCGAAAAACCTCGGCTTGCAATTGTACGGCGCCAGCGATGTGCAGGATTTGAAGCTGAGCCTCAAGCAGCAATTCAACACCATGCTCGGGATTACCGAGCGGCGCACCTCAGCACTGGAATGGTTGAAGACTCAGCAACAGAATCTCTCGGCGCTGGACTACGAGCGCGTTACCCAATTCAGTGCGCTCAACGAAGAGCTGCTCAAGTACAAGGACCAGAATCCTGCCAGCTCGCCGGCCCAGATCGAGCAGCTGGTGAGCCGCGATTTCATCGAAATGGACGCCACGTCCTGCGGTCAGATTTTGCAAACTGCCAACCTGTCCGGTGGGCGTGGGACCTTGGCGTTACGTGCGCTGGACCTGCAACAAAGCGCCATGCAACGCTGTCAGCTCCTGCAGCAACAGCAAGCGGCAGCGGCATGGAACGACCTGGCCAATTATTTCAATCAGTACCTGGCCGAGCGCTTCCCGTTTGCCAATGGCGTGCAAGCCACCGACGCCGACCCGGCCCGGGTCCAGCATTTTCTCGAGTTGATCGACAAGCGTCTGCCCGTGGCTCAAGCCGGATTGCAGCTCAGCCAGACGCCGGAGCGGGTGGCCGCCGAAGATTTTCTCAACCGTCTGAAGCAGGCCAGTACATGGTTAAACCCGCTGTTTGTGCGAGACAAGAGCGGCATCATTGGCGTTGAAATGGACGTGCGCTGGCGAACCGATCGCGAGGAGGAACGGGGCGCCGATCAAGTGATTGCCTGGGGTTTGAATGCTGGCAATCAACAGATCAATTACCCGGGCGAAACCCAGCCGAACCTGCGCTGGATGGTCGGGCAACCGGTCCGGCTGACCTTGCGCTGGGCCAGAAACGGCTCGCAACGTCCGGCCAACGATCCCTTGCAGCCCAATCTGATGGTGCGTGACTTTGAGGCCGATTGGGAATATGGCGGACCGTGGTCATTGCTGCGCTTGATCCGTGCGCACCAGTCCGTGCAGCGCCAGCCCAATATGGATTTCACCGATTTTCCACTGGCTTTGCGCCTGCCGGTGACCGCGCAGACCAGCACGGCGCAACAGACGCTGATGTTTATGCGCCTGTCATTAATGAGCCAGGGTGCGAAGCTGCCGTTGTCTATTCCACCGCTGCCCACCCGGGCCCCGCGTTCTCCATTCATGCAAACCAGGTCGACCGCGTCCGCGACGGTCATGACTGAGGAGGAGGGGTTTTGAATCAGATTTCACCACCGTTGCCGGAACTGATTGTCCGACTGCTGGAACCCATTAGCGAGCAAGCACCTTGCGGCGAGGACTTGCGCTACGAGCGCGAGTTCGACCAGGCGCGTGAACTGCGTCGCGAGGACGACACCAGTCTGCCTACGGGCGTCTGGCAGTCGTCGATCAAGCGGGCGCAGTGGCCGGAACTGGAAAAACTGACGTCCACGTTGCTGTTGGAGCGCAGCAAGGACTTGATGCTGTGTGCCTGGCTCGGTGAGGCCTGGTTACATCAGGAGGGTCTGGACGGATTACCGGGCAGCCTCGCGCTGGTCGCCGGTTTATGTGAACGCTATCCCGAGCACCTTCATCCTCTGGCCGAAGACGGTGATCAGTCGTGGCGGGTGATTCCGCTTGAATGGCTGGCGCGACGCTACAGTGAGGTGTTGCTGACGCGCACGCCGTTGCTCGAACCGCGAAGTGGTGAATTCGACGGTTACTGCCTGGATGCCTGGCGGCGATTGCAGTTGCAACAGGTACTGGCCAATGACAGCAAGGCGGCCAAAACATCAGCGGAAACAGCACGCAGCGAACAGAAAAAACTCACTGAACTGATTCGTGCCACGCCACTGTCCCACTGGTTGCGCCGTGAGGACAGTCTGTTGTCGAGCTTGCGACATCTGCAACGGCTCGACACATGGTGCAATGCCTATCTGGGAAACCAGGCGCCGGGCTTCAAGGTCTTGCAAGACATGATCGAGGCGTTGTTGACACTGGTTCAGGAGTTCATTGCCATGCAGCCACGCCCGTTAACCGATGCGCCGCTGGAGGTACAGCCCGTGGCGGCGTCCGGACATGACGACGCGCCGCAAGCGGCATCGGCGCCCCAGGTGTTTCGTGAACCGGTGAGTCGCGACGAGGCCTACCGTCAGTTGCTGTTGATTGCCGAGTACCTGGCACGTACCGAACCCCACAGTCCCGTCCCTTATTTGATCCGGCGCGGTGTGGAATGGGGCAACAAGCCATTGAGCGAGTTGCTGGGCGAGTTGATCTCGGCGGATGCCGAGTCTCGTCGCCTCTGGACGCTGTTGGGCGTCCTTTAGTCAACGACTCAGCAGGTGGCGACAGGCAGTGGCAGGGCAATCGGTGTCAGCACCGGCTGGTTGCTGAAGAAAGCCACCAGATTTTTCCCGACCAGTTCAACGGTGCCCTGGGTGGCCTCCGGTGCAAGCCCGGCCACGTGCGGGGTCAGGATCACGTTGGTCAACGATTTGAGCGTATGGGGCACGTGCGGCTCTGCGTCGAACACGTCCAGGGCGGCGCCGGCAATGCGTCGTTGCTCAAGCGCGCTGACCAGGTCGGTGGTGACAATCACGCTGGCGCGGGCGATGTTGACGAGGAACCCGTTGGGTCCCAAGGCGTCGAGGACGGATTTGTTGACCAGGTGTTTGGTGCCCAGTCCTCCAGGTGCCGCGATAACCAGAAAGTCCGAGTTGCGCGCCAGTTCAGTAGGGGTGGAGCAAGGTGTACGGCACATCGCTGCGATGCTGGCGGTTGTGGTAACTCACCGTCATGTCGAAGCCATTGGCAGCGCGTTTGGCGATGGCCATGCCGACGGCGCCAAGGCCGAGAATGCCCAGGCGCTTGCCGGCCAGGGAGGGGCGCATGATCTTCGGCCACTCACCACGGCGCACGGCTGCATCGCAACGGGGAATGTCGCGCACCAGTGCCAGCAGCATCGCCATGGCGTGGTCGGCGACAGATGACGCATTGACGCCGGCACCATTAGTGACCGTGATGCCACGGTCGGCGGCGGCTTGCAAATCGACGTGTTCATAACCGGCGCCGATGACGCAGATGATCTTGAGGTTGGGCAGGGCGCTGATTTCATCGGCGTACAGGCCCAATGGCCCACGGGTCAGCACCGCATCGATCTGACCTCCATGCCGGCCAATGGCAGCAGCGCGCTCGGCTGGAGTCGGGGCAAGAATCAGATGAAAACCCTGATTTTCGAGAATCGGCAAGTAATCATTGATGGTTTCAACCAGTACCAGAACGGTTGCGGGCATGCTGCGCTCCTTTGGGCATCGGAATGTCGGGGTTCGAATGTCGCTTCAGATTGCTGATTCCCTGACAGTTTAGCAATGGCCGAGGATCGCCATGGGGTTGTTCAGTTTGATGCACGCTTTGCGGTCAGAAACGTGCTGGCGGCGTCGAGAATTTCATCCGA
This sequence comes from Pseudomonas sp. S2_F03, assembly GCF_054668335.1. Classification (NCBI taxonomy): domain Bacteria; kingdom Pseudomonadati; phylum Pseudomonadota; class Gammaproteobacteria; order Pseudomonadales; family Pseudomonadaceae; genus Pseudomonas; species Pseudomonas sp. S2_F03. The sequence continues at coordinate 157,231 of NZ_CP162759.1, read as the reverse complement.
CACCGTATCGCCCCGACTGGCGCGAGCGAGGGTCAGGGCGCCGAGCATCAGCGAATACTCCACCAGCGCCTGTTGCCGATCGGCTTGGGCATCGCCTGAATCCAACAGTGTGCCGTAGGCGTTCAACAACCGGTTGAGCCCCTCCATGAAGGTCTGACGCAAACCACTGTCGGCCGCTTCGTGGCACATGTCCCCGGCGAAGGCGGCCACCGGGCAACTGTCACCCGGATTGTCGCGGCTGTCCTGCGACAGGTAAGGCTCGATCAGCGCACGGCGTGCGGCGTCCTTGTCGTCTTTGTGATCGCTGATTCGCTCCCGCCAGCGCTCCGCCGATTGTTCAAACGCTCGGCCACTGGCCTCCTGCGCCAGCGCTTCCTTGGACTCGAAATGCCCGTAGAAGCCGCCGTGGGTGAGGCCTGCCGCCCCCATGACATCGACGACACTGATGCCATGCAGTCCTCGTTCGCGAAACAGCCGCGTGGCTGCCTCGACGATGATTTCGCGGTTGAGGTCGGCTTGCTTGCGGGAAACTCGGGGCATCAGTGGCTCACAGGTATAAAAGGTTTAATCAAAGGGCGTACTGGGCAATCCCGTTACCGAACGACCAGTTCTCTTTTTTCACTTCCACCAGATTAATGAAAACATCTTCCAGGCGCACGGCCAGTTCGCGATTCAGACTCTCGGCGATGGTTTTGTAGAGCAGTTTTTTCTTCTCGTCCGAACGGCCTTCGCTCAGCGTGATCTGGATGATGATCAGATTGTCGGTGCGTTGGATGCCCAGGTATTGGGGGTCGAAGATGAAATGGTGCTCATCGTGCTCCGCCAGAATCTGGAAATTATCGTTCTCCGGTACGGCAATGGCGCTGTGCATGGCAGCGTAAATCAGTTGTCCAACACGTTTGGCGAATGTGGGGTCTTGGTGCTTTTTGATGTCGACGCGAACCAGTGGCATGGGGTGTCTCCAGATAGACGGCCGGTCAATTGAAAATACATGACAGGTGTCCTTTATCAAGGGAAAGCTGCTATTTGGCGATGAAACACCCATGTAGCTTTCAGGAAGTAACACAGAGTGTCTTTAAGCACGGAAGTTAAACAGGTGAGCGCTTCTAAATAATCGAGGAAAACTCCGACAATTTTTGGAGGGTGAAATGGCCTCCCGCGTCCACGGATTCGGATGTTTTCAGTTGCCTGTTTCAGATTAAGGCCACAGTGGCCGACGGATATTGCCGCAGATTCATGAGTCTGCACACTCGACGGGTCCGCAAGGAAGGTGGGGGTGGTGGGTAAATCAGGTACTTCCACGACGGACTCCATGGCGAAGATCAGGACGAAGCCAAGAGTATTCCAGAAACCCCGGTTTTCCTCCCGTGTCCGCTGCGAGGTTTGCGCCTGTGAAAGCGTCGGCCATTGCTTTAGCGTCGGCCCATGAATTTTCTGGAGCAGGCGTGCATGACATTACCGATTGAAAACCGCTCTCTGGCTGAAGCCCGGCCTTACCCTGTCTGGCAGGAAACCCGGACGGATGCACCCGCCGCGCCAAGACTGACCGGCGAGTTATCGTGTGATATTGCCATTGTGGGCGGCGGGTTTGTCGGGTTATGGACTGCATTGATTGCCCGTCAGCGCTGGCCCGACGCGACGATCGTGGTGCTGGAAGCCGGGCAGTGTGGCGGTGAAGCCAGTGGTCGTAGTGGCGGGTTCTGCGCGCCGAGCATCTCCCATGGCGTATCCAATGCACTGAAACGCTGGCCCAAGGAAGCAGAGCAACTGGTTCGGCTGGGTCGGGAAAACCTTGTGGCATTCGAGGAGGATTTGCAGTGTTATGGCATGGACGCAAGCTTCGAGCGATCGGGAAAATTGAACGTGGCGAGTCAGCCTTGGCAGGTCGATGGGCTGAAATCGATGCAACGCAACTATGCGCGTTTTGGTATCGCCTGCGAGTATCTGGAAGGCAGTGGTTCCTGCCTGCTGATCCGAGAGCGACTATTTCAGGTACCAGCCCCACTTCTGATCACTGATGTACTCAGTGACTTGCTTCACCTCCAGGTAATTGTGCAGTCCCCACTGGCCCAACTCGCGGCCAATCCCGCTGTGCTTCATCCCGCCCCACGGGGCTTCGACGAAGGTCGGCTGCGAGCAGTTGACCCAGATGATTCCCGCGCGTAACTGGTTGGCGACGCGGGCAGTGCGTTGCAAATCAGCGCTCATTACCGCGGCGGCGAGGCCGAAGCGGCTGGCGTTGGCCATTTGCACCGCTTGCTCTTCGGTCTTGAAACGCTTGATGCACAGTACCGGGCCGAACACCTCTTCGCGCCAGAGAATGCTGCTGTGCCCGGGCTCGTCGAAGATCGCCGGTTCAATAAAGTAACCTTTAGGGAGATGCGCCGGCCGCCGACCACCGATGAGCAGACGGGCACCGCTGGCGAGGCCTTGATCAATGAAACCAAGGACCTTGTCATGCTGGCTTTGACTGACCAGTGGGCCGAGCAGGACACCGGGTTCCATGCCCGGGCCGATACTGATCTTGCGGGTTTCCTCCACCAGACGTTCGATCAATCGCGGGGCAATGTTTTCCTGCACCAGCAGGCGTGACGTGGCGCTGCACACCTGGCCCTGGTTCCAGAAAATCCCGAACAGAATCCATTCCACCGCCGCCTCGACATCGGCGTCGTCGAATACGATGAATGCAGATTTTCCGCCCAGTTCGAGGCTGATGTTCTTGATGTCGCGGGCGGCCGCCGACATGATTTTCGCTCCGGTGGGCACGCTGCCGGTGAAGGCCAGTTTGTCCACGCCGGGATGTTCGGTGAGCGGGCTGCCGGCGTCGGCACCGAGGCCGGTGACCACGTTCAATACCCCGGCGGGCAAACCGATACGGTTGGCGGCAGCGGCCAGCTCCAGTGCTGTGAGAGGCGTCAGCTCGGACGGTTTCAACACCACCGTGGCACCTGCAGCCAAGGCCGGCGCGACTTTCCACGCCGCCATCAACAATGGGTAGTTCCAGGGAATGATCTGCCCGGCGACGCCAATCGGCTCATGACGGATACGGCAGCGAAAGCGTGCGTCCGGCAACGCCAGCGGTTGATCCTGCTGCTGATCCAGTTCGCGGGCCAGGCCGGCGTAATAACGGAAACAACCAATGGCATCGCCGACGTCCCACTGCGCTTCGGGCAATGGTTTACCGTTGTCACGCACTTCCAGTTCGGCCAAGGCCGGTTGGCTGTTTTCCAGTTCATCAGCCAATGCCTCCAGCCATTGCGCGCGTTCGGCGCCGGTGGTCTGGCTCCAGCCGTTATCAAAGGCTCTGCGTGCGGCGCGCACCGCGTGATCGACGTCTTCTTCGGTGCCCGCGGCTACCCGATGGAAAACGGCTTCGGTGGCCGGGTCGATGACGTCCAGATAACCGCCCAGGTCCGGGCTGACCCACTCGCCGTTGATATAAAGCTGATCACGCATGGTTTGACTCCTGGACGCCGGTACGGCGGTTTTGCAGAGAGCGGGAAGTGAATAGCAGGGCCAGCGAGGCGCAGATAATGACGGTCGAGACTGCGTTGATTTCTGGCGTCACGCCGCGGCGGATCGATGAAAAGATGTAGATCGGCAACGTCGTTTCGGAACCGGCAACGAAGAACGCGATAATGAAGTCGTCGAAGCTGAAGGTGAACGCCAGCAGGAATCCGGCCATGATTGCCGGGCTGATCTGCGGCAGGGTGACCCGCCAGAACGTTTGCATGGGTGGGGCATAGAGGTCCGCTGAAGCTTCGAGCAAGGCCTTGTCCAGCGAGTCGACGCGGCTGCGCACGATCACCATGACCAGCGCCATGGTAAACAGCGAATGCGCAGCAATCACCGTGGAAAACCCATGTTCAGACGCGGCACATTGGGTATCCAGCTTGCCAGCAGCGGATTGATCAGGTCGAACAGGGTAATGAACGCAATCAGCGTCGAGATGCCGATGACGATGCCCGGCACGATGATCGCGCAATAGGTCAGTGCATCGAACAACAGGCGTACTTTTTTACCCGCACGTTGCAGGCCGAACACTGCCAGGGTGCCGAATAATGTGGCGATCACTGCCGAAGTAAAGGCGATGAATGCACTGTGCCCCAGCGCTTCCATGATGAACGGGTTGCCGAAGGCGCGACCAAACCATTGCATCGAACAGCATTCGAAGGCCAGGCCACTGCGCCCGGCGTTGAAACTGAACAGCACGATCAACGCGATCGGCGCGTAGAGAAACAGGTACAGCGAGGTCGAATAGCTGCGCAGCCACATGTCACAACCCTCCATCGGCAGGGCGGCCGCCGTAGCGCGCCACCAGTTTCAAATACACGCCGATGATCAGCAGCATCATCGCCACCAGCGTCATTGCCAAGGCACTGCCGAACGGCCAGTTGCGCGACTGCAAGAACAAGTCGACCAGCGCGTTGCCGACGAAGAACACTTTGCCGCCGCCGAGAATCGCCGGGATCAGGAACTCGCCCATCAACAGGATGAACACCAGCATCACGCCGGTGATGATTCCCGGTGCAGACAGCGGCAAGGTGATCCGCCGGAAGCTCTCGAACGCGCTGGCACCGAGATCGGCAGAGGCTTCGAGCAGGCGTTTGTCGAGTTTTTCGAGGCTGACGTAAATCGGAAACACCATCAGTGGCAGGTAGCCGTAGACGATACCGATCAGCACCGCCCACGGCGTGTTGATCAGTCGCACGTCTTCCAGGCCAAGACTGGCGAGCAGGGCGGGGATGCCCTTGCCGCTGAGGATGAAGATCCAGGCGTAGGTGCGGATGAGGAAACTGGTCCAGAACGGTACGATCACCAGCGTCAGCAACAGCGAGCGGTTACGGGTGACCTTGACCGCCAGAAAGTACGCCAGCGGGTAGGCCGCGACCAGGCACACCAGGGTGCCCAGTGGCGCCAGCATCAGCGTGTTACTGAATGCCGCGCCACGCGAGCCCAGGTTCAGGTAGTTGGCCAGGGTGAAGCCACCGGCGTAGCCGCCCACGGCACTGCGCTCGCCGAAACTGAAGACCAGTATGATGACCAGCGGCATCAATAACAGCAGCAGGAACCACAAGGTCGAAGGCAAGAGCATCAGCAGGGTGATCCGCCGACCGAGGCTGCGCCGTTGACGTACCTCGATTGACAGGGCATTGCCTGGCTGCACCGCTTGCGGGTGGGCGGCAGCATTCATGGGTGACTCCTCATTGGCCATGGTCAGGCGATCAGGCGGACTTGAAACGCGCCATCAGTTCGGCGCGCGCCGGGCTGGTGAGCGTTGCGGCGGCTCCGAACTCCAGTGGGCTGAGTGCTTCGGCGGCCGGGTACATGATCGGATCGTTGAGCATCGCGGTGGGAAGCAACGCATCGACCCGTTTGTCGCCGCTCGGATAGCCGTGACTCAACACTTCGAGCTTGTTGTGCTGCGGCTCGAGCAGGTAATTGATGAAGGCGTAGGCCGCGTCCTTGTGCTCCGAGCTTTTCGGGATGGCAAAAAAATCACTCCACAGTTCGCCACCTTCCTTGCCCAGTTCGAACTGCATCTGCGCGTTGTCGCGGTGCAACTGCGAGGCGTCGCCGGTCCACGACATCGCGAGCCAGGCATCGCCGCTGCGCATTGACGGCTGAATGTCGGAGTTGATGGCGAACAGGTGCGGCTTGACCTCGATCAACAGTTTTTCCGCGTCGGCCAGTTCTTTTGGGTCGAGGGAGTTAAAGCTGTAGCCGAAGCTTTTGAGGGCATTGCCGATGGCGGTCAACTGGTAATCGTGAACCATCGTCCGGCCGCTGGCAGGGCCTTGGGCGGCGGCCCAGAACTCTTTCCAGCTGCTCGGCCCGTTCTTCAGCTTTCCGGCGTCGAAGAGCATGCCGGTGGTGCCCCAGTTTTTCGGCACGGCGTACACCTTGCCGTCCACGGTGCCTTGGGCCATGAATTTTTGCTGGAATGCCGAGGCATCGAAGTTGGGAATGCGCGACAGGTCCAGCGGCTCGATCAAGCCCAGACCGACGTAGGTGCTGATGGTGTAGTTGGTCGGTACCAGTACGTCCCAGCCACTGCCACCGGCTTGCAACTTGGCGAGCATTTCTTCGTTGGAGCCGAACACGCTCATCGAGACGCGGGCGCCGGTGGTTTTGCCGAAGGTGTCGAGGTTTTCCTGGCTGTGGTAGTTCGGCCACGTCGCCAGTGACAGGCGATCCCCCAGCTTGGCCTGTTCGGCCGCTTCTGCGCTGGACGTCAGCAGGCCGGGCATATTGGTGGCGACCACGGCGGCGGCAATCCCCAGGCCGGTGCGGCCAAGAAATTCGCGACGACTGATCGAGCCGTTCTGCCAACTGCGCAGGGTTTTGATAAACGTCTTCTGGTCCATAGCACGCTCCACATCCGGTTGATGAATCGAGTCGATGATTTACAACGCCATGGCCAGGCCATTGGCGTGATCCCAGCCGACGCTCACTGCAGCGCCGTGTTCGAATGCATTGGCGCCGTGATCCTGCTGGCGGGAACCCGCACACAGACCACGCCAAAGGCCTGGGTGCGCACGCGGTATTCGGTGGAATTACCGAGGTAGATGCGGTCTTCCACGCAGCCTTGCAGTTTCACTTCACGGGCCAGATCGGCGTGCGCGCCGGCAATGCTGATCAACTCGGGGCGCACCGCGATGCAACCGGCGGCGTCGGCGCTCAGGGCCTTGCCGGTTGGCGTCAGCGGGCTGGTCAGCTCCAGGCCTTGCTCGGTACGCAGCACCACCGAATTGCCGTGCAGGTGGCGTACGGTGCCGTTGAACAGATTGGATTCGCCGATGAAGTCCGCGACGTAACGGCTGGCCGGAGCTTCATACAGTTGTTCCGGGGTGGCCGTCTGGATGATTGAACCGTTGTGCATCACGCTGATGCTGTCACTCATCGACAAGGCTTCTTCCTGGTCGTGGGTGACCAGCACGAAGGTGATGCCGACCTCACGCTGCAGGCGCAGCAGTTCGGATTGCATTTCCTTGCGCAACTTGCGGTCGAGCGCCGCCAGTGGCTCGTCGAGCAATAGCACGGTCGGTTTGTTGACCAGCGCCCGGGCGAGGGCGACGCGTTGCTGTTGGCCGCCGGAGAGTTCGCTCGGTTTACGCTGGCCGAAGCCGCTGAGGCGAACCATTTCCAGGGCCTCATCGGCCATGCGCAATTGGGTTTTCTTGTCCGGGCGCGGCGTGCGATAACGTAAGCCATAGGCAACGTTCTGCGCCACCGTCAGGTGCGGGAACAGGGCGTAATGCTGGAACACCATGTTCACCGGCCGTTCGAACGCCGGTACGCCGGCGACGTTTTTGCCGGCCAGGCGTACTTCGCCGCTGGTCGGTTGTTCGAAGCCTGCAATCATGCGCAGGGTCGTGGTTTTGCCGCAGCCCGAGCCACCGAGAAAGAATGGAATGAGCCACGACGCACGGCGAAATTCAGGCCATTGACGCGCCACCTCACCATAGCGTTTGACCACATTGCAGAATTCGATATCGCTTGGCTGGTTGTCATTCACGGTGCGGCTCCCCTTGCAGTGATCAATCATTGCGTCGGGAGCCAAACTAGCAATCGCGGTTTTGCGCTGTATATATCCCTTGGGGATAGAGTCGTTTTCAGGTGTCAGGCTTCGGCGAGCAGTTCCTGGCCGGTGAGATCGCGGATAAACAGCCCGAGCAACTCGGACTGGCTGCCGATGCCGAGCTTGGCGTAGATGTTCTTGCGGTGAATCTTCACCGTGCCGGGACTGATGCTCAGTTGCTCGGCCACCGAGGCACTGGAGTGACCGCGCAGCAGCAACTGCACCACTTCCTGTTCGCGGCAAGTAAGGATGTGCGCACCGAACTGATCGAACGCTTCGCGGATCTTGAAGTCGAGGTCTTGTACCGGGCGCGGCTGTTGCGCCTGACGCAAGCGCCAGGCTTCGTTGACGACTTGTTCGACGACGGCCTGTGCGCATTCGATCAACTGCATTTCGTCACGACTGAACGCGCAACTGGCCGAGGAGCGCATCAGCGATAGAACGGCCATGGCGCCGTCGCCGAGCTCGACAAAAAAAGCCATTTCTTCGGCCAGGCCGGTCTGCTGGTAATAAGTCAGGTAGTACTCGCCGAGGTAGAAGTGGTCGGGCGCGAACTGGCGCAAGCGCCACAGTCCCGCCGCTTGTCCGCGGGTGCAGGCGAGGTAGAACGGATCGAGCAGATACGGACCGCACTGGTAGTCATCGACATACACCGCACGCTTGTCGGCGGCAAAGGTGTCGAACAGCGCCAAGGGTCGGTGATTGCCTTCGTAGACGAACAGGACGAAATGATCGACCGGACACACCTGGCGCAACCAATGGCTTAACGCCGATAACCGCGCATGCCCTGCAGGCAGGTCAAGCAGGTGGGCGACACCGGTGGTCCAGAGTTTCAGTTCCTTGGGGCGCATGGCGGTTTCAGACAGGAGTGGAATGCGATTGGATGCACAAACTACGCCATGGTGGGTTGCGCCTTGCAGCGTGGGGCGCAGGCCCGTACGTCAGGGAAAAGACGCACCGCAACAGGGCTGGATGTTACCGAGTGCTACACGGTTGGTAGCAGAAACGATCGTATCGGCCCACAGCCCTGTTTGCTCCTGTATAGCCTCCTGAACACTGATCCGCACAACCATTCCTCAGCTAAGTCTTTGCTTCTGTTGATTAATCCCGGACAATCGCGCCCCTGTTTCGGCCAGGGCGCTGCCTGTCGGATTTTTCCGACTCGTCCTGACCGGGTAGCAACTGACCGGAATGCGGAGATCCCACCGGATGAATGATCAGGCCAATAGCGTCGACAAACGCTATGTAGCGGCGACACCAGCAACGCTTTCGAGCTGGAATCGCCATGACACCACCTGGATGCTCGGCCTGTTTGGCACGGCCATCGGGGCGGGCACGTTGTTTCTGCCGATCAACGCAGGGCTGGGCGGCTTTTGGCCGTTGCTGGTTCTGGCGGTACTGGCGTTCCCCATGACCTTCTACGCACACCGCGGCCTGACCCGCTTCGTGCTGTCCGGACGCGAAGGCGCCGACATCACCGAAGTGGTGGAAGAGCACTTCGGTATCAAGGCCGGTGCGCTGATCACTTTGCTGTACTTCTTTGCGATCTTCCCGATCTTGCTGATCTACAGCGTGGCGCTGACCAACACTGTGGGCAGTTTCCTCTGAGCATCAACTTCACATCATGCCGCCACCGCGCGCGGTGCTGTCGCTGGTGCTGATCCTCGGCCTGCTGGCGGTGGTGCGTTGCGGTGAGCAACTGATCGTCAAGGCCATGAGCCTGATGGTCTACCCGTTCATCGTCGCACTGCTGTTTTTGGGGGTGTACCTGATTCCACACTGGAACGGCGGCATTCTGTCCACCGCCAGCACGTTGCCTGAACCGTCGGCGCTGCTGCACACCTTGTGGCTGGCGATTCCGGTGATGGTGTTCTCGTTCAACCACTCGCCGATCATCTCGGCGTTTGCGGTCGATCAGAAGCGCCGTTACGGCGAACACGCCGAAGAGCGCAGCTCGCAGATCCTGTCCCGCGCCCACCTGCTGATGGTGGTGATGGTGCTGTTCTTCGTCTTCAGTTGCGTGCTGACCTTGTCGCCGGCGCAACTGGCTGAAGCCAAAGCGCAGAACCTGTCGATCTTGTCGTACCTGGCCAACCACTTCAGCAACCCGACCATCGCCTTCGCGGCGCCGTTGATTGCCTTCGTGGCCATTTCCAAGTCGTTCCTGGGTCATTACATCGGTGCCAGCGAAGGCCTCAAAGGCCTGATCGTCAAAAGCGGCAAGCGTCCGGGCGCCAAGACCCTGGACCGCATGACCGCGGCGTTCATGCTGGTGGTGTGCTGGATCGTTGCCACGCTGAACCCGAGTATTCTGGGCATGATCGAAACCCTGGGTGGCCCGGTCATCGCGGCGATTCTGTTCCTGATGCCGATGTACGCGATCCGCAAGGTGCCGGCGATGGCGCGTTATCGCGGGCAGGCGTCCAACGTCTTCGTCACTGCGGTGGGCCTGGTGGCCATTACGGCGCTGATTTACTCGCTGACCGCGTGATCGTTCGGGCTGCTCGCGCAGCGCCGAGATTGACAGCTACAGTGGCCGCTGCGCGTGATGCGCGCAGCGGTTTTTTTCGCCTGGAGACATTGGATTGTCGAGCGCCTCTCCCCGAAATCCCACCGGACAACCCAACCGCTGGCAAGACTTGCTGGCCGGGTTGTCTATTGCTGGCCTGTTGTTGCCCGAAGCGGTCGCCTATTCAAGTATTGCGGCCGTGGCGCCTCAGGCCGGGGTGATCGCCTTGTTTGCCGGTTTGCTGTGCTATGGACTGTTAGGCACCAGCCGCTTCGCCATTGTCTCTGCGACGTCTTCGTCGGCAGCGGTGCTGGCCGCTGCGACCGCGACGCTGGCCAACGGCGATCCGCATTTGCGCTCGACTCTGGCCATTGGACTGGTGCTGATGACCGGCGTGTTCTTCCTGCTGGCCGGGCTGTTCAAACTCGGCAGCGTGACGTCGTTCATTGCCAAACCGGTGCTGCGCGGCTTTGCCTTTGGTCTGGCGTTGACCATCATCCTCAAACAAGTGGCCAGTGTGGTCGGTGTGCATTTGAGCGACGCCAACCTGGTCCGGTTTCTACCGCAATTGCTGGAACAACTACCGCAGTGGAACTGGGCGGCGGCGGGTGTCGCGGCGGTGGCATTGGCCTTGTTGACGCTGTTCGGGCGGCTGCGTCGTTTGCCGGGCGGCTTACTGGTCGTGGTGATTGGTATTGTGGCCGGTCAATGGCTGAACCTGCCGGCGTATGGCGTGAAGTTGATTGGCGTGATCGATCTGAGCCTGGAAGTGCCCCAATTACCGATATTGCCCTTCAGTGACTGGTTGCGCCTGGGGGAGCTGGCCGTTGCCATGGTGATGATCCTGTACGCGGAGTCATACGGCTCGATCAGTGCCTACGCGCTCAAGCACGGCGACCGTATTTCATCGAACCGCGATCTGCTCGCGTTGGGTGCGTCCAATCTGTTGTCCGGGTTGTTTCATGGCATGCCGGCGGGGGCAGGGTATTCGGCGACGTCGGCCAATGAAGCGGCGGGCGCCACGTCGCGACTCGCCGGTGGCGTGGCGGCGCTGGTGGTGTTGCTGATCGTTTTGACGGTGTTGCCTTACATTGCCCTGACGCCGGAGCCGATTTTAGCCGCCATCGTCATCCATGCCCTGGCCCGAGGCTTGAGCCTGCAACCGTTGGGGCGGTACTTCATTTGGCGACGTGACCGTGTGCTGGTGATCTGCGCGGTGGCCGCCGTGCTGGTGTTGGGTGTGCTGGACGGTTTACTGCTGGCGGTGGCGATCAGTGTGGTGCTGATGCTCAAGCAACTGTCGGCGGCCGACATTCAGGTCCTGGGGCGGATTGACGGCGGTCACGACTTTGTCGACCTGCAACGCCATCCGACGGCGCAAACGGTGCCAGGGGTGTTGATTGTTCGACCGGGTGAAGCGTTGTTCTTTGCCAACGTCGAGCGTGTTTTGGGGAGTACGTTGCGGTTGATCCGCCATTCTGAGGCGCCGATTCACTCGGTCATTCTCAGCCTTGAGGAATCGCCCGATCTGGATGGCACCAGCATTGAGGCGTTGCAGGAATTTTTTGTGCGGGTGCATCACGAAGGCAAGCAGCTGGTGCTGGCACGGCTCAAGGACTCTGCTCAGGTAGCGTTGGCGGCATTGCCCGAAGTGCAGGCTAACGGAGTCATCCTCAGCGGCTTGAGCGTAGATGGCGCGGTACAACAAGCCCTCAAGACCAACACATAACCTGTGGGAGCGGGCTTGCTCGCGAAAGCGGTGGATCATTCAACAATGTTGCCGGCTGACACACCGCCTTCGCGAGCAAGCCCGCTCCCACAGGGTTTGTGGTTGTGCATGCCTATTCAGCAGGCATAAAAAACGCCGCCCCTCTCACGAAGGGCGGCGTTTTCTATGGCGTTGTAACGTTACGCTTGAACGACCGGGATCTTGGCGTTCGCAGCGACTTCACGGAACTCGGCGATCTGGTCGAAGGACAGGTAGCGGTAGACATCGGCCGCCATGCTGTCGATCTTGCCCGCGTATTCCATGTACTCCTCGACGGTCGGCAGGCGACCCAGGATGGAAGCAACAGACGCCAGCTCAGCCGAAGCCAGGTAGACGTTCGCGCCGTCACCCAGACGGTTCGGGAAGTTACGGGTCGAGGTCGACACTACAGTGGAGTTCGGCTCAACGCGGGCCTGGTTACCCATGCACAGCGAGCAACCTGGCATTTCCATGCGTGCGCCGGCCTTGCCGTAGATGCCGTAGTAGCCTTCCTCGGTCAGCTGGTGAGCGTCCATTTTGGTCGGCGGCGACAGCCACAGACGGGTTGGCAGCTGACCCTTGACCTGATCCAGCAACTTGCCGGCAGCGCGGAAGTGACCAATGTTGGTCATGCACGAACCGATGAACACTTCGTCGATCTTCTCGCCAGCAACGCTGGACAGCAGACGGGCGTCGTCCGGATCGTTTGGCGCGCAGAGCACAGGCTCTTTGATGTCGGCCAGATCGATTTCGATGATTTCAGCGTATTCGGCGTCAGCATCGGCAACCATCAACTCAGGGTTGGCGATCCAGGCTTCCATCGCTTGAGCACGACGCTCCAGGGTACGCACGTCACCGTAGCCTTCGCCGATCATCCAGCGCAGCAGGGTGATGTTGGAGCTCAGGTATTCGGTGATCGACTCTTTCGACAGCTTGATGGTGCAACCGGCAGCCGAACGTTCGGCCGAGGCGTCGGACAGTTCGAAAGCCTGTTCGATGCTCAGGTTGTCCAGGCCTTCGATTTCCAGGATGCGACCGGAGAAAGCGTTCTTCTTGCCTTTCTTCTCGACGGTCAGCAGGCCAGCCTGGATCGCGAAGTAAGGAATGGCGTGAACCAGGTCACGCAGGGTGACGCCCGGTTGCATCTTGCCTTTGAAGCGCACCAGGATCGATTCCGGCATGTCCAGCGGCATGACGCCGGTGGCAGCGGCGAACGCGACCAGACCGGAACCGGCCGGGAACGAGATGCCCATCGGGAAACGGGTGTGCGAGTCACCACCGGTACCGACGGTGTCTGGCAGCAGCATGCGGTTCAGCCACGAGTGGATGATGCCGTCGCCCGGACGCAGCGAAACGCCGCCACGGGTCATGATGAAGTCAGGCAGGGTGTGGTGGGTGGTCACGTCGATCGGCTTTGGATACGCCGCGGTGTGGCAGAACGACTGCATCACCAGATCAGCCGAGAAGCCCAGGCACGCCAGGTCTTTCAGTTCGTCACGGGTCATTGGACCGGTGGTGTCCTGAGAACCTACGGTGGTCATCTTCGGTTCGCAGTAGGTGCCAGGGACGCACACCGGCTACGCCGCAGGCCTTGCCGACCATTTTCTGCGCCAGGGTGTAACCCTTGGTGCTTTCAGCCGGGGCTTCCGGCAGTTTGAACAGGTCGAACGCTGGCAGACCCAGTTCGGCGCGAGCCTTGTCGGTCAGGCCACGGCCGATGATCAGCGGAATACGGCCGCCAGCACGAACTTCGTCCAACAGCACCGGGGTCTTCATTTCGAAGGTGGTCAGGACTTCGTCGGTGCCGTGCTTGCAGACTTTGCCCGCATGCGGGTACAGGTCGATCACGTCGCCCATGTGCATGTTCGACACGTCGAATTCGATTGGCAGTGCGCCGGCGTCTTCCATGGTGTTGTAGAAGATCGGAGCGATTTTGCTGCCGAAGCAGAAACCGCCAGCACGCTTGTTCGGCACGTAAGGAACGTCGTCGCCGAAGAACCACAGTACGGAGTTGGTCGCCGATTTACGCGAGGAACCGGTACCGACCACGTCACCGACGTAGGCGATCGGGAAGCCTTGACCGCGCATTTCTTCGATCTGCTTCATCGGGCCGGTAACGCCTTGGGCGTCAGGGACGATGCCGTCGCGGGCCATTTTCAGCATGGCCAGGGCGTGCAGCGGGATGTCTGGACGGGACCAGGCATCCGGAGCTGGGGACAGGTCGTCGGTGTTGGTTTCGCCGGTGACCTTGAACACGCGCAGGCTGATCTTGTCGGCCAGGGTCGGGCGGTTCTTGAACCACTCGCCGTCAGCCCAGGACTGCAGCACGCCTTTAGCGTGAACGTTACCGTTCTTGGCGCGCTCAGCGACGTCGTGGAAGGCATCGAACATCAGCAGGGTGTGCTTGAGTTCTTCGGCGGCTACTGGTGCCAGTTCGGCGTCGTCCAGCAGGTTGACCAGGGTCACGATGTTGTAGCCGCCCTGCATGGTGCCGAGCAGTTCAACAGCGCGCTTCTTGTCGATCAGGGGGGATTTGGCTTCGCCTTTGGCGAGGGCGGACAGGAAGCCGGCCTTGACATAGGCTGCTTCGTCCACGCCAGGTGGAACGCGATTGGTGATCAGGTCAACGAGGAAAGCTTCTTCGCCAGCCGGAGGATTCTTCAGCAGCTCGATCAGGCCTGCAGTTTGTTCGGCGTTAAGCGGCTGGGGAACGATACCCAGTGCTGCACGCTCTTCGATATGTTTGCGGTAGGCTTCAGGCACAGTTATTACCCTCATCAGTGGTCCCAAATGGGTGTCCGGGACGCTCATCCCGAAATTGCCGTACTCATGCGCTGCGTGGCGTTGTGGGCCACTTAGCCAGAATTACCGACAATTCCTTACAGAAGCTGCTTTCAAAGTTTTACGCCTGCAGAACGGAGCTGATGAGGGTTGGCGTTGGACTTTTCCCCGCTGGAAAACCCTTCGCCAACACCGCTCTGAAGGAACGACTGTGCTCGTGACGCTTTGAAAACAGCTTCAAACGGACATTGGCGCCTTAAAAGGCTGGCTGATTCTACGGCAAAAAAAATTAAAGGTAAGTTAGCCCTCGAATTTTGAGGGGTGATGAATGTTAGACAAAGGGCCAACATGCGGACCTGTCAGTTTTCCCGTGTTTTGCCTACCTCTATGCCCAATCAGACTATCAAGACGCCATGCGTCGGCCTTTGCTCCACTGTTTACGGTGATTTGGTGTGCCGTGGCTGTAAGCGTTTCCACCATGAAGTGATCAACTGGAATGGCTACAACGAGGAGGAGAAGCGCGCCGTATGGCTTCGACTTGAACAATTGCTGTCCCAAGTGATGGCCAGCAAGCTGGAGGTGTTCGACCTCAGCGCCTGCGTTTGCAGCTGGAGCAACGCAAGATCTCGTTTTGTGCCGCATCAGTCAGAGTATTGCTGGGCGTATCAATTGATTGCCCGAGGGGCGCGGGTGATCAACAACCTGGAGGCTTACGGGATGGTGTTGATGCCGGAATTCCGCGACTGGAACCTGCCGGAATTGCGCGATGCCATTGATCGGGAATTCTTTTTGCTGTCCGAGGCGCATTACCAGCGGTACATCGCGCCGGGTTTCCTGAAAGACGCCTTCGGCGCCTGAGCATCGCGGGCAAGCCCGCTCCCACAGGGGATCTGAGTCGTTCGCAAGACCAATGTGGGAGCGGGCTTGCCCGCGATGGCGTCCGACAAGACGCCACAGATTTCAATGCTTGTCCGCAATTTCGTCCAGATGATCCTCAAGTTCCTGTGGCTTGAGCACCAGCACGTCACTCTCCACCGAATCCAGCACCACTTCAGCCGTATTGCCGATCAATGCCCCTGACAGTCCGCTGCGCGCCACGGTGCCAATCACGGTCACAGCCGCCTGCAGCTTGTGCGCCATGAACGGTATCAAAACGTCTGCCGGGCCTTCTTCGATGTGCAGGTGCGAGTCGTCGATGTCGAACTCTGCCTGGAACGCCCGGCACTGCTCGCGATAGCGCGCCTCGATGGTTTCGCTGAGCTGCAACGTGGGATCGGCGGCGGACAACATCGGCGACGGATGAGCGCTGACGACGTGTAGGTGCGCCTTGGCCAGGCCGGCGATGTCATAGCCATGATCGATGATGGTGTTGTGCAGGTGGCGGTGTTCAGGGTCGGTATTGCCGACATCGACGGCCGCCAGAATCACTTTGTCTTTCCAGGAACCGGCGGTTTTTACCAGCAGCACGGGGGTAGGGCACGCGCGAAGCAACTTCCAGTCATCCGGGGTCAGCAGTGCCTTTTTCAGCTGGCTGTCCGGGAAGTGCTGCTTGACCACCAGCCCGCAGCCTTCAGCTTGCTGCACCTCGACGATGGTTTCGTGCAGGCTCTTATGCCAGGCCTGTTCGGTGGTGACGCTGTAACCGTCCGCCAGCAAGGCCGCCTTGAGCACGCCCAGCATGCCGCTGTGATCATGCTTGGGGTCGCCGACCAGCAGGTGCAAGTGCGCCTGAGTCACACCGGCAATCAATTTGGCCCGTTTGAGCGCCAGGCTCTCCGAGTGTTCGGGTTCTATGACCACCAGAATGCTGCGAATGGCTTGCATGATCGGGATCTCCTGAAGAAAAAAGCACGGCGTTGCACAACTATAGTTGCTGCCCGGCATCCGGCGACTTGATGCATATCAATGGTTGGCCGCTGGTGGTCTGCGGGCAGGCCGGTATAATCGGCGCCCTTCGATTTGAACCACTTATCCGTGAGCCTCATGATCCTTCCCGAAATTCACGAGTTCCTTGGCTGCCGTACCCCGACGGCTGGGTTCAGGCCGCACTGGCCGATCAGGAAACCCTGCTGATCGACCACAAGAACTGCGAATTCAAGCGCCGCCAGCACCGCGCTGAGCCTGATTGCCAAGTATCACTCCCACGTCGACCTGATCAACCTGATGTCGCGCCTGGCCTGGGAAGAACTGGTGCACCACGAGCAGGTCATGCGCCTGATGAAAAAGCGCAAGATCGAGCTGCGCCAACTGTCTGCCGGGCGATACGCCTCGGGTTTGCGCAAAGTGGTGCGTAGCCACGAACCGGTCAAACTGGTGGACACCCTGGTGGTCGGCGCGTTTATCGAGGCCCGTAGCTGCGAGCGTTTCGAGGCACTGGTGCCGCACCTGGACGAAGAACTGGGCAAGTTCTACTTCGGGCTGCTGAAAGCGAGGCCCGGCATTTTCAGGGTTACCTGAAACTGGCCTATCAGTACGGCGATGCCAAGGATATCGCCCAGGTGATCGACAAGGTCCGCGCCGCCGAGCAGGAACTGATCGAGTCGCCAGACGTGGAATTCCGTTTCCACAGCGGTGTGCCCGCAGCGGCCTGACACAGACCGTTAAACGTCCTCGCGAGTCAACCCAAGGCGCTCGTGCCAGTCGGCGATGGATTCTTCGGGATAAACGTCGAATTGCTGATCGCCAGGGTGCGCCTCGACCTCCACCCACGGTGCTTTCGAGCCGAGCATCAGGTGCGTGTGCTCCGGTGGCACCGGCAACGGAGTGTCGATGGCGGACGCGAACGGGTGGATCAGCTCCGGCCACTCAGGGCTGAACAGCCACAAACCACTCCCGCACAGTGAGCAGAAATGCCGCTCGGCGCTGCTGCTGTGGGCGCGTTTGTCGCCGTCATTCTTGAGCCGCGCATGGTAAATCGCGATGTGCTTTCGCCCGTGTAAACTTGCGGCTTGCGGCATCGCCGCCGAGGTTGATCGCATACCCGCCACCGCCCTGTGTCTTGCGGCAGATCGAGCAGTAGCAACGCTGATAAGGGTAGGGGTGGGCGCTGTCCAAACTGAACGACACCGCGCCGCAATGACAGGAGCCTTCGAGCTGCATGGCAACCTCCGACCGGTCTGGGGTTTATCCAGACAGCCTAGACCGGCACCAGAATCGCATCGCCGGTCGCTACCAGTTTCAGTTGATCGCCGGTTTGTGCAAACAGCTCGGCGCGGGCGAACACCTGTTTCTTGCCAGCCTTTACCACCCGACCCCGAACGACGAACGCTTCACCGATTGCAGGCGCCAGGCAGTTGACCGAAAAGTGCGACGCCAGCACGTTGCCGGCGACCGTGCCGGCAGCAAAGCCGCACGCCGTGTCGAGCAGCGCGCCAATCAGGCCAGCGTGCAGGAAGCCTGCATATTGCGCCATATCGGTGTCGCGAAAAGCCATGGTCAGTTCGGCTTCGCCGCTGGCGGCATGGGTCACTTCGAAATCGGCCCAGCGGTTGAAGGCTGAGGTTGAGTTGATCTGTTTCAGTGCTTCGAGCATGGCGAATCCCTCCGGTTGAGACACCAACATGCGCCTGGGATGGAGGGAAGTCATGATGGATAAGGGAGGGTGATGGGGCGGTGGATTTGTGGTGAATGGGCCGCCGCTATCGCGAGCAGCTCGGCTCCCTACAGGGTGTTGTGAACGCCTGTAGGAGCCGGGCTTGCCCGCGATGAACGATAACGCGGTCCTGCTGGACGCCCACTCACGGCCAAGGCAGCATGGGCGCCTCCATCACCGGGGCTGACTCATGCGACGACTACCTTCTCTGGCAGCACTGCGAACCTTCGAATGTGCTGCCCGTCACGCGCATTTTGGCCGGGCGGCGGCGGAGTTGTGTGTCACCGACAGCGCTGTCAGTCACCAGATTCGCCAGTTGGAAGAACAGCTGGGCGTGTCGCTGTTTGTGCGTGAAGGTCGCCAGATTCGCCCGACGATGGCCGCCGGGCGCTTGATGCAGAGCTGGCAGCAGGCCTTCGAATTGATCGGCGATGCCTGCGACGAACTGCGCGATCCGTCATCACTGGCGGTGTTGCGATTGGCGGTGACCGCCGAGCTGGCACAAAAATGGTTGATGAGCCGCCTCACGGATTTTTACGCGCGCTATCCGCACATCACCTTGCACCTCTATGAACAACCCATTGATGCGACGGCACCCGGGGAAGACATCGACCTGGCGATCACCTATGGCACGGGCCCGGTGGACAGCAGCGCGTACTTCGTCCGGCCATTGCCGGCATTGCAGTTCTTTCCGGTGTGCAGCCCCGGCCTGTTCAATCAGGGCACATTGAAAACGCCCAAGGATCTGGCGCGCCATTGCCTGTTGCACGACGATCAGGACGGCAAGACCTGGACCGCCTGGCTGACCAGCCATGCCGGGGATCAACGCCCCGAACGGCAGTTGTATTTCGCCCACGCGGGCCTGGCACTGGAAGCAGCGGCCCAAGGGCAGGGCGTGGCCATGGGCGACAACCTGACGGCTCAGGAGGACTTGCTCAGCGGGCGTCTGGTGCGGCCGTTCACGTCCAGCATGACGGCGCTCGGCCAATACGCGCTGGTGTGCGAGCGGGTGCGGTTGGAGCGCCCCGCAGTGGCGCAGATGCTGGAATGGTTCAACGATCAACTGATCGATTGATGAGTTGTATTCAAGTGTTCCGAAATAATCATCGTTGGCGAGCAAGGCGCCAGCGACCTTAGCCTGTGGTCATTCCAATCCCCGTTGATGAGGTTTGAACATGGCACGTTTGCTCGACTCCACCCCCAAACAAGACGGCTTCCGCCTGCCAGGCGAATTCGAAGCCAAGTCCGGCTGCTGGCTCGGCTGGCCGGAGCGCACCGACGTCTGGCGCAACGGCGCCAAGCCTGCGCAGAAAGTCTGGGTGCAAATCGTCACCGCCATCTCGCACAGCGAACCGGTGACCGTGTGTGCCCTCCGCCGCCCAATTCGCCACCGCCCGCCGCCAGCTTCCCCCCTCAAGTGCGGGTGGTGGAAATGACCTGCAACGACACCTGGTTCCGCGACAGTGGCCCGTGCTTTGTGGTCAACGACCACAGCGGTGAAGTGCGCGGCGTCGACTTTGAGTTCAACGCTTATGGTGGCCTTGACGGAGGTTTGTACTACCCGTGGGACAAGGACGATCAGATCGCCAGCAAGATTCTCGAAATCGAACGTTTCGACCGCTACCGCGCACCGTTGATTGCCGAGTTGGGTGGCATTCAAAGCGACGGCCAAGGCAGCATCCTCACCACCGAGCAATGCCTGCTAAACCGCAACCGCAATCAGCATTTGGGCAAGGAAGAGGTCACGCGCCGACTGACCGATTACCTCGGCGCCGAGCAAGTCATTTGGCTGCCGCGCGGTTGCAAGTTCGACGAAACCGACGGCCACGTCGACGATCTCGCCTGCTTCCGTGCGACCCGGTGAAGTGGTGCTGCAATGGACCGACAACCGCGATGACCCCCAGTGGGAAATCTATCAGGAGGCCTACGACATCCTGCGCAGCACCCGTGACAGCCGTGGTCGCGAGCTGATCGTGCATAAACTGCCGCAACCGGATGTACTGCAATGGACCGCTGAAGAAGCCGAAGGGCTGGATCAGCAAGACAGCACGCATACGCGTCAGGCCGGGACGCAGATATGCGCGTCGTATATCAACTACTACGCCGGCAATACGTCGATCGTGGTGCCGTTGTTCGGTGACCGTCACGATCAGGCGGCGCTGGCAACGCTGGCCGAACTGTTCCCGACTCACACAATTGTCGGTATCGAAAACTCCCGGGAAATCCTCCTCGGCGGCGGCAATGTCGCGTGCATCACCATGCCGCAATACGCGGCGCCTGCCCGCAACAAAAAGGACGTTTGAACATGGGCCTGCACAAACTGACTCAAGCGTTAACGCTGGTGCTTGCACCCTGTGTGCAGGCCGCCGACACCACCAGACCGGTGGTCAACCTGTATATCTGGGGCGAGTACCTGGCCCCGGATACGTTAAAGAATTTCGAGGCGAAAACCGGTATCCATGTGGTCGCTGATCACTTTGATTCACTGGAAACCGTCGAAACCAAACTGCTGACCGGACGCAGCGGTTATGACCTGGTGCTAACGGCGGGGCAGCACTTATCGCGGGCGATCCAGAGTGGCGCGATCCAGACGCTGGACCACCAGCAAATACCGCATTTTCAAGGTGTCGGCGACGAATTCCGCGAACACATGGCGGTGTTTGATCCCGGCAATCGCTACGCCGGTATCTATGCGTGGGGCACCACCGGCGTCGGCTATCAGGAACAGGCCGTAGAACAGCGTTTACCGCACGCACCAACGGACAGTTGGGCGATGCTGTTCGACCCGGCGGTGGTGTCGAAATTTGCCGATTGCGGGGTCAGCCTGCTCAACGATCCCAACGAAGTGTTTGCGGCGGTCATGAAGTACATGGGCCTGGACATCAACCGTCAGAACCTGGATGACCTGAAGCTCGCCGAGCAGCAATTGGCGAAGATCCGGCCGTACATTCGCTACTTCGACAATGACCTGAACATCAGCGATCTGGCCAATGGCAACACCTGCGTGGCGATGTCGTGGAACGGCAACGTGGCCATCGCTGCCGGGCAGGCAACGGCTGCGAACAAGCCATTCAAGTTGAGTTACCGGATCCCCAAGGAAGGCGCGTTGATCTGGTTTGACGCGATGGTCATTCCCAAAAAAGATGCACCGCATCCTGAGGCCGGGCTGGCATTGATGGATTACTTGATGACGCCGGAGGTGATTGCGCCGATTACCGACACCATTCATTACGCCAATGCGATTACGGCGGCGGATGGCCTGATTGATCCGGCGATTCGCAATGATCCGGGGACGTATCCGACGGCGCAGGTGAAGGCCTCGTTGTACAGCAAGAATGATAATGGGAAGGCGTTTAATCGGGCGTTGATTCGGGCGTTCAGCCGGTTGAAATCCGGGTTGTGATTGGCCCTGACTGATGGGGTGAGTTTGCCGGCCCCTTCGCGAGCAAGCCCGCTCCCACACTGGATCTTTGAGGTTCACAAATCCCCTGTGGGAGCGGGCTTGCCCGCGATGAACGATAACGCGGTTTATTTGTTGGGCACCCGCCACAAATACCAAGCCGCCACCGTCCGGTATGGGCTCCACGCCAGCCCGATCTCGACCATCTGCTTGCGTGTTGGTTGTACTTCCAGCCCCTTCAGCCGCCGATACCCCTCACGCACGCCAAAGTCATCGGCCGGCAAAATGTCCGGCCGTTCGAGGCTGTAGATCAACAACATCTCAACCGTCCAGCGCCCGACGCCGCGCAAGGTCACCAGTCGCGAGATCAGGTCCTCATCTTCCATCGCCAATGCCGTGGCGTAATCCGGCACCACGCCGTCCAGGGTCGCTTGGGCAATCCCTTGAATGGTCGCGATTTTGCCTGCCGAGAACCCGCAACTGCGCAATTGATCGAACCCTGTCGCCAGAATCTGCTCGGGCCGTGGAAAGCTCACCGATGGAAACAGCGCCAGCAACCGGCCGACAATCGCATCACCGGCCTTGGCGTGCAGTTGCTGGTAGGCAATCGCCTGCACCAGCGACTCATACGGATCGCGAGCCGCATGAGGCTGATGCAGGCACGGGCCGATGGCGGCGATGTGGCGCGCCCAGTCGTCGTCCAGGGCCGCCAGGAAAGCGCTCTCGGCTTGATAGGGATCGGGCATGGCGATCAAGCAGTCCCGGCAGGTTTGAGCAAGGCGTTGATCTCGCCGTAGGTGAACGCCTTGAGGTGACTGCTGTCGAGTTTGCCGGTTTCCAGAAAGCTTTTTGAAAGGCCGGCCATCGCACCGTAAAGAAACTCGGCGATGCCCGAACCGGCACTCAAGCGTCGCACGCCCAAGGCTTGCAGCGCGTCGGGCGAGGGCAGGCTCGCCAGTCCCAGCACGTTTACCGGCAGCGCGGTGCCTTGGCACAACGCCGCGATTTCATACTCCGCCGAGACGCCCGCCGCAAACAACCCGTCGGCACCCGCCGCCTGGTATAACGCGGCGCGCCTGAGTGTCTCGGCGACGCGATCCTCGGCCGGCACCAATCCGCGGAGGTACACATCGGTGCGTGCATTGATAAACAGTTTCACATTGCGCTGATCGGCGACCTTGCGCGCCACTTCGATTTTGCGCACCAGCAGCTCGGGCGGAGACGCACCGTCCTCGATATTGATCCCGACCGCCCCGGCGGCGATCACCGCCTCAACCACTTGCGCAACGTGCACAAGGTCATCGGAATAGCCCGCTTCGATGTCCACCGTCAACGGCACGGAAATCACCCGGGCGATGGATTCGACGGTCGATACCAGGCGTTCGACGGGCAGGGCATTACCGTCCGCATAACCATGAGCCCACGCCACCGCTGCACTGCTGGTGGCGACCGCTTTACAGCCCAGTTGCTCGACGATCCGCGCCCCGGTGGCATCGGCGACGTTGGTGAGGATCAACAAGCCTTGCTGGTGCAACTGGTGGAATTGGTTGTCCATCGAATGTCCTTCCTTATGACGGTTGAGAAATTCAGAACGCGAGTGGTTGGGTGAGCTGCACCGCCGCGTTTTCCAGCCGTAGCAGAAACGCCTTGCGCGGTTGTCCTCCACCATAGCCGGTCAACGAGCCGTCCGCACCGATCACCCGGTGGCAGGGCACCACGATGGCCAGTCGATTGCGCCCGTTGGCCAGGCCCACGGCGCGGCTGGCACCGGGCTTGCCCAGTCGTGCGGCAATGGCGCCATAGGTGCTGGTCTGGCCATAGGGGATAGTAGCCAGTTGCGCCCACACCTGGCGGGCGAAGTCACTGCCCGGCAAATGCAAGGGCACGCTGAAGTGCGTGAGCTTGCCGGCGAAGTACTGCGCCAGTTCGGCCTCGATGTGTTGCAGATGGGCGTGATGTCCCGGCGCGACAGCGTAGTCATGCCGGTGCTGCAGTTCTTCGATTTCCCGGGTCAATGCCGGGCGATCGAGGAACTCCAGCAGCACCAGGCCACGGCGCTCGGCCATGGCGATCATCGGCCCCAGTGGCGTGGTCAGCCGGGTAAAGAGCAGCGGTTCACTTTGAGCGGCCCGGCCCGGCGTAATGTGGAACGACTTCTGAAAAGCGTCACGAAAGCCGCTGAGCGATTCATAACCTGAGTCGAATGCCGCGCTGTCGATGGAGTCGCCCTGTTTGATCCCGCCCAGCGCCATACCGAGGCGGCGGGTGCGCAGCCAGGCGTGAAAGGTCATGCCGAAGTGCTGTTTGAACCAGCGCCGCAGCTTCAGCGGCTCGATGCCTTGGGCCAACAACTGGGCGTCGGTCCAGCGCTGCTCGGGGTCGGCGTCCACCGATTTGAGCAGCGCCTGCACCCAGTCGGGTGCGATCGCCGCAGCGTCCAACGGCTTGCAGCGCAGGCAGGCGCGGTAGCCCGCCGACAGGCATTCATCGGCATGGGCAAAAAATTCGACATTCTCCGGTTTTGGCTTGCGCGCCGTGCAGCCGGGGCGGCAGAAGATCCCGGTGGTTTTCACGGCCGTGAAGAACACGCCTTCGTAGGCAGTGTCGCGTTCGAGCATGGCGCGAACCATTTCGGCGTGGGGCGGCAGCAAAGCGGTTTGTATGTTCATGGACTGAGCATAAAACCCTGTGGGCGGGGACTCCACCGGAAAATCGACAGGGAATTTTTGAGACCCTGGGCTACAGTGTTCGGGTTACCGGTCATGCAACCCTTCAGGAACTGATTTCATGCATCCGTTCACGATTCAACACATTGATCACATCGTGCTGCGCGTCCAGGACCTGGAGCAGAGCATCACGTTTTACGCCCAAGTGTTCGGCGCTGAACTGGTCAAGCGCCGCGACGATCTGGGGCTGGTGCACCTGCGCGCCGGGACCTCGATGATCGACCTCGTCAGCCTGGACGGTGAGCTCGGGCGCAAGGGCGGCGCTGCCGCGGGTCAGGAGGGGCGTAACCTCGACCATGTCTGCCTGCGTATCGAACCCTTTGATGAGGCGGCGCTTGTCAGCCACTTGCAGTCGTTTGGTCTGACAGTGGAGAAAGCCGCCACGCGCTTTGGTGCTGAAGGTTATGGCTTGTCGCTTTATTGTTTCGACCCGGATGGTAACCAGGTCGAGCTCAAAGGGCCGTCCACTGATCAGCCTTAGGCATCCCCAAGCCGCTATCGTAAAAACTCGATTCGGGGCAAGCGAACTTCAAGGCATCAAACCGGCCACTCGATAGGATTCGATCATTTGGTCGTACACCGAAATGTCGTTGCGCCCTCGGGACACCAGTTGCGCACCTTGAATGGCGGCAAATATCGACAGTGCTTGCCGTTCAAGTGCTTCTGGCTGAACGTCTGGCTGTTTCCAGCGCCAGCACCTTGGCCAACCATCGAACGTTCGTATCCGTGAACCCGTCCACTTCGACGCGTACTTCGGCCGGGAGATCGTGGTGCTCGGCCGCCAGGATTCCGCACAGGCACATCCGATTGTCGTTTTCCAGGGCTGCGCGGAAGGCGGCCGTGTAGTCCTTCATCATCGACTTCGGGTCTTGTGATTCCACCAGTAACTGATCCAGATACGCGGCGGTGTCTTCGGTGTAGCGTCGAGCCAGAGCAGCACCCAAATCACCCTTGGTTGGGAAGTGGTAGTGGATGCTGGCGCTTTTGATCCCCACTTCTTTCGCCAACTCGCGAAAACTCAATGCGTTGTAGCCGCGGGCCTGCACGACTCTACGGGCTGCTTGCAGGATGGTTTGCTTGGTATCGATTGTTGTCATGCTGTTTTTGCCTACCTATCGATAGATATCGGTTGACCTGAACGATCGCTGGCCGCATTGTCTACCTCCCGATAGATAGATGGCAATGGAGTTAACGTGAAGATCTACGATATCCCCGGTTTTCCTAGCCCGTTACGTATTCGAGTGGTCATCGCCGAGAAGGCGTTGGCGTCCAGCATCGAGTTCATCAAGATCGATTTGCCGGCAGCCGAACACAAACAAAGCGCTTTTTTAGCGATCAACCCCACCGGCACCGTGCCGGTTCTGGAACTGGATGACGGCACTTATCTGTCTGAATGCACGGCCATTACCGAGTATCTCGACAACCTTGATGGCAATCCCACGCTCACCGGCACAACGCCGAAAGAGAAGGGGATGATCCACATGATGCAGAAACGCGCCGACGACCAGCTCATCGATGCCATCGGCATCTATTTTCACCACGCGACCGACGGGCTCGGGCCTCAATTGAAAGCCTATAAAAGCCCCGAGTGGAGCGACCGGGTCGTATGGGGCGAGATGCACCGAGAGAAAGCTATCAACGGCATGAAGTATTTCGACCAGGTCTTGAGATCGCAGCCTTACGTGGCCGGCGATCAATTCTCGATGGCGGACATCACCGTTTGGGCGGGCTTGATCTTCGCCGGTTTCGCTCAAATTGCGATTCCGGATGAGTGCACTGCGCTCCTCGCATGGAACGCAAAAACAGGTGAGCGGCCAAGCGTGAAAAACCCGGCCTGATCCTGTGTGAAGGCTTACTGCGCCCCGGCCGTCAATCGGTACGGGGCGTTTGCGTTTTCGTTCAGCGTATTAAGCCGGAGATCGGGCTATGCCGGGCTTTGTTGAACGAAGCGCTCAAGCAGCCACCTACGCTAAAAAATGTCGGACGTTTCTTTGATTTTTTTGGAAGCTTTCATGCGTTTAACGAAGCGTGTTTAAAAACACTTGGTGTTACGTCCTCAAGGCTACAAAACCTTGCGCCGTTACCTACGGTTCAGAGAGAATCCGCCGGCTTGTGCGCCTGGACCCCGGCCTCTATTGTTTCCCTGCCACTGCCTATCAGTGGTCGGGTTTAGTAGCCCGGATTAAGTGACAACGGAAGCACAAGTATCATTCAGACAGGCTCGCCTGTTCTCATGGTGGCTGTGCGCTTGGCGCCTTAGGGGCGCGCCGGTTTTTTGTTGCTTATCCGGTCTACTAACTCGCGCACAGCCGCCACCCCTTCGTTTAGTAGCGAAATGGTTGCGGCCTCACTATGAGAGAAAAGCAACTATGTTCAAAGTAACGCCTAATCCGCCGGACACCGATTCACCCGATACCGATCCGCCAACCGCCGATTCAGTGTCCCCGTACGAAACCCTCGACCCAAAAAAACTCCACGACGCCGCCGAGCGCGCGCTCAACTTCTATCTCAATCCGGCGGCGCTCATGAACAACACCCCACGCAAACCCAGCACCATTTACATGATTGCCCCAGACGTCGACCATGAAACCTTGCTGGTTCAAACGTGCGAGAACATGGCGTCGGCCAGTGTCATGGCCAGCAACGTGGCGGCATCGCTAGAGGGGACTCATCGCAGTAACGTCCTGGCGCTGCAGCAGGTCATCATGCTGGGGGAGCTGGCGGTGAATCGAATGCTGGATAACTTCGTTCCGCCCAAGTAATCGCTGCATCACGTTGGCGGGGGAGCTTGCTTCCTCGCCCAACCCGCTATCGATACACCTCCGGCGCATCCGCCGCATTCAGCTTCTGGATCACCCACGCAATGAACGCCGACACGGCGAGCGGCAGCTGTCGACGGCTCGGATACAGCACGTTAAAACCGTAGCCGTGGGGCTGGTATTGCGGCAGCACCGGGACGAGCACTCCCGCCTGAACGTCGAGCCTGGCCATCATCGGCGGGAGCAGCGCGATGCCGAGCCCGGCCACGGCGGCCTTGCGCAGTGCTTGCGCGGTATTGCCACTCGAAGCGCCCGGCAACTTGCACCTCTTCCTCACCGTTGGGCCCGACCAGGCGCCACGTAGCATGACCACCGGGTTGCGCGGAGATCACGCAATCGTGGTTCAACAGGTCCTGCAGTGTGCTCGGTGAGCCGCGTGCCGCGATGTAGGACGGGCTGGCCACCATCCCGACGCTGCGAGGGTCGAGAATCTGACGACCGACATAGCCGGAGTCGCGCAAGGAGCCGCCACGAAAAGCGACGTCAATCTGCTCGGCAATCAAGTCAGCCTTCACATCGCTGAGCACGAAGTCGAGCCGCACGCGCGGATGCATCGCCAAAAAATCGGTCACCCATTCCATCTGAAAGAAGTCGAAAAAGTCGGCCGGAGCCGCCACGCGCACCCAGCCGCTCGGTTCGTTGCTGCCTGTTAACAACGCCTGACCCGCGTCGAGCAGGCCGTCGACCGCGCCCGCGCAACGCTCATTAAAGTCCTGGCCGGCACTGGTCAGCGTGAGCTTGCGGGTGGAGCGTTGCAGCAGGCGCGTACCCAGATGCGCTTCGAGCTGCTGGATGCGCCGACTCACGGTATTGGGCGGTATGCCGAGGCGTCGCGCCGCCTCTGCAAAGCTGCCGCTGCGTACCACCTGCACAAACATGGCGATGTCATTGAGGTCGATCATAGAGGGTCATTCCTGTCGCGGGTGGACGAGTGCAATCCAATTGTATCGACTTATCAAGTAATCGCCTTGGCCCTATTGTTTCAGGCATCGGGTCGCAAGGCTCCCAACACCGCATTGCAGGCAATCAACATGACCGTTCAGCAACAGCCTCCCATTGGCATCGCACCAGACGCCAAGCATCGCGCCATCAGCTACCGCACCACCGGCAGCGGGCATGGCTCGATTGTCCGACTGATGAGTCCGTCCGATCTCGGCCACCTGATCAAGCCATTCGTGTTCCTTGACCTGTTCGAAGGTGAGAGCTCATTCATCGGGGGGATGCCCATGCACCCACACTCGGGGATCGCCACCGTCACCGTCATTACCGAAGGCAATTTGCGCTTCGAGGATGCCGAATCGGGCACGGGGATGATTGATTACGGTGGAGTTGAATGGATGCGCGCGGGGGGCGGGGTCTGGCACGGGAAAGAGATGTCGGTCGGGACATCGAAGCGCATTCAAGGCTTCCAACTGTGGGTTGCACTGCCGCCAGCGTTGGAAAACGCCAGTGTCGACAGTCAATACCTGGAATCAAGCGTGATGCCTGAAGTCGGGCCGGCGCGGGTGATTCTTGGCGCGTACCATAGGTGTTCAAAGCCCGGTCCGCGCTCCGGCGGGCATGAACTACTTGCTGGTCACGCTTCCGGCCGGGCAGTCCTGGACCTATGTGCCACCGGATGGGCACGAATCTTTGTGGTTAAGTGTCAGCCGGGGATCGCTCGGCGCACCAGGCCTGGTCACGGCGGGTGAAATGGTTATCTTCGAACCCGGTAGCGGGGCAGTGACGCTGAAGGCCATGCATCAGGATACGGTCTTCGTGATCGGGTCCGCGGAACCTCATCCCCATGATCTTGCGCTGGGCAGCTACTCGGTTCACACCAACCCGCAGGCCTTGCGTGCGGGGGGAGGCAAAAATTGCGGAGATTGGCGTTCGGTTGCGTGAGTACCTGCGAACGCCAAACCCGTCGGCGAGCGTGCCGGTTTTCAAGTAACCCCAGCGCCGGCGAACGCGTCGATCCGAGCCGTTATCCACTCACGGCCATACGCAAGCACGCTATCTGCCAGGGCGGTCGGAAAATGAATAAACCCGTGGGGACATGACGGCAACACATGCACCTCGACCGGTGCCGATTTGGTCCATCGTGCGGCTAATTCGATTGTGTCGTCTCTCAAGGGGTCCAGCTCGCCGGCAAACATCAGCGCCGGCGGGAAACCCGTAAAGTCGCCGTACAGCGGTGACAAGGGTGGCTGCCGGCGTTGCTGGTCATTGAGGTCCGGCGTCAGCCTGCGCAACGCTTCAACCATGCCGGGGCCGTCCAACACCAGCGTTTCAGGGGGCGCCGCACGCACGCTCGCTGTTCCCGTCAAATCGTAGACGCCGTAATACAACAGCGCACCGCTCACCCGTTGAAGCAAGTCGGGTGATAGCGCCAGCAACGTTGCCGCAGCAAGATGCGCCCCGGCCGATTCACCGACGACGATCACGGGCAGTCCCGCAGACTCTTCACAACTGTCATTCAGTAACCAGCGTGCTGCACACAGGCAATCCTCCATGACACCTTCAATCGGCGTCGATAGAGCAAGCCGGTAATCGACCGAGACGACCGTGACGCTGCAGGTATTCACCATCGCAACGTTGAAGTTGTCATCCATCTGCGCGTTGCCGATCACCCAACCGCCACCATGGAAATCCAGCACAACGCCCTTTGCTTTACCTCTGGGCCGGATGATCCGAACGGGCACTGAAACGCCGCCCACACTCACCACTTTTCTTTCAGCCTTGAGCCCATGCTTTCGCAATTTACCCGCGCCGCCGATTTGACTGGCGCGCAGCAAGGCCTGGATCACTCGAGGCATGAGGCGATTGCGGATTCGAAAGCGCGGCAACCAGGCGAGCTTCTTGTTGAAGTCGCGCACTTGCGCCAATGCCCGCTCGTCAGCAGGCCAAGGCGATTTGATCCCCTCGTTGGCATTCATCATCAGCGGTTGTTGCGCAAGATGGAAAAATTCAACGCAGCGGCGACGCAAAGCCACCCAAGGTAAGGCAGCAGAATCAACCCAGTGATCACATCAAGCTGCAACGCCATCACCACCATCACCGCGACCACCAGCCAGAGCAGCGTCAGGATCAACATTCCGGTGAACATGCGCTGCGCGCCGAAGAACACCGGTGTCCACAGCGTATTCAGCGCAATCTGCGCCGCCCATAACGCCAACACCTCCTGACTGCCAGGTATCAGGGTCAACCGGTACCCGGCCCAGGCGAGTAAAAGGTAGATCGTCGACCAAGCGACTGGAAACACCCAGTTGGGTGGGGTGAAGGCGGGTTTGACCAGCGATTCGTACCACTGGCCCGGTTTGAAAAAGAAGCCTGTGCTTGCGGCGGCACCGCAGGCTAGAAGAAAAACAAGAAAGGTCATCGGCGATCCTTGGCTGAGGGTAGCTCTTTAAGGCTGCAAGCCATGCCGGCAGCATTAAAGAGAGGACGCCCGGCGAAGGAAAAAGTTTGGATTGATCGACGACATTTCTCCGGTATCAAACAAACATCCGCAAAAGAATAGTTGCCAGGATCACCGTCGACGCACCGCCGATACGCGTGGAGATCTGTGCGAATGGCATCAGTGACATACGATTGGCCGCTGACAGAATCGCTACATCACCGGTGCCTCCAAGGCCGCTGTGGCAGCAGGTCACGATGGCTGATTCGATGGGGTACATTTTCATCAGGTTGCCGATGAAAAAACCTGCGACGGTCATTGAGACCACTACCGAAACGCAGACTAGAACGTAGCCGATAGAAAAGACTTTTACGACGCTATCGAGCGGAACATACAACATGCCCAGACCGATCATGACGGGCCAGATGAAGGCGGCGGAAACCAGTTTGTAGAAACTGTTCGCACCTTTTTCCAGTTTTTCCGGCAAGACACGCACGTACTTAAAGAGCACGGCGGCGAGGATCATCATGACAGGACCTGGAATTCCCACGACTTTTTCAAGCAGACCGCCCAGGACGAAGAAGGCGCAGATGATCAAGACGCCTGCACCCATCAGTCTGAAATCGAATACCGAGTTGCTCTCTTCCTTGACCTGGAATTTGTCATTCTCGTCCTTGGCCCGGATCAGTGATCCTTCGCCATTGAGGTGCGGGCGTTTGAGCGCCAGACGGGCCAGATAACCCGCGCAGATAATCGCCGCGATGTTGCCGACCACAGCGGCCGGCGCCAATTGGGCAACGTAGATGTCTGGCGTGCCACCGAGGATCGCAGAGTAGGCCAGCGACAGCGGCAATATCCCTTCACCAATCCCTCCGCCAATGATCGGAACAATGATGAAAAAGAAGGTGTGGTAGAAACTGTAGCCGACCAGTTTCCCTACAAGGAGCCCACTGCCCACGGCAGCCACGGTTCCGACAAGCAGCGGTATGAACATCCTGATCATGCCTTGAACCAGAATAAAGCGACTCATCCCCAGAATGCTGCCGACGACCAGGCTGGCAATGACGAAGTACAAAAAGTTGGCTTCCTTCATCAACATTTTTGTCGCGTCAATGGTGGCGGGTCCGAAGAAGCCATAGAACACAAGAATGGAGGGCAGCATCAAGCACAGAATGGCGCCGCCACCGATTTCCTTCAGGATCGGCAGACGTGAGCCCAGTTGGCCAAAAAACACGCCCATTGTCATGATGATGGCGAGGCCGCCGATCATGTTCTTAGGCAATAAACCCAAGTGGGCTGACAGATAAACGATCACCGCGATGCCGAGAAAAACCGGTAGCGGGATAACACCAATTTCATAGGCACACAGACTGCGCAAGCGCTGACGAAACCCGGTATCGCGGGTGTCCTCGATTTTTAGAGACGGCTCATAAGACTTGTTCATGGTGCTATTTCCTCATGTTGTTTTTATCGAGGATTCAGAAACTCACGGTTAACCAGGTGCTTGTTTCCACTCGGTAGTTCGATGCTATCCTTCGCAAATAACGAGATAAATAGCGGAACTATGAGGCGTATGAACACGAATCGTGATCAATTTCCCTTGCCGGAAGATCTCAAGGTCTTTCTCACCGTCATTCGAAAAAATGGCTTTGCCAGTGCCGCAGAAGAGCTCGGTTATTCACCGGCTTACATCAGCAAGCGTATTTCAGTATTGGAGTCGACGCTGTCTACAAAGCTGTTGCACCGCACGACAAGACGTATCGCGTTGACCGACGATGGCGAACGAACCCGACTATGGGCAGAAAAGCTGCTGGGTGACCTTGACGATTTTGTGGGCGAAATATCTGAAGCGCGGCATGAACCCACGGGTTCCTTGCACATTTGCAGCAGCTTCGGTTTTGGACGCAACCACGTAGCGCCCGCCCTCTGCAAACTGTCGCAGACCTTCCCGAAACTCGACATCCGCCTGGACGTGTTTGACCGCGTCGTCGATATCGTCGGGGAGGGGTTCGACCTGGAGATCCGTGTGGGGGATGACCTGCCGGGTCAGCACTTGGGGCGAAAGCTTGTGAGCAACCGACGAGTGCTGTGTGCGACACCGGAGTACCTGGCGCGCAGAGGCATGCCTCGCTCACTGGATGACTTGAAAAACCATGATTGTCTGGTCCTGAAAGAGCGCGATAACGCATTTGGCGTCTGGAACCTGACAAAGGACGGACAGGAAGAGTCGGTGCGAGTCAGCGGCCCGTTGTCTTCCAACAATGGCGAGATCGTACTGGAATGGGCGTTGAGCGGAGGAGGGATCCTGTTGCGGTCGATGTGGGACGTAAAGCCGATGCTGGAACAGGGGCGTTTGGTGCAGGTACTTCACGAATACACCCAGAGTGCGAACGTTTGGGCGGTGTACCCCACAAGGCTCAGCCAGTCAGCGAAGTTGAGGGTTTGTGTCGAGTTTCTCGAAGAGTATTTTCGCAAGCTGTCACTTGATTGAGGTGTCGGCGGAGGACCAATTGGCAGTCCACCGCCAGCCCCTGATTGCGATTACAGCCAGGGATTTTCCGACAGGTGCCGGAATTCAAAACTTCTGATTTGCTCTGCACGCTGCAGGGTGGTGCCGATGGCATCAAGCCCCAGCAGCAACGATTGCTTGCGCAGCTGATCGATCTCGAAAGCAACGACCGATCCGTCAGCCAGTCGGATTTCCTGCTCGGGCAAATTCACGCTGATCTTCGCGGTTTCCGCGACGCTGATGACCCCCGCAATGTGTTTCAGTTGGGCCTCAGACACTTGAATGGCGAGTACGCCATTGCGTTGGCAATTATCGTAAAAAATACCGGCAAAGCTGGTGCCGATAAGCGCGCGGATACCCACCTGCTTCAGGCCCCAAACAGCGTGCTCGCGGCTTGAACCACAACCAAAGTTAGGCCCGACCACTAAAAACGCCGCATCGCTCCACGCCGGTTGGTTGAGGATGAAATCGGGGTTCGGCGCCCCTGACTCAAGGAACCGCAGATCGAAAAACAGGCCTCGGTCCAACCCTTTGCGATCAATGCCTTTGAGGAACTGCTTGGGCATGATCACGTCGGTGTCGATGTTGGAAGCCAGAAACGGCGCGGCGCTGCCACTCACGGTATCGAAAGGTTGCATGTTTCAAGCCTCCAGGGCGAATGAACGAACGTCGGTCAAGTGCCCGGTGATCGCCGCAGCGGCCACCATGGCAGGGCTCATCAAGTGAGTACGAGCCCCCGCGCCCTGACGTCCTTCAAAATTGCGATTGGTACTGGATGCGCAGCGATCACCGGGTGCAAGCACGTCGTCATTCATGGCCAGGCACATCGAGCAGCCCGATTGACGCCACTCAAAACCGGCGTCAAGGAAAATTTGTGCAAGCCCTTCCTCTTCAGCCTGGTTGCGGACCAAGGTTGAGCCGGGAACGATCATCGCGCGTACATGAGTCGCAACACGCTTGCCGCGCACAACGCGAGCGACATCCCGCAAGTCTTCAATTCGAGCGTTGGTGCACGAGCCAATGAATGCGTGGCTGATCACCACATCGCTCAGCGGCATTCCCGGGGTTAGCCCCATGTAGTCCAGCGCTCGTTGCATGCCTTGGCGAAGAATGAAGTCTGGCTGTGCGGCGGGGTCCGGCACATGACCGCCCACGGGCGCGGCCTGGTCCGGACTCGTTCCCCACGTGACCATCGGCTCCAGTGCATTGACGTCGAGTGTCACTTCGCGATCGAAGTGCGCCCCTTCGTCACTGTGCAGCGCTCGCCATTTGGCGACTGCCTTTTCCCACAACTCACCTTGAGGCGCGCGTGGCTTGAGTTGCAGGTAGGCAAATACCTTGTCATCTGGTGCCATGAAGGCGCCCCTCGCGCCGGCTTCAACGGCCATGTTGCAGATGGTCATTCTGGCTTCGACGCTGAGGTCTGTGATGGCCGGGCCGGCAAACTCGATCGCGTAGCCGGTGGCACCTGATGCACCGATGTTTTCAATCAGCGCCATGATGATGTCTTTGGATGTCACGCCGGGCCCAAGTATCCCGTTCACCGTGACGCGCAGAGTCTTCAGGCGCTTGTAGACAAGCGTCTGCGATGCCAGCAAGTGCTCGATTTCAGAAGTGCCAATGCCGAAACCGAATGCCCCCAATGCACCATAGGTGGTGGTGTGGCTGTCACCCGCGGCGACCACCATTCCGGGCAATATAAAGCCTTGCTCGGGCGCGACAACGTGTTCGATACCCTGGCGCTTGTCGAGCACGTCAAACAGTTCGATACCGAAGTCACGGCAGTTTTCTTCGAAGTACGACACCTGCTGTGCGCCACCTGAGTCCGGCATGGTCGCAATGCGAACGGGGGTTGTCGGGTTAACGTGGTCGACAACCGCCAGCGTTGCACCTCGGGCGCCAGACGCTGCGGCCCGCTTCACGCATGCCGCTGAATGCCTGCGGACTGGTGTATTCGTTGGCGACTTGTCGGTCTATGTACAGGAGCACATGACCTTCATCATCAAGAGGGCAAACGGTGTGGCTGTCGATGTGCTTCTGATAGAGGGTTCTGGGGCTGTTCATGGGGACGGGCTCTTTCTCTGTCTTATGCGAGATCACGGATTCAACCTGTGAACAGCATATTCATCGCAGATATTGCATCAAGAGCACTAAAGTGAAGGCGTTACACACGTAATGTGAATAATCAACGCCCCCATCCGACTGGCTACACCCGCTTCGCCATCAACAACACCGAAGCCGCCGCCGACAGCAACCCCGCGCAGCACCGGTTAAACATCCGCTTGCCGGAAGGCTCGGCGAACCAGCGACGCATGTGCAAACCCATGTAGGCGTAAGCGCTGATGGCGATCCATTCCAGTACCAAAAACAACGCACCGAGCAACGCAAACTGCGGCGTCACGGCGCGGGTCGGATCGACGAACTGGGGCAGGAACGCGGTAAAGATCAGGATGGCCTTGGGATTGCCGGCCGCCACCAGGAACTCCTGCCGCGCCAGGGCCAGTACACCGACGGGCGCGCGGGTGTCGACACGCTCGGCGCCAGGGTCGGCTCGCCACAATTGCCAGGCGAGGTAAAACAGATAGGCCGCGCCGAGAATCTTGATCCCGTAGAACAGCAGCTCGGAGGTTTGCAGCACCACCGCCAACCCGGCGGAGGCGAGGGCGATCATCCCGGCAAACGCCAGCAATCGCCCGATCCCGGCCACGCAGGAGGCGCGATAGCCGTAACGCGTCGAGTTGCTGACCGACAGCAGGTTATTCGGGCCGGGCGCCATGTTCAGGGCAAAGCAGGCGGGCAAAAAAAAGCGTGAGGGTGGCGAGGTCCATGGCGTGTCTCCGGGAGCGAGAGCGCTATTTTTATCATGGAGGCTGTACGGTTTTCCCCATACAGCCATGGACGCAAGCCGCAGTACACTTTCGTTACTTGGCAAATTTTCTCGCGCCTGCCACGCAAAGGATCACTGCCACGGTGACCCCGAGCATGCCGATGCTGACCTGTTCGTGCAGTAATGTCGCCGCCAGCGCCAAGCCAAAAAACGGCTGCAGCAGTTGAAGTTGTCCCACCGCCGCAATTCCGCCCTGCGCCAGTCCGCGATACCAGAATACAAAACCGATCAACATGCTGAACAGCGACACATACGCCAGGCTGAACCAGGCCGGTGTGCTGATGTGGGTGAACGAGGCGGGCAGGCGCCACCACGTCAATGCCGCCATGACCGGCAGCGCCAGCACCAGCGCCCAGCTAATCACCTGCCAGCCGCCGAGCGTCCGGGACAGCTTCGCGCCTTCGGCATACCCCAGGCCGCAGGCGAGGATCGCCAACAGCATCAGGATGTCGCCTTGCGGCGAGGCGGTCAGGCCCTGTGACACGGCGAAGCCGACCACCAACAGACTGCCCAACACCGAGAACAGCCAGAATACCGGTCGCGGCCGCTCGCCACCGCGCAAGACCCCGAACACCGCAGTCGCCAGTGGCAGCAGGCCAACAAACACGATGGAATGCGCCGACGTCACGTATTGCAGGGCCAGCGCGGTCAACAGCGGAAACCCGACCACCACGCCCAGTGCCACGATGATCAAGGGCAGTAATTGGCTTCGTGCCGGGCGCTTTTCTTTGAACATCAGCAGCAGGCAGAGCGCCAGAAGGGCGGCGATGGTGGCACGGGCGACCGTGAGGAAAACGGGATCGAATTCCAGTACCGCTACCCGTGTCGCGGGTAGCGAGCCGCTGAAGATCACGACTCCGATCAGGCCATTGATCCAGCCGCTGGCCTGATTTTCCTGGGGGCGGTTTTCCAGCGTCCGGTTTTGCAGCTCAGAAGTGCGTTCCATTTCATTCACGCTCAAGGTCGGGTTGCATGAAACCCATCGTATGACCGAGTATCGATACAATCAAAAAATTGTCATGGATACACCCCGACATGCCGCGCTCCCGATACAAGTCGCTGGTCGACACCTTTGCCGCTGATATTCGCGCTGGCCGTCTACCTCCCGGTACGCGCTTGCCCACGCACCGGCAACTGGCTGCCACCGAAGGGTTGGCATTGGTTACGGCCAGCCGGGTCTATGCAGAGCTCGAAGCCATGGGGCTGGTCAGTGGTGAAACGGGGCGGGGCACGTTCGTCCGGGAAACCTCGCTGTTGCCCGGCCAGGGCATCGAACAACCCGACGTGGCGGCGGGGATGATCGATCTCAATTTCAACTATCCCTCGGTGCCGGGGCAGGCTGACCTGTTGCGCCAGGCATTGCGCCAACTCGCGCTGTCCGGTGACCTGGAGGCGCATTTGCGTTACCAGCCACATGCGGGCCGCCTGCATGAGCGGGCCTCGATTGCGCGGCACTTGTTGACGCGAGGACTGACGGTCGAGGCCGAGCAGATTCTGATTGTCAGTGGGGCTCAGCATGGATTGGCGGTGACCCTGATGGCGTTGCTCAAACCCGGTGACGTGATCGCGGCTGACGCGTTGACCTACCCCGGGTTCAAGCTGCTGGCCGAGGCGTTGCATCTTGAAGTGGTGCCCATTCCCGTCTCCGATCAGGGGCCTGATCTCGATGCCTTCGCCGGGCTCTGCCGCAGCCGCTCGGTGCGCGCGGTCTACACCATGCCGACGCTGCACAATCCGCTGGGATGGGTGATGCCGGCGGATCAGCGCGCCCGGTTGGTGGCAATTGCGCGTCAGCATGACCTGCTGATCATTGAAGACGCTGCGTACGCGTTTCTCGCAGAAGAGGCGCCACTGCCCATCGTCGAGTTGGCACCGGAAAGAACGGTCTACGTTTCAGGGTTTTCCAAGAACATCGCCACCGGGTTGCGCGTCGGTTTCGTCGCCGCGCCTGCGCACTGGGTGGAGGCATTGAAGCGCACGATCAAGGCCACCACCTGGAACACCCCTGGCGTGATGACCGCCATCGCCTGCGCATGGCTCGACGATGGAACCGTCAGTACGCTGGAAGCGCAAAAACGCGCGGATGCCCAGGCCCGGCAGATTTTGGCTGGTGAGGTATTGGCGGGTCTGCGCGTGGTCAGCCATCCCTCGTCCTATTTTCTTTGGCTGCCGCTGGCGGAGGATGCAAGGGCGGACCAGATCGCCATGGCCTTGATGCGCGAGCACGTGTCGGTGTCCACCGCCGAGCCGTTTGCCACCTCTGTTCATGTGCCCCATGCGATCCGCCTCGCGCTCGGCTCGGTGGGCATGGACACGCTGCGGGAGGCGCTGATGGCGGTGAAGCGAGTGGTGGGGGCTTATACCTGACGAAACTGGCCGAACGGCGTTAGTTTTGCAATTGAGAATGATCTAGACTTCGTTTTCATTTGCCGGAGGTCCGTCGCGCGTGGAAGTTCTGATGTTTTTTTATGATTATTTATCCCGATGGGTGATTGAGCCGGTCGCCGACCAGTTTTTCGGCATTTTCGATTTGAACGGCCGCTTCGGCCTGCTGTTTCTCATGACTTCCTACAGCGTCGCCTATGGGCTGTTCTGCTACCGCAAATCCCGTGGTTTGACCGACGCCTCTACGTTCTGGCAATTCATCGGCGGCCGCCGGGTTCACCTGCATCGCTCGGCGTTGCTGGATTACCGCTACTACTTCGTCCGCGCCATTTTGAAAGTCATGCTGGTGTTGCCCATCTTCGGCCTGGTGGACGCCTATATCCTGCGCTCCGGCGACTACGTGCATTTTTTCACTGAGCTGTGGGGCGCGCGCCTGCAAGTCGAGGAACACCCTGCGTTGTCGCTGACCTATGGCCTGGGCGTGTTCATGGTCAAGGATTTCGCCAACTATTGGGGCCATCGCGCCTTTCACTCCCGCTGGCTGTGGGACTTTCACAAGGTCCATCACTCGGCGCCGGTGCTGGTCCCGGCAACCGCCAGCCGAATCCACTTCGTGGAAAAAATAGTCGAGAAGGTGACCAATACGCTGTGCATCGGTGCCTTTGCCGGGATCTTCTGGTACGCCTGTGGCGGCGAAATCAGCCGCTACACCTTGTTTGGCGTGACCTGGATGGTGCTGATCCTCAACGGCTTTGCGGCCAACCTGCGCCATACCCATGTCTGGCTGTCGTTTGGGCCGGTGATCGAACATGTGCTGAACAGCCCGGCCCAACACCAGATTCATCACAGCGATGCGCCGAAACACTTCAACAAGAACTTTGGCATCAACCTGTCACTCTGGGACTGGATGTTCGGCACGCTTTACGTCACCACCCCCCAGCCCGAAGCGCTCCGCTTTGGCACTGGCGATGCGGATCACCAGCGTTACCTGACGGTGTACAGCCTGATCGTGACGCCTTTCATGGACATCGCCCGCAAAATCGGCCTGGCGAAGCGTCCGAGGGCCGCTGTGCCAGAGGCTGTCGACGTACCTTGAGGTGTTCCTCTTCGGTAAACGCACACCACCTATCAAAACCATGACCTACGCTTGTTCACAGACGCCTGTTCAGTGAGCAACGCTTGCGCTTGGGCGAGATTTAATCAGCACTCACAAAAACAAGATCTGGAGACTGCTTATGTTCGCTGCGATCCGCCGCTTCAATTATGCCGTTGCCGTGGCTATCACCGCTGCCGCGCTCTCGACACCCGCCATGGCGCTGGACACCGTTAAGTTCATGGCCCCGGGGTCGGTCGGTGGCGGCTATGACCAGACTGCCCGCCAGTTGGGCAAAGCCTTGATCGAAGCCGGTGTCGCCAAAAGCGCCACCTACGAAAACAAGGGCGGCGCCGGCGGTACGCTGGGGCTGGCGCAGTTTGCCAATAGCACCAAGGGTGATGGCGAAGCGTTGCTGGTGGTCGGCGCAATCATGGTCGCGGGCATTGAGCAGAACAAACCGCAAATCACCTTGAAGGACGTGACGCCGATTGCCCGACTGTTCACTGAGTACAACGTCATTGCCGTGCGCAAGGAGTCCGACTTTAAAACTCTGGAAGACTTGCTCAAAGCCTTTAAAGACAAACCGACCAGCATCACCTGGGGCGGCGGCTCCAAAGGCTCGGTCGATCACATCGGGATCGCCGAACTGGCCGGCAAAATGAATATCCCGGTCGATAAGGTCAACTACATCGCTACCGGCGGTGGCGGCGAAGTGGTTGCCCAGGCATTGGGCGGCCAGATCAAAGTGATCACCGGGGGGTATGCGGAATTGGGCCAATACATCAAGGCCGGCCAGTTCCGTGTGCTCGCCATTGGTGCTCCGGCACGCGTTGCCGGGATCGATGCACCGACCCTCAAGGAGAAAGGCTACGACGTGACGATCGGCAACTGGCGCGGTGTCTACGGCGCCGCAGGCCTGAGCCCCGAGCAGCGCCAGACGCTGACCGACGCCGTGGTGGCGGCCGCCAAGAGCAAATCCTGGCAGGACAATATTCAAATCAACGCATGGTCGCCGAGTATTTTGACCGGCGATGAATTCGGCAAGTTTGTTGACGAAGAACACGTGCGCCTACGGGAGATGCTGGTCAAAGTCGGGCTGATTTGACATGAGCGGACCCCGTACCATCGTGGTGCCACAGTTGGCGATTGGCCTTGGCCTCATCGCCATCAGTGGCGTTCTGGCGTTCGGTGCCTGGCGGTTTCCTCCTGAAAGGGGCTTCGTGATTTTGGGCGCTCATGTCTATCCCATGGGGCTGGCGGTGTTCCTCGGTGTCGTCGGTTTGCTCTTGAGTTACCAGGCCAGTACCGGTGGGTTTCGCGAATTGGCGGACCACAATGACGAGTCGGCCAAGGTGCTGCCCGACGGCAAGCTCGGTGCCGCCTGGGTGACGGCGGGGCTGGTGGGGGTTGCGTTGTTGATTAACCTCATCGGCTTCGTCCTCTCGGCCGGGTTGCTGTTTGCCTGTTCGGCACGTGGGTTCGGCAGTCGCCATCCGCTTCGGGACCTGGCCATCGGCATTGCCTTGACGCTACCGATTTACTGGCTGTTCAACGTCGGGCTCGGCGTTTCCCTGCCGCCCCTTATCAACGCCTGGCTCTGATCCGGCCCGAAGGAGTGCAATCCGGTGGATATTCTTGCAAGCCTGGCGATGGGGTTTTCCGCCGCGTTGTCGCCGATCAATTTGATGTGGGGTTTTATCGGCTGCCTGCTGGGTACCGCGATTGGCGTGTTGCCCGGTATCGGTCCGGCACTGACGGTGGCGCTGTTGCTGCCGATCACGGCCAAGGTTGATCCCACCGGAGCGTTGATCATGTTCGCCGGTATTTACTACGGCGCACAGTTTGGCGGCTCGACCACCTCCATCCTGCTCAACACGCCGGGGGAGTCGTCCTCCATGGTCACAGCGCTGGAAGGTAACCTGATGGCCCGCAACGGTCGGGCCGGGCCGGCACTCGCCACCGCGGCCATCGGTTCATTTGTCGCCGGGACCATCGCCACCATCCTGCTGACGCTGTTCGCCCCCGTGGTGGCCACGCTGGCGCTGAAATTTGGTCCAGCGGAATATTTTGCGATCCTGGTGTTGTCGTTCACCACCGTGTCGGCGGTACTCGGCGCATCGATGCTGCGCGGTTTTGCCTCACTGGGGGTTGGCCTGACCATCGGGTTGATCGGCCTGGACTCGACCTCTGGCATCGCCCGCTACACGCTGGGCGTGCCGGAACTGGTGGACGGCATCGAAGTGGTGTTGGTGGCTGTCGGTTTGTTTGCGGTGGGGGAGGCGTTGTACAGCCTGCTCTACCAGAGAGAAGAAACCAGCGGCCGGCATCGCATGTCTTCGTTGTGGATGACCCGCGCCGACTGGAAACGCTCGGTTCCGGCCTGGCTGCGCGGCACGTTGATCGGTTTTCCGTTCGGCTCGATTCCGGCGGGTGGTGCCGAGATTCCGACGTTTCTGTCCTATTCGGCCGAGCGCAAGCTGAGTAAATACCCGAAAGAGTTTGCCGGCAGCAAAGGCGAGGGCGCGATTGAAGGGGTCGCCGGCCCCGAAGCGGCCAACAATGCCAGCGCGACCGGTTCGTTGGTGCCGCTGCTGACCCTGGGCATCCCGACCTCCGCCACAGCGGCGATCCTGTTGGCCGCGTTCCAGAACTACAACCTGCAACCGGGCCCGATGTTGTTCCAGACCTCGGGCGACCTGGTCTGGACCCTTGTCGCCTCGCTGTACATCGGCAACGTCATCCTGCTGGTGCTGAACCTGCCGCTGGTGGGGCTATGGGTCAAGTTGCTGCAAATCCCCCGGCCCTATTTGAACGCCGGCATCCTGGTGTTTGCCACCATCGGCGTGTACGGGATGCGCCACTCTTCGTTTGATCTGTTGCTGATGCTTGGCATCGGTTGGGGCGGGGTGCTGATGCGCCGTTTCGACTTTCCCGTGGCGCCTGTGATCGTGGGCATGCTGCTGGGGCCGATGGCGGAGAAGCAGTTGCGCAACGCCTTGTCGATCAGTCAGGGCGACTGGACGACCTTCTTTACCCAACCCATCGCCGCGTCGTTCCTCGCATTGACGCTGCTGGTGCTGGTCGTTCCGCATGTGCTCCATGCCCGGGGCATCAAGCTACACGAGGACGATTGAGTCAACGCCCGCCCCCTGTAGCAGCTGCCGAAGGCTGCGTTCGGCGGCGCAGCCGTCGTAAAACCTGAATGCACGTCGTACCTGAAACACCGAGTCGTCGGGTCTGACGACGGCTGCACCGCCGAACGCAGGCTTCGCCAGCTGCTACAAAAACGTGCCAATGCTTTAGGCAGTTTTCTTCAATACGCAGGGTTGGGTGCTCGTTACCGTGGGCGCTGATTTCCCTGAATTGAAGAAGGTGTGCGATGAGTCTGATTATCTCCATGGCAACGTTTGCCCTGGTCGCGTCGATAACGCCGGGGCCGGTGAACATTGTGGCGTTGAGTTCGGGCGCGCAGTACGGCTTTCGCGCCAGTCAACGGCATGTCGCCGGGGCAACGCTGGGGTTCGTTTTGTTGCTGGTGCTGATGGGGCTGGGGTTGCATGAGGTCTT
This sequence comes from Pseudomonas sp. S2_F03, assembly GCF_054668335.1. NCBI lineage: Bacteria > Pseudomonadati > Pseudomonadota > Gammaproteobacteria > Pseudomonadales > Pseudomonadaceae > Pseudomonas > Pseudomonas sp. S2_F03. Next base: position 114,252 of record NZ_CP162759.1, on the reverse strand, counting down.
GCGGTTGTGGCCGGCGCTGACGCGGGTGGTGCAACTGGCGGGCGTGGCGTTTTTGTTGTTCATGGCCTGGAAACTGGCGGCGGACGATGGCCGGCTCGATGCCAACGTGACGGGCCGGGCGCCGTCGATGCTGTACGGCGCAGTCATGCAATGGCTCAACCCCAAGGCGTGGCTGGCGTGTGTGGCTGGGATGGGCGCCTTCGTCGCGGACGGTGAGGCGCGGTTGGTGTGGCAGTTTGCGGCGGTGTATCTGGTGATCTGTTATGTGTCGGTGGGTTGCTGGGTGTACGCCGGGACATTTCTGCGTGGCTACTTGAGCAACCCGGCGGGCATGCGCCTGTTCAATCGGACCATGGCGGTGCTGTTGGCCGTGTGTGCGGTGTATCTGTTACTGCCCTGATCAGCCGCGATACTGTCCCGGCGTCGCGGCCAGGTGCTGTTTGAATGCCCGCTGAAAATGCGCCTGATCAGCAAACCCCGCTTCCAGCGCGACATCGGCGATCAACTTGCCGTTACGCAATTGATCCCGGGCGAACTGGATACGCCGGTTGACCAGGAACGCGTGGGGCGTCATGCCGTAATGCTGTTTGAAGGCGCGGATCAAGTAGGACGGTGACAGCTGAGCCGCTTCGCAGATGTCTTCAAGCTTGAGCAGGTGCGTGCAGTTGTCGCGGATGTAGTCGGCGGCCCGTTCCAGCTTGAAATTGGGTTCGCGCAACGGGAGGTCGAGCGGTTCGAGTCGCTGTTGCACATCGGTAAAAAACTCCACCGCCGCACTGTGTTTTCGCAGCACATCCTGTTCGGGATCGACCAATATTTGGTAGAGCTTTTGCAGGCCGACAAACAGCTGTGGATCGCGGGTATGGGTGGTGGAAAACCGCCGGAACGCCGAGTCCTGGTTGAAGCCGAGCTGATGCTGCAAATCGGTCAGCCACGGCGTCTCGACATACAGCATCAGGTACGACCATGGCTGATCGTCGATTGGATTGCAGGCGTGCACGTCATGGGGATTCATCAGCACCACGGTACCGGCGCTGACCTGAAACGCTGATTGTTCATGGTGATAGGTGCTGCACCCGGCGGTAATCGCACCGATGGAAAAATGCTCGTGGGCGTGTCGGGTGTAGCAGACTTCGCGGCCGTCGGCGATCGCGCGGGCCTCGATGAAGGGCAGGGCTTCATCACGCCAGAAGCGCGGGGCTTTGTCGGCGTTTTTGGCAGCAGCGTGCTTCATCTTCGGCGTCCTCGACAGGTCAGCCCTGGAGTGTATTAGCTCTCGCCGTCAAAGGCTCGTTGCAGCTCGGCAATGTCGAGTTTTTTCATCTGCATCATGGCCTGCATGGCGCGCTGGGACTTGGTCGTGTCCGGATTATTCAGCATCTCCATGAACGGAATCGGCACGATTTGCCAGGACAGGCCGAATTTGTCCTTGAGCCAGCCACACTGCTGGGCCTGTGAGTCGCCGCCGTTGGAGAGCTCGCCCCAGTAATAGTCGATTTCCTCCTGGGTCTGGCAATTGACCTGGAAGGATACCGCTTCATTGAACTTGAAATGCGGGCCGCCATTGAGGCCGGTAAAAGGTTGCCCGTCGAGCTCGAAGCTGACCGTCAGCACCCACCCTTCGGGCATGCCGTGAACCTCCTGGCCGGCCTTGCCGTAATGGGTGGTGCCGGTGATTTTTGAATGATCGAAGATCGAACAGTAATACTTCGCCGCCTCTTCGGCCTGAGTGTCGAACCAGAGGCACGGAGTCAGTTTTTGCACGCGATGCATGGTGGCGCTCCTCTACGGGTTACTCATGCTGGACTATCAGCGTAGTCAGCCTGTCGCCAATCGGTTGGACCGTAGATCGATAATTGGGTGAAAAAATGAAGTCATATTGACTTGGGTCATGGTCATATCGACTAATTTGTGCTGTGGTCGATATGACTCGTCTATTTTCAAGTTATTGATTTTAAACGGGTCGCTGCCTGGCACGAGACTTGATAGTCCTACGTACAACTGATCTGATTCGGGAGTACGACAAAATGTTCGATTTTTTCAATAACCCGCTGAACGTTCTGCACCTGTCGAGCAAAGTGCTGGGTGCCGGCCTGACTATGCTGTTTGCCGGTATCTACGGCGCCTATCTGTACGCCGGTCCGATGTCGATTGTGCTGCTGGTGTCGATGCATGCCATGACCATCATCGGGCCTACGTTCCTCAAGATTGGCTACGTCATGCGCCTGCTGGCCCAATATCGGTTGAGTAAAGGCCTGACTCCTGCGGTGGTTTGAGGCCGGCTGGAAAGCCCGGAACTAGCGGTTGAGGAAGCGCTGGTCGGCGATCCACCGGGTGGCCAGATCGATGAAGGCGCGCAGTTTTGGCTGTGTCTGTGTACGGCTCGGAAAGTACAGGTACAAGGCCGTGCTCAGAGGGACAAACGGTTGCAGCACGCGCTCCAACTGACCCGTCGCCAATTCGTCGATGATCTCCAGATCGCAGGCATACGCCAATCCCTGGCCATTGCGGGCGGCAGAGATCAGCAGCCGGCGATCATTGACCGTCAACCCGCCCTCGACGCCTACCGTAAAATCTCGTTCGTTACGGCGAAACTCCCAGCGGTGAGCGCTGCCGGAGGTCGAGAAGCGAAAGCCGATGCATTCATGTCCGGTCAGGTCTTCGGGGCTGAGCGGTTTTCCAGCCTTGGCGAAGTAGGCCGGCGAGCCCACCACCGACCACTGCAAATCCGATGTCAGGCGCACGGCGATCATGTCTTTCTCTATGGACTCACCGAGCCGGATCCCGGCGTCGAAACCGCCGGTCATCAAGTCGACGGTGGCATCGTCCAGAGAGATATCGAGGCTGACTTGCGGATACGCCTGGCGAAACAGCGGAATCAGCGGCTCGATCAATAAAGCGCCGGACAACCGTGGCGCGGTGATGCGCAGCGTGCCCATCGGTTGATCGCGGAAACCGCCGAGCATCGCCAGCGCTTCATCGATCTCGCTGGCCGCCGGACGCAAGCGAGCAAACAGACTGGCACCGGCCTCGGTCAAGGCGACCCGGCGTGTGGTGCGCTGAAACAACAGCACACCGGTACGACGTTCCAACAGCTTGATCGCATGGCTGACTGCCGTAGGCGTCACCGCCAGGCGAGAGGCCGCGACGGTGAAGCTCTTGTGCTCGGCGACCGCCAGAAACTCGGTCAAACCGTCAAAAGGATCCTGGTTCATTGTCAGCGCCATTATGAAAGACAGTTTCATAGTGCTTGTAGCACGAGGCCATTTTTCAAACCAATCGGTCTGCGTACCTTGTGTTCACCCCCCAATGATCACGAGGATTCAACCATGACCACTTCCCACTCTTTCAAACGTGTCTGGCTTATCACGGGTGCTTCGCGCGGTATTGGCGCCAGGATCACGGCCGCCGCACTGGCCAATGGCGATGCGGTCGTTGCCACCGCCCGTGACGCGAAGACCGTCATTCAACGCTTCGGCGATCAACCCGGTTTACTGGCGGTTACCCTGGATGTCACCGATGAGGCGCAAGGCATTGCCGTCGCCAATACCGCCATTGAACACTTCGGGCGCATTGACGTGCTGGTCAACAACGCCGGTTACGGCTTGCTCGGAGCGGTCGAGGAAGCCAGTGCCGATGAAGTCCGGCGCCTGTACGAAACCAATGTGTTCGGCCTGTTGAATGTCACCCGTGCCGTTCTGCCCCACATGCGCGCCGCTCGCAACGGGCATGTGATCAATCTCTCGTCCGTGGGTGGCTACGCGTCGGGGCCGGGTTTCGGCGTGTATTGCTCGACCAAATTTGCCGTCGAAGGCTTGAGCGAGGCGTTGCATGCCGAGTTGGCGCCGCTGGGCATCAAAGTGACCGTGGTGGAGCCCGGCTACTTCCGTACTGAGTTCCTCGAAGGTAATTCATTGGTCGAATCCCCGTCCTCGATTGGCGACTACGACGGCACGGCGGGTCAGGTGCGCCAAATCGCCAAGGCTGTGACCCTCAATCAGCCGGGTGATCCAGACAAACTCGCGCAGACCATGATCACCTTGGTGGAATCACAAAATGCGCCGCTACGCCTGCCGCTGGGCAGTGATTGTGTGGCGGCGATTGAAGCCAAAAACACCTTTGTTGCTGCAGAGCTGCAGGCATGGCGTGAAGTGTCGGTGTCCACTGACTTCTAAACCCCCGTAGCAGCTGCCGAGCCCGCGAGGCTGCGTTCGGCGACGAAGTCGTCGTTAAATCAGCCGCTGCGGTGTGACAGTAAAGCCGCATTCGCGGTATTTACGACGACTGCGTCGCCGGACGCAACCTCGCGGGCTCGGCAGCTGCTACATAACCTATGGATGCAGTCTTGTTGGCGTGACCGGTGGTCGATGAACCGGTCTCGCCCGGCAATTTGCGCTTAGCTGAAGGGATAACCCAAAGGCGCGCGTAGACAGTCGACCGTCACAGCGACGCCCTTCAGGACACTGTGAGTCTGAGGAACTTCACCATGTTGACCCTCAACATCAATGGTCAGGATCAGGAACTGGATGTCCCCGCGGACATGCCGCTGCTCTGGGTCCTGCGTGATGTCGCGCACCTGACCGGCACCAAATTCGGCTGTGGAATGGCCCAGTGCGGCGCTTGTACCGTGCACGTCGATGGTGCGCCGTTGCGCTCCTGCATCACACCCGCCACCGCCGTGGCCCATGGGCAGAAAATCCTCACCATCGAAGGCCTGTCCACCGACGGTTCGCACCCGGTTCAGCAAGCGTGGGCCGAGCTTGATGTGGTCCAGTGCGGGTACTGCCAGTCCGGGCAGATCATGTCCGCCGCTGCATTGCTGGCGAAGATCCCCCAACCCACTGACAGCGACATCGATCAGGCGCTCTCCGGCAATATCTGCCGTTGCGGCACGTACCCAAGGATCCGCGCAGCAGTCAAGCGCGCCGCCGAGATAGGTTGATGCCAGGCTAGGGGAGTCCGAACAATGAACAGCATTCTGGTTAGTTCACGTCGCGGTTTTCTCAAGGGTAGTGCCCTGTTGGGCGGTGGTCTGGTGGTGGCGTTTGTCATCCCCGGTGCCCATCGTTTTGCCTTGGGTGCGGAGAATCAAGGCGATGTATTTGCGCCCAATGCCTTTTTGCGGATCGGCAACGACAACAGCGTCACGGTGCTGCTGGGTCACTCGGAAATGGGCCAGGGTATCTGGACCGGCCTGACCATGTTGATCGCCGAAGAACTGGACGCTGATTGGTCGAAAATCCGCGTCGAACACTCACCGGCCTCTGCGGCCGAGTACGGGATGCCCGCTTTCGGTGGCATGCAAATCACCGGCGGATCGACCTCGACGTGGATGGAGTTCGACCGCTATCGGCAGGCCGGCGCAGCAGCCCGCCTGATGCTGGTTGAAGCGGCGGCCAAGCGCTTCGACGTCGCGCCTCTCGCAAATCCGTACCGAGTCCGGTGTGGTCTTTGCCGGCGATCAGCAAGCAACCTACGGCGAACTGGCCGATGACGCCGGCAAGTTGCCAGTGCCGGACCCTGCCTCGATCAAGTTCAAGGAAGCCAAGGACTGGAAGGTCATCGGCAAACCCACCAAGCGCCTGGACACGCCGGAAAAAATCACCGGCCGCGCCAAGTTCGGCATGGACGTGCAGTTCGACGGCTTGATGACGGCCATGGTTGCGCGTTCGCCGTACTTCGGCGGGAGCGTCAAATCCTTTGAAGGCGCCGAAGCGCTGGCGGTGCCCGGCGTGCATAAAGTGGTGCAAGTGCCCACGGGCGTCGCGGTGATTGCCGATCACTACTGGGCTGCAAAGCTGGGGCGCGACGCACTGAAGATCGACTGGAACCCGGGGCCGAACACGGGGCTCGACAGCCAGAAGCTGCTGGAAAGCTTCCGTAAACTGGCGGCCACGCCCGGTATTTCAGCCAGCAAGGCCGGCGATGCCAACGCGGCATTGAGCAAAGCGGTCAAGTCTGTCGACGCCGAATACAGCGTGCCGTACCTGGCCCATGCGCCGATGGAACCGCTCAATTGCACGGTGAAAATAACCAAGGACAAATGCGAGATCTGGACCGGCACGCAGTTTCAGACGCTGGACCAAATGATCGCCGGCAAAATTACCGGGCTCAAACCCGAACAAGTTGAGATTCATACCGAGTTCCTCGGTGGCGGCTTCGGGCGTCGGGCCAATCCGACCTCGGATTTTGTCGCCGAAGCGGTGCAGGTCGCGAAAGCCGCAGGCGCACCGGTGAAAACCGTGTGGGCGCGCGAGGATGACATTCGCGGCGGTTACTACCGTTCGATGTTCCTGCATCAGGCAAAAATCGGGCTGGATGCCGACGGCATGCCGATCGCCTGGAAACACGCGATGGTCGGGCAATCGATCATGGCCGACACCCTGCTTGAAGCCACCATGGTCAAGGACGGCATCGACAAAACCTCGGTCGAAGGTGTCGCCGACAGCCCGTATATCGAAGACCTGGCCAATCATCAGGTTGATTTGCACTCGCCGAAAACCGGAATCAGCGTCTTGCGGCTACGGTCGGTCGGGCACACCCACACGGGGTTCGTCATGGAGTCATTGATCGATGAACTGGCCGACGCAGCGGGCAAGGACCCGGTGGAATACCGACGGACCTTGCTGAAAACCACCCGCGGCACTTGGGGGTGCTGAACCTGGCGGTCGAGAAAGCCAACTGGAAGGCGCCACTGCCGGACGGCCACGCACTGGGCGTGGCGGTGCATGAATCTTTCGGCAGTTACGTTGCACACGTCGCCGAGGTGTCTCAGGACAACCTGGCCATCCGGGTCCACCGCGTGGTGTGCGCGGTGGACTGCGGGATTGCCGTCAACCCGATGAGCATCGCGGCGCAAATGGAATCCTGCGTCACCTTCGGCCTGAGCTTCGCCTTGCACAGCAAACTCACGCTCAAGAACGGGCAAGTGGTGCAGTCCAATTTCCACGACTATCAGGTGCTGCGGCTCAACGAAATGCCGGTGGTCGAAGTGCATATCGTGCCGAGCACCTGAACGCTCTGGCGGCATCGGCGAGACCGGTGTTCCGCCCGTTGCACCGGCTGTGGCCAACGCGGTGTTTGCCCTGACCGGGCAGCGTCTGCGGGAATTGCCGTTGCAGTTGTCGGGGGTGTGAGATGAAACGACATCATTGGTTGCTTGGGACGGCGATCCTTATCTGTCTCGTAGCCTACGCATCGCACGTGTTCGCCGATGACCGCGAGGCCTTGCAGGCGTTCGATACCGTGCAAAAAGTCTTCCAGAGCCCCCGCTGCCAGAATTGTCATATCCCTGGGGATTCCCCATTGCAGTTCGATGCGGGTACGCCTCACGCGATGAATGTGGTGCGCGGGATGGATGGTAAAGGCGCTGCCGGGTTGCCCTGTGCGACCTGTCATGCCGAAACCAATGCGCCCGCCAGTTACGGGCCGCATACGCCACCGGGGGCGCCGCACTGGAGCCTGCCGCCCGCCGTGCACAAAATGGCCTGGATCGGGCTGCCGGCCGACAGGCTCTGCGCATTGATCAAGGATCGCGCGAGCAATGGCGACCGTGATTTTACGGCACTGATTAAACATGTCAGCGAAGACAAACTGGTGCTTTGGGGCTGGAATCCGGGAGTGGGGAGGCCGCCGGTGCCGGTGCCTCACGATATTTTCGTCACACAGTTCAAACTGTGGGCGGAGGCTGGAGGGCCGTGTCCGCTGGTGGGCAGTTGACCGGCGGTCCGTAACGGGGAGTCAATGCTGGTATGGCCGACTCTAAAGACCATACCCGCCAACGGAGTGAGTCATGCTAATTCCAGGCAAACCGGTCAAGCCAGGTGCTGGCGCCGTTCCCGTACGCCTCGCCGCAACAAGAACGCGAATGGCTGCGTGACCTGGCCCGCAAGGCCGAGCAAGAGCTGACGGGCGTGCAGATGGCGAGCATGGACGAGCTGACCTTGCTCCCCAATCGCCACGGGTTTACCGCGCTGGCCCAACAAGGGCTGGACGCTTGCCAACAACTGGAGAAACCGGCCACGTTGTTGCTGTTCAACCTTGATGACTTCAAACGCACCCACTACCTGTATGGCCGGGCCGCGAGCGATAAAGCGCTGAAAATCTTCGCTGATGTGCTGCGCATTGCCTTCCGCGAAAGCGATGTGATCGGTCGCCTCGGCAGCGATAAGTTTGCTGCGTTGCTCACCGGTTCAGGCGCGGTCGACAGGGAAGCGATCGAGGCCCGTCTTGAAGAAATCCTTGCCGAGCGCAATGCCGCGGCCCATCGCGCCAACGACATGCGTTTCAGTATCGGCCAGATCGAATACGACGCCCTGCGTCACGGCTCAATCGAAGGGCTGCTGGCCGAGGCGTGACGTATTCACTTGGCAAACAACTGACTCAGGTCCTTGAATGCCTTGAATTCCAGCGCATTGCCGCATGGGTCGAACAAAAACATCGTCGCTTGCTCGCCCACCAGGCCCTGAAAGCGAATGCCGGGTTCGATCACGAACTGCGTGTCCAACGCCGTCAAACGCTGCGCCAGCGCCTCCCATTCACCCATGCTCAACACCACGCCGAAATGCGGAACCGGCACGTTATGGCCGTCCACGGCGTTGGTGTGCGCCGCTTCCTGAGAGGCGTTTTTCGGCGCAAGGTGAATCACCAATTGATGGCCGAAAAAGTTGAAATCGACCCAATGATCGCTGGAGCGACCTTCTTCCAGACCAAACACTTCGCCGTAGAAAGAGCGCGCAGCGCTCAGGTCATACACTGGAATCGCCAAGTGAAAGGGGACAGTTGCATCGCACAGGCCTCAGATAGTCAGGAGTTGAGGCAGTTTAGCGCTGTGCTTTTTCATTGAAAGACGATAGTTTTTGCGTCGAGCTCAAATTATTTCGATCAATCGAGACTGCCATGCTGCGGGAATTGAAAACCTTTATTGCCGTCACGCGTTACGGCACTTTTGCGGCGGCCGGCATGCACATTGGCCTCACGCAATCAGCGGTCAGCGCGCAAATGCGCAATCTTGAGCAGGCGTTGGGTATCCGTTTGTTCGACCGTACCGGTCGTCAGGCGATTCTCAATGCCGCCGGGCAACGGGCATTGCCGATGGCTAAGGAGATGCTGGACACGTTCAACCGCATGGCGGTCAGTGATGATGTGAGCGAGTTTCGCGGTGAGTTGAAAATCGGTGCGGTGGCCACCGCCCAGACTGGATTGTTGCCCCAGGCACTGTTGCGATTGCGCCAGCAAGCGCCGCTTTTGGAGCCGAAACTGGTGCCGGGTGTGTCGTTGAATCTGTTGAGTCAGGTGGACACCGGTGAAGTGGATTTGGCCATTCTGATCAAGCCGCCGTTTGAGCTGCCCAAGGAACTGTCGGCGCAGGTCATTCGCCGGGAGCCGTTTGTGTTGATCGTGCCGACGGCGCTGGAGGGCGATGACCCGTTGCAGATCCTCGCGAACCATCCTCACGTGCGCTATGACCGTAACTCGTTCGGCGGTCGCCTGGTGACGCGGTTTTTGCGCGAACAGCAGATTGACGTGCAAGTGGCGCTGGAACTGGATGAGCTGGAAGCGATCGTGAAAATGGTCGAGTGCGGGCTGGGCGTATCGCTGCTGCCGGAGGCGGGGCTGTGGCTTGAGTATGGGGCGAAGGTCCGGATCATCCGGGTTGGGCGAACTGACGTTCTATCGGGAAATGGTGTTGTTGCAGCGTTACAGCCAGCGGATGCAGCCGATTCAGCAGTTGTTTGCCGATTGCCTCACTAACGACTAAACACATAACCCCTGTGGGAGCGGGCTTGCCCGCGATAGCAGTGTGTCAGTTGGCATCCATTTTGATCGTGAGTCCGCCTTCGCGGGCAAGCCCGCTCCCACAGGGGATTCATCAACCCTGAAATCCCAGGCATAAAAAAACCCGCCGGGGCAGGCGGGTTTTTTATCGGCTAGCCGAAGATTACTCTTCGAGGCTACCCATTGCAGTGGTGTTGAAGCCACCGTCAACGTACATGATCTCGCCGCTGATGCCGGACGCCAGGTCCGAGCACAGGAAGGCGCCGGCGTTGCCGACTTCGTCGATGGTGACGTTGCGACGCAGCGGGGTTTGCGCTTCGTTGGCGGCCAGCATCTTGCGGAAGTTCTTGATGCCGGAAGCGGCGAGGGTGCGGATCGGGCCAGCCGATACGCAGTTGACGCGGGTGCCGTCCGGGCCCAGGGAGCCGGCCAGGTAACGCACGCCAGCTTCCAGCGAAGCCTTGGCCATGCCCATTACGTTGTAGTTCGGCATGGTGCGCTCGGCGCCCAGGTACGACAGGGTCAGCAGGCTGCCATTGCGGCCCTTCATCATTTCGCGACCGGCCTTGGCCAGGGCCACGAAGCTGTAGGCACTGATGTCGTGAGCGATGCGGAAACCTTCGCGGGTGGTGGCTTCGGTGAAGTCGCCGTCCAGTTGGTCGCCCGGGGCGAAGCCAACGGAGTGCACGATGCAGTCCAGGCCGTCCCACTTCTTGCTCAGTGCTTCGAAGACCTTGGCGATTTCTTCATCGCTGGCCACGTCGCACGGGAAGCACAGTTCAGGGCTCGAGCCCCAGCCTTGTGCGAATTCTTCGACACGACCTTTCAGCTTGTCGTTCTGATAAGTGAAGGCAAGCTCAGCGCCCTCGCGATGCATGGCGGCAGCGATGCCGGATGCGATGGACAGCTTGCTGGCGACACCGACGATCAGTACGCGCTTACCGGCGAGAAAACCCATGTGTTGCTCCTCTTTCAGGTTATTGCGCAGTGGCTGGTGCCAAAAAAGCGGCTTCCAGCAACTGCTGTGTATACGGATGTTGGGGGGCGGCAAAGATACTTTGCGCGTCTCCTGTTCGACCACTTGGCCATGCTTGACCACCATCAGCTGGTGGCTCAGCGCTTTAACGACAGCCAGGTCATGGCTGATAAACAAATACGTCAGGTTGTACTTGGTTTGCAGTGAACGCAGCAGCTCCACCACTTGGCGTTGTACGGTGCGGTCGAGGGCCGAGGTCGGCTCGTCCAGCAAAATCAACGCCGGTTTTAACACTAATGCCCGGGCAATGGCGATTCTCTGCCGTTGCCCGCCGGAAAATTCGTGGGGGTAGCGGTGCCGGGTTTCCGGGTCCAGACCTACCTCCTTGAGCGCTTCAATAATCGCTTGTTCCTGTTGCGCCTCGGTGCCCATCTTGTGGATCCGCAGACCTTCGCCGACGATCTGGCTCACGCACATCCGTGGGCTCAGGCTACCAAACGGGTCCTGGAACACCACCTGCATCTCGCGGCGCAGCGGCCTGACCTGTTGCTGCGTCAGGCAGTCTAGCTGCTGGCCTTCAAAACGGATGGCGCCTTTGCTGCCGATCAGCCGCAAAATCGCCAGACCGAGCGTCGACTTGCCCGAACCGCTTTCACCGACAATCCCCAGGGTCTGCCCCTGCGGCAAGCTGAAATTGATCCCGTCCACTGCCTTGATGTGGTCGACGGTCTTTTTCAGCAAGCCTTTCTTGATCGGGAACCAGACTTTCAGGTCCTCGACTTGCAGCAATGGCGGCCCGATTATATTGGTCGCCGGCGTGCCGCTGGGCTCCGCTGCCAGCAGTAACCGAGTGTACGGATGCTGCGGCGCGCGGAACAATTCTTCGCACGATGCCTGTTCGACGATGCAACCGCGCTGCATGACACATACGCGATGCGCAATTCTTCGCACAAGGTTCAAATCATGGCTGATCAGCAGCAGCGCCATGCCCAATCGGGCCTGTAATTCCTTGAGCAATTCGAGGATTTTCAGCTGAACGGTCACGTCCAGTGCGGTGGTCGGCTCGTCGGCGATCAGCAGTTCCGGCTCGTTGGCCAGGGCCATGGCGATCATGATCCGCTGGCGCTGGCCGCCGGACAATTCGTGGGGCAGGGCCTTGAGGCGTTTATGCGGTTCGGGGATGCCGACCATCTCCAGCAGTTCCAGGGTGCGTTTGGTCGCCACTTTGCCAGTCAGGCCTTTGTGAATGCCCAGCACTTCATTGATCTGCTTTTCGATGGAGTGCAACGGGTTGAGCGAGGTCATCGGCTCCTGGAAGATCATCGCGATCCGGTTGCCACGGATATGGCGGATGGACTTTTCGCCCATGTTCAGCAGGTTTTTGCCAGCGTACTCGATGGTCCCGGATGGATGCCGGGCGAGCGGGTAGGGCAGCAGTCTCAGGATCGAGTGGGCGGTGACCGATTTACCGGAACCGCTTTCACCGACCAGCGCCAGGGTTTCGCCACGCTTGATATCAAAGCCAACGCCTTCGACCACGCGCTGTACCCGTTCGCCGATACCGAACTCGACGGCCAGGTCGCGCACTTCGATCAGATTGTCCTGATTCATTTCACTTCCTCGGGTCGAAGGCATCGCGAGCGGACTCGCCGATAAACACCAGCAAACTCAACATCAGCGCCAGCACCGCGAACGCGCTGATGCCCAGCCACGGCGCTTGCAGGTTGGATTTGCCCTGGGCCACCAGTTCGCCCAGTGACGGGCTGCCTGCCGGCAGGCCGAAACCGAGGAAATCGAGCGCCGTCAGGGTGCCGATGGCGCCGGTCAGGATGAACGGCATGAACGTCATGGTCGAGACCATGGCGTTGGGCAGGATATGGCGGAACATGATCGCACCGTTCTGCATGCCCAGCGCCCGCGCCGCGCGCACGTATTCAAGGTTGCGGCCACGCAGGAACTCGGCGCGCACCACGTCCACCAGGCTCATCCATGAAAACAGCAGCATGATCCCCAGCAGCCACCAGAAATTCGGCTGTACGAAGCTGGCGAGGATGATCAGCAGGTACAGCACCGGCAGCCCGGACCAGATCTCCAGGAAACGCTGCCCGGCCAGATCCACCCAGCCGCCGTAAAAGCCCTGCAAGGCCCCGGCGATCACGCCAATAATCGAGCTGAAAATGGTCAGGGTGAGGGCGAACAACACCGAAATCCGGAAGCCGTAAATCACCCGCGCCAGCACGTCCCGACCCTGGTCATCCGTGCCAAACAGGTTATCCGCCGACGGCGGTGCCGGGGCCGGGACCTTCAGGTCGTAGTTGATGCTTTGATAGCTGAACGGAATCGGCGCCCACAGCACCCAGGCGTCCTTGGCCTTGAGCAGTTCGCGGATGTACGGGCTCTTGTAGTTGGCTTCCAGCGGGAATTCGCCGCCGAACGTGGTTTCCGGGTAGCGCTTGAGCGCCGGGAAGTACCAACTGTTGTCGTAATGCACCGCCAGCGGTTTGTCGTTGGCAATCAGTTCGGCGCCAAGGCTCAGGCCAAACAGCAGCAGAAACAGCCACAGCGACCACCAGCCGCGCTTGTTGGCCTTGAACAGTTCGTAACGTCGTCGATTGAGCGGGGACAGGTTCATCTCAATGCTCCCGGCTTTCGAAGTCGATGCGCGGATCGACAAAGGTGTAGGTGAGGTCGCCGATGAGTTTCACCACCAGGCCCAGCAAGGTGAAGATAAACAGCGTGCCGAACACCACCGGGTAATCGCGGTTGATCGCGGCTTCAAAGCTCATCAAACCGAGGCCGTCGAGGGAGAAAATCACTTCCACCAGCAACGAGCCGGTAAAGAAGATGCCGATGAAGGCCGACGGGAACCCCGCGATCACCAGCAACATCGCATTGCGGAACACATGGCCGTAGAGCACGCGATGACGGGTCAGGCCTTTGGCTTTGGCGGTGACCACGTACTGCTTGTTGATTTCATCGAGAAAGCTGTTTTTGGTCAGCAGGGTCATGGTCGCGAAGTTGCCGATCACCAGCGCCGTGACGGGGAGCGCCAGGTGCCAGAAGTAATCGAGGACCTTGCCGCCCATGCTCAGCTCATCGAAATTGTTCGACGTCAGCCCGCGCAACGGGAACCAGTCAAAATAGCTGCCGCCGGCGAACACTACGATCAGCAGGATCGCAAACAGGAAGGCCGGGATTGCGTAGCCGACGATGATCGCCGAACTGGTCCAGACGTCGAAGTGGCTGCCATGCCGGGTGGCCTTGGCGATCCCCAGCGGGATCGACACCAGGTACATGATCAGCGTGCTCCATAAGCCGAGCGAGATCGACACCGGCATCTTTTCCTTGATCAGGTCGATGACCTTGGCGTCGCGAAAGAAGCTGTCGCCGAAATCCAGCGAGGCGTAGTTCTTGACCATGATCCACAAGCGTTCCGGCGCCGACTTGTCGAAGCCGTACATGTGCTCGATTTCCTTGACCAGCGCCGGGTCCAGGCCTTGGGCGCCGCGATAGGCGGAACCGGCCACCGACACTTCGGCACCGCCACCGGCGATGCGGCTGGTGGCGCCTTCGAAGCCTTCGAGCTTGGCGATCATCTGCTCTACCGGGCCGCCGGGCGCGGCCTGGATGATCACGAAGTTGATCAGCAAAATGCCGAACAAGGTCGGAATGATCAGCAGCAGTCGCCGAAAAATATACGCCAGCATCTGATTACTCCGTGCCCACAGGGTCGGCTTGCAGTTTGATTTCGACTTCTATTGCCGGTTTCGCATCCGGCTTGATCCACCAGGTGTTGATGCCGATGTCGTACTTGGGTGAAATTTTTGGATGACCGATGTGGTTCCAGTACGCCGCGCGCCACGTCTTGATATGCCAGTTGGGGATCACGTAATAACCCCATTGCAGGACGCGGTCCAGTGCGCGGGCATGGGCCACCAGGCTTTTGCGCGAATCGGCGTTGATCAGTTGCTCGACCAACTGGTCCACCACCGGGTCTTTGAGGCCCATCGAATTGCGACTGCCGGGTTTGTCGGCGGCGGCCGACATCCAGAATTCACGCTGTTCATTACCCGGAGAACCGGACTGCGGGAAGCTGCCGACGATCATGTCGAAGTCGCGTGAGCGCACGCGGTTGATGTATTGCGAGACGTCGACCCGGCGGATGACCAGGTCGATCCCCAGATCGCTCAAATTGCGCTTGAACGGCAGCAGCACACGCTCGAACTCGGTCTGGGCCAGCAGGAATTCGATTTTCACCGGTTTGCCCGTGGCATCGACCATTTTGTCATCGACGATCCGCCAACCGGCCTCTTGAAGCAGTTGATAGGCTTCGCGCTGGTGATCGCGAATCATGCCGCTGCCATCCGTCTTCGGGTTCTCAAAGGCTTCGTTGAACACTTTGTGCGGGGATCTGGCTGCGAAACGGATCGAGGATTGCCAGTTGGTCGGCATCCGGCAGGCCGGTGGCGGCCATTTCCGAGTTTTCGAAATAGCTGCGGGTGCGCGCATAGGCGCTGTTGAACAACTGCTTGTTGGTCCATTCAAAGTCCAGCAGCAGCGCCAGGGCCTTGCGCACGCGTACATCCTGGAACAGTGGGCGGCGCAGGTTGAACACAAAACCCTGCATGCCGGTGGGGTTGCCGTTGGGGATTTGTTCCTTGATCAGCCGGCCCTCGGTGACGGCCGGGACGTTGTAGGCGTTGGCCCAGTTCTTCGCGGTCATTTCCAGCCAGTAATCGAACTGCCCGGCCTTGAGCGCTTCGAGCGCGACGGTGTTGTCGCGGTAGTACTCGGTGAGCATCACGTCGAAGTTGTAGAACCCGCGATTGACCGGCAAGTCCTTGCCCCAGTAATCCTTGACCCGCTCATAGCGAATGGAGCGCCCGGCCTTCACCTCGCTGACTTTGTACGGGCCGCTGCCCAATGGCATTTCGAGGTTGCCCTTGTTGAAATCGCGGTCCGCCCACCAATGTTTCGGGAGCACCGGCAACTGGCCGAGAATCAAGGGCAGCTCGCGGTTGTTGGAGTGTTTGAACTTGAACAGCACAGTCAGCGGGTCTTCGGCGACCGCTTCCGCAACGTCGTTGTAGTAACCGCGATAGAGCGGCGCGCCGTCCTTGGTCAGCATCTGGAAGCTGAACACCACGTCTTCGGCGCGGATCGGGTGGCCGTCGTGGAAGCGCGCTTCGGGGCGCAGGTAGAAACGCACCCAGCTGTTATCCGGGGCTTTCTCGATCTTGCCGGCCACCAGTCCATATTCGGTGAACGGCTCGTCCAGCCCTTGTTTGGCGAGGGTGTCATAGATGATGCCGATGTCGTCGGCCGGAACGCCCTTGCTGATAAACGGGTTGAGACTGTCGAAGCCACCGAAACCGGCCTGACGGAAGATCCCGCCCTTGGGCGCATCCGGGTTCACGTAGTCGAAATATTTAAAGTCGGCCGGGTACTTCGGCGGCTCGTTGTAAAGGGTCACGGCATGTTGCGGTGCGGCGCAGGCCAGCCCGGCGAACAGCAGACCGCTGGCCTGCAACAGCAGGGCGCGTACGGGTTTCATTGATCTTTCTCCGAAGATTTCAGCCACCACGCGCTCAGGCCCAGGGTGTAGGGCGGCGTGGTCACGAAGGCCAGGCGATTACGGTAGGCCAGGCGGTGATAATTGAGGTACCAGTTGGGAATACTGTAGTGCTGCCACAGCAATACGCGGTCCAGCGCTTTGCCCACGGCCACTTGTTCGTCGCGGCTTTGAGCGGCGAGCAATTGTTCAAGCAAATGATCGACCACCGGGTTGGCGATACCGGCATAGTTTTTACTGCCCTTGATTCCGACCTGGCTGGAGTGGAAATACTGCCACTGCTCCAGACCCGGGCTGAGGGTCTGGTTGAGCGTCATCAGAATCATGTCGAAATCGAACTGATCGAGGCGCTGTTTGTACTGGGCGCGGTCGACGGTGCGAAGTCGCGCGTCGATACCCATGCTGGCGAGGTTCTCGACGTAGGGCTGGAGGATGCGCTCCAGGTTCGGGTTGACCAGCAGGATCTCGAATCGCAGCGGTTGGCCAGCGGCGTTCTGTATGCGCTGGCCATTGAGCTTCCAGCCGGCCTCAGCAAGCAGCCCAAGGGCTTTGCGCAGGGTTTCCCGGGGAATGCCGCGGCCGTCGGTGTGCGGCAGGCTGAACGGCTCGGTGAAGAGTTTGGCGGGCAACTGCTCGCGATACGGCTTGAGCATCAGCCATTCGTGACCAACGGGCAGCCCGGTCGCAGAAAACTCGCTGTTGGGGTAATAACTCAAGGCGCGCTTGTAGGCCCCGCTGAACAGCGTTCGGTTGGTCCACTCGAAGTCAAACATCAGGCCCAGCGCTTCCCGGACCTTGACTTCGGCCAAGGTCGGCCGTCGGGTATTCATGAACAGGCCTTGGCTCTGGGTCGGGATCTGATGCGGGATCTGCACCTTGATCACCTCGCCGCGACGCACCGCCGGGAAGTTGTAACCGTTGTCCCAGTTCTTCGCCTGATGCTCGATGTAAACGTCGAACTCGCCGGCCTTGAAGGCTTCGAAGGCGACATCGCTGTCACGGTAGAACTCGACCTCCATACGATCGAAATTGTACTTGCCGCGATTGACCGCCAGGTCTTTGCCCCAGTAATCCTTGACCCGCTCAAACACGATCTGCCGCCCGGGGGTTACCGAGGTGATGCGATACGGCCCGCTGCCCAGTGGCGGTTCGAAGGTAGTGGCCTTGAAGTCGCGACCTTTCCAGTAGTGCCGGGACATCACCGGCAATTCGCCCAGCCTCAGGATCAACAACGGATTGCCGGCGCGCTTGAAGACGAAACGAACGCGGTGCGGGTTGAGGATGTCGACGCGCAACACTTCCTGAAGGCTGGTGCGGTACAGCGGATGACCTTCCTTGAGCAGCATGCGGTAGGAGAACGCGACGTCGTACGCGGTGATTGGCGAACCATCGTGGAAGCGCGCTTCGGGGCGCAGGTTGAACACCACCCAACTGCGGTCCTCGGTGTATTCCAACGACTGGGCGATCAGGCCATAACTGGAAGTCGGCTCGTCGCCGGACGGTGCGTACTGGCCGGTGCCGACCATTAGCGGTTCATTCAGCTCATTGATCCCGTATTGCAGGAAATTCGGCGTGGTCACCGGGCTCGTGCCCTTGAAGGTGTAAGGATTGAGCGTATCGAAGGTGCCAAACGCCATCACCCGCAATGTACCGCCCTTGGGCGCTTGCGGGTTGACCCAGTCGAAGTGGGTAAATCGGGCCGGGTACTTGAGCGTGCCGAACTGCGCATAACCGTGGCTTTCGCTGATCGTCGCGCTTGCGGTGGAGCTCAAGGCCAGGCTGATCAGGAGCAGGAGGAGGGGACGCTTCAAGTCAGGGATCCGATCCAGGCGGCTTGGGCTTTGTGGGCCGTACAGTAACAGCTTGTATCGACAGGAAAAAGACAGAGGGTAATGCCGGGTTAATTGGACTTACGGGTCCCTTGTAACAGCTGGCGAAGCCTGCGTCCGACTGCGCAGCAATCGTAATCCGGCAATCACAGTCTTCCTGTCATACCGCGCCGTTTGAATTTACGACTGCTGCGCCCGAACGCGGACCGGCCGACGCAGGCTGCTACAAGAGATTGGTTCGTTTTTCGGGCAAAAAAAGCCCCTGATTTCAGGGGCTGTTTTTTAGCGTGGTGAAGACACCGTCAGCATCTGTCCAGGCTTCAACGCCTGGCCGACGCGCGGGTTCCAGCGCTTGAGATGCTGCATCTCGACATTGAAACGTTTGGCGACGATGTACAACGAGTCGCCTTGCTGAACCTTGTATTGGGTCTGCGGCTTCTTCTTGTCGGCTTTGCTGTTCGCGGCGATGACCGTGTTGACGCGGCCGCTATTGCGTTTGGTGGTGTCCTGCATCACCAGCGTCTGGCCTGTCTTGAGATTTTTACCGGAGAGTTTGTTCCAGCGCTGCAGGTCTTTGACGTCAACGTTGTTGGCCTTGGCAATGGAGCCCAGGCTATCGCCGCGTTTGACCCGGTAGGCGCGCTTGATGCTGGCGACTTGAGTATCGTCGGCGCCTTCGAAGACCGGTTTGAACGACTTCTTGCTGATCAACTCTTCCGGACGCATGGTCGACAGGCTGGTAGTCAGCAACTGCGCTTTGGACGTTGGCACCAGCAGATGCTGGGGGCCGTCGATCGTGGTGCGCTGCTTGAAGGCCGGGTTGAGCTGGAACAGTTCGTCTTCGTCGATGTTGGCCACCGCGGCAACCTTGGACAGGTCCATGCGCTGGTTGATTTCGACGACCTGGAAGTACGGTTCGTTGGCGATCGGGTTGAGGTTCACGCCGTAGGCTTCGGGAGCCAGCACCACTTGCGACAAGGCCAGCAGTTTTGGCACGTAGGCCTGGGTTTCCGACGGCAACGGCAGGTTCCAGTAATCGGTCGGCAGGCCGAGCCTTTCATTGCGCTCGATCGCCCGGCTGACCGTGCCTTCACCGGCATTGTAAGCGGCGAGGGCGAGCATCCAGTCACCGTTGAACATGTCGTGCAGACGGGTCAGGTAGTCCAGTGCCGCTGTGGTCGAGGCGGTGATGTCGCGACGGCCGTCGTAGAAACGGGTCTGGCGCAGGTTGTAGTAGCGCCCGGTAGACGGGATGAATTGCCAGAGACCCACTGCGTCGGACCGGGAGTAGGCCATCGGGTTGTAGGCGCTTTCAATCACCGGCAACAGCGCCAGTTCAAGCGGCATGTTGCGTTCTTCAAGGCGTTCGATGATGTAGTGAATGTAGAGACTGCCGCGTTCGCCGGCGTTTTCGAGGAAGGAAGGGTTACTGGCGAACCACAGGCGCTGTTGCTCGATGCGCGGGTTGACGCCCAGACCATCCTGCAACTGGAAGCCCTGGCGCATGCGCTCCCAGACATCCTGAGGGACTTGCGGCGAAGGTTTTTCGCTGAGCCAAATGGGTTTCTGTTTGGCTCGGGCGGCAATATTGGGGGTGTGTGACGCGTCAGTCTGCGGCACATGACTGGAACAACCCGCCAGAGTGGCGGACACAGCCACCGCTATGGCTTGAGCCAAGCGGGTCAATGCGTCTGAATTGATGGCTTTACGAATAGATGACGACATTGGCTGGAAGTAAGTTCCGGGCAAAAATGTCGAGAGATTCTAGAAAGGGTACCCCCTGCGGTCAACCATTCAGAATTTTCATTGCAATAGGATGACGGCTTAGAACGTATCCTTCCAAGCCCGCAAGGCCGCAAAAACCGCACTCGGAGCCCGGTTATTGGGGCCGATCCGTTCGTCCACTTTTTCTTTAACAGATGTTTCAGCGGACCGTAAAAAGGGTTGGTGAGCTTTTCCAGGGCCAGCGTCGAAGGCAGCGTGATGATCCCGGCTTCACGCTGTCGGGTGACTTTGGCCAGGCGTTCGGCGGTATCCGGATTGTCAGGTTCGACAGCTGCCGCAAATTTCAGGTTGCTCAGGGTGTATTCATGAGTGCAATAGACCAGCGTGTCTTCCGGCAATTCGGCCAGGCGTGACAGCGAGGCGTGCATCTGTTCGGGCGTGCCTTCGAACAACCGTCCACACCCGGCGGCAAACAGCGTATCACCGCAGAACAGCAGGCCATGATGGTAGTAGGCAATGTGCCCCAGGGTATGACCGGGCACGGCGAAAACATTGAAGTCCCAGCCCAGCACGCTGACCTTGTCGTTGTCCTTGAGCGCGACATCCCGGGCCGGGATGGATTCGCTGGCCGGACCGTAGACTGTCGCGTCTGTCGCCTTTTTCAGCGACTCGACGCCGCCGACGTGGTCATGATGGTGATGAGTGATCAGAATATCGCTCAAGACCCACCCCGGATGCGCTGCAAGCCAGGCCTGCACGGGCGCGGCATCGCCCGGATCGACCACGGCGCAGCGCTGGGTGCGGTGGTCTTGTAACAACCAGATGTAGTTGTCGGTGAAGGCGGGCAGGGCACTGATCTGTATCATCGTCGGATTCGCCAAGCGGAAAACAATGGCGCATCTTAGAACTTCCTGGCGCGTTGGAGAATGCAATGACCGATAAAGCGTTCGCTCAGGCTGATCCCGAGTGGCTGGCCTTGATCAGCGCGGCCCGTGAATGGCTGTCCGGCCCTATCGGGCAATTTTTGCTGGATGAAGAGCGGCGCATGCTCGAAGACGAGTTGGGGCGCTTCTTTGGCGGCTATCTGGTGCATTATGGTCCGTCGGCCCAGACCCCGCCGGCGGCACCCCAGGTGCAGCGCAACGTGCGGCTCGGGGCGCCGTTGCCCGGTGTCGAGATCGTGTGTGAAGAACAGGCCTGGCCCTTGAGCGAGCACGCCGCCGATGTGGTGGTGTTGCAGCATGGCCTGGATTTCTGTCTGTCACCCCACGGGTTACTGCGGGAAGCGGCGAGCAGTGTGCGGCCCGGCGGGCATTTGCTGATCATCGGGATCAATCCCTGGAGCACGTGGGGCTTGCGTCATGTGTTCGCCCATGACGCCATGCGCAAGGCGCGTTGCATCTCGCCTTCACGCGTTGCCGACTGGTTGAACCTGTTGGGTTTCGCGCTGGAGAAACGCCGCTTCGGGTGCTATCGTCCGCCGCTTGCGTCACCTGCCTGGCAGGCTCGTCTGGCCGGTTGGGAACGCAAGGCCGGTGATTGGCAACTGTCGGGTGGCGGTTTCTATTTGTTGGTGGCGCGCAAGATCGTGGTCGGCCTGCGTCCACTTCGTCAGGAGCGGCGCGAACCGATGGGCAAGCTGATTCCTTTGCCGATGGCCAAGGTCAATCGACGCCGTATCGACCCGTAATCCCCTTTTATATTCCCGGCCGGGTCAATCCCCGGCCTCGGGCATCGTCGGTCACTGATCGACGAGCCACCGCATTTTCTGGATAGATTGGCATGAGCGATAGCGTAGAACTCTTTACCGATGGCGCCTGCAAAGGCAACCCTGGTCCTGGTGGCTGGGGTGCACTGCTGGTGTGCAAAGGGGTTGAAAAGGAACTGTGGGGCGGCGAGGCCAACACCACCAACAACCGCATGGAGCTGATGGGGGCGATCCGTGGCCTTGAAGAACTCAAGCGATCCTGCGACGTGCTGCTGGTGACCGACTCCCAGTACGTGATGAAAGGCATCAACGAATGGATGGACAACTGGAAGAAACGCGGCTGGAAAACAGCAGCGAAGGAGCCGGTTAAAAACGCCGACCTGTGGAAGTTGCTGGATGAGCAGGTCAATCGCCACAACGTCACCTGGAAATGGGTGCGCGGGCACATCGGTCACCACGGTAACGAGCGGGCGGACCAGTTGGCCAACCGTGGCGTGGATGAAGTGCGCGGGTTCAAGCAGGCTTGATGATTCCATCGTTCACCTGTGGGAGCCGGGCTTGCCCGCGATGAACGATGACGCGGCTTTACTGAAAGTCCGCAGCGTCTGCATCGCGGGCAAGCCCGGCTCCCACAGGGCATCGCAGCATCAAGCTGGCGGTGCGCGCCTGATCCCGCGAGCGTGTTAATATCGCCGCTTTTGCACGATTGACCCGTTGAGAGCTGAACACTGATGGCCACCAGATCCGTTGTACTCGATACCGAAACCACCGGCATGCCGGTGACCGACGGCCACCGGATTATCGAAATCGGTTGTGTCGAGTTGATCGGTCGGCGCCTGACGGGCCGGCATTTCCACGTTTATCTGCAACCCGATCGCGAGAGTGACGAAGGCGCCATTGGCGTCCACGGCATCACCAACGAATTCCTGGTGGGCAAGCCGCGTTTCACTGAAGTGGCCGATGAGTTCTTCGAATTCATCAAGGGCGCCCAGCTGATCATCCATAACGCGGCGTTCGACGTTGGCTTCATCAACAACGAATTCGCCCTGATGGGCCAGCACGATCGCGCGGACATCACGCAACACTGCTCGATCCTGGACACCCTGATGATGGCCCGGGAACGTCACCCCGGGCAGCGCAACAGCCTCGACGCCTTGTGCAAACGTTATGGCGTCGATAACTCTGGCCGTGAACTGCACGGCGCCTTGCTCGACTCCGAGATTCTCGCTGACGTCTACCTGACCATGACCGGCGGCCAGACCAGCCTGTCACTGGCCGGTAATGCGTCCGACGGTAATGGTTCCGGTGAAGGTGCGGACAATTCCGCCACCGAAATCCGTCGCTTGCCGGCCGACCGCACCCCCGCCCGAATCATCCGCGCCAGCGAAGATGACCTGGCCCAGCATGTGGCACGACTGGAAGCCATCGCCAAAGCCGCCGGCGCGCCGTCGCTGTGGCAGCAACTGGCGGATGCCAAGGCCCAGGCCTGAGTCCGTAGCAGCTGCCGAGCACCGCGAGGCTGCGTTCGGACGGAGCCGTCGTAAAACCTGGACGCGAGGTTTTCCTGAAACAACGCACTATCCGATATCACGACGGCTCCGTCCGAACGCGGCCCGCACCGAACGCAGCCTCGCGGTGCTCGGCAGCTGCTACAGGTCGTGCATGTATCGACACTCGCCACATCCGCTTCAACCCTCTACCCTGAGGTTATTGGCAGACCATGGTCTGCCGCCTCAGGACACTGAGCCCCATGTATAAAGATTTGAAATTCCCGGTCCTGATCGTCCATCGCGACATCAAGGCCGACACCGTCGCCGGTGATCGCGTGCGGGGCATCGCCCGGGAGCTGGAGCAGGAAGGCTTCAGCATTGTTTCGGCGGTGGATTACACCGAAGGGCGGCTAGTTGCGTCGACCCATCACGGCCTCTCGTGCATGTTAATTGCCGCTGAAGACGCCAGCGCCCATTCCCATTTATTGCAGAACATGGCCGAACTGATTGGCCTGGCGCGAGTGCGTGCGCCGGATCTGCCGATCTTTGCCCTGGGTGAGCAGGTGACCCTGGAAAACGCCCCGGCTGATGCCATGGCCGAACTCAATCAGCTGCGCGGGATTCTTTACCTGTTCGAGGACACCGTGCCGTTCCTGGCCCGGCAAGTGGCGCGGGCTGCGCGCAAGTACCTGGACGGACTGTTGCCACCGTTTTTCAAGGCACTGGTGCAACACACCGCCGACTCCAATTATTCCTGGCACACGCCGGGCCACGGCGGTGGCGTGGCGTATCACAAGAGCCCCGTCGGGCAAGCGTTTCACCAGTTTTTCGGGGAAAATACCCTGCGTTCGGATTTATCCGTATCGGTTCCCGAATTGGGTTCCTTGCTCGATCACACCGGGCCGCTGGCCGAAGCAGAAGCACGAGCCGCGCGCAATTTCGGCGCCGATCACACCTTTTTCGTGATCAATGGCACCTCGACCGCCAACAAAATCGTCTGGCATTCGATGGTCGCGCGTGATGACCTGGTGCTGGTGGATCGCAACTGCCACAAGTCGGTATTGCATTCGATCATCATGACCGGCGCCATCCCGTTGTACCTGTGCCCTGAGCGCAATGAACTGGGAATCATCGGCCCGATTCCGTTGAGCGAGTTCAGCCGCGAGTCGATCCAGGCCAAGATCGACGCCAGCCCGCTGACCAAGGGGCGAGCGCCGAAGGTCAAATTGGCGGTGATCACCAACTCGACCTACGACGGCCTTTGCTACAACGCCGAATTGATCAAGCAAAACCTGGGCAACAGCGTCGAGGTGCTGCATTTCGACGAGGCTTGGTATGCCTACGCGGCGTTCCACGAGTTTTTCGCCGGGCGTTACGGCATGGGCACTTCGCGCAGCGAAGACAGCCCGCTGGTGTTTACCACGCACTCCACGCACAAGTTGCTGGCAGCGTTCAGCCAGGCGTCGATGATTCATGTCCAGGACGGTGGCGCGCGGCAACTGGATCGCGACCGGTTCAACGAAGCGTTCATGATGCACATCTCCACTTCGCCGCAGTACAGCATCATTGCATCGCTGGACGTGGCCTCGGCGATGATGGAAGGGCCGGCCGGGCGTTCGCTGTTGCAGGAAATGTTCGACGAAGCCCTGAGCTTTCGTCGCGCCCTGGCCAATCTGCGCCAACACATTGCGGCGGACGACTGGTGGTTTTCCATCTGGCAGCCGCCATCGGTGGAAGGCATTGATCGCGTGGTCACCGAGGATTGGCTGCTGCAACCCGACGCCGACTGGCATGGCTTTGGCGGTGTGACCGACGATTACGTGCTGCTCGACCCGATCAAAGTCACTCTGGTGATGCCAGGCTTGACGGCCGGTGGCGCGCTGAGTGAACGCGGGATTCCGGCGGCCGTGGTCAGTAAATTCCTCTGGGAGCGTGGGCTGGTGGTCGAGAAGACCGGGTTGTATTCGTTCCTCGTGCTGTTCTCGATGGGCATCACCAAAGGCAAGTGGAGCACGCTGTTGACCGAGTTGCTGGAGTTCAAGCGCAGCTACGATGCCAACGTCAGCCTGGCAGCCTGCCTGCCGTGCGTGGCGCAACAGAGCGGCGGGCGCTATCAAGGCATGGGTTTGCGCGACTTATGTGATCAATTGCACGCCTGTTATCGCAGCAATGCCACGGCCAAACACCTCAAGCGCATGTACACCGTGCTGCCGGAAGTCGTCATGAAGCCCGCTGACGCCTATGATCATTTAGTGAGAGGCGAGGTGGAGGCGGTGTCCATCGATGCGCTGGACGGACGAATCGCTGCGGTCATGCTGGTGCCGTATCCGCCAGGTATTCCGCTCATCATGCCTGGCGAGCGGTTCACCGAGGCGACCCGGTCAATCATTGACTACCTTTCATTTGCGCGTACTTTTGACAGTAGCTTCCCAGGATTTGTCGTCGATGTGCATGGCTTGCAACACGAAGACGAGGGCAATGGACGGCACTACACCGTCGATTGCATCAAGGAATGAGGACCTTTCCCAGCATGCAACCTGTGATCAATCCCAAGTTCCCGGGCCTGTCGGTGCGTGTCGCCGATGACGGCTTTGCGGCCTATATCTGGGGCAGTGACTTCAGTTTTGAAGTTGCCGCCTATGGTGCTGCCGAAATTGGCAAACCGGTCGAACAGTGGTCGGTGACGCCGATCATTCCGTATCGAAAGTGCTACGGCATTGACCCGGAGGAGTTCAGTAGTTTCCGTGATGCCGCTGACAGCGCGATTTTCATGGCGTATCTCGACGACGAGCCGGTCGGCCATCTGGTGGTCAGCACCAACTGGAACGGTTTTGCGCATATCGACGAGTTAGCGGTGCATGCCCCGGCGCGGCACCATGGCGTGGCCAAAGCGCTGCTGGATGTGGCCCAGTTCTGGAGCCGCAAGAAAAAACTGCCCGGCATCATGCTCGAAACCCAGAACAACAATCTGGGCGCCTGTCGGCTCTATGAGCGGTGCGGGTATGTGATTGGCGGGATCGATCATTTGCGTTATCGCGGGATCGACCCAAACACCGCCGAAGTGGCACTGTTTTGGTATCGCTTGTTCGATAACTCGCTGGAAGACTCGTTCAGTTCGCCAGCATCGCCGCGGCTTGTTCCGTAATGATGTCCAGCAGTGTCTGAACAGCGGCGTTGGGTTCGCCGTTTTTCAGGGTCAGGGCGTAGAGGCTGATCGGTACTGCCGGGGCCAGCGGACACACATCCAGTCCGCTGGATTTGGCGCCGAGGGCGGTAAACGGGTCGACAATTGCCAGACCTTCACCGGCCTCGACCATGCTGCGCATCATCTGATGCGTCTGGACCCGGATATGCACGACCGGGGCAGGGCGCAAGGCCTGCAGTTTGTTCTCCAGTGCCGGACTTAGCGGGTCATGACCTTCCAGGCCGACCATCGACTGACCTGCCAGATCTTGCAACGAAATGTATTTCTGCTTGGGTTGCAGCCAGCCGTGGGGCGCCAGAAGCTGGAGCTTGCCTTGGGCAATGACCTGGCAATGGATGTCGGCGTGATCGGGATCATGCAGGCTCAACCCCAGGTCGCTTTCGCGCAACAACAAGGTCTTGATGATCTCGCGGGTCGGTTGGCTCAGCAGGTTGCACGGCGCATCAGGCAAGCGTCGGCGCAGGGCAGCGATGCCTTGAGGCAGCAATTGTTGGGCCAGGGGCGGGGTGCAGATAATGCGAAGGGGGGCTGCCTGGTAATGCTTGAGGCTGGAGGCCAGCCGCTGGACGGGCTCAAGCGCTTCGTAAACGTGGGCAATTTCGACCTGGAGTTCCCGCGCTTCGCGGGTCGCCTGCAAGCGTCCACGCACGCTGGAAAACAGCATGAAACCCAACTGACCCTCGGCCTCACGCAAAAGGCGTTCAACCTCGGCCACCGGCAACTGCAGCCATTCGGCGGCGGTGCCCAGGTGGCCAGTCTGCACAAGCGCGTGGATCACTTCGATATGGCGTAAACGCATGCGTGAAGTCCATGTTCAGCAGGTGAGAGGATCAGTGACTGAATCCTAACTCAAGTGCGCGCATATGACTTCTGCTCATAACACGCGGTTATGAGGCGACGTTGACTTCTGGCAGGCTGCCGACATACGTGTCGGGTTCACGGACGATGGTCACGTCCGCTTGCACCAGCAGGAATTGGTTTTCATCGAGCTTCTTGACACGATCGCCAATGGCCAGTTTGTAGGTGGTGACAGGCTCCGTGCCGCCAAGGCCGTCCGCCGACAGGGTGGATTCCTGGAACTCATGCACTGAATAAACACGGCCTTCCGCATCTCTTGCATGGAACTGACCGACAAGTACTGCTGCCATCTGTTTAGAACCTCTGGAGATAAATCACTCAATTTTCGGTTCTGTAGACCGTGGTTGGGTGAAGTAAGTTTTCCTACAGGAAAAAAATAGTCAGGGGCGATGAAATTCAGGGCCCGCTGGGTAATTCGTCATCTATAACTACAAGTTCTTTCCATCGCACAGTCGAGACATCTTCCATGAGCAACGTCTACAAGATCGCCGTTGTGGTCGGCAGCTTGAGAAAGGCATCGATCAATCGCAAGGTGGCGCTGGCCCTGGCCGATCTCGCACCGGCCAATCTCAGGCTTGAAATCGTTGAAATCGGCGACCTGCCGCTCTACAACGAAGACATCGATGGTGCTTCACCGCCGGCAGCCTACAGCACTTTCCGCCAACAGGTGCGTTCATCCGACGCAGTGCTGTTCGTCACCCCGGAATATAACCGTTCGGTACCGGCGCCTTTGAAGAATGCCATCGATGTGGGTTCGCGGCCCTATGGCCAGAGCGCCTGGAGCGGCAAACCGGGTGCGGTAATCAGTGCTTCGCCGGGTGCTGTCGGCGGATTCGGCGCGAACCACCATTTGCGCCAGTCCATGGTGTTTCTGGATGTGCCATGCATGCAGCAACCGGAAGCCTACCTTGGAGGCGCCGGCGCGGCGTTCGACGAGGCGGGCAAGCTGTCCGAGTCGGTCAGGCCGTTCCTGCAGAGTTTTATCAACGCGTATGCAAAATGGGTCGAGCAACACAAAAAAGAGTGACAACACCGTCCCCCTGTAGGAGTGAGCCTGCTCGCGATAGCGGTATGTCAGTTGGCATTGATTTGCCTGACACACTGCTATCGCGAGCAGGCTCGCTCCTACAGGGTATTGGGGGTTAGGGGGTGTGCAGCAATCGGCCACGGATCATCGACTCGATCTCCGCCAGCCACGCAGCCGTTTGCGCTGCCGCCGGTTGTGCGGTAACGCAATAACGGCGGCCACCCCAGGCGGTGATCAGCCAGGCATCGATGGTTGTTTCTGATGGCTGCTCAGGTAAATCGCTACACGCCGCAAACGCTTCGCGCCACTTCTGCGACAGCTCCTGGAACACCCGCCGGTGGTGTTTGGGTTCGGCGATCTGGTGTTCATGGGTCATCAGCTCATAGTCGAACAACGGCTGATCAGCATCGGTCGGGTCGCAGGTCATACGGATCAAACGATTGATTCGCGCTTGCCAGTCCAGATGCGTGGGCCGTACCACCTGGTCATCGATGTGCTGCAACAGATTCTCCAGGCAATGGCGGACATAACCGGACAGCAGCGCTTCCTTGCTCGGGAAATAATCGTACAACGTACCGATGGCAACGCCGGCTTCCAGCGCCACCGCGCGCGTGGTCAGCCCCGACCAGCCATCACGTCGCCAAATCCGAACAAACGCCTCGTAAATCGCCTCCACGGTGAAGATCGCCCGAGACTGACTCGGCCGTTTCAGCGGTTTGGCGCGGGGATTGAGGGTGGGCGCAGTGCCCTTGGTGTTTCCGGAACCCGCTCTTCATCGGCTGCCACTACTCTGGTGCTACCCGCCACTCACTCGCAGCAGGAGTCTGAAAGATGCAAAGTCCGATCACGGTAACACGGCTGATCACCCGCAAAAACGCCCTCGACCAGAGTCGAATCGAGCAGGAGCAGCGCAGTCTGACTCCGTCCGAAGGGGAGGTGATTGTGAAAATCGACCGCTGTGCGCTGACCACCAACAACATCACTTATGCCGCGTATGGCGATTCGATGAATTACTGGGGTTTTTCCCTAGCGGGAACGCGGAAATGGGGCACATTCCGGCTTGGGGCTTCGCCGATGTGATCGCTTCGACGGTTGAAGGGGTTGCGGTGGGGGAGCGCTTCTACGGCTATTTTCCGATTGCCAGTCACCTGTGGATGCGCCCCGAGCGGGTCACCGAGCGAGGTTTCTATGATGGCGCCGAACACCGGCAGGCACTGACCTCGGCCTATAACCAGTACACCCGGTGCAGTTGGGATCCGTACTACAGCCATGACACCGAAAACCTGCAGATCTTGCTCAAACCGCTGTTTCTGACCTCATCAATGCTGGCGGATTTCCTGCAAGACAACCAATTCTTCGGTGCGACCCGGCTGGTGTTTTCCAGCGCTTCGAGCAAAACCGCCTATGGCGCCGCTGTGTGTCTGGAAAACTACCCCGACATCGAGCGGGTTGCGCTGACCTCGGCCGGTAACACGTCCTTCGTCGAAGCGCTCGGCTGTTATGAGCGAACAGTGTCTTACGAGGAGCTGCCGAGCCTGGCCAGTGACCGTCCTGTTCTGTACGTGGATTTTTCTGGCGACCTGGGTTTGCGTGATCGTGTGCATCAGCAATTCGCCGGACAACTGGTTTACAGCTGCTTCGCCGGTTCGGCACAAAGCACGGATGAAGCACAACTGAGCGCCATCGAGGGCCCGCAACCGGTGTTCTTTTGCGCCGATCCAGTTGCGCAAGCGCAATGCCGAGTGGGGGCCAGAGCGAGTCAGCCAACATATCGGCGATGGCTTGCAGCGGTTTTATGGGCAAGTGACCGCATCCGCCAACCCGCTGCTTGAGGTGGTGCAAAGCGACGGTTATGAGGCGGCGCAGACGGTGATTACGCGGTTGTTCAACGGCCAGGTCGCGCCAGTGCAAGGGCATGTCATCCGTTTGTAACCTGTGTAGCAGCTGACGAGCAGCGCGAGGCTGCGTCCGACTCGGTCCGCGCTCGGACGCAGCCTCGTGCTGCTCGACAGCTGCTACGGGATTCGTTGTGTAGAAAATGGGGGCTTTACTCTGTTCGTGTGTTGCGGCTGAATCGCGGTTTGTTTTTTGCGCACAAGGTTGCTTTGCATGCTGACTGCTTCACTGATTTTCCTGCTGACCATCACGCTGGTGATCTGGCAACCCAAAGGCCTGGGTGTCGGCTGGAGTGCGGTCTTCGGGGCGGTGCTGGCACTGATATTTGGTGTCGTGCAGCTAAGCGATATCCCCATTGTGTGGCAGATCATCTGGAACGCCACCGGCACCTTCGTCGCGCTGATCATCATCAGCCTGTTGCTGGACGAGGCGGGCTTTTTTGCCTGGGCTGCCTTGCATGTGGCCCGCTGGGGGCGGGGCAGTGGACGCAAGCTTTTTGCTTATATGGTGCTGCTTGGTGCGTTGGTGTCGGCATTGTTCGCCAATGATGGCGCGGCGTTGATTCTCACACCCATCGTGATCTCGATGCTGTTGGCATTGCGATTTTCTCCGGCGGCGACGCTGGCGTTCGTGATGGGCGCCGGTTTCATCGCCGACACGGCGAGCCTGCCGCTGGTGGTGTCGAACCTGGTGAACATTGTGTCCGCCGACTTCTTCCATATCACCTTCAATCGGTATGCGGCAGTGATGATCCCGGTCAACCTGGTGAGCGTCGCGGCAACGTTGGCGATGCTGATGTGGTTCTTTCGCAGAGACATTCCCAGGAATTACGACCCCGAGCAATTGGATCATCCCGCCACTGCGATCCATGACAAGGCGACGTTTTACGCCGGATGGGCGGTGTTGGTGATTCTGTTAGTGGGGTGTTTTGCCCTGGAACCGCTGGGCATTCCGATCAGCGCCATTTCTGCGGTGTGCGCCGCGCTGCTGCTGGCAATCGCTGCCCGTGGCCACAAAATTTCCACGCGCAAGGTGATGAAAGAAGCACCGTGGCAGATCGTGATTTTCTCGCTGGGCATGTACCTCGTGGTGTATGGCTTGCGAAATGCCGGGCTGACCGGGTATCTGGCGGGCTGGCTGGACGGGTTTGCACAGTACGGTGTCTGGGGCGCGGCCCTGGGCACGGGTGTGCTGACGGCAATTTTGTCGTCGATCATGAACAATTTGCCGACGGTACTGATCGGTTTGCTGTCGATCGATGCGAGCCAGGCCAGCGGCGTGGTGAAGGAGGCGATGATTTATGCCAACGTCATTGGTAGCGATCTGGGGCCGAAAATCACGCCGATTGGCAGTCTGGCGACGTTATTGTGGCTGCATGTGCTGGAGCGCAAGAGTATCCGGATCGGCTGGGGTTATTACTTCAAGGTCGGGATTGTTCTGACGGTGCCGGTGTTGTTGGTGACGTTGGCGGCGCTGGCGGTGCGGTTGACGATTTAAATCGAGTTGGCCTCATCGCGGGCAAGCCCTGCTCCTACAGGATCGGGTCGATCACGAATTTTGCGATTGACACACGACCCGTACGAGCAAGGCTTGCCCGCGATGGGGCCATATCTGCCACTACCAATCTCAACCACTGCCCGGCACATTCGGCCAAAGATCCGCCACCAGAAACAACCGTTCCGCTTCCTCCCAATCCCCTTCGGTATTTTCGGTCAGGCGCACCATCAACTGCGCCGGGGCCTGGGGTTGGAGGTCGCTCAGCCAGGCGCTCAGTTGTTCCGGGCTCCATGTCTGTTCTGCGGGATAATGCGCCGGCGCCAGCCAGGCATGGCGGGGCAGGGGTTGCCATCGGCCGTAAGGCCGTCGCACGACAAAGTCTGCCCAGTCTTTCTGATGCAGCCAGCTACCGCG
Organism: Pseudomonas sp. S2_F03; assembly: GCF_054668335.1. Taxonomy (NCBI): domain Bacteria; kingdom Pseudomonadati; phylum Pseudomonadota; class Gammaproteobacteria; order Pseudomonadales; family Pseudomonadaceae; genus Pseudomonas; species Pseudomonas sp. S2_F03. The sequence goes on along the minus strand of NZ_CP162759.1, from coordinate 82,278 downwards.
CAAATGCTGCGGATGCGCACCGTCGGGTGGCTCGGCGTGTCCGGGCCACGGATACAACAGGTAACCGCCGAGCCACAAGTGCGCACTGAACTGCTGGATATCGAGGGCCGCGAGCACTTCGCGACTGTCTGTACGGGCAGAAATGGGCAGTTGATGCTGAGTCAGGTGTGCCAGTTTGCGGTCCAGCCGATCATGACAACCGGGGCCGAGCCACTGCGCGGTGTCTTGCCCGTTACCATTTTGCGGTCCGAGATAGAGCTTGATCGCCAGTTCCAGGTGATGCACACCGTCGCGGTCGCGCAGCAACATGTCCAGCTCGCCCAGCGTATGCCCTTCACGCCTGATCGGCAGGTTGGCGGCAATCAGCTCGATCCCCGGGGCGTGCCGCACCGCGTATTGCCATAACCGTTCGTAGTACAGGCCTAAACGCCGGGTTCGGGCCTGGGACAGCCAGTGCAACAAGTCATAACTGTCGCGGTCCAGTTGCCGCAACCAGCGCTCCAGGTGTTCCGGTTGTTGCACCCACTCGCTGCCGGCCAGCGGATGACGTTGCGGCCACGGCGTATCGAGGAGCATCGGCGGTGCGAGGATGACCCACGCCAGGTCGCGCACTTCGGGGTGGCGCAACTGATGAGGCAACGTGAGCAAATCGGGAAATAGGATCATCTTGCGAGCATAGCCCTAAACATGAGTACACCCTTGTGGCTGAAAGGATTTTGTCTATCCCGCGCTTTCGCCCATAATCGCCTTTTTCGCCGTCCTTGCAGGAACCCCATGGAGCAATTTCGTAATATCGGCATCATCGGTCGCCTGGGCAGTTCTCAGGTGCTGGATACCGTCCGCCGACTGAAACGGTTTCTGCTCGATCGTCACTTGCACGTGATCCTTGAGGACACCATCGCCGAAGTCCTTCCGGGGCATGGCCTGCAAACCTCGTCACGCAAGATGCTCGGCGAAGTCTGTGACATGGTGATTGTGGTCGGCGGTGACGGCAGCCTGCTGGGCGCCGCCCGGGCGCTGGCCAAGCACAATATCCCGGTGCTTGGCATCAACCGTGGCAGCCTCGGTTTCCTGACCGATATTCGCCCTGATGAACTGGAAGTCAAAGTCGCCGAAGTGCTCGACGGGCACTACCTGGTGGAAAACCGCTTCCTGCTGCAAGCCGAAGTCCGCCGTCACGCTGAAGCCATCGGCCAGGGTGATGCGCTGAACGACGTGGTGCTGCACCCCGGCAAATCGACGCGGATGATCGAGTTCGAGCTGTACATCGACGGCCAGTTCGTTTGCAGCCAGAAGGCCGACGGCCTGATCGTCGCGACGCCCACCGGTTCGACCGCCTACGCGCTGTCAGCGGGTGGACCGATCATGCATCCCAAGCTTGACGCTATTGTGATTGTGCCGATGTACCCCCATACCTTGTCGGGTAGGCCGATAGTGGTCGACGGCAACAGTGAGCTGAAAATCGTCGTGTCCAAAGATATGCAGATTTACCCGCAAGTCTCCTGTGACGGGCAGAACCACTTCACCTGCGCACCGGGTGACACCATCACCATCAGCAAAAAAGCGCAGAAGCTGCGGCTGATCCACCCCCTTGACCACAATTACTATGAAGTCTGCCGGACCAAGCTCGGTTGGGGCAGCCGATTGGGTGGTGGAGGCGACTGATGCTCGATCCCGCGCGTAGCTACGACCTGATCGGTGACGTGCACGGTTGCGCTCTGACCCTTGAGCACTTGCTCGACCGGCTCGGTTATCACAAACAAGGTGGCGTCTGGCGGCATCCATCGCGCATGGCCGTGTTCGTCGGCGACATCATCGACCGCGGCCCGCGCATTCGCGAGGCGCTGCACATCGTCCATGACATGGTCGAGGCCGGCCAGGCGCTGTGCATCATGGGCAACCATGAATTTAACGCGCTGGGCTGGAGCACCCCGGCGCCACCGGGCAGCGGCAAACAGTTTGTCCGTGAGCACACGCCGCGCCATGCCCGGTTACTGGGCGAAACCCTCAGCCAGTTCGAAGATCATCCCGGCGACTGGCATGACTTCCTGCAATGGTTCTACCAGTTGCCGTTGTTTATCGATGCCGGGCGCTTCCGGGTGGTGCATGCCTGCTGGGATTCGGGCCTGATCGAGCCGTTGCGCGGGCTGTTCCCCAATGGCTGCGTCGATGAGCATTTCCTTCAGGGCATCGGCCGTGCCCGGCAGTTTCGCCTGCACCGTGTTCGACCGGCTGCTGCGCGGCACCGACATGCGCTTGCCCCATGGCTTGACCATGACCAGCGGCGACGGTCTGGTGCGTTCGTTCTTTCGCACCAAGTTCTGGGAAGACGACCCGCAAACCTACGGAGACATCGTGTTCCAACCGGACGCATTGCCTGAGCCGGTGGCGCAGACGCCACTGTCTTCCACGGAAAAGAACACGTTGCTGCGCTATGGGATCGATGAGCCACTGTTGTTCGTTGGCCACTACTGGCGCAGCGGCAAACCGGCACCGATTCGCCCGAACCTGGCCTGTCTGGATTACAGCGCAGTGCTCTACGGCAAACTGGTCGCCTATCGCCTGGATCAGGAGACCCGTCTTGATCCGCACAAATTTGTCTGGGTCGATGTCGAACGGCCGGAGGTGCTGCAATGAGTGCTGTTGCCGTATTGCGTCTGCCACTGGCGGTGGACTTGAGCGGGTTCGTCAAATTGCTGCAGCGCATGCAGGTGCCGCATCGCGTCAGCGAAGAGTCGGGCGAGCAGGTGCTCTGGGTGCCGGCCAATATCAGCGAAGACGTGCGCTCGTTGTACGAACGCTTTCCGGCCGGTGATCCCGATCAGCAACTGGACATTCCGGTGGCGCAAACGACCCAACGCCCCGGTTTCGTCGAACAACTTCGCTATGCCAAGGCCACCGCGGCGGTTTTGCTGCTGAGCATCCTAGTCGGCGCGGTGACGTTGTTGGGCGAAAACCTCGACACGATGCGCTGGCTGACCTTCCTCGATTTCCGCGTGGTGGGCGAATACATCCATTTCGTCCCGTTGGCCGACAGCCTGGCGGCGGGGCAGTGGTGGCGCCTGATGACGCCGATGCTGATCCACTTCGGCATCTTGCACCTGGCCATGAACGGCATGTGGTACTGGGAACTGGGTCGGCGTATCGAATCGCGACAGGGCAGCATCAACCTGATCGGCCTGACGCTGCTGTTCAGCCTGGTGTCCAACTACGCGCAGTATTTTTTCAGCGGCCCGACCTTGTTCGGCGGCTTGTCCGGCGTACTGTACGGCCTGCTCGGGCATTGCTGGATCTTCCAGTTGTTGTCGCCGAACCCGGCTTATCGCCTGCCGCGTGGTGTGTTGGTGATGATGTTGGTGTGGCTGGTGCTGTGTATGTCCGGGCTGATCTCGATGATCGGTTTCGGTGAGATCGCCAATGCGGCCCACGTCAGCGGGTTGCTCGTCGGATGCCTGACCGGTTTGTTGGGTGGTTTGTACAACCGCCGTAAACTGGCCGTCTAAACAAGTTACGTATTCAATCGCGCGGAGACCCTGATGTCCTCTTTTAACGAAATGATCAAAAACATCACCCCCGATATCTACCAGAGCCTGAAACTGGCGGTGGAAATCGGCAAATGGTCCGACGGTGGCAAACTCACCGCCGAACAACGCGAGCTGTCGTTGCAAGCGATGATCGCCTGGGAAATCCAGAACCTGCCCGAAGAAGAGCGGACGGGCTTCATGGGGGTGCAGGAATGCGGCTCCAAATCGATTGAAATACCCAATATTCTGTTCAAATCGGATGCCGTCCATTGATCGAGATTGGCCGTGGTGCAATCAGTAAAATGTCGGCGCGTCTTGACGGGTCCGACGTGCAGTACGCATTGCGTCTGGGTGATGTCGAGGTGCCGGTCAATCCATTGATCGGCACTACCGTGCGCCTGGAATACCTGGGGGCGATTCATTGCACCCATTGCGGACGCAAGACCAAAACCAGTTTCAGCCAAGGGTATTGCTACCCGTGCATGACCAAACTGGCGCAGTGCGACCTCTGCATCATGAGCCCGGAGCGTTGCCATTACGACGCTGGTACTTGCCGTGAGCCGGCATGGGGCGAACAGTTCTGCATGACCGATCACATCGTGTACCTGTCCAATTCGTCGGGGGTGAAAGTCGGGATTACCCGCGCTACCCAACTGCCGACCCGCTGGATCGATCAGGGCGCCCGTCAGGCGTTGCCGATCATGCGCGTGTCGACCCGTCAGCAGTCGGGGTTCGTCGAAGACCTGTTCCGCAGTCAAGTGGCGGACAAAACCAACTGGCGTGCGTTGCTCAAGGGCGAGGCGGCGTCGGCGGACCTGGCCGAGGTTCGCGATCAACTGTTTGATAGCTGCGCCGAGGGCCTGAAAACATTGCAGGAACGATTTGGCCTGCAAGCGATCCAGACCATTGCCGACGTAGAAACGCTCGAGATCCGTTATCCGGTCGAGCAGTACCCGGCCAAGATCGTCAGCTTCAACCTGGACAAGAACCCGATTGCCGAAGGCACGCTGCTGGGGGTCAAGGGCCAATACCTGATCTTCGACACTGGCGTGATCAATATTCGTAAATACACGGCTTATCAGCTCGCCGTGCATCAGTAAGGACTCCAGCATGCGCACCGAACAACCGAAGATGATTTACCTGAAAGACTATCAGGCGCCCGAGTACCTGATCGACGAGACGCACCTGACCTTCGAGTTGTTCGAGGACCACAGCCTGGTCCATGCGCAACTGGTGATGCGCCGCAATCCCGAGCGCGGCCCGGGCCTGCCGCCGCTGGTACTGGACGGCCAGCAGCTGGAACTGCTGTCGGTGACCCTGGCTGATCGCGAGCTGAGCGAAAGCGACTATCAGTTGACGGAAAATCATCTGACCCTGCACCCGACCAGCACCACCTTCACGGTCGATACCAGCGTCAAGATCCACCCGGAAACCAACACCGCGCTTGAAGGTTTGTATAAATCCAGCGGCATGTTCTGCACCCAGTGCGAAGCCGAAGGTTTCCGCAAGATCACTTATTACCTCGACCGCCCGGACGTGATGAGCAAGTTCACCACCACGGTCGTCGCCGAGCAGCATAGCTATCCGGTGCTGCTGTCCAACGGCAACCCGATTGCCAGCGGTCCCGGCGAAGACGGCCGGCACTGGGCGACCTGGGAAGACCCGTTCATGAAACCGGCGTACCTGTTCGCGCTGGTCGCCGGTGATTTGTGGTGCGTCGAAGACACCTTCACCACCATGACCGAGCGTTCCGTGGCATTGCGTATCTACGTCGAGCCGGAAAACATCGACAAGTGCCAGCACGCCATGAACAGCCTGAAGAAGTCGATGCGCTGGGATGAAGAAGTGTACGGTCGCGAGTACGACCTGGACATCTTCATGATTGTCGCGGTCAACGACTTCAATATGGGCGCCATGGAGAACAAGGGCCTCAACATCTTCAACTCCAGCGCCGTGCTGGCCCGCGCCGAAACCGCAACCGACGCCGCGCACCAGCGCGTCGAAGCCATTGTCGCCCACGAATACTTCCACAACTGGTCGGGCAACCGCGTGACCTGCCGCGACTGGTTCCAGTTGTCGCTCAAAGAAGGCTTTACCGTGTTCCGCGATGCCGGGTTCTCCTCGGACATGAACTCGGCCACGGTCAAGCGCATCCAGGACGTGGCTTACCTGCGCACGCACCAGTTCGCCGAAGACGCAGGCCCCATGGCTCACGCCGTGCGCCCGGACAGCTTCATCGAAATTTCCAACTTCTACACCCTGACCGTGTACGAAAAGGGCTCGGAAGTGGTCGGCATGATCCACACCTTGCTCGGCGCCGAAGGTTTCCGTAAGGGCAGCGACCTGTATTTCGACCGCCACGACGGCCAGGCCGTGACCTGCGACGACTTCATCAAGGCGATGGAAGACGCCAACGGTGTCGACCTGACCCAGTTCAAGCGCTGGTACAGCCAGGCCGGTACCCCGCGTCTGGTCGTTAGCGAGTCGTACGATGCGGCGGCGAAAACCTACAGCCTGACGTTCCGTCAAAGCTGCCCGGCGACCCCGGACAAGGTTGAAAAACTGCCGTTCGTGATTCCTGTGGAATTGGGCCTGCTGGACGCCAAAGGTGCGGCGATTGCCTTGCGCCTGTCCGGCGAAGCCTGCGCTCAGGGCACGTCGCGGGTGATCTCGGTGATTGAAGCCGAGCAGACCTTCACCTTCGTCGACATCGCTGAACAGCCGTTGCCTTCATTGCTGCGTGGTTTCTCGGCGCCGGTCAAACTGAGCTTCCCGTACAACCGCGATCAACTGATGTTCCTGATGCAGCATGACAGCGACGGCTTCAACCGCTGGGATGCGGGCCAGCAATTGTCGGTGCAAGTGCTGCAAGAGCTGATCGCCCAACACCAGGCCGGCGAAGCCTTGGTGCTGGATCAGCGCCTGGTGTCGGCGTTGCGCACCGTGCTGTCCGACGAGACGCTGGACCAGGCCATGGTCGCGGAAATGCTTTCGTTGCCGGGTGAGGCGTACCTGACTGAAATCAGCGAAGTGGCTGATGTCGATGCGATTCACATTGCCCGTGAGTTTGCTCGCAAGCAATTGGCTGAAGGGTTGTTCGAGGCGTTGTGGCTGCGTTATCAGGCCAATCGCGAGCTGTCGAAGAAAACGCCGTACGTGGCCGAGGCCGAGCACTTCGCTCGTCGCGCGTTGCAGAACATTGCGCTGTCGTACCTGATGTTGAGCGCTAAACCGCACGTGTTGGCGGCGACGCTTGAGCAGTTCGAGGCGAGCGATAACATGACCGAGCGCCTGACGGCGTTGGCGGTGCTGGTCAATTCGTCGTTTGAAGCAGAGAAAGCCAAGGCGCTGGCGAGTTTTGCCGAGCACTTCAAGGACAATCCGCTGGTCATGGATCAGTGGTTCAGCGTTCAGGCGGGCAGTGCGTTGCCGGGTGGTCTGGAGCGGGTGCGTCAGTTGATGCAGCATCCGGCGTTCAACATGAAGAACCCGAACAAGGTGCGGGCGCTGGTCGGTGCGTTTGCCGGGCAGAACCTGATCAACTTCCATGCGGCTGATGGTTCCGGGTATCGCTTCCTGGCGGATCTGGTGATCGAGTTGAACGGGTTTAATCCGCAGATCGCTTCCCGCCAGTTGGCGCCGCTGACTCGCTGGCGCAAGTATGACGATGCGCGTCAGGCGTTGATGAAAGGTGAGCTGGAGCGCATTCGTGCTTCGGGTCAGCTGTCCAGCGATGTGTTTGAAGTGGTCAGCAAAAGCCTGGCTTGAGGCTGGCTTTGATCCCACGGGTTCACTCGGAACCTGTGGGGCTGGCTTTTCTGCCGTGGCGGCCTTTGGGCCGACCATGTTCTTGTTCGTTGTGTACATATCCGTTGCTGCGGTAACGGCCACTTAGGGTTTCGCCCTTACGGCGACTCACTTTTTTTTTCAAACGCCAAAAAAAAGTAAGCAAAAAAGGCTCGCCCCGAGCGTCCGGCCCCTCGCTGGGGCTCGGCGTTCCTTCGCTCCGGTATCCCTCCGGGGACACTGCCCTCCGGTCGGCTTCGCTTCGACCTACATGCAGCGTGTTCGACTGCGTCGAACGGCGCTACGCGCCACTCCCCGGATGAACACCTCCACTCAGCCTCCCGAAGGGGCGGGTGGATCAAGATCAAAAGCTGCAGGCGAGCTAACGCTCGGCCTGGTGAGTGGTGAGGGGCAAGAGCGGGTGTGGGGTGTTTTGCTTTTTGTGGGAGCGGGCTTGCCCGCGATGGCGGCCTGACAGCCGACCGATCTCTTGCCGGTGTACACATTCCCTGTGGGAGCCGGGCTTGCCCGCGATGGCGACCTGCCGGCAGACCAGTCTCTAACAGACGACCCCCGGTCCAATTGTAGGAGCGAGCCTGCCCGCGATGCTTTTGGCTTTTGGCTTTTGGCTTTTGGCTTTTGGCTTTTGGCTTTGGCTTTGGCTTTGGCTTTGGCTTTGGCTTTGGCTTTGGCTTTGGCTTTGGCTTTGGCTTTGGTTTTGGCTTTTGATCTTGATCTTGATCTGCTTTTGATCTTTCGCCCCTTCGGCAGGCCGAGCGTAGGTGTTCATCAGGGGGTTAGGCGCGTAGCGCCGGTGCGGCGAAGCCGCACACATCGAGAGGAGGTCGTCGCGAAGCAGACCGTAGGCGATGCCCCCTGATGGATACCGGAGCGAGGGAACACTGAGCTTTAGCGAAGTGCCGTACGCCGGGGCGAAGCCTTTGCTTACTTTTCGGCGTCTGGAAAAGTGAGTCGCTGTAAGAGCGAAACCGCCAGAAGCCGTTACCGCAGAAACGGATATGTACTCCGAGCACTAACCAAAGAAAGGCCAATCACCCCACCTAATAGCCAATCATTCAGCCAAACCACATGTATCTCAGGTTAACAAAACATAACGTGGCGTCGATTGTCAGACCTTTCCAAACCCCGATAGGATAAGCCAGCTTCCGAAGGGGCTCTAGATTGCGCGTTTCAGGACTCAACTCCAAAACAGCCAATCGCAACAAGCTCCCTTACGGCGCCCTGAAAGGTTGAATGACCTAACAATAATAATGGGGGAAGGTCTATGAGTGAGCCTGTCATGGGTGTGGGTATCTGCCGCCCGCCGGCATTACGCAAAATCGCGTTGCTGGCTACAGCGCTCTCGCTGTTGGGCTGTGCCGTGTTGTCGGCACCAGTGCTGGCCGCCGCAGCGCCAGCATCCGATACCGTATATGCCATCGAATCGGCCAAGGCTGCCAAAAGCCTGATGCTCGATGTCGTCCACGCCGGCAAGCGCCTGGTGGCGGTCGGGGATCGTGGGCATATTTTGTATTCCGATGACCAGGGCGCGACCTGGGCTCAAGCCAAGGTGCCGACCCGCGCACTGCTGACGTCGGTGTTTTTCGTCGATGACAAACACGGTTGGGCCGTCGGTCATGACGCACAGATCCTCGCCAGCGAGGACGGCGGCGTCACCTGGACCAAGCAATTCGAAGATTTGAAACGCGAAGCGCCGTTGCTCGACGTCTGGTTCAAGGACGTCAACAGCGGCTTTGCCGTGGGCGCGTATGGCGCACTGCTGGAAACCACCGACGGCGGCAAACACTGGGAAGACGCCAGTGACCGCCTGGATAACGAAGACCAGTACCACCTCAATGGCATCGCATCTGTAAAAGATGCCGGGCTGTTCATCGTAGGCGAACAGGGCAGCATGTTCCGCTCCGCCGATTGGGGCCAGACCTGGGAAAAACTTGAAGGCCCGTACCAAGGCTCGCTGTTCGGCGTGATCGGTACGGCGCAAGCCAATACGCTGCTGGCTTACGGCCTGCGCGGCAATCTCTACCGCTCCACGGATTTCGGCAGCACCTGGGAACAGGTTGAGCTGAAAGCCGCTCGCGGCGCGCTGGAGTTCGGGTTGTCCGGCGCAACGCTGCTCGACGACGGCTCCATCGTGATCGTCGGCAACGGCGGCTCGGTGATCCGCAGCAACGACAACGGCGAAACCTTCAGCGTGTTCAACCGTCCGGATCGCATTTCCGTTTCGGCAGTCACGGCGGCGGGCAACGGTAATCTGATTCTGGCAGGACAGGGCGGCGTTCGCGCTACTTCGCCAACCGGCTCAGAGCTGGGCAAATAATAAGAAGGGCGGAGCTATGACATCCATGACAAGTCATCACCAAGACAAGGCGACGTTTCTTGAGCGCCTGATTTTCAACAACCGCCCGGCAGTGATCACGATCTGCCTGTTGGTCAGCATTTTCCTGTTCTGGCAGGCGACGCTGATCCGGCCATCCACCAGTTTCGAAAAAATGATCCCGCTGGAGCATCCCTTCATTCAAAAGATGATGGAGCACCGCAACGATCTGGCGAACCTGGGCAACACGGTACGAATTTCCGTAGAAGCCACTGACGGCGATATCTTCTCCAAGGAGTACATGGAGACCCTGCGTCAGATCAACGACGAGGTGTTCTACATTTCCGGCGTCGACCGTTCCGGCCTCAAGTCGCTGTGGAGTCCGAGCGTGCGCTGGACCGAGGTGACAGAGGAGGGCTTCGCCGGTGGTGAAGTGATCCCGCAGAGCTATAACGGGTCGCAGCAAAGCCTTGATCTGCTGCGAAACAACGTCCTCAAGTCCGGACAAGTCGGGCGTCTGGTGGCCAACGACTTCAAATCGAGCATTGTCGATATCCCGCTGCTGGAGTCCTACCCGGACCCGCAGGACCAGGGCAAGTTGCTGGCACTGGACTACCGTCAGTTCTCCCACCAGCTGGAAGAAAAGATCCGCGACAAGTTTGAAAAGCAGAACCCTAACGTGCAGGTCCACATCGTCGGTTTCGCCAAGAAAGTCGGCGATCTGATCGATGGCCTGGTCATGGTGGTGATGTTCTTTGGCGTTGCCTTCATCATCACGCTGATCCTGCTCTACTGGTTCACCAACTGCATGCGCAGCACCGTGGCGGTACTCAGTACCACGCTGGTGGCGGTGGTCTGGCAGCTTGGGTTGATGCACTTCTTCGGCTTCGGGCTTGACCCGTATTCGATGTTGGTGCCGTTCCTGATCTTCGCCATCGGTATTTCCCACGGCGTACAGAAGATCAACGGTATCGCCTTGCAATCCAGCGAGGCCGACAACGCGTTGACCGCTGCACGACGTACTTTCCGTCAACTGTTCCTGCCGGGGATGATCGCGATTCTTGCGGATGCGGTGGGTTTCATCACGCTGCTGATTATCGATATTGGCGTGATTCGTGAGCTGGCCATCGGTGCGTCGATCGGCGTGGCGGTGATCGTGTTTACCAACCTGATCCTGCTGCCGGTGGCGATTTCCTATGTCGGCATCAGCAAGCGCGCCGTTGAACGTAGCAAGAAAGACGCCCACCGCGAGCATCCGTTCTGGCGCCTGCTGTCGAACTTTGCCAGCCCGAAAGTTGCGCCGGTGTCCATCGTGCTGGCCTTGCTGGCCTTTGGTGGCGGCCTCTGGTACAGCCAGAACCTGAAAATCGGTGACCTCGATCAGGGCGCACCTGAACTGCGTCCGGATTCGCGCTACAACAAGGACAACAACTTCATCATCAGCAACTACTCCACCAGTTCCGACGTGTTGGTGGTGATGGTCAAGACCAAGGCTGAAGGCTGCTCACGCTACGAAGCCATGAGGCCCATCGACGAGCTGATGTGGAAGATGCAGAACACCGAGGGCGTGCAGTCGGCGATCTCTCTGGTGACCGTGTCCAAGCAGATGATCAAGGGCATGAACGAGGGCAACCTGAAATGGGAAACCCTGTCGCGTAACCCGGACGTGTTGAACAACTCCATCGCCCGTGCCGATGGTCTGTACAACAACAGCTGCTCCCTGGCACCGGTGCTGGTGTTCCTCAACGATCACAAGGCGGCCACCCTTGATCGCGCCGTCCATGCAGTGCAGGACTTCGCCAAGGAGAACAACAAGGACGGCCTGGAATTCATCCTCGCCGCCGGTAACGCAGGGATCGAAGCGGCCACCAACGAGGTGATCAAGGAGTCCGAGCTGACCATCCTGATCCTCGTCTACATCTGCGTTGCGACCATGTGCATGATCACCTTCCGCTCGTGGGCGGCGACCTTGTGCATCGTCTTGCCTCTGGTGTTGACGTCGGTACTCGGCAACGCCCTGATGGCCTTCATGGGCATCGGCGTGAAAGTCGCGACCCTGCCGGTGGTGGCGCTGGGTGTGGGGATTGGCGTGGACTACGGCATCTACATCTACAGCCGCCTGGAAAGTTTCCTGCGTGCTGGCCTGCCGTTGCAGGAAGCCTATTACCAGACGCTCAAGTCCACCGGTAAAGCTGTGCTGTTCACCGGTTTGTGCCTGGCCATCGGTGTGTGCACCTGGATCTTCTCGGCCATCAAGTTCCAGGCTGACATGGGCCTGATGCTGACCTTCATGCTGCTCTGGAACATGTTCGGTGCGCTGTGGCTGCTACCTGCGCTGGCCCGTTTCCTGATCAAACCGGAGAAACTGGCCGGGCAGAAGGGCAACTCGCTGTTCGCTCACTGATCCTTGCCTGAAATAAAAAAGCCGCAACCTTGGTTGCGGCTTTTTTCATCCCGAATTCAACACTAAACCCTGTAGGAGCAGAGCTTGCTCGCGATGGCGGTAGAACATTCAACATCTATGTTGACTGACACTCCGACATCGCGAGCAAGCTCTGCTCCTACAGGGATTTCTCCAACAGTTGGAATGTGTTGGGTCAGTTGGGATCGCTACCCAAGACCACATTCAACGCACTACGCGCATCATCGAGCTGCACCAGCGTCGCGTGCCGTGCGCCGAGCGCATCGCGATTCTCGATGGCGGTGAGGATTGCCTTGTGCCGGGGCAGCGCCAGTTCATGCAGGTTCGGCCGCTGGTTGGAATGCTTCAACGCTTCGGCAATCGCCACTGACAGCATGTTGCACAGGTTGGCCAACAGATCGTTGTGGGTGGCGTCGGCGATTCGGCTGTGGAAATCCAGATCGGGTTGCAGCAGTGCTTCCGGAGTCGGGGCGGCTTCCATGCGTTGGTAGGCTTCACCGATGGAGGCGATGTCCGCATCGGTCGCGAACTGCGCGGCGAGGGCAGCTGCAGCGGGTTCGATGATGGCGCGAACACTGGTCAGCAGGTCGAAAAATTGATTCTGCGGGCTGCTCTGCATCAGCCAATGCAGCACGTCGGGGTCGAGCATGTGCCAGTCTTTGCGCGGCTTGACCACAGTGCCGACGCGTGGACGCGAATACACCAGGCCTTTGGCGACCAATACCCGGGTGGCCTCTCGCAGTACCGGGCGGCTGACCGCGTACTCCTCACACAGCAGGGCTTCGGCGGGCAGTTTGTCGTCCGGTTTGAAGCGCCCGGAAACGATCTGCATGCCCAGCTCCTGGACAATGCGCGAGTGCATGCTTTTACGGTCGGAGGGTTTGCGGTAATCCATGGGGAACGGCGCGATCCTGTGCGATGGAGGTGTCGCGCATGATAACAGGCACCACGGGCATTCATCAGATCAGAAGTCAGCGAATGCCTTGTTCATGATCGTTCCAACGCTCCGCGTGGGAATGCCGCTCGTGACGCTCTGCGTCACTTGTTTCAGGGGGACGCGGAGCGTCCCTTGAGGCGTTCCCACGCAGAGCGCGGGAACGATCGGTCGGGTGGGTCAGTGAGAATGGCGCGGCACTTCAGCCCGCGGCAGCCCACCAGGAAGTCAAAGTCGCAACCCTGATCCGCCTGCAGCACATGGTCGATGTACAACTGACGATATCCGCCAAGGATCATCTGTTGCGGTGGTTGCAGGTCGGCCATGCGCGCCGCCAGTTCGGCGTCCGGAATGTCCAGGTGCAGACGGCCGCTGGCGCAGTCCAGTTCGATCCAGTCGCCTTCTTTCACCGCGGCCAATGGTCCGCCAGCGGCCGCTTCTGGCGCGACGTGCAGCACCACGGTGCCATACGCGGTGCCACTCATGCGCGCATCGGAAATACGCACCATGTCCGTCACGCCCTGGGCCAGTAACTTGGCCGGCAAGCCCATGTTGCCGACTTCGGCCATGCCCGGATAACCCTTGGGTCCGCAGTTTTTCATGACCAGAATCGAGTTGGCGTCGACGTCGAGTTCCGGATCGTTGATCCGTGCCTTGTACATGTCGAAGTTTTCAAACACCACTGCGCGCCCACGATGTTGCATCAATTGCGGCGTGGCGGCGGACGGCTTGAGCACTGCGCCCAGGGGGGCCAGGTTGCCGCGCAAGACACAGATGCCGCCGTCGGCGCGGATCGGGTTGTCGAGGGTGCGGATCACTTCATCCTGACCATAAATAGGCGCGTCCTTGGTGTTCTCGCCGAGGGTCTTGCCGTTGACGGTCAAGGCGTTCGGGTTGGGAATCAGGTTCGCTTCGCTCAGGCGACGCAGCACGGCGGGCAAGCCACCGGCGTAGTAGAACTCTTCCATCAGGAAGCGCCCGGACGGTTGCAGGTCGACAATGGTCGGCATGCCACGACCGATGCGGGTCCAGTCATCCAGGTCCAGTTGCACGCCAATACGGCCGGCAATGGCTTTCAAATGGATCACCGCGTTGGTGGAACCACCGATTGCCGCGTTGACACGGATGGCGTTTTCGAAGGCTTCCTTGGTGAGGATTTTCGACAGCTTCAAGTCTTCGCGGACCATCTCCACCGCGCGCATGCCGGACATGTGCGCCAGTACATAGCGGCGTGAGTCGACCGCCGGAATGGCTGCGTTGTGGGGCAGGGACGTGCCCAGTGCTTCGGCCATGCACGCCATGGTGGAGGCCGTGCCCATGGTGTTGCAGGTGCCGGCCGATCGGGACATGCCGCCCTCGGCCGCGAGGAAATCGTCGAGGGTGATGGTGCCGGCCTTGACCTGCTCGCTGAGCTGCCAGACCACAGTGCCCGAGCCGATGTCCTGACCCTTGTGCTTGCCATTGAGCATCGGTCCGCCAGTGACGACGATGGCTGGCACGTCGCAACTGGCTGCGCCCATCAGCAGGGCCGGGGTGGTTTTGTCGCAACCGGTCAGCAGCACCACGCCATCAATCGGGTTGCCGCGAATGGCTTCTTCGACGTCCATGCTCGTGAGGTTACGGGTGAACATGGCGGTAGGGCGCAGGTTGGATTCGCCGTTGGAGAACACCGGGAATTCCACTGGAAAGCCCCCGGCTTCGATCACCCCGCGTTTGACGTGCTCCGCAATCTGACGGAAGTGCGCGTTGCACGGGGTCAGTTCCGACCAGGTGTTGCAGATGCCGATAATCGGCTTACCTTGGAATTGGTGGTCGGCGATGCCCTGATTCTTCATCCAGCTGCGGTACATGAAGCCGTTCTTGTCGGCGGTGCCAAACCATTGGGCGGAGCGCAGGGTGGGTTTCTTATCAGGCATGATCGATTCTCTTATTGTATGACTATATGGTTCTGGGTGAGGCGTAACATAAGCTCTAATTCGTCGATTTGGAAGTGTTGTTGGGTAATTAGTATTACTATATAGTCGTTTTCAACGGAGGGATGGTCCTGGCGATTTTTGGCGAGAGGCGTCCCGCGAGGTTCTATAACAACAACAATCGGAGACCGATCTCATGAGCCAGGAACTGCGGCTTATCCGCCGCATCACGCTGAAACTGATTCCCTTCCTGATCCTGCTGTACCTGATCGCCTATGTGGATCGCTCCGCAGTGGGGTTTGCCAAGTTGCACATGGGCGCCGACATTGGCCTCGGTGATGCCGCTTACGGTCTGGGTGCCGGGTTGTTTTTCATCGGCTACTTCCTGCTGGAAATTCCCAGCAACCTGATGCTCGACCGTTTCGGCGCGCGACGCTGGTTTGCGCGGATCATGGTCACCTGGGGCGCCATCACCATCGGCATGGCGTTCGTCCAGGGGCCGAACAGCTTCTATGTGATGCGCTTTCTGCTCGGTGCGGCGGAAGCCGGGTTCTTTCCGGGTGTTCTGTACTACATCACTCAGTGGTTCCCGATTCGCCATCGCGGCAAAATCCTCGGCCTGTTCATCCTTTCCCAACCGATCGCAATGATGGTCACCGGCCCGGTGTCCGGCGGTTTGCTGGGCATGGACGGCACGCTCGGTTTGCACGGCTGGCAGTGGTTGTTCATCGTCATTGGCACGCCGGCGATCCTGCTGACCTGGCCGGTGCTGCGTTACCTGCCTGATGGCCCGCAGCAAGTGAAATGGATGGACCAGGCCGAGAAGGACTGGCTCGCCGGCGAGCTGAAAAAAGACCTTGAGGAATACGGCCAGACCCGCCACGGCAACCCGTTGCATGCGCTCAAAGACAAGCGAGTCTTGCTGCTGGCGCTGTTTTATCTGCCGGTGACGTTGAGCATCTATGGCCTGGGCCTGTGGTTGCCGACCTTGATCAAGCAGTTTGGCGGCAGCGACCTGGTCACCGGTTTCGTTTCGGCGGTGCCGTACATCTTCGGGATCGTCGGCCTGCTGATCATTCCGCGCAGTTCCGACCGTTTGAATGATCGCTACGGACATCTGGCCGTCTTGTGTGTGCTGGGTGCCATCGGCCTGTTCCTCAGCGCCTGGCTGACCGTGCCGGTGCTGCAACTGGCGGCCCTGTGCCTGGTGGCGTTTGCGCTGTTTTCCTGCACGGCGGTGTTCTGGACCTTGCTCTGGGCGTTTCTTTGCCGGCGCCAGCGCGGCGGCCGGTATCGCCCTGATCAACTCGGTGGGCAACCTCGGCGGTTACATCGGTCCGTTCGTGATCGGTGCGCTCAAGGAGTACACCGGCAACCTCGCGTCGGGGCTGTATTTCCTGTCCTGCGTGATGGTGTTCGGGTTGGTGCTGACCGGCGTGGTCTATCGGTTGCTGGAGCGCAAGCATGTGCTGCCGGCTGATCAGTTTGCCGCCAGTGCGCGCGGCGCAACCCGTTCCTGACACAAAACCTGTAGGAGCAGAGCTTGCTCGCGATGGCGGCAGAACATTCAGCATCGATGTCATCTGTCAGGCCCCAATCGCGAGCAAGCTTTGCTCCTACAGGGGGTTAGCGGTGTTTTGAAGAATTGTTTACAGGAGAAAACCATGCGTTTGGTTCAGTTCGAATTGAGTAACGGCGAGCGTCGCGTCGGCGTCGTCGAGGGCGGTCTGGTGCGTGAAGTGCAGGATGCGCACACAGTCCGCGACCTGGCGTTGGCAGCAATTGAGGCGGGCACTGATCTGGCGCAACAGGTGAAAGTCCTCGGCCTGGGCATCAGCCACGACTACGCCGAGTTGCTGGCCACGTTGCGTATCCTGCCGCCACTGGATCACCCGGACGCGGCACACATGCTGGTCAGCGGTACGGGCCTGACCCACTTGGGCAGCGCTTCGGCCCGGGACAAGATGCATCAACACGCCGGTGACGAAGCGGCCATGACCGACACCATGCGCATCTTCAAATGGGGCGTGGAAGGCGGAAAACCGCAAGCAGGGCAGGCCGGTGTGCAACCTGAATGGTTCTACAAGGGCGACGGCAGCATCGTCGTTCGGCCGGGCAAGCCGTTCCCGCTGCCGCCCTTCGCCGAAGACGCGGGCGAAGAGCCGGAACTCGCCGGCCTCTACGTCATCGGCCACGATGGCAAGCCTTATCGCCTTGGGTTTGCGGTCGGTAACGAGTTCTCCGATCACGTTATGGAGCGAAAAAATTACCTGTACCTGGCGCACTCCAAATTGCGCAGTTGCAGTTATGGTCCGGAACTTCGCGTCGGTGATTTGCCGCCACACTTGGCCGGCACCAGCCGCATCCTGCGTGACGGTGAAGTGCTGTGGCAGAACGAGTTTCTCAGCGGCGAAGCCAACATGTGCCATAGCCTGGAAAACCTTGAGTACCACCATTTCAAATACAGCCAGTTCCTGCGCCCGGGGGACGTGCACATTCATTTCTTCGGCACCGCGACGCTGTCGTTTGCCGATGGCATCCGCACCCGACCGGGTGATGTATTCGAAATCAGCCAGGCCGAATTCGGCGCACCGCTGATCAACGGCATTGCGCCGGTTGAAGCGGCATTTGAACCCGGCACCGTTGGCAGCCTTTAAGGAGATCCGTATGACCCAGATCCTTGGTCACAACTACATCGGCGGTCTGCGCAGTGCGACGGGCACCGTCAAACTCCAGAGCGTCGACGCCACCACGGGCGAGGCCTTGCCTCATGAGTTTTATCAGGCCACCGAGCAAGAAGTTGACGCCGCCGCCACGGCTGCCGGCGCCGCGTATCCGGTCTTTCGCAGCTTGAGTGCCGAGCGACGGGCGCAGTTTCTTGACGCCATCGCCGATGAACTCGATGCCCTCGGCGATGACTTTGTCGCCGTGGTCTGTCGCGAAACCGCGTTGCCCGCCGGACGAATCCAGGGTGAACGCGGTCGCACCAGTGGCCAGATGCGTTTGTTCGCCAAGGTGCTGCGCCGTGGTGATTTTTACGCTGCGCGAATCGACAAGGCGTTGCCCGAGCGCACACCGTTGCCTCGCCCGGACCTGCGCCAATACCGCATCGGCGTCGGCCCGGTCGCGGTGTTTGGTGCCAGCAACTTTCCCCTGGCGTTTTCGACGGCCGGCGGCGACACCGCCTCGGCCCTGGCGGCGGGTTGCCCGGTGGTGTTCAAGGCGCATGGCGGTCACATGGCCACCGCCGAATGGGTGGCTGACGCGATCCTGCGCGCCGCGGAAAAAACCGGCATGCCGGCCGGTGTGTTCAACATGATCTACGGGGGCGGGGTCGGCGCAGCGCTGGTCAAGCATCCGGTGATTCAAGCGGTGGGCTTTACCGGCTCGCTGAAGGGCGGTCGCGCCTTGTGCGACATGGCCGCCGCGCGTGCGCAACCCATCCCGGTATTCGCCGAGATGTCGAGCATCAACCCGGTGATCGTTTTGCCACAGGCGCTGGAAGCCCGGGCGCAAACCATCGCCCGTGACCTGACGGCATCGGTGGTTCAAGGCTGTGGTCAGTTCTGTACCAATCCGGGGCTGGTGATCGGCATTCGTTCGCCGCAGTTCAGTGCGTTCGTGCAGCAAGTTGCCTGGATGATCAACGATCAGCCGGCGCAAACCATGCTCAATGCCGGAACCTTGAGCAGCTATGGCCAGGGTCTGGAAAAACTTAACGCTCACCCCGGTATCACCCATCTGGCGGGCAGCTCGCAACAGGGCAAGCAAGCTCAGCCACAACTGTTCAAGGCTGACGCCAGCCTGTTGATCAGCGGCGACGAAGTCTTGCAGGAAGAAGTGTTCGGCCCGACCACGGTGGTGGTGGAAGTGGCTGATCAGGCGCAACTCAACACAGCGCTGAAGGGGCTCCATGGGCAACTGACGGCGACGATCATTGGCGACCCGGCGGACTTTGAACAGTTCGGCGAGTTGACGGCGCTGCTGGAGCAAAAGGTCGGACGGATTCTGCTCAACGGTTATCCGACCGGTGTGGAAGTCTGCGATGCGATGGTCCACGGCGGGCCGTACCCGGCAACGTCGGATGCGCGCGGCACGTCGGTGGGCACCTTGGCGATCGACCGTTTTCTGCGCCCGGTGTGCTTCCAGAACTACCCGGACAGCCTGTTGCCGGAGCCGCTGAAGAATGGCAATCCGCTGCGTATCCAGCGGTTGGTGGATGGGCAACCGTCCCGGGAAGCGCTGTAGCTGATCGTTCCCCCTGTGGGAGCGGGCTTGCCCGCGATGGCGGACTGACAGCCAGCATTGATGTTGAATGTTAAATCGTAATCGCGGGCAAGCCCGCTCCCACATTTGTTCTGTGTTGAGCCGGCGTTTTGCGGTCGGCACTGGGCTGCCCGCGCTTTGAGCTATCATTGCGTTTTTCCCATTTAAAGATTGATTGCCATGACTGCCGTAACCGACACCTTGCTTGAAACCCTCGAACACTGCGACATGGTGGAAATCGACGGGTTGCACGCATTCGAATTTGCCCTCTATGAAGACGACAACCTGCACATCGAATGCATGGACGGCCGAGCGGCCAAGCATTGGGAGTTCACTCCGGCGCAGGTTCAGGCGGCAACCTTCGATCCGACCCTGCAAAGCTGGGTGATCACTGGCGATTCCGGCGAGCACCGCCTGGTGTGCTTGACCGCTATTGGTGGTCATGACGACGATGATGAGCTGGAGGATGCGTAATCTCTGGCCCCTGTTGATGGCCGGCAGTATCGGCGCAATGGGCGTTCAGGTTGCGTCGGCCGACAACCTTCAGTTGCTGGTCGGTTCCTACACGGCCGGGCAGAGCCAGGGGATTTATCGCCTGAACTTCGACAGCTCGACCGGGCAGATCAACGCCCGGCCACTGCAAGTGGTCAACAGCGAAAACCCTTCGTGGCTGACCCTGGCCAAGGATCAGCGTCACCTGTTCGTGGTCAACGAAAACGGCCCGGGGCAGAAAGACCCGGTCGGGCGCGTCAGCAGTTTTGTGATCGATCCCAAGACCCATGCGCTGAGCCTGATCAATCAGGTGCAAAGCCTGGGCAATGAGCCGACGCATTCAAGCCTCAGCGGTGATGCCAGTCATTTGTTTGTCAGCAACTACTCGGTAGCTGAAGATCCAGGCGGCACGCTCGCGGTGTTGCCGGTGGGCGCTGATGGCACGCTGAAACCGGTGGTGCAGATGAGCAGTCATCCCGCGAGTCGGGTCAATCCCGAGCGGCAGCTGTCGGCGCACGTGCATTCGACCGTCTCCTCGCCGGACGGCCATTACGTGTTCTCCAATGACCTGGGGGCAGACAAGGTCTTTGTTTACCGCTTCGACCCCAAAGCCAATCCGGACCTGCCATTAACGCCTGCAACGCCTGCGTTCGTGCCGTTGCCGCCGGGCAGTGGGCCGCGTCATTTGCTGTTCAGTGCCGATGGCAAGCACGCTTGGCTGACCATGGAGATGAGTGCGCAGGTGGCCGTGTTTGATTACAAGGACGGCACACTTGAGCAAACACAAATGATCGACCTGGCGGCCGGCCAGCCTGTGTCCGATAAAGCAGCCGCGGCGCTGCATGCTTCGGCGGATGGCAAATTCCTCTATGTCAGCAACCGTGGCACCGCCAATCAGCTGCTGGTATTCGCCATCGACCCTGCGACCGGCCACCTGAAGGAACTGCAACGTCGCTCAGTGGAAGGTGATCATCCGCGTGAGTTCAGCCTCGATCCCAGTGGCCATTTCGTGTTGATTGCCAATCAGAAGAGCAACCAGATTGTCGTCGTCGAACGCGATGCCAAGACCGGTTTGCTGGGTAAAACCGTGCAGAAATTGCCGATGGACGCACCCAGCGATCTCAAGTTCCTGCTGCGTCAATAGGCCGCAGGCCCCGGTTCAAGGGGCCTGCATCCTTCTATTAATGCTGCTGATATCTGCTAATGCTACAAAGCATTTCAAGATGCCGAGCCTCGAAGGTTAAGTTTGCTTCACGGCCCCACCGGGCAAGCAAGCCAACTGAACACGAGGAATACCGCCATGAACTTCAATCTCTTCTCCGTTATCGCCGCTTCTGCCATCTCTGCCTCCGTTGCGCTGCCAGCCAGTGCCAACGTTGAAATCAGCGACAAAAAATCCCACGCCCAGAGCTACACCCAGAAATACCTCCAACAGAGCGCCAACTTCTACGCCGCCCTGGATCACAAAACCCAACACTGAAATTTCAGCCCTGCACCTTTTATGCAGGAGCGAAGTCACTGACGTCGATCAAGCTGAACAGCTTCGAGAAACTTGAGTGATGTCGCTCCTGCATAGCGCGTTTACGACAGCATCACATTGCCATTAACGTGCGCCTTGATATCACATGGCCATGTGTTTAGATTGGACGCTGCCTTTTTCAGTCCAATTCTAAAAACAAGGGATCGATAGCATGGCGATGCGTCTGGCAGTGGTTCTTCTTTTCCTCTATTCCGCCCCCATTTCTTCGACTGCCCAGCCCGTTCCAGACGAGCCGGATGCGGCCCGTGAGCGCTTGATGAGTTTTATCGAAGACTGAAATAGACGGGCTTAATGATCAACGAAGCTGATGGTCACTATGGATAACCCTGAGTGGTTGCTACGGCTTTTTTGATTGATTCTGTGCGCATCGACACATGCCCACGGAGATCACCATGGCCCGTTCAATCCTCACTTCTGCCAAACACGGCGCCTACCTGGCCATCGGTCTTTACGTGGCGATGGTGTTGGTCTTCAGCCTCTCGGCTCAATCGCACTACACCACCGACGCGCCGATTCAGGTCGCTTATCCCGCTATCCAGTTCGAACACCGTGCGCAAAACGCAGGGGTTGAACACGCAGAGCTGGCTGGAGTGGTCGGGGCATGAAAGGGCGCAATCTCTGGGTGATTGCCTTCCTGGCCTTCATCACCAATGGATTTTCGTTACTGGGAATAGGGCAGGGCTCAGTAGGTTCCGTGGCACGCTCGATCGAGGCCAAACACGACCTCTCTCGCAACATCGAAACGCAAAAGGCCATGGGGCTGCTGGCCGGCAATCCGCCGATCAAACGCCAGGTCGATTTCTTCGGGCCGTTCCAGGTGGACTGCTCGGTGTTGCAGATGTGTGAAGTGTTCGCCTGAATCCCCCAGACAACGCGATCCTGTAGCAGCTGGCGCAGCCTGCGTCCGGCTGCGCAGCAGTCGTAAAATCAGCACTTGCGGTGTATCAGACAAACCGAGCAAGCCGGATTTACGACTGCTACGCAGCCGGACGCAGGCTTCGCCAGCTGCTACAGGGGGTTACTTGTGCATCACGCCGGTAAACAGGTCTGACTCCAGAAACCGCTGCAACCAGGCCTGCAGCCGCACGTATGGCGTCTGCGCGAACCACTCGCGATCGACGTGGGCGAATTGGCGCACGAACGGCATCAAGGCGACATCTGCCAGGCTTGGATGGTCCGCCAGCAAGTAATCGCGACCCTCCAGCAATGCGTCAAGCGTGCGCAAAAACGCCTCACCTTCGGCCCGATAAACCGCCATCGGTTGCTCGGGGTAGCGTTCGGCGTATTTGTAGCGATTCAGATGCACCTTGAACGCCTGATCGTTCGTCTCGATCAGGGCGGCGATGCGCGCTTGTCCGGCGGCATCCTCGTTGAGCAACCAGTCTTGCGGATCGTTCTGCGCCAACGCCCAATGCATGATCGCCAGGCTTTCATCGATGACCCGGCCATCCGCGTCCAGCACCGGCACCGTGCCTTTGCTCGACAGGGCGAGCATCTCGGCGGGTTTGGCCTTGAGGCTGACTTCGACAATGTTCACCGCGACCCCCGCGTAGCGCAGCGCCATGCGGGCGCGCATGGCGTAGGGGCAGCGGCGGAAGGAATACAGCGTATTCATTTCACCTCCAGGGTGCTCAAGCCATTGCCCTGGCGATGGACCTGAATCTGCACCGGAATCCGTTCGTGCATTTCCTGAACGTGGGAAATCACCGCCACCTTGCGGCCCTGGGCTCGCAAGCCGTCGAGCGCGTCCATGGCCAATTGCAGGGACTCCGGATCGAGGCTGCCGAAGCCTTCGTCGATGAACAGCGACTCGATTTTCAGCGTGCTCGACGCCATCGACGCCAGACCCAGGGCCAGCGCCAGCGACACCAGGAATGTCTCGCCGCCGGACAGCGAATGCACCGAGCGCAGTTCATCGCCCATCTCGGTGTCCATCACCAGCAACCCCAGCATGCTACCGCCGCGCTTCAACCGATAACGGCGCACCAGTTGGCGCAACTGCACGTTGGCGTGATGCACCAGCAGATCAAGGTTGTAGGCCTGGGCGATTTTGCGGAAGGTATCGCCGGTGGCCGAACCGATCAACGCATTCAGGCGTGCCCAGCGCTGGAACTCGGTGTAAGCATCGGCGATCTGCTGGGCCAGGGCCTGATTGGCGTTCTGCCGGCGCTGATCCTCGGCCTGTTCGGCGCGCAGTTCGGCGCAGCGGTGTTCGCTGGCGGCAAACAGGTTTTGCAGGTCGGTGAGGGCCGTGGCCAATTGCTCGGCGTCGAGGTTGCCATTGTGTTGCGCCTGATGATTGAGCAGGCGCTGATCGCGTTCCTGCACGCGCACCTTGGCCTGCTCAATGGCTTTTTCACTGTGCTGCAAGTGTTTGCGCAGTTCACTGACCTGCTGATCGTCGACGCTCAGCAGGGTTTCCAGGCCGGCGTCGTCCAGTTCCGGGTGCTGGGCGCGCCAGTCGGCAATCTTGCCCGCCAACTCACGGTTTTCGGCTTCCAACGCCAGTGAGCGATCTTGCTGTGCCTTGAGCTCGGCGGCCAATTGCACCAGGCGCGTGAGCACACTTTGCAGTTCCTGAGAGGCCGAGGTTTGGGCATGACGGGCCTGTTCGACGGCCTTGTCCAATTGCTCCAGCCAGTGCTCGGCGCTGCGGTGCTCGCCCAACAATTGCGATAGTTTGCGCTGGCAAGCCTGTTGCTGCTCGGCGAGCGCGTTGAACTGCTGCTGAGTCGCGTCCAGTTGCTGGACGCGTGTCAGTTGGCGGTCCTGTTCTTTCTCCAGCGTCTGCTGGCGTTGCTGCTGCTCGCTCAGCTCGTCGCGCTGCTGGTCGAGTTGCTCCAGGCGTTGGGCGATCTGCCGGTCGAGTTGCATGAACGTCGCGGCAGGTTCGTTGCGCAAGGCTTGCAGGGTGTCTGCCGGCAGCAAGGTGCTGAACGCAGTCAGTTCCTCATCCAGACGCTGGCGATCACTGCTCAACTCGCGTTGCTGGTTGACCAGGTGTTGAGTGGCCTGCTGGCTGGCCGACTCCGCGTTGCGCAGTTGCTGCTGTAGGCGCGCGGCGTCCTGTTGCAGGGTGAGCAGGGCGGCTTGGCGTTGTTCGTCTTGCGTGATGCTTTGGTTCAACTGGCTGTTTTGCTGGGCCAGCCATGCGTCACGCTTGACGGCGTCCTGGGCCAGCAGTTGGGCTGACAGCGGGTGCGCTTCGAGGCTTGGTGTCAGGCCCTGCTGTTGTGTCACGAGCTGTTCTTGCTGTTGCAGCAGCTCTTTTTTGCTGAGCAATCAAACCACCCACTTCGCCGCGCAAGTCGGTGAGTTTTTCCTTCAACAGATCGACGGCTTTCTGCGCGTTGGCCTGTTCGCTTTCATCATGCCGACCGAGGCTTTGCAACAGCGCTTCGGGCTGATGATAAGGATGGTCAGCGCTGCCACACACCGGGCACGGTTGATCGTCCTGCAACTGCCCGCGCAACTCTTCGACACTGGCGCTGCGGGCCAGACGCTGACGCTCCAGCAGTTCGCGGGTGACGCTCAGGGTCTGTTCGGCGACCGCCAATTCATTCTTGGCCTTGACACCGTCCTGCGTCAGGCGATCACGCGCCTGCTGGGCCGTGAGTTGGCGCTGGTGCAGTTCGGCGCTGCGCTTGTCCAGGTCTTGCTGACTGGCCCACAGCCTTGTCAGCTCCTCGAACGCACGGAGTTGTTTGCGGTTGTCCTGCAACAGGGTGCCGAGCAACTGGATCTGTTCGGCCACCGCTTCAGGCTCGGCACCGGCTTCTTTGTAGAGCACTTCCAGCTGTTGCTTTTGCGCGGTCAGTTCTTCGCTGGCGCGGGTAGCGTTTTGCTCCAGGGCGGTCAGTTCAGCCTGGCCTTTGTTCAAACGATTGCCGATCAACATCAGTTGTTGCAGGCGATCGCGGTAGGCATTCCACGCATCGCTCAACGGCGCCAGGTGAACGCTCTGTTCCAGCTCTCCGGCCATCCGTTGCAGGCGCACGGCCACTTGCTGCTGTTGCTCAAGCAGGCCTTGAATGGTGCTCTGCCCTTGAGCGCAGGCCTGTTCGGCGTGTTGCTTGAGGTCGGCGCTGGTGGCGGTTTCCTTGACCAGGCGGGCGAGGGTGCTCTGTTCTTCAAAGGCCTGTCGCAGCAACGGTGCATTGGCGGCGTGTTGGCTTTGCGCCTCGACCAGTGCAGCCTGCGCAGCGCCTCAGACTGGCCTCGAGTTGTGCTTGCCGTTCGTTCAGCGCGGTTTGCTGCTCGATGTGCTGCTGGATCTGCGCTGCCAGCGGCGTGAGCTGCGTGGTGAGTTCGGTTGTTCGTGCAAATTGATGGCGTTGCGGGGCCAGTTGTTCCAGACGCGTCAGCTTCAAGCGTTGGTCGGCAAGACCGTCCCAATGTTGCTGAGCACCGGTCAGCTGCTCGGCGGCGCTCTGCTGTACGTCCTGTAGTTGACGCAACTCCTTGAGCCAGGTGTGCTGCAACTCAAGTTGTTTGAGCTGCGCCTGTTGAGTCTTCAGCTGTTGCTGCGCCTCATTAAAGCGTTCATCCAGCTCGGCCCGGGCTTCGGGCGACAGTGGCGTTACGCCCGTGGCCTGGTCCTGCAACAGCTTGTGGGCTTCGCGTGCTTCTTTGGTCTTGTCGAACGCGCGGCGCCCGAGTTGGGTGTAGAGCGCGGTGTCGGTGAGCTTTTCCAGCAGTTCGCTGCGTTCGTTGTCATTGGCCTTGAGGAACGCACTGAATTCACTCTGGGCGAGCAACACGGCGCGGGTGAACTGCTCGAAGTTCAGGCCCAGTACGGCTTCGAGTTGGGTTTTGAACTCGACTTTCTGGCTCGCCAGCAGTTGGTCCTGATCGATGTCGCGCAAACTCTGACGACTGGCTTGCAGCTTGCCACCGGCCTTTTCCCGTGCGCGATTGGCTTCCCAGCGCGCACGGTAGCGGCGGCCATCGATGCCGACGAAATCAACTTCGGCATAGCCTTCACCCGTGCCGCGACGCAGCAGCGTGCGCGGGTCGCCGGTACTGATTTCACCGTCGGCGTCCGGCGCTTTAGCGGACACTTCGAGCATTGCTCAGGCGCGGCACGGCGCCAAACAGCGCCAGGCACAAGGCATCAAGCAGTGTGCTTTTGCCGGCACCGGTCGGCCCCGTAATCGCGAACAGACCGGCACTGGCCAATGGCTCAGCGGTGAAATCAATTTCAAACGGCCCGGCCAGGGAGGCGAGGTTTTTCAGGCGGATCGCGAGGATTTTCATGGCTGTTCGCTCTCCATCTGCACGTCTTGCAACAACTCGGCAAAGTCCTTCAGCGTTTGCTCATCGACCTCGCTGCCATAGCTGTCCTGCCACGCGCGGCTGAACAGCTCCTGCGGCGTGAGCTGATCGAGTTCGACCAGGGTGGTGCTGTCATCGACGCCATCGCGGCTGCCGTTTCCGGCGTATTCGGCGGCGATGCGCACCAGGCGCACGGCTTTGCCTTGCAGGGCAGTTTCAACCTGGTGGCGCAAGTCGGGTTGCGGTTCATCGAGACGCACCCGCACTTCCAGCCACGGCTGGCGCTGGATGTCGGCCAGCAGATCGATATTCGGCAGGTCGGCCAGTTGCAGGAGGATGTCCGCCAACGGCGCCGGGCCGATGCGTTGCAGGTTGACGGCGCGGGGAATCAGCTTGGGCTCGACGCTAACCAGGGTTTCGCCGTCGAGCGTGATGTCGAGGATCTGATGCTGATAGCCGATCTCGGAGAACGACAGCGGAATGGGCGAGCCGCTGTAGCGGATGCGCTCTTCGCCATTGACCTTCTGCGGCTTGTGCAGATGGCCAAGGGCAACGTAACTGATGCTCGGCCCGAACAGACTGGCGGGCAGGGCCTCGGCGTTGCCGATGATCAGGCTGCGTTCGGAATCCTCCGAGACCGAACCGCCGGCCATGTGCGCATGGCTGATGGCAATCAGCGCCTGGCCCGGCTTGCGTTTGGCGTTGGCTGCTTCGATCAGCCATTCATGCACCTGGCCGATGCCGCGCAAGTAGTTGTCGCCCAACTGTGCGCCGGTGACTTCAGCGGGGCGCAGGAACGGCAGCGCCAGGCACCAACCGGCAATTTCGCCGGAGGCGTCGGGCAGCGGCAGCAGCAGGCGTTCAGCGTCCAGTTGGCCGTCATCGAGCCACAGCACACGACCGAGGGCGTGAGTACGCAAACGCCGCATCAACGGCGCGGGCAGTTCGATCCGCGAGCCGGAATCGTGGTTGCCAGCGATCATCACGATGGTCAGCAAAGGTTGCTGCTCATGGGCGCTGACGATGAAATCGTAGAGGCGCTCCTGGGCTTTGACCGGCGGGTTGACGGTGTCAAAGATATCGCCGGCGATCAGCAGCACATCGGGCTGGTCCAGCTTCAGCTGGCGCAACAGCCATTCGAGGAAACAGGCGTGCTCAAAGTCGCGCTCCTGGCCGTGCAGGTTCTGCCCAAGGTGCCAGTCGGAGGTGTGAAACAGACGCAAGGCGTACTCCGTAGGAAATAAGGTGATGGCCGCGGGGGGAATGATGGCGGCTAAAGGGGAGGGAGTTTACTGGCAAACACAGCCGATGTGGCCAGCAACACGAAAACCCTGTAGCAGTTGGCGAAGCCGGCGTCCGAGTGCGCAGCAGTCGTAAATCCTGCAACGCGGATTGTCTGGCAAACCGCGTATGCAGACATTGCGACTGCTGCGCAGCCGGACGCAGCCTCGCGGGCTCGGCCGCTGCTACAGAGGGTGATTATTTGGGGTAAAGCGGCGGCAACCCACTATCACCCACCGGGTCGTGAACCCGTTCGGCAATCGGGATGGCCTTGATCGCGCGCCACAGTTCTTCGCCTTGCCAGTATTGGCCGGTTTCGCTGTAGAGCGCGCCGTTCAGGCCGTCGAGGGCATCGGACAGCGGCACGAAACGGGCGGCCATGTCGGCCAGGGTTTCCGGCTGTTGCCGGGCCCAGGCGTCGAGCGCCTGGCGGGTGGCGTGTGAGTCGTTGGCCTGGCAGGCGCGCTTGAGTTCGTCGAGGACGGTGCGCGGGCTCGGGCCGGTTTGTGTGGCGCGCAGGATCGCCGGTTGCCAGCGGGCACGCCACCAGAGGCCGAAGCCGAGCAGGGTGGTGCAGGCCAGGATCAGCGTGCTGAGTTTCCAGCGCCACAGGGTTTCGTTGTCGGCAGCGGAGCTGACTTGAGGCGTCCCGGCCGGCGCGTCGACCAGCATGCTTGGGTTGTTGGCGACTTGCAGGGTGCGCGCCGGCAGGCTGCTGTGTTCCAGATGATCTTCGAAGGTGTTCCACCAGACCACGTCCACCGTCGGCAGCTCGATGGCGCCGCTGCGGGCCGGAACCAGGGCTTCACGGTCTTCGCGAATGCCGATCAGGCCGCGCTCACTGTTCTCGTTGCTAAGCATCGGTTGATCGGGATAACGCCGCAAGCCGCTGACATCAGTGGCGGGCAAGGGCGGCAATTGCGAGCTGGCCTGGCCTTCTACCTTCAAGGTCAGGCTGCGGGTGAACGAATCGCCCACCTGTGCATGGTCCGGTTGCGGGTTCCAGCTTTCGCCCAGGCTCACGCTGCGGGCCGGCAACCAGGGCAGGTCCGCGGGGTAGAGTGATGGGTTTGGCCTTGACCGTCAGTAACGTTTGCGTGGAGCTGACACGCATCAGTTTCCCGGTTTTCGGCCCCTGTGCAGCGGCGTCCTGAGCGGGTTGAGTGTCGACCAGCGTGGCGCTGAATATCTGCGCTGGAATGGTCAGTTCGCCGCTGTGTTGCGGGTAGATCGCGTAGCGCATTTCGATCACGCCATGGCGCAGCCCGTTGATGACTTTTTCATAGGTGCGTGACTCGCCCAGTTGTTCGATACGCGCGTCGGGCACCTGCAACGGGGTCAGGCTGCTGTCGTCGTACAGCGACACCGAATGGTAGATGCGCAAGGTCAGGATCGCCTGCGCCTGTACGTACACACTGGTCTGGTCGAGGCTGACATCGATAAACACCGGCGCCAGTTTGCTCGCGGTGTCCTGGTTTTCGCTCTCGACCACTTGCACCGTAATGGGCTGGCTCTGCACCTCGCCCAGTTGCAAGGGTGGAATCGTCACGCTGCCGTTTTCCTTGGGCAGCAACGTGATAATCCAGCGCGTGGTCGCGCGGTTGTCGCCACTGAGGGTGTTCAACTGGTTGACCTGGCGGGTGTCGCGTACTTCGAACAGGGGTTCGAGCGGGGTCAGGTCCGGCTTGCCGAACTGTGTCACGTCGCTGGATTCCAGGGTCAGTTCGACCGTCTCGCCGGAGTTCAGGCGACTGCGATCGACACTGGCGACGAGCCCCGACGCCTGGGCCTGAAAGGTGCAGCACAACAAGGCAAGCATGAAGAGGGTGAAGCGGGTCATCGAGTTTTTCCCTGATCCTGATGTTGTTGCTGTTCGTACCAAAATTTGCGCCTGAGCAATTCACCCGGATCATCCGGGATCTTGCGTAACCATTGCTCCAGCGCCTGAAGCTGCTCGCCCTGGAGCGTGTCGCTGGTCGGGCGCGGTGGCGGTTTGGTGCTTTGCTCGTCGGCCAACTCGCTGCCCGGGACTTCATTGCCGCCGGGTTTCGGCGGCGTGGTGGTCTGTTGTTCGGTCTCCGCGGTGGCCGGTTGTGCGTCAGTTTGCGGTTCACCATTGCTCGTCGGTTGCGTGGCGGCGCCTGGCTGCTCCTGCTCGGCGTTTTGCGCCTCGCTGTCGTCGCTGGTTTCCGGCTCCACGGGCGCTGGGGTGTTTTTCTGCTTCAGCAGACTTTCCACCAACGCCTTGTTGGTCAAGGCCGGACGCAAATCCGGTTGAAGTTCCAGCGCCTGTTCGTAGGCATCCAGCGCGGCTTCCAGCTCACCGCTTTTGGCCAGGGCGTTGCCACGATTGTAGTGGGCATGGGCATCATTGCCTTGGGCGAACCGCTGGGCGGCGCCACTGTAGTCGCCGGCTTCATACAGCGCCACACCTTGCCACTGCGGGTCCTGAAAATACTGTGCCGCCCTGGCCGGGTGGTCTTGGTTGAGCAGGTGCAGACCCCGTTGATCCGGGCGCAACCACAAGTCCTGGAAGTCGAAGGCATAACTCGGTTGCGGCAGCATCAACAGCAATGGCAGGCAGAACAGCCAGCCGCGCCGTCCGGCACAGGCCGCCAACAGCAACAGTGGTAGCAACAGCCAGTAACCCTGGTCGGCCCAAGTGTCCAGTCGCAGCGTTTGCCCGTCGTTGCGCAGCGCACGCGGGCCATCGAGCAGGCCCAGTGCGCGCAGGTCTGAATCATCCAGACGCGCCTGGCGATACTCTCCGCCGAGATCGCTGGCAAAGGCTTTCAGGTTGGGGGTGTCCAGGCGTGGCACCAGAATCGCGCCGTCACTGTCCTTGAGGAAGCTGCCGTCCTCCTGAGCGACTGGTGCACCTTCGGCGGTGCCAATGCCCAGCATCAAAAACTGCGTCGAGTGCCCCGCCAGTGCCTGACGAATGCCTTGGCGTTCCTGTTCGGTCAGGGTCGAGCCGATCAGCAAAATCCGCCCGTCGCCCAAGGCGCCCTGGCTCAGCAATGCAAGGGCTTTGTTTACCGCGAGATCGGCGCGATGGCCGGCTTCGGGCATCAGTGAAGGTTTCAGCGCGTCCAGCAGGTTGCGGCTGGTCGACAGGTCATCCGACAACGGCACCAACGTGTGGGCGCTGCCGGCGTAGACGACGATGGCGGTCTGGGCGTCGCTGCGCACTTGCAGCAGGTCGAGCAGCTTGCGTCGTGCCTGTTCAAGCCGGTTCGGCGCAACGTCGGTGGCGAGCATTTCCGGGGTCAGTTCAAGCACCACCACCAGCGGGTCGGCAGGTTTCTGACTGGCTTGTTCGACCCGTTGCCAGCTCGGCCCCAGCAGTGCCAGTACGGTCAACATCCAGGCCAGTCCGAGGACCACCCATGGCAGTTTGCTGTCGCGTCCGTTGCCGCCACTGAGCAGGGCGGCATGGAAGGCCGGCGGCAGAATCATCTGCCAGCGCCCGGCACGTTTTTGCCGGTGCCAGAGTTGCCACAGCAACCAGCCCAATATCGGCAACAGCAACAGCCACCATGGGCGGAACCAGAAAGGCCAGAGCGCGCTCATCGGCGTCTCCGCGAGCGCAGGCGTTTGAGACGCTGACGCCAGTCAGGCAGTGGCGAGTGCAAGAACAGATCCTTGGTAAACAAGCGTAGAAACGGGTTATCCGGCCAGCGTTCGCGCACCACCAACAACATGCTCAACAGCAACGCCATCGCCAGCGGCCAGTGATACAACGCCTGCGCCGGACGGGCCTGGGTGGGTTGTTGCGTCACCGGTTCGAGTTTGTCCAGGGTGTCCTTGATGGCTTGCAGTTCGTTGCCGTCATGGGCACGGAAGTATTGACCGCCGGTGGCTTGGGCGATGGCTTGCAGGGCCGGTTCGTCGAGGTCCAGGCTCGGGTTGATGCCCAGAAAGCCCAGCGTGCCGCTTTCTTCCGGGTTGGCACCAATGCCGATCGGGTAGATTTTTACCCCTTCGTTTGCCGCCAGCCGCGCAGCAGTCAATGGGTCGATTTCGCCTCCGTTGTTGGCGCCGTCGGTGACCAGAATCAGCACACGGCTCTGTGCCGGACGTGTGCGCAGGCGTTTAAGGGCCAGGCCAATGGCGTCGCCGATGGCGGTGTTCTTGCCAGCGATGCCGATGCGCGCTTCGTCGAGCCAGACCCGCACGGTGTGCCGGTCGAAGGTCAGCGGGGCTTGCAGGTAGGCCTGGCTGCCAAACAGAATCAGTCCGACCCGATCGCCATCGCGGCTTTCCAGGAAATCACCGAGTAAATGTTGCACGAGGCTCAAACGGCTGACGTCTTCCTCCTGCCACTGCATGTCGGGGAAATCCATCGAGCCGGACACGTCCACCGCCACCAGCAAGTCGCGGCCACTGGCCGCAATCGGCAGCGGTTCGCCGAGCCATTGCGGGCGCGCGGCGGCGATCAGCAGCAACAACCACAGCAGCATGAACGGTGCCTGTTGACGCCAGGCCGGCAGATTCGCCCGGGCGCGGCGTCGAGCGAGGCCTTCGAGGTCGCTCAGGAAACTGACTTTAAGTGCCGGCTCGCCGCTGTCGGCGACCGGCAGCAACACTCGCATGAGCCACGGCAGGGGCAGCAAGGCAAAATCCACGGCCAGGCGAACTCAAACATGCTTGCGAATCCAGGTGTCGACGGCTTGGGTCAGGCCGGCGATGGCCTTGTCGTCGAGTTTGCATTCGGGTTTGTAGGCACCTTCGACCAGGACCATCCAGCGCGTCAGGCCGGCAGCCGGGCAGCGGTTGTCGAGAAACGCCAGCCATTTGCGCCCGTTGAGGGTGTGGCTCTGGCTGTAGGGGTAATGGTTGCGGCACAGGCGCTTGAGCAAGCCATTGAGTTGCTGTAGCCAGGCTCCGGCCGGCGCACCGTCGTAGGGTTTGGGCATCAGTGCCAGTTCGGCCAGCGCAGCGACACGCACCGGGTCCAGTGGCTGTTCGGCGCGAACGACGGGCTGTTTGCGCGCAAACACGTGTCGCAACCGCCACAGGCCAACGCCGATCAGCGGCAGCAATAAAAGTAATAACCACCAGCCCGGCGCGGGTGGCCAGAACTCGATGGGTGGCGGGGTAATCAGCGGTTGCAGTTGATCGAGACTGCTCATCGACCTTTCCCCGGTTTTTGTGGGTTCAGGTATTCGCGCAGTTGCTCGACCATCTCGGTCTGGGTGCTCAAGGGCATCAACAAGACGCGCAGTTTTTGTGCAAGCAGTTCCCAGCGAGCGATGCGCGCTTCGGCTTGTGCGCGATAGGTCTGGCGCAGGTCGTAATTGAGCGTGTCGAGCTCCAGTTGCGCGCCACGTTCGGCAAAACGCAGCAAGCCTGCGGCAGGCAGGGCATGGTCCAGTGGATCGGACAAAGGCAGCAGCAACAGGTCGCAATGGCGCGACAGCAGGCTCAGTTGTTGTTCCGAGCCTTCGGTCAGGGCGCGCTCGTCGCAGATGACGATAACCAGACTGCCGGGGCGCAACACTTCCCGCGCCCGACGCAGTGCCATGTTCAAAGAATCACGGTTCTGCTCGGTTTCGGCGTGCAGCGATTGATTGACCCGCACCAGCCGGTTGAGCAATTGCAGCAGGCTTTGTTTGCTGCGCCGGGGTTTGATTTCGTAGTGCTCGTTGTCGCCGAACACCAGTCCGCCCACCCGGTCGTTATGGCCCAGTGCGGCCCACCCGATCAGGCTGGCGGCCTGGGCGGCAAGGACCGATTTGAACATCAGGCCCGAGCTGAAGAACAGCCGGCAGCTTTGCTCGACCATGATGAAAATCGGCCGTTCGCGTTCTTCATGGAACAGCTTGGTGTGGGGCTCCTGAGTGCGTGCCGTCACGCGCCAGTCAATGGTGCGCACATCGTCGCCGGCCTGATAAACCCGCACCTGGTCGAAATCCACACCGCGTCCACGAAACTTGGAGTGGTGCAGGCCGATCAGCGGGCTGCGTTGGCTCGGCGTGGAAAACAACTGCACTTCACGCACGCGATGGCGCATCTCGATCAGCTCGGCGAGGCTGACGCGGATGCCCGGCTCGGGCGGCGCAAGGGCGTTCATCGGGGTCAAGCGACAGCTACGACGTCGAGAATCCGCTGGACCACCCGGTCCTGGTCGATGCCAGCAGCTTCGGCTTCAAAGGACAGGATGATGCGATGGCGCAACACGTCAAACAGCACGGCCTGGATGTCTTCAGGGCTGACGAAGTCGCGCCCGGCCAGCCACGCGTGAGCCCGTGCGCAACGGTCCAGCGCGATAGATCCACGAGGGCTGGCGCCGTAGGCGATCCAGTCGGCCATCTCCGGGTCGAACTTGCCAGGGTTGCGCGTGGCCATGACCAGTTGCACCAGGTATTCCTCCACGGCGTCGGCCATGTACAAACCGAGGATTTCCTTGCGCGCGGCGAAGATCGCCTGCTGGCTGACCCGGCGTTCCGGTTTGGTTTCGCCGTTCAGGGCTTCACCACGGGCCTGCTGCAGGATCTTGCGTTCCACCGTTGCGTCCGGGAAACCGATTTTTACGTGCATCAGGAAGCGGTCGAGCTGGGCTTCGGGCAGCGGGTAGGTGCCTTCCTGCTCAATCGGGTTTTGCGTCGCCATCACCAGAAACAGCGGCGAGAGCTCATACGTGCTGCGCCCGACACTGACCTGACGTTCGGCCATGGCTTCGAGCAGCGCCGATTGAACCTTGGCCGGGGCGCGGTTGATTTCGTCCGCCAGTACCAGGTTGTGGAAGATCGGGCCTTGCTGGAACACAAAGCTGCCGGTTTCCGGGCGATAGATTTCCGTGCCGGTAATGTCGGCAGGCAACAAGTCAGGGGTGAACTGGATGCGGTGGAACTGGGCTTCGA
The DNA here is from genome assembly GCF_054668335.1 of Pseudomonas sp. S2_F03. Lineage (NCBI taxonomy): Bacteria > Pseudomonadati > Pseudomonadota > Gammaproteobacteria > Pseudomonadales > Pseudomonadaceae > Pseudomonas > Pseudomonas sp. S2_F03. Next base: position 47,645 of record NZ_CP162759.1, on the reverse strand, counting down.
TACCTTCGGCAAGCTCTTTGATGGCCTTGGTCTTGGCCAGGCCCGGGGCGCCCTCGACCAGCATGTGGCCGTCGGCAAGCAAAGCGATGAGCAAGCGCTCGATGAGTTTTTCCTGGCCGAGAATCTGCGTTGAAAGAAAGGTTCGCAGCGCGAGCAGCGCTTCACGATGTTCCATCGATGACTGTTCCTGGAAAGGGTGACCGAAGACGTCTGAATAACGCCAGGGCTGGGGGCGTTACTTTAATCCATCGCGGGGGGCGGCGACTAACGGCATTTTGTGCAAAGTGCGGGAAATGATTGGCGAAGGGTTGGAAGTTTTCAGGCTCGCAGGCTGGTGGCGTTCTTTCGGACGCTATCGCGGGCAAGCCCGGCTCCCACAAGTATCGGCGGTGCGCTTGCGATGCTTGCAACACCTCCGAACCTGTGGGAGCCGGGCTTGCCCGCGATGAGGCCCGCTCAGGCGCTATCAAAGCTCGCTTATATAAGTACCAGTCCCGTCAAGAATGTTACGCAGTGTTTCTTCTACTTCAGCCAGATCACTGGCATCGGTGTTGTGAATGATTTCCAGCGAGTCATCCCCATTCAGGGCATCCGCATCCGCCGCCGCGATTTCGATCAGCAGGCGGGTAGGGCTCAGAGTGACTTTGACCCCGTCCAGCGTCGAAGGCTCGCCATCGAGAGTAATTTCCAGTTCGTCTTCATCCGGGTAGCGGGTCATCAGGAACATATCGCCCTGAGTGCTGTGGCAGGCGAGCATGGCCATGTTGTCTTCCTCGTCATCGCAAGGGTTCACAATCAAGAGGTCGGTGGTCATTTGCATGGGCAATTCCTGGCTCGGCGAGCATGGTGAAGACGAACAAAGCGCAATTGTGCCAGTGGAAGGGAATTTCTGCTCGGTCGAGTGTCAGAGGAGGGGCGTGGACACTTGAAGTGTTGCTGGTCATTTCTGGTACGCGAGTGCCGTAAAACCGGGGATAAAACGCCCGTTTTCGGCCACGGCTGCTAGTGTTGTTCGAGGCGTGGGCCATTAGCTGCGTACCGATGACCGAATATGTCGCAGCACCGCAAGCACGGGCCTTGCCGCACTCGTTAAGCTGCGCAACGGATGAGCACCTGTAAAGACATTGCGCTGCATGCAGTCCAGTCGTTTTTGCAGATGCCCATTCATGGAAGGTGAATGTGACCTGAGTGTCTCGTCCAGCTTCACCCACCTGTCGCCCTGTTTCCTCTGCCCGAGAATCAGGAACCGGGTGACGGACCACCCCGAAAGGGGTTTTGCACGCGACGCTTCCATCAATAACAAGCCCAAGCGGAGTACCACAGATGGCGTTCTTCACCGCAGCCAGCAAAGCCGACTTCCAGCACCAACTGCAAGCGGCACTGGCACAGCACATCAGTGAACAGGCACTGCCACAAGTGGCGCTGTTCGCCGAACAATTCTTTGGCATCATTTCCCTGGACGAGCTGACCCAGCGTCGGTTGTCCGACCTCGCCGGCTGCACCCTTTCTGCGTGGCGCCTGCTTGAGCGCTTCGATCACGCTCAACCGCAAGTGCGCGTCTACAACCCTGACTACGAGCGCCACGGCTGGCAGTCGACCCACACCGCGGTCGAAGTGCTGCACCACGACCTGCCATTCCTGGTGGACTCGGTGCGTACCGAGCTGAACCGTCGCGGCTACAGCATTCATACCCTGCAAACCACTGTGCTGAGCGTGCGTCGCGGCAGCAAGGGCGAATTGCTGGAAATCCTGCCCAAAGGCACCCAGGGCGAAGGCATTCTTCAAGAATCGCTGATGTACCTGGAAATCGACCGTTGCGCCAACACCGCCGAGCTCAATGTCCTGAGCAAAGAGCTGGAGCAGGTGCTCGGTGAAGTCCGCGTCGCGGTCGCCGATTTCGAGCCGATGAAAGCCAAGGTCCAGGAAATCCTGACCGGCCTGGACAACAGCCAGTTCGCTGTCGACCCGGAAGAAAAAGGCGAAATCAAAAGCTTCCTGGAATGGCTGGTGGGCAACCACTTCACGTTCCTGGGCTACGAGGAGTTCGTGGTGCGCGATGAAGCCGACGGCGGCCACATCGTCTACGACCAGGACTCTTTCCTGGGCTTGACCAAACTGCTGCGTACCGGCCTGACCTACGATGACCTGCGCATCGAAGACTACGCCGTGAACTACCTGCGCGAACCGACCCTGCTGTCCTTCGCCAAGGCCGCGCACCCAAGCCGTGTGCACCGTCCGGCTTACCCCGATTACGTGTCGATCCGCGAAATCGACGCCGACGGCAATGTCATCAAGGAATGCCGTTTCATGGGCCTGTACACCTCCTCGGTGTATGGCGAGAGCGTGCGGGTCATTCCGTACATCCGTCGCAAGGTCGAGGAAATCGAACGCCGTTCCGGCTTCCAGGCCAAGGCCCACCTGGGCAAGGAACTGGCGCAGGTGGTCGAAGTACTGCCGCGCGATGACCTGTTCCAGACGCCGGTCGACGAACTGTTCAGCACCGTGATGTCGATCGTGCAGATCCAGGAACGCAACAAGATTCGCGTGTTCCTGCGCAAAGACCCGTACGGCCGTTTCTGCTACTGCCTGGCTTACGTGCCACGCGACATCTATTCCACCGAAGTGCGCCAGAAGATCCAGCAAGTGCTGATGGATCGCCTGAAAGCCTCGGACTGCGAATTCTGGACGTTCTTCTCCGAATCCGTGCTGGCTCGTGTACAGCTGATCCTGCGTGTCGACCCGAAAAACCGCATCGACATCGACCCGTTGCTGCTGGAAAAAGAAGTGGTGCAAGCCTGCCGCAGCTGGCAGGACGACTACGCCGCACTGACCGTTGAAAGCTTCGGCGAAGCCCACGGCACCAACGTGCTGGCCGACTTCCCGAAAGGCTTCCCGGCCGGTTATCGCGAGCGGTTTGCCGCTCACTCGGCTGTGGTCGACATGCAACACCTGCTGAGCCTGAGCGAAAAAAATCCACTGGTCATGAGCTTCTATCAGCCGCTGGGTCAGGTCTCCGGCCAGCGCATGCTGCATTGCAAGCTGTATCACGCCGATACGCCACTGGCGCTGTCCGACGTGCTGCCGATCCTGGAAAACCTCGGCCTGCGCGTGCTGGGTGAATTCCCGTATCGCCTGCGTCACACCAACGGTCGCGAGTTCTGGATTCACGACTTCGCGTTCACCGCTGCCGAAGGCCTGGAACTCGACATCCAGCAACTCAACGACACCTTGCAGGACGCGTTCGTCCACATCGTGCGTGGCGATGCCGAGAACGATGCGTTCAACCGTCTGGTACTGACCGCCGGCCTGCCGTGGCGCGATGTGGCGCTGCTGCGTGCTTACGCTCGCTACATGAAGCAGATCCGTCTGGGCTTCGACCTGGGCTACATCGCCAGCACCCTGAACAACCACACCGACATCGCTCGCGAGTTGACCCGGTTGTTCAAAACCCGTTTCTACCTGGCACGCAAGCTGTCCGGTGATGATCTGGAAGACAAGCAACAACGTCTGGAACACGCGATTCTGAGCGCACTGGACGACGTCCAGGTGCTGAACGAAGACCGCATCCTGCGTCGTTACCTGGACCTGGTCAAAGCTACTCTGCGCACCAACTTCTACCAGACTGACGCCAACGGCCATAACAAGTCGTACTTCAGCTTCAAGTTCAATCCGCACCAGATTCCAGAGCTGCCAAAGCCAGTACCGAAGTTCGAAATCTTCGTTTACTCGCCTCGCGTCGAAGGCGTGCACCTGCGCTTCGGCAACGTCGCTCGTGGTGGTCTGCGCTGGTCTGACCGTGAAGAAGACTTCCGCACCGAAGTCCTGGGCCTGGTAAAAGCCCAGCAAGTGAAGAACTCGGTCATCGTGCCGGTCGGCGCGAAGGGCGGCTTCCTGCCGCGTCGCCTGCCACTGGGCGGCAGCCGTGACGAGATCGCGGCCGAGGGTATCGCCTGCTACCGCATCTTCATTTCGGGTCTGTTGGACATCACCGACAATCTGAAGGACGGCGCGCTGGTTCCGCCGGCCAACGTCGTGCGTCATGACGACGATGACCCGTACCTGGTAGTCGCTGCGGACAAGGGCACCGCGACCTTCTCCGACATCGCCAACGGTATTGCCATCGACTACGGCTTCTGGCTCGGCGATGCATTCGCCTCGGGCGGCTCGGCCGGTTACGACCACAAGAAAATGGGCATCACCGCCAAGGGCGCGTGGGTTGGCGTGCAACGTCACTTCCGCGAACGCGGCATCAATGTTCAGAAAGACAGCATCACCGTGGTCGGTGTCGGCGACATGGCCGGTGACGTATTCGGTAACGGCCTGTTGATGTCCGAGACCCTGCAACTGGTGGCCGCATTCAACCACTTGCACATCTTCATCGACCCGAACCCGGAGCCTGCCAGCAGCTTCGCCGAGCGTCAGCGCCTGTTCGACCTGCCGCGTTCGGCCTGGTCGGATTACGACACCAGCATCATGTCCGAAGGCGGCGGGATCTTCTCCCGTAGCGCGAAGAGCATCGCGATCTCCCCGCAGATGCAAGAGCGTTTCGACATTCAGGCCGACAAGCTGACCCCGACCGAACTGCTCAATGCCTTGCTCAAGGCCCCGGTAGACCTGTTGTGGAACGGCGGCATCGGTACGTACGTCAAGGCCAGCAGCGAAAGCCACGCCGATGTCGGCGACAAGGCCAACGATGCACTGCGCGTGAACGGCAACGAACTGCGCTGCAAAGTTGTGGGCGAGGGCGGTAACCTGGGCATGACCCAACTGGGTCGTGTCGAGTTCGGCCTCAATGGCGGCGGTTCCAACACCGACTTCATCGACAACGCCGGTGGCGTGGATTGCTCCGACCACGAAGTGAACATCAAGATCCTGCTGAACGAAGTGGTTCAAGCCGGCGACATGACCGACAAGCAACGTAACCTGTTGCTGGCGAGCATGACCGACGAAGTTGGTGGCCTGGTGTTGGGCAACAACTACAAGCAGACTCAGGCCCTGTCCCTGGCGGCGCGTCGTGCCTTGCCGCGGATCGCTGAATACAAGCGTCTGATGAACGATCTGGAAGGTCGCGGCAAGCTGGATCGCGCCATCGAGTTCCTGCCGACTGAAGAGGCCATCAACGAGCGCGTTGCGGCAGGCCACGGCCTGACCCGTGCCGAGCTGTCGGTGCTAATTTCGTATAGCAAGATCGACCTCAAGGAGCAGCTGCTGGGCTCCCTGGTGCCGGATGACGACTACCTGACCCGCGACATGGAAACCGCTTTCCCGCCAACGCTGGTGAGCAAGTTCTCCGAAGCCATGCGCCGTCACCGTCTGAAGCGCGAAATCGTCAGCACCCAGATCGCCAACGACCTGGTCAACCACATGGGCATCACCTTCGTTCAACGACTCAAAGAGTCGACCGGCATGAGCCCGGCGAACGTGGCCGGCGCCTACGTGATCGTGCGTGACATTTTCCACCTCCCGCACTGGTTCCGTCAGATCGAAGCTCTGGACTACCAGGTGTCGGCCGACGTTCAACTGGAGCTGATGGACGAGCTGATGCGTCTGGGCCGTCGCGCCACACGCTGGTTCCTGCGCAGCCGTCGCAACGAGCAGAATGCCGCTCGTGACGTCGCGCACTTCGGTCCACATCTGGCAGCGCTGGGCCTCAAGCTCGACGAACTGCTGGAAGGCCCGACCCGCGAAGGCTGGCAGACCCGCTATCAGGCGTACGTCGCCGCTGGCGTTCCGGAGTTGTTGGCGCGCATGGTTGCAGGCACCACTCACCTGTACACCCTGTTGCCAATTATCGAAGCGTCGGATGTGACCGGTCAGAACGCAGCAGACGTGGCGAAGGCTTACTTCGCCGTCGGCAGCGCGCTGGACATCACCTGGTACCTGCAACAGATCAGCGCTTTGCCGGTTGAAAACAACTGGCAAGCCCTGGCCCGTGAAGCGTTCCGCGACGACGTCGACTGGCAGCAACGTGCGATCACCATCTCCGTCCTGCAACAGGGCGACGGCACTCAGGATGTGGAAACACGCCTGGCGCTGTGGATGGCAGCGCACGAAGGCATGATCGAACGCTGGCGCGCCATGCTGGTTGAAATTCGTGCCGCCAGCGGCACGGACTACGCCATGTATGCGGTGGCCAACCGTGAGTTGCTGGACCTGGCGTTGAGCGGGCAAGCGGTGGTGACTACCACTGCGGTTGCTAGCGAAGAGCTGGAACCGGCGGCCTGATCAGGCGCTGAATGAAAAAGCCCGCATGGAGACATGCGGGTTTTTTTTGCCTGATGGTTACAAGGTGTCAGTTCAGGTCTGATCGCGGGCAAGCCCGCTCCCACAATTACAATGCATTCCAATGTGGGGGCGGGCTTGCCCGCGACAAGGCCACTAGCCTTAATATAATTTTTGGCTAGAAGTGTTATCTAGCATGGATACTTTATCTGTCGGCTTGGTCAATAAATTACTGAGCGACTGGTCAAACTTCTGCAATGCCCGAACTTGAACATTCTGTTGTTCGTTAATGTCCGCGACTATCTCTTCAGTGCGTTTGAAGTCGGCCCAAACCGGAGTCAGTGCTTTAGCATCATGCCCTTGTGCCGTGCCAATGTAGTTGAAGTTAGCGTCATAGAAATCGGCACTGACATTGGCCTCTATATCCGAACTGCGTGAGGTAATCAACTGACTGCGGCTGTCGACAATGGCGATCACATCCGGTTTCGCCGCCCTCAGGCTTTGCATGTCCGGGTACACCGTGACCGAGCCAAACTGCCGCCCCAGGGATGCCTTGACCCAATCCACAGCCAGGTCGGGTTGGGAGGTGCTGACGTAGGCGTCGTGAATCGGTTGAACCAGCAGGCTCTGGCCGAAACCGGTGCCGGCGTTGGCCTGATAGTCTTGAAGGTAGGAGCGGTTGGCCTGGGTGTTTTGGCTGTAGACAACGCCGAGCGCAACGTTATGGCCATTGTTTACTTGCGTGGCGTTGCTGCGACCCACGGGCTCAGGCAAGAGACCGTCCAGGTAAGATACGGAAGTTGGCGCCGTGGGGATCGAGCAGCCAGATAAAAGAGCAGTCATCGTCAATGCACTGACAAGCACACGTTTCATGGTGTATCTCCAGTGAAACAACTTGAGTCGGAAAGTTTAAGTTGCCGAGTAGTGTCGGCGGTGCTTCCAGACTAAACCTGTCGTTGCAAAAGAAACTAGCCAGTAGATGAGCTTATGAGTACGGCAATAGTTTTGTTTGGTTTAAAAGCGTTCAGTTAATGACGCCTGGAAATAAAAAGGCCCGAATGTCTCATTTTGGCCTGTTTATTTATGGCTGGCGTTACAGCTATCAGTTTTCCAACGGGATCAAAACTTTCTCATCGGGTGCCAATACCATGAACACCAAGAGTTTGGCAGGCTGGGTGGCACTGGCATTCTTCGACACCAAATGTTCCGAACCGGCCGCTTCATACCAATACTCACCGGCCTTGTAGGTTTTCGGCTGCTCACCTTTCACTTGAGAAACTATCTCCCCCGATATCACGTAAGCCATGGCGGTGCCTTCGTGCTTGTGGGCGATGGAAGACTGGCCTGGCTCGTAGTCCACTTCAATCATCAGCGCCTTTTTATTGGGCACGTTCTTGAGCATTTGGTCCTGCAATACCGTGACCTTTTCAGACGGGCCTTCGTGAGCAAGGGCGGCGGCCGAAACAGTCAGGGCGAAGGCAGAAAGGGGGCAGCAAGGAAACGCAAAGCTTTCATGGTTTATCACCTGCGGTGGTTATCGTCTGGAGCAACGATAGTCCGCAGGGCAGGGCAATCAAACAGCCAATATTCGCGAAGGCGAGGGGACCAATCCAACGAAAACCTGTAGCAGCTGCCGAGCAGCGCGAGGCTGCGTTCGGCTGCGCAGCAGTCGTAAAACCTGAACATGTGATATTCCTGAAACACCGCATCGCCAAATCTCACGACTGCTGCACAGCCGAACGCCGCCTCGCGCAGCTCGACGGCTGCTACGAGGCGGGTGCAGTGGCTACTTGGTGTTTTAGCGGATCGGAAAGCTGTTGAAATCCACGGCATTTGCCAATTGGTTGTCAATCAGACCGATAAAGCCCTGAACTTCGGGGCAGTTGAAATGCGAGTGCATGGCCGCTTCCGATTGCCAGCGAGCGCTGACGGTCCAGCGGTTGGTGTCCTCGGGGCAGCGGTCGACCATATAGGAGTCGCAGCCCGGTAGTTCACGCAGGGTTTCGACAATCTTTTGCAGTTGCTTGCCCAGTTCATCCGAGCGGCCAGCGACGGCCTGCACCTGTACGGTATTGATCACTTCTTGGGACATTGCTCACACTCCTGAATCAGGCCGGACGAATCCTGCTCATTGAGGGATAACGCTTATGCAGGATAGGCCTGCTGCTGCGGACCACCAATAGCCAATCGCCCGGTAAAGGCGCAGACCAATCTGTCAGGCAACCTGCTGCAAAATGTCGCGCAAACGGGTCCAGGGCCGTATCGATGTCCAGGGTTTCAATGGCGCCAAAACCCAGCAACAGCCCGGCCTGCGGCGTCTGTTGGAAGTAAAAGGCCTCGATGGAGTAGAGCCCGACTTCGACTTTTTTTGCCAGTTCTATCACTAATGGAAGATCGATAGGCACTTTGCACATCACCACCATGTGGAACCCGGCCGTGGTGGGCACCGGCTCCAGCCACGGCGACAGGTCGCCTGCCATGCGTGCCAGAATCCGTTCGCGACGCCCGGCATAAATCGTATGGCAGCGCCGGATATGCTTGAGCAGGCAGCCCTCGGCGATGAATTTGGCCAGCGCCCACTGTGGCAACGTGGACGTGTGCAGGTCGGTGAGTTGCTTGGCGCGGATCACCGCTTCGAGAATCGCCGGCGGTAAAATCGCATAACCGAGCCGCAATTCCGGCAGCAAGGTTTTCGAGAAGGTGCCGACGTAAGCGACGATCCCGCGCTCATCCATGCTTTGCAGCGAATCCGTGGGCGGCCCTCGTAGCGAAACTCGCTGTCGTAATCGTCTTCGATAATGATCGCGCCCAGTTCATAAGCCCGTTCCAGCAGCGCCACCCGACGCTCCTGGCTCATCGGCAAACCGAGCGGGAATTGATGCGACGGCGTGACGTAAATCAGCCGTGTGCCGAGGGGGATTTTATCCACCTGAATGCCTTCGGCATCCACCGGCACACCGATCACCGTGGCACCGTGCGAGCCGAACAACAGGCGGGCCGGCGGGTAGCCCGGATCTTCCATGGCGACAATGCTGCCGGGGCGCGTCATCACCCGGGAAATCAGGTCCAGCGCTTGTTGCGCGCCATTGCACACCACCACGTCTTCGTCCTGACAATTGACCCCGCGCGAGAACGCGATGTGCCGGGCAATGGCATTGCGCAGCGCCGGCAGGCCTTCGGGCAGGCTGTAGAAACCTTTGGAGCCGGCAATCTGGCGCAAGGCGTGGGAGGTGCAGCGTCGCCAGTCATCCTGCGGAAACTGGCCCTTGCTGGTGGCACCGCCAATGAAGTCGTAACGCAACGACCCTTCCAGCGTGGGGTGACGCAGGAACACCGGCAGATTGCGCCAGGATTCGATGACGTCGTAACTCGCCAGCTCGGTATGGCTTTGTTTGCGGGCGATTTTTGCCGGTCGGGCATTCACGTAGGTGCCTTTGCCAATCACCCCGGTGAGGAAGTTTTCATAAGTCAGCTGCGCGTACGTGTCGGAAATGGTCTTGCGCGAAATCCCCAGCTGTTCGGCCAGCAAACGACTGGGCGGCAGCTGCGTCCCGGCGGCCAGGCGTCCGGATTCGATGGCACTGCGCAGCTGGTTGTACAACTGGCCTGCCAGGTCCTTGCGGCCGTTGATGACAACGTGAAGTTCCATACCGTTGGGGCTCCTGGGGCAAATTGAGGCGCGTGTGCGTCGCGCCAGATTACCCGCATGGGCGGCTGCGCAGAAGTTGCGCAGTTGAAAAACCGGGGATTGGTCTGGTGCCGAGTGGTGCGGGGGGTATTTCGCAGAATTGGATCTGTCACACCGCGGCCTCGACGACTACCGTGAAAAAACATCATCGCTTCACGAGGTCGCCTCATGAGTTCCCGCCTGGATTACTACAGCGCATCGCCCAAAGCGATGAAAGCGATGATTGCCATGGAAGCCTTGACCAGCAACCTCAGTATCGAACCCGCACTGCTGCACCTGATCAAAATCCGCGCCTCGCAACTCAACGGCTGCGCCTTTTGCACCGACATGCATTCAGTGGATGCACGGCGCCTGGGCGAGACCGATCGTCGCCTGTATTCGATCGTGGTCTGGCGCGACAGCGGCTTTTTCAACCCCAGGGAACGCGCAGCACTGGCCTGGACCGAGGCCGTTACCTTGCCGTCTGAAAGCCATGTGCCCGACGACGTCTACGCCTTGGCGCGCGAGCAGTTCAATGAAGGCGAGATGGTCGACCTGACGATTGCCGTCACCACCATCAACAGCTGGAACCGCCTCGCCGTGAGTTTTCGGCAAACTCCCGGCGGCTGAATCGATTTTCCCTCCCCGGTGTCACATCAGGTTCATAAACGCTGCGCAGGATGAGGTTTTCAAGGATCGATCGACAAGGAGTCATTGATGTCATTCATGGAGTCCACTCGCGCTGCCGGCATCGACCCGGTGCTGGCGCAGTCTTTCAGGGTCAGCGCCCGTTGCGGGTGCTTCATGGCAGGCCGCCCGCAGCCTCAATATCAAATCCACCCAGTTACGCAAACATCTGGTGCAGCTTGAAGCGCAGTTGCAGTGCACGCTGTTCAATCATCAGGACAGTGGCCTGGCCCTGAGTCGTGACGGGTTGGCGCTGCAGGCACAGTTGATCGCCCTGGCCCACGAGCGCGATGCGCCGGTGATAGAGCAACCGTTGATTCGCCTGGCGGTGGCGGAGTCGATTCTGCACGACATTCTCGGCCGCGATCTGGTCGCTTTGTTGCGACGAAATGCCAGTGTGCGTCTGGACATCATCACCCTCGACAGCGAATTGGCCCTGCAAGCGGTCAGCGCGGACGTGGTGCTGTGGCTGGCCGGCCCGGATCTCGCCGCTGCCCGGTCCGAGTTTCGCCGTCAGCGAGCCCCGGCGGCTGGCGCGTCTTGAGTACCTGCCGCACATCGCCAAGCGCTATTCGCGCGTCGCGGCGCGGCCTGACAGCCTCGATGACCTGGCCGACTTCCTGCTGGTGCAATGGCAGCATGACCGTCAGGTCGAGAGTTTTCGGCCGTGGGAACAGCGTGGTCGATCAGCGTCTGGCCGGCGTGGTGCACTTGCATTCTTATGAGCTGATGCTGGAGATGATCCGATGCAGCGCTTGCATCGGCTTGCTGCCGCGCTACATGAGCCAGTTTGACCGTGGACTGATTGCATTGCCGGGGTTGTTCGAACAGCCGATGCAACGTCAGGTGTGGATGGCGGCCAACACCGAAACACAGGGAGAGGGCGACGTGCAGATGATTGTCGAGTTGATCCACAACACCTTCAATGAGCGCCGGGAGTGGTTCGACAGCTGAACGCGGTCAAAATGTGGGAGCGGGCTTGCTCGCGAAGGCGGTGTGTCATTAAACATCAAAGGTGACTGAAACACCGTCTTCGCGAGCAAGTCGAATCGTCGCACCGCCGCTCCCACATTGATTCTCGCAATGCCTGAAGGATGCGTTGTAGAGTTGGCGGCCATGTCTGCATCAAGGATGAATCACCCATGCCCGCCACCGAACCGGTTATCACCCTCGAACGTTTCAGCGAATCTCATATTGAGGGCGTCACCGCGCTCTACAACGACCCGGCCATTACCCGTCAGATCCTGCAAATGCCATTTCAATCCACCGAGATCTGGCGCCAACGCCTGGCCTCGGATAACGAGCGTCTGGTGAAACTGGTCGCGCTGCATCAGGGCGCGGTCATCGGCAACATTGGCCTGGAGCAGTTTTGCGGATCCGCCGCAGCCATGCCGGCAGTATCGGCATGGGCGTCGCGGTGGCATGGCAGGGTAAAGGCGTGGGCTCGAAGCTGTTGGCGGCGGTGCTGGACATCGCCGACAACTGGATGAATCTGCAACGGGTCGAGCTTTCGGTGTACGCCGACAACGAAGCCGCCATCGGTCTGTACCGAAAGTTCGGTTTCGAGACCGAAGGCCTGTTCCGTGACTACGCCGTGCGTGACGGCCGACTGGTCGACACCTTGAGCATGGCGCGTCTGCGTCGCACGCTTAACGCCGATTGACTCAGTCGCCGAGTGCGAACGCCACCGCCGCCTGCGCATGCAGTTCGGTGGTGTCGAGCAGGGGCAGGGCGCTGTGTTCGGGTTTGATCAGCAGGCCGATTTCGGTGCAACCGAGGATGATCGCCTGTGCTCCGCGCTGGGTCAGCGACTCAATCACCTGCTGATAGACCTCGCGCGATGTGTCGCTGATCACGCCGACGCACAATTCGTCGTAGATGATCCGGTGCACCGCCTGGCGTTCCTCGGCTTCTGGCACCAGCACTGTCAGCCCCATTGCGCTCAGGCGATCCTTGAGAAAGTCCTGTTCCATGGTGAACGCGGTCCCCAGCAATCCGACCTTCAACGTACCGGCATCGACCGCCGCCTGACCGGTCGGGTCGGCGATGTGCAGGAACGGAATGTTGATCGCGGCCTGAATCTGCGCGGCGACCTTGTGCATGGTGTTGGTACACAGCACCACACACTCGGCACCGCCCGCTTGCAGCCGTTGTGCGGCATCCACCAGAATCGCCGCCGCATCGTCCCAACGCCCGGCGTGCTGGGCCTGTTCGACCGGGCCGAAGTCGACGCTGTACATCAGCAATTGCGCCGAACGTAGTGGCCCGAGCCGGTCGCGGACCTGTTGGTTGATGAGGCGATAATATTCGGCGCTGGACTCCCAGCTCATGCCGCCGATAAGGCCGATGGTGCGCATTGGATCTCCTCAAGCGATGATCTGTGTCGGAAAGTCACCCGAGGATCGAGTGTCCCTAGGTTCGTGGGCGGATTCCAGCGGAAAACAACTGTACCGCCGATCTTTCAGTGAAGTGTCATGGTGTCTTTTCTGGCGCGAGTTCGGGCGGCGCAAGAGGCCGGTGGACTTTTACGTACGTCCTCGGCGTGGATCTGCCATGCTCAATGTCCGCAGCACCGCTCCAACGAAAGGAACACCGCAATGGACGACGTACAGCAACTGGGCGAGATGCTTCGCCACTACGCAGAAAGTGAAGCGCACAAGAAGCAACTGTTTGAATCGCAATCGGCGGTTTGGGCGACGCGTATCGGTGAGTTGTTCGATCAGATCCAGCAGTGGCTGGAACCGGTCCAGGCGCCCAATCTGTTGGAAGTGAGTCGTGAGGTGTATGTCGCTTCAGGGCCGAGCGTGCCGGTCGAGACGTCGATGTTCAAGACTGAGAAGCTGTCAATTGTCATCGCCGGCAAGCCGGTGGAGTTCGTGCCGGATGTAATGGGTGCTGGCGGTCAGATTTCATTGGCGGTGATGGGGCTGACGGCTGCGCGCTATGGCAGCGTGTCGCTGGTGTGCCTGCCGCCGTCGACCAGTTGGCAGTGGCGCAAGACCAACGGCTTGAAAGACCCGGACACGTTTGCGTTCGATGCAAACTTTCTGGCGCAGCAGTTGCAGCTCCTGATTCCGCGCGATCGCGGCCAGGTCCTCCCTGACTGACCCAATCCCCCGTGTAGGAGCCGAGCTTGCTCGCGATGACGGACTGACAGGCAACATTGATGTTGGCTGGAATGGCCGCATCGCGAGCAAGCTCGGCTCCTACAACGGACAGGTGGTGGGTCAGATGTCGAGGTTGATCCAACCGGGCTTCACCTCTTCCGGCGCCACTGCATTCACAACCTTCCCGGTGGCCAGTTCCACCCGCCGCGCCACCTCGGGGTCGTCGGCAAATGGAATCAGGCTGGCATCCTCCAGACTCTGCGGCGTCTGCCGCTTGAGGCTGTACTCAACCCCCAGCCAAAGCACTAATACGACCATCGCATTCAACAGAACTTCATACATGTATGGCTCCTTGCCTCAGGCAAACTGCGCTTCACGTTCAGCCATCGTCACGTCCGCCACCCGCACCGTGCGCCAGGTGTTGTAGGCCATCAACAGCATGCCGCTGAGGAAGAACACGCCACCGATAAAGCGCACCACATACCCCGGATGGCTGGCCTGCAAGGCTTCGACGAACGAATAGGTCAGCGTGCCGTCGTCGTTGATTGCACGCCACATCAAGCCCTGGGTAATGCCGTTGACCCACATCGACGCGATGTACAGCACGGTGCCGATGGTGGCGAGCCAGAAGTGCGCGTTGATCAGGCCGATGCTGTGCATCTGCTCGCGGCCGAAGACTTTCGGCACCATGTGGTACACCGCGCCGAACGTGATCATCGCCACCCAGCCCAGTGCCCCGGCGTGCACATGGCCGATGGTCCAGTCGGTGTAGTGGGAGAGGGCGTTGACCGTTTTAATCGCCATCATCGGGCCTTCGAACGTCGACATGCCGTAGAACGCCAGCGACAGCACCAGAAACCGCAGGATCGGGTCGGTGCGCAATTTATGCCAGGCGCCCGAGAGCGTCATCATGCCGTTGATCATCCCGCCCCAGCTCGGCGCCAGCAGGATCAGCGACATCGCCATGCCCAGCGACTGCGCCCAGTCCGGCAATGCGGTGTAGTGCAAGTGGTGCGGACCGGCCCAGATGTACAGGGTGATCAGCGCCCAGAAATGCACGATGGACAGGCGATAGGAATACACCGGGCGCCCGACCTGTTTGGGCACAAAGTAATACATCATCCCGAGGAAACCGGTGGTCAGGAAAAAACCCACCGCGTTGTGCCCGTACCACCACTGCACCATGGCGTCGGTCGCCCCGGAATACACCGGATAGGACTTGAACCAGTCCACCGGAATCGACAGGTGATTGACCACGTGCAACATCGCAATGACCACGATGAACGCGCCGAAGAACCAGTTGCCGACGTAGATATGTTTGGTCTTGCGCTGCACCACGGTGGTGAAAAACACGATGGCGTAAGCGACCCAGACCACGGTCATCCACACCGCGCCGCTAAACTCGATCTCGGCGTATTCCTTGGTGGTGGTATAGCCCAGCGGCAGGGTGACCAGCATGATCACGATCACCGATTGCCACCCCCAAAAAGTGAATGCGGCCAGGGTGTCGGAGTACAGCCGCACCTGGCAGGTGCGCTGTACGGCGTAGTAACTGGCGGCAAATTGCGCGCTACCGGCAAAACCGAAAATCACCAGGCTGGTGTGCAACGGGCGCAAGCGGCCGAAGGTGGTCCACGGCAGGTCGAGGTTCATCTCGGGCCATACCAGTTGCGAGGCGATCCACACCCCCATCGCCATCCCTATGACACCCCATACGATGGTTGCCACGACGAATTGGCGCACGACCTTGTAGTTATAGGCCTGTCCGATTGTTGCTGTGCTCATGGTCAATGCTTCCACGGTTGCAAAGTCTTGCCAGGCCACCCGGCCTGGCAGGTTGTCGACTGTAGAAACCCTGCCTCAAACAAAACAGACTCAGAAAAACCAAAGTTATGCGGATCAGATGCGAGGTTTGCCTGCGGTCATCTGCTGCGATCTGATACGGTTTTTTAGTGTTTACCTGAATCTGTAACGCACTGCGCCGCAGGTCCATAGTCGACCCACAAACACCGCCACCCCCCCTGTAGCAGCTGTCGAGCACCGCGAGGCAGCGTCCGGCTGCGCAGCAGTCGTAAATCCTGTGCACGCAGTTCAACTGACAGACCGAGTCGCATGGTTTGACGACTGCTGCGCAGCCGGACGCTGCCTCGCGGTGCTCGACAGCTGCTACAGGTGCAGAGCGTGCAACAACCCTGATGAGGTCGCCACATGTATCAATACGATGACTATGACCGGGCCCTGGTCTTCGAACGGGTTGCGCAGTTTCGCGATCAGGTCGAACGCTTCATGGCCGGCGAGCTGAGCGAAGAAGAGTTCCTGCCGTTGCGTTTACAGAACGGCCTGTACATGCAAAAGCACGCTTACATGCTGCGCGTGGCGATTCCCTACGGCACGCTCAGTGCCGGCCAGATGCGTACGCTGGCGAGCATCGCCCGGGATTACGATCGCGGTTATGGCCACTTCACCACCCGGCAGAACATGCAGTTCAACTGGATCGAGCTGGCTCAGGTGCCGGACATTCTCGAACGCCTGGCGCAGGTGCAAATGCATGCGATCCAGACGTCTGGCAACTGCGTGCGCAACATCACCACCGAAGCGTTCGCCGGTGTGGCGGCGGACGAGCTGATGGACCCACGTCCGCTGGCGGAAATCTTGCGTCAATGGTCGACCATCAACCCGGAATTCCTGTTCCTGCTGCGCAAGTTCAAGATCGCCATCTGTTCGGCGGAGCAGGACCGCGCCGCCATCATGATGCATGACATCGGTCTTTATCTTTATCGCGATGACCATGGGCAAAAGCTGTTGCGGGTCATTGTGGGTGGCGGGTTGGGGCGCACGCCGATCCTTGGCTTGCAGATCCGCGAGGGTTTGCCGTGGCAGCATTTGCTGTCCTATGTCGAAGCGGTGCTGCGGGTTTACAACCGCCACGGTCGGCGGGACAACAAGTACAAGGCGCGGATCAAGATACTGGTCAAAGCCCTGGGGATCGAAGCGTTCGCCAAGGAAGTGGAGGAGGAGTGGCAGTACCTCAAGGACGGGCCGGCGCAGTTGACCAGCACCGAGTATGAGCGTGTCGCCAGTGCTTTCGTGGCCCCCGACTACCGTTCACTGCCCGACATTGACCTGGAATTTGGCACACGCCTGGCCGAGAACCCGGCGTTCGCGCGCTGGGTCACCCGCAATGTTCAACCGCACAAGGTCGCGGGTTACACCAGCGTGGTGCTGTCGACGAAACCCGGGATCGCCTCGCCACCGGGGATGTGACGACCGAGCAAATGCAGGCCGTGGCCGAATGGTCCGAGCAATTCGGTTTCGGTGAAATCCGCATCGCCCATGAACAGAATATCGTGCTGCCGGATGTGCCCAAGGCGGATCTCCATACGCTGTGGTGCCTGGCCTGCGAGCAGGGGCTGGGTTGCGCCAACGTCGGTTTGCTGACCGACATCATCGCTTGCCCCGGCGGCGACTTCTGCGCACTGGCCAATGCCAAATCGATCCCGATTGCCCAGGCCATTCAGGCACGTTTCGAGGACCTGGATTACCTTCACGACCTGGGCGACATCAGCCTCAACATTTCGGGTTGCATGAATGCCTGCGGCCACCACCACATCGGCAACATCGGCATTCTGGGCGTTCGACAAGAACGGCAGCGAGTGGTACCAGATCACCCTCGGCGGCAGCCAGGGCAAGAACAGTGCGCTGGGCAAGGTCATCGGCCCGTCCTTCAGCGCCACCGAAGTACCCGAGGTAATCGAGCGGATCATCGACACGTTTGTCGATTACCGCGAGAGCGAAGAACTGTTCGTTGACACCCTGCTACGCATCGGTCTTGAGCCGTTCAAGGAGCAGGTGTATCCGAAGGTACTGGAGGTGACGGCATGAACAATCTGCTGCGACTGGAGGAGGGTGTGGCGCGGATTGTGGCTGACGATCCGTGGGTGCTGGTCAGGGACGAGGAGGGTGAAATGCCTGCCGGGTCACTGATTTTGCCGTTGAATCGCTGGCTGCTCAATCCTGCACCGCACGCGGTGTGGCTGGGGCCGGATGATGAGGTGGAACGCCTTAAACCATGGTTCGAGACGCTGCCGTTGATTGCCCTGGATTTTCCGAGCTTTCGTGACGGTCGCGGTTACAGCCAGGCGTACTTGCTGCGCACCCGCATGGGATGGACCGGTGAGCTGCGCGCGATCGGTGATGTGCTGCGCGATCAACTCAGCCATATGCGCCAATGCGGGTTCGACAGCTTCGCGGTGCGCGAAGACAAATCGGCCGAGGATGCGCTGAAGGGGTTGGCCGGGATGAGCGTGTTGTACGGCCGTTCGGTGATTGAGCCTCGGCCGTTGTTCAGACGACGCTGACAACACCATTTTTTAGCAGCTGACGAGCCTGCGAGGCTGCGTTCGGCGACGCAGTCGTCGTAAACCCTTCGAATGCGGTTTTCCTGTCACACCGCAGAGCCTGATTTCACGGCGACTGCGTCGCCGAACGCAGCCTCGCAGGCTCGGCAGCTGCTACAGGGCGTGTTTTTGCTTGGGCCAGTGGTGGCATTTTGGTAGAGTCCGCGCATTCTCAAAAAGGAGTCGGGTATGCGCAGGATGTTCGCAGCAGGGTTGGTGACATTGATGTTGGCCGGTTGTGGTGGTCCGAAACTGGACGGCACTAGCGATGAGAGCCTCACTTCATCGCTGGATAAAGTCACGGCAGACCTGCCGCAAGACAAGAAAGCCTCAACTCCTGGAAGATTTGAAACTCATCACCTTCAGCAATATCGGCGAGGCCTTGAGTGGCCAGATATCGGCGGAGCAGGCCAAAAATAACGTGCGCACCACGCTCAACGGAAAAACCGCTGAAGACGTCGCCGTCATCGCCGCCAATCTGCGCACCGAACGCGCATTGAAGGAAAAGCAGCAAGCCCTGGCCGAGATCAAGCAACTGCAGGATATCCAGCAGGCGGCCCAGATTGCCAAGGCTGAGATGGCCAAGTTCCAGATTCTCAAGTCGGAATTTTATTTCACGGAGAAGAACAAGAATTCGGCGGCGCCGCACGGTCAACCGGTGGTGGTGGCCAAGGTCAAGAACGGCACGACGTTTTCCATCGCCCGTGTCGGTTTCAAAGGCACCGTGGCCAGTCCGGGCCGCGCCACGCCATGGTTCGTGGGCACCGTCGAGTTGCCGATTCCTGGTGGTATCGAGCCGGGCGAGTCTCCTACCTGGGAAATTACACCGAACCAGTTCAGCGAATGGGGCAAGCTTGATGCGCCCGCAGAAGCATTGTTCAACCTGGAAATCATCAAACTCGTTGGGGCTGATGGCGCCGTGCTGTTCGATGCCAGTGGCCTGACCCCGCAACAAACCGAGCGCTTGCAAGCGCTGCAAAACAAATACGCCGTTAACTAATCACTGGCATTTTCGGAACCCGCGTCAGCGGGTTTTCGGCTGCATGGAAGAAACAGAGAAAGGAGTCTGGCCGTGAGTGTGGGCAAGAAGGTGTTGGGGCTGATCGCGCTGTTGCTGATGCTGGCCTTGTGGGGCAGTTACTTTTATCTGTTTCAAGAGGACCGCGAGGGCCAGCTCGCGGGGGCGCGAGACAGTTACGCCTGGTGCGGCACACCGCCGGCCAGCGATGCCGCCACCCTGGGCAAGGATCGCCTGACGTTGCGCATTACTAACAATGTGCATGGTGAGTTCGCACTCGCGGGCACAGTCATCGTCTCTGAGCGAACGTTTGATCGCTATGACCTGGGCCGCAACGAACTGCGGCTGCGCCTGGAACCGTTGCAGTGGTCTTACGGCGTCACCCCGGTGTTTCTGGAGCAGGTCAAAATCAAGCCCCTGAGCCGCAACCTGTCGTCGCTCAACAAGAGTGCCTATGCCGAACTCGAACCCCGAACGATCGGCGTTCAGGGGAGGGCGACGGACTTCCCGTTCGACACTTACCGCTACGGTTACAAACCGGTGCTGTATTACCTCAAGGGCAACGAGCGCATCGACCTGAATTTCAAGCACATCACCACCAGCATGGAAATGTCGAACACCTTTACGCCGATTCAAAAGTACAACCGCGCGGAGTACATCAACGAGAAAAACTCGCTGGCGCGCGAGGAAGACTACAAACCGTATGCCGCCAATGAGTGTGCGTTCAGTGTCGAGCGCAAGGGCTCATTCAAGGTGATTGTCCTGCTGTTGCTGCTGGTGATCTGCCTGCCGCTGCTGCACGTGTTTTATCGCGACGAGCCGGGTATCGACTTTCTGGCGACGCTGGTCAGCGTCGGGGCACATACGGGTGTTTTTGGTGGGGCCGCTGAATGACTTCCAGCTGTACAAAATCGACTTTTTGTTTGCAGCGGCGATTTTGCTGGTGGGGACGGTGTCGCTGATCAAGGCGATGCGAGCCAACAGTCGGCGGGAATTGGCGTTGAAGAGTGGTTCTTCGTGGTAGTCCCACGACCCGTGTAGCAGCTGCCGAGCCCGCGAGGCTGCGTTCGGCGACGCAGTCGTCGTGAAATCAAACGATGCGGTTTTTCAGGAAACCGCGTTCGCCGGGTTTACGACGACTGCGTCGCCGAACGCAGCCTCGCGGGCTCGGCAGCTGCTACAAACGGGGTGGATAAAGGGTTATTTCAACGCCGGATCGCCCATGTTCATTTTCTTCCAGCCCTGCAACAACACCTGTGCCTTGGGCTCTTGTCCATTGGCCAGGTAGTACTGGATCAACGACAGCCGCGCATTGCGGTTGGCCGGCTGCACTTTCAACAATTGCTCCAGCACTTCGCAGGCCTCTTCAACCTTGCCTTTGTCGTGTAACGCCACGGCCAGCACGTAGCCGTATTGGGCGTTCTGCGGTTCCAGTTGTGCGGCTTTGCGTAACGCTGGCATGGCCTGGTCCGATTTGCCTGCCCGCACCAGCGACAGGCCTTGGGTGTATTGCAACAGCGCTGCGTCCGGGTGGTCTTTCAAGGCTTGTGCCAGCAGCGTCTGAGCCTCCTGGCTGCGGCCGTTGGCTTCCAGCCATTGCACCAGCGTCACCAGCGCCGGGTAGAAATCCGGATCGCGTTCGAGGGCCGTGCGCAGGTATTTTTCGACCTTGTCATTGCGGCCGCTGGCCTGATAGAGCATCGCCAGGTTGAGATTGGCTTCGGCCCGTTCCAGCAGGCTCATCTGTACCGCTTCGTACTCCGCAATGGCCGCATTCCAGTTCGCTTGGGCATTGCCCAATCCGTTACTGGCCAGACCCAGCAAATCGCGGGCCGCGGCGATGCGCACCGCCTTCACCGGGTCTGCCAGCAGCGGCGACAACAGCGGCGCACGTTCGGGCGGCGGCAAGAATGCGCTGATGGCCCGCACGGCGCTTTCACGCACCAGGGGGGCCGGGTTGCTCAAGTCCTTGGTGGCCAGTTTCAGCGCCTGTTCACTCGGGTACATCGGCAATTCGGCGAGCAAGGTTGCCCGTTGAATCGCCGGCAAATTGCTCCGTTGCAATTGCTCGTACAAGCTTGCGCCGCACCGGGCTGGCCGTTGCGAATCAGCCACAGGCTTTCGTCATAACGCGGGGCCTGCGCGGTTGGCGCGCTGTTCCAGAGTTTGAATTGCTCAGTGACCTTGTCGCCGTCCTTACCCTGGTGGCAAGTGAGGCAGGCATCCGGTGTTCCCAGTTTTTTCGCCCGCTCCGGGTTGGGGATACTGAAGCTGTGGTCATGCCGGAAGTCATTGCCCATATAGAATTTGCCAGGCATGTGGCAATCCACGCACTGCGAGCCCGGTTGGCCCATGGTGTGGCGGGTGTGTTCGATGGAATCGTAGTTTTTCGCTTGCAGGCCTTTACCGTCGACGCCTTCCACCGACGTCTTGCCCGCCGTGTTGTGGCATTGCAGGCAAACACCGTTGCCCGGCGCCTTCAGCTCGCTGCTGTGCGGGTTGTGGCAGTTGCTGTAACGCACGCCTTTGTCGAACATCTTGCTTTGGGCGAAGGAGCCATGTTCGAACACCTCGTCCTTGATCTTGCCGTCCAGTGCATACAACTCGCGGGTCAGGGCGCTTGGCAGGTAGTCATCCATCAGGCGTTTGCCAACGGTGTAGCCATCACTCAGCGGGGCGCGGCGCGAATGGCAGCGGGCACAGGTTTCAATCTCGACGGTCGCGTTCTTGTCCTTGAGGTCAACGGCAAAACCGGCGTGAATCAAATCACCTTTTTTCGCCGTCCATTCCAGGTGATTGGAGGCCGGGCCGTGGGCACGCCTGGCAGCCGACACCGAGGCTGTTCCACTGACTGTCAAAGGTGTTTTTGGCGGCATCGAAATTGCGTTTGTAGCCTGTGGTATGGCACTCGACGCACATGAAGTTGGCGTTCTGGCTTGGCTTGCTCCAGTGCAACGGATTCTTGAAGTTCACACCCTGGCCGGGATAGAGGTGGAACCAGCGGTGTTTTTCGGTATCCCAGGCCACGCCCAAGGGTTGCAAACGTCCTTCGCCGACCTCGATCAGGTATTGCTGCAACGGCGCGATACCAAAGGTATAAGCCACCTTGAAATCGGCATTCTTGCCATCAATGCCTGGTGTATTGACCCAGAATCCATCGTCCTTGCGTGAGAACACGGTGGTTTCGTTCTCGGCCTTGAACGTGACGTTATTGAAGTCGCCCAGCATCGTTTCGGCATTGGCCGGTTGCATCGCCAATTGGTGATGGGAGCCTTGCCAGTCCTTGACCTGCTCGCTGTGGCAACCCTGGCACTGTTGTTCATCGACCATCTTCGCCGGGGCCATCGCGACCGGTTGCGGTTTCGGCCTGTTGCGCGACAGGGGCGCTGACGGGAACAGGCTTGAGCGGTGCCGGTGAACTGCTGAACAGAAACCAGCCGATGGCGATGACCGCCAGCAGCAATGTGCCGATGGTTACAGGAAAAAGGTAGCGATTGATCAGGTTCGGTTGCGAATCAGGGTTTGGATTTGCTGCTTTATTTTTATGTTTCGGCATTGCGACTTCCATAGTCCAGGTGCGTTTGCCCTTGGGCGCGCGATCAAGCTTGATGCAGCTTTGCCGGATGCCGGGCATCTGTCAAATGACGCGGGTGATACGGCCCGCTACGCAAGTTGAAACGTGTGGTTTGCATTCGCGGGTTCGGCAATGGGTCTTATGTCCCGTCACCGACAAACCAGCGGTAATACGGATTGCCGCCATCACCCATCATCACTTCACGGATGTCCCTGGCCCAGGCGTCGCGGTCACCGTCATAGGCGTGCAGGCTCGCCCGATAGAACTGCATCAGGCGCTGCTGATGGGCATTCAGTACGCTCGATGAAACCGGCATCGGCATTGAGCAGCGGCGGTGGCAGGCGCAAATCCAGCAACGCTGGCAGCACGCGGCTGATTTCCTTGGCGCGCACCCAGGAGGCGTATTCGATCCGTGGTTGATCATCGGTCACCGTCAGGGCATCGCCTGCGAAGCCTTCGAGCCCGGCGCGATCGGTCACCCAGGTCGCCATCAAGGCCGGCGCCGAACCGATGCCCACGTCTTGCAACGTACTGCGCACGGTGTCCTGCTGGAAGCGCTGGCTGATTTTCGCAGCGTCCAGTTCGATCGGCTCCATCGAGCCCACCAGCAACATTTCGTGGAATTCGCTGGTCCACAGCGTGGCGTAGGGGAGGCATCGAGAAAGCTGCGCACCAGCGAACGCGAATCGTCGATGTTCTGCGTCGGCAGCGGCAGCCATTGCGCGACCAGGCCTTGTTCCTCAAGGCGACTGGCGGCCAACTGGTAGAAGTCGCGCGAACACAGGTTCACGACGCCGGCGGCGGAGGGCGGTGGCGGTTCGAGGGTGATCAGGTCGTAGCGCTGCGGGCTGCGCAGCAGTTCCTGGCGGCCGTCGCGTAGGCGCACATCGACCGTCGGATCGGCGGCGGCATTGAAGTTGCCCTTGAACAACGGCGCGGCTTCGACCACCGACGGTAGCAACTCCGGCGACCACTCGGTGATCAGGGCCCGGATAGCGGGTCAGGGCGCCTGCCGCCGATGCCAGTGCCGAAACCGATCACCAGCGCCGAGCGCGGTTCGCCGTTATGGATCAGCAGTGGCAGCAGCGCCTGAATCCGCATGTAGCGCAGCGATGGCATGGCGTCACCGGTGTTCGACACGCCCTGGATATACAAGCGCTGAAAGCTCTTCTGACCCTTGCCCTGCGTGACCACGGCCACGGTGCCGCCACGTCCTTCTTCATAGAACGCCAACGCGCCGTTGCGGGCGCCGGGCAGCAGGCTGGCGAGTTTGTCGACCGGGATAAAAATCGCCACCACCACGGACAGCAAACTGATGGCGACCACCGCCTGACGCCGGCCTTTCTTGACGTGATGGCCCTTGCGCACGGCGAAATAGCCGATCCCTGCTGCCACAATCGCCAACAGTCCCAAGGTTCGCACCAGCCCCAGCAGCGGAATCAGCAAGAACCCGCAGAGCATCACGCCGACGATCCCGCCCAGGGTGTTGAACGCCACCACGGCGCCCACATCCCGACCGACGCGCTCAGGGCCGACACCAATCGCAGCGCCAAAGGAAACGCCGCCCCAACAGCAAGGTCGGGACAAACACGATGCTCAGCGCGGCCATGGCAGAACCGTGCGCTCATGCTCCAGCAACTCGCTGCCGCCCATCGCCAGCGCAGCGGTTTCGGCCTGGGATTGCAAGAGCACCAGCCAGCGCCCGAGAAAGGCCACTTCCAACAGTGCGATCAGGCCGGCCCCGGCGATCAGCAAGCCAAGATCACGCCCCACGGATCGCGAATACGATCAACCCGACGGGCCAGCAGCGCGCTGCCGATGAACAACCCCGTGAGGTACGTCGCCAACACCACGGCAAAGGCGTAGGTGCGGGTGCTCATGAATTGCACGATGGATTGCGACCAGACCACTTCGTAACCCAGTGCCACACCGCCTGCGATGGAATACAGCCACAGGGCCAGGCGATCCGGCGCTTTGTAGTTCGTGATGCCGGGTCGGCTCCTGGACCACCGCCGGGCGCTGGCGTTGAAACCAAAGGGCACCGGCGGCGGCCAGCAGGTTCAGCATGGCGGCGGCGAGGGCACTGCCGCGCACGCCGAGGGTGGCGATCAACACGAAGGCAGCAAGCAAGGTGCCGGCAATCGCGCCCGCGGTATTCGCTGCATAGGAGTTGTCCGCCAGCCTTGCCCAAATGGTGCGGGTCGCTGGCCAACGAGCGCACCAGCACCGGCAGCGTGCCGCCCATCAACAGCGCGGGAATGCCCACCAGCGCAAAGGGCAACACCCAGGCCAGCAATCCGATGTGCTGTTCCAGCCAGGCAAAAGGACTGGCCGCCATGCTCATGGCGAAGGTCGCGCCAACGCCCAGTACCGCCACCAGCACTTCAAGCCCGGCATACAACAACACCGGTTGCTGCAAGCGATCAGCCCAGCGCCCGAACAGCAATCCCCCCAGCGCCAGCCCGGCAAAAAAGGCGCTGATGCCGGTGGTGATGGCGTACACCTCAACGCCGACGACCAACGACAGTTGCTTGATCCACAGCACCTGGTACACCAGCGCCGCCGCGCCCGAGACGAACAGCAGCAATGCTGGAATCAGCAGGGCCGGGGAGGTGGCGGTTTGCGGGGCAGGTATGGCCGACGACTTGCTGGCGACACGTGAGGACATTGCGGATTGCCTTGTGCAAAACATCTTCCGACGATGAACACAACACCCCGTAGCAGCTGCCGAAGGCGGCGTCCCGCTGCGCAGCGGTGGTAATCCGGACCACTCGGTGTGTCAGATAGGCCGAGGCGCATGTTTGACGAGGACTTCGTCCTCGAACGCAGCCTTCGGCAGCTGCTACAGGGTTGTGTTCACACAAATAGGGCCGCTCGCCGGTAAAGGCGAGCGGCAGTCACGCGGTTCTACTGTGCAGCCGGTGCAGCTTTCATTTTTTTCAGCGATTTTGGCATCTACCGCAGCACGAATCTGGTCAACGCTGAAGCTGGCCGGTTTCTGGCTTGGCGGATAGTCGATAAAGGTCTGGAGGAACACCGCCGCTTTACCCGTGGCCACGGCCGCCAGATAGACGTTTTTGGTCAGCCAATCGTAATACTGATCGGAAACCACATCGGCGCGTTCATACGGGTCCATTCTCAGGTTGAAGATTTTTGGCACCCGCAGGCACACAAACGGCTCACTCCACACCTTGAAACCGCCTGGTGCACGTTGTTCGCAGAACACCGCTTTCCAGTTGTCGAAACGCATCGACACCAGCAAACCGTCGTCGTTGAAGTAGTAGAACTCCTTGCGCTCGCCCTTAGGCTGTTGGCCGGTCAGGTAAGGCAGTTGGTTGTAGCCGTCCAGGTGCACCTTGAAGTTGGTGCCACCCGCCACCGGCGCCCAGCCTTTGAGCAGCTTGTCTTTTACGCTGTCTTCACCGGCGACTGCCAGCAGGGTCGGGAACCAGTCCAGGCCCGAGAACATCTCGTTGGAGACTTCACCGGCCTTGATCTTGCCTGGCCAGCGAACAATCGCCGGCACCCGGTAGGCGCCTTCCCAGTTGGAGTTCTTCTCGTTACGGAACGGTGTGGTCGCCGCATCCGGCCAGGAGAACTGGTTCGGGCCGTTGTCGGTGGTATAGACGACGATGGTGTTGTCGGTGACTTTCAGGTCATCGAGGGTTTTCAGCAGTTTGCCGACGTCGCCGTCGTGCTCAAGCATGCCGTCCGCATAGTCGTTGCCGGGCATGCCGCTCTGGCCCTTCATCGACTCGCGCACGTGGGTGAACAAGTGCATGCGGGTGGTGTTCATCCAGACGAAGAACGGTTTGTCTGCCTTGACCTGTTTCTCGATGAACGCTTGGGCGGCGGCGGTGGTCTCGTCGTCGATGGTTTCCATGCGCTTGGTGGTCAATGCGCCGGTGTCTTCGATCTTGCCGTCGGCAAAGCTGTGGATCACACCACGCGGAGCGTATGACTTGAGGAACGCAGGGTCGTCCTTGGGCCAATACGGGCGTTCAGGTTCTTCTTCGGCATTGAGGTGGTACAGGTTGCCGAAGAATTCATCGAAACCGTGGTTGGTCGGCAGGTATTCGTCCTTGTCGCCCAAGTGGTTCTTGCCGAACTGGCCGGTCGCATAACCTTGGGACTTGAGTGCCTGGGCGATGGTGATGTCGCGTTTTTGCAGGCCCACGGGTGCACCCGGCGCGCCAACTTTCGACAGACCGGTACGCAGCGGCGTCTGACCCGTGATAAAGGATGACCGTCCTGCCGTGCAGCTGTTCTCCGCATAGTAGTCGGTGAACATCATGCCTTCTTTGGCAATGCGGTCGATATTGGGAGTCTTGTACCCGACCACACCCATGGAATAGGCGCTGATGTTGGTCTGGCCGATGTCATCGCCAAAGATCACCAGGATGTTGGGTTTTTCAGCGGCCCCGGCTGTTGCCGAAATCGCCATCACCGAGGCTGCCACGAGGGCGAGTTTCGGTAGCCACTTGTGTATGCGAGTCATCTGACTTGCTCCTTTTTCTGACTTGCGCCGCCTAATGCGACAAACGTTTATTGCAGTCCTGCGTCACGCTTTTTATTGCACTTGCTCTGGGGTGGCGGACTCGTACGGGTAGATCCGGCGCCACTCGGCGGCCATGTCCACGACAGTCCAGCCACGGGATTTTGCTTCGTCCAGGGCCTTGTCCAGACGCCCGATTTTGGAGTCACGGTCGTACGCCCATTCACGCTTGGCGTCGGTGTGATGCACTAACCCCATGAATCGTTTGCCCGACCCGGCGGCGGTCCACTGCAACATTTGCTGGTCGCCGTCAGAGTTGCCGAAGGCCAGAATTGGCCGGCGTCCGATCACCGCGTTGATGCTTTCGGGCTTGCCCGGCCCGTCATCGTTGTGTGCCAGTTTTGGCGTGCGCAGGATCGAGGCCTTGCCGTCCTTGTACTCAAACGCTGTGACAAACGTCGTACCGATCACTTGCTCCGGCGGGACGCCATAGGACTTCTCGGCGAAGGCGCGCATGAACCCGGTGTCGCCGCCGGACACGATGTAGGTTTTGAAGTCCTGGCTGCGCAGGTAGTCGAGCAATTCCAGCATCGGCTGGAAGACCATCTCGGTATACAGCTTGCCGGTCTTTGGATGTTTGGCCTGGGCCAGCCAGGTCTTGGCGTAGTCGTCGAACGCTTCGGTGGTCATGCCGGTGTGGGTCGCCCCGACGATCTTCAACAGCCCGTCCATACCGGCCGCTGCCAGCGCCTTGTGATCGTTTTCCAGTACTGCCTTGAACGGTTGCGTGGTTTTCCACTCCGGGTGCTGCGGCGCGGTGCGCTTGACCTCTTCCAGGGAAAACAGCAGCTCGAAATACATTGGCTGCTCGCTCCACAGGGTGCCGTCGTTGTCGAACACCGCAATGCGCTCCTCGGGTTTGACGAAGTCTTTGTTGCTCTGATCGGTGACGGTCTGGACGAACTCGATGATGCTCTTCTTGGACGGGCCATCATTCCAGGAGGGCAACGGCTCTGCGGCCTGAACCAGCAACGGCAGGCTCAGGGCCAATGCCAGCCAAAACTTGAACCCGTGAAGTTGGCGCAGTGATATCGGACTCGTCATGGGAATTCCTTCTCGTGAACGGGGTTGAGTGGCCGTAATGCCGGCGCGGCAGGTGTCTTGTTGGGCGCAGCCTGACTGTTCAGCGTAGTCAAGGATTGCTTGAGTTGGTGCAACGCCTGATCTTTGGCCGATTCACCGCCATAACAGGCGCGCAAAAAGTCCTGCAGGCGCGGTCCTAGAGCGCTCAGCTTCAGACCCATGCGCCGACGCCTGGCCCACAGGTACAGCGCGCTCAATTGGGCGGGGTGGCCTTCGATCTGCGCCGGAATCTGCCGCCAGGCATAGTCGGCGGACGCCAGCCAAACGGCGTGCCGGGTACGGCGCCGGGCCTGGACATCAAGGTAGGCACGGTGGACGAGCGGGCGGGTAAACCAGCCGAGCACGGCAATGGCCAGCAGCAGTGCAATCAATGCCAGCCAATGCCCGGAGAGGTACAGGCGACTGGGCTGACCGAGTTTTTTCAGGTCTGCGGTAATTGAAAACACCGGGCGATAAGCGCTGTTGGCGGTGGCCTGGAAGGTGACCGCCGGGACTTGGGCGGTACGGGCCTGGCGGGTGCCGGCATCCCACCATTTCAAAGAGATCGACGGCAAGCTGTGCGAGCCATCGGTGTCGATCCGGTAGGTCACGGTGTCGATTCGCTGGCCACCGCTGAAATTGCCCCGACCGTCACCGAGGTTGCTGATCTGCGGGGCTTTCGGGTAACGGCTCAGACCGTTGACATCACTCAGTGATGGCGTCGGCAAGGACATCGCCAGGGCGCCATCGGCTTGCAACGTCAATTCCCGGGTAACGCTGTCGCCGACTTTGAGGGGCGTCGCCGAGTTGACGATTTTTTGCGTAAAGCGCAGCCCTTGCGCGACCAATACCGGTTCGCCGGGTTCAAACCCTGGCGGTTGCGCGGCGTCGAAGTGCAAGGGCTGGCTTTGGGCGCTGAGCTCAGTGGTGGCCTGACCGGGTGTGGCGCGCACGGTCAGCGCGGGTATGTCGAAGCCCTGAGCGAGATTGGGGGTGATCCGGTAGCGGTAGCGCATGCCGCTCAATGACTTGCCGTCGAGCGTCTGATTGAGGTGTTCGGCATGACCGTCCGGCGGCATGACCAGTGCGCCGGACAGCTTCAGGTCGGGCAGGGTGGGGGTTTCGGTGAACCAGCTGTCGGTGTAGACGTCGAGTTGCAGTTCGACGAGGCTGCCGACCATGACGTCTTTTGTGGGCTGCAGCGACACCTGGACTTTCAGCTCGGGTTCAGCGGCCACTGCTGCGGTGGTGAACAGGCAAAGGAGCAGGGCCACGACACGGTCTATCGAAAGACTCATGGTTTGCCCCCCGCCTGATCTTGCAAACTGAACTTCTGCTTCAGGAATTTCGCCGGTGAAGTGCTCAGGTTTTCCAGCCACTGTGCATCGGACGCCGCTTGCTCGGTCTGCACGGCTTTGCTCTGGCCCTTGCCCGGCGCCTTGTCCATTTTGATTTCGTCCGGTTTGACCTCGGGTGCATTCTGCGCGGCGCTGTCGGTGTCTTTCTGCAAGGCAATCGCCAACGCCAGATTGGCCGTGGCCTCCGGGAACTGCGGTTGCAACTTCAGCGCCTGGGTGTACGCGGCAATCGCCTGGTCAAATTTGAAACGACGCACGTAAATATTGCCCAGGTAGAAATACGCTTGCGGCGTTTCCAGTCGCGCAAAACTGGCCAGTGCCAGGTCGAAATCCGCCGCGTTGTAGGCAGCGATACCTTTCCAGTAGGGGTCGACAAAATGCGCGGCGGCTTGCGGGAAATGTTCATGCTCGAACGCCCAGCGACCTTGCTGGTCGGGGGTGAAAAACGCATCGGACAACGCGTTGGCTTCGGCGGGAGCCGGTTGCCAGCCAATGCCCAGTGCCAATAACAGGCCTGCCATCCAGTTCAGGCTCCAGCCCCGGCGCACGCTGAACAACCCGATCAGCAGCAACGGCCAGCACAACCAATAACCGGCGTCTTTCCAGTGCAGTTCGCGCTGTTCATCGCTGGCGGCCTGGAAATGCTGCTGGGCGTGCAGCTCAATCCATTGCAGGTCATCGTCATTGATCGTCAGGCTGCCCAACGGGGCGTCGACTGCGGAAGCCAGCTTTTCGAGCGCCGCCTGATCAAAACTGCCCAACACCGGGCGACCATTGCTGTCGGTGCGCGGTTGGCCACTGGCGTCATGGATGATCGCGCCGTCTGCACTGCCGACGGCCAGAATCAGCACTTGCAGTTGGCTGTCGCTCAGTTGCTTATCGAGACCGCTAAGCTGCGACGTGTCGGCGCCGTCTGTGACCAACAACAGCGTGCCCGGGCTTTTCTCGGCAGCCAGCAGCCGTTTGGCTTGCTCGATGACCGCGCCGACGTCTTTGCCCTGTTTGGCGATCAGGTCCGTACTCAGGGCTAGGATGAAGGTGTCGAGCAGTTCGGGGTCGTCGGTCGGCGGCAGCACCAGATGGGCGCTGCCGGCATACGCGATCAAACCACTGCGTGACCCCGCTCGGCGCTGGATCAGGTCGTGCAGTTTGTGTTTGGCCGCTTCCAGTCGACTGGGCTGCACATCCGTGGCGTCCATGGAGGGCGACAGGTCGATGGCGATGATCAGCGGCGCGCGGTTTTCCAGAAAGTCCGGACGGTCCTGCTCCCAGGTGGGGCCGGCCGCCGCGAGGGCACCCAGCACCAACACCGCGCACACCAGATGCACGGGGCGCAAACGTTGTTGGTCCTGTGGCGTTATCAGCAAGTGCGGCAGCAAGTGTTCGGCAATATTGCTGCGCAAGCGTCGCTGTACGTCACGGCTGCGCCGCCAGAGCCAGGGCAACAAGGCGCCGAACGGCACCAGCAACAGCCACAGTGGACGCAGGAAATGGAAGTCGCTGAGGTTTATATCCACTTACCCCTCCTGCCGCTGACGCGCGAGCATCAAATGAGGCCGGAGCAGGGCGCCCAAATGGTAGAGCGCGAGCAAACCGATAGCGGCCCCCAGTGGCCACCAGAACAAATCCTTTTTCGGCTGATGACTGAGGGTTTTAACCTGGTGTGGGGTCAGTTTGTCGAGGGTGCTGTACACCTGATTCAATGCATTGCGATCCTCGGCGCGAAAGAACTTGCCACCCGTGGCTTCGGCGATTTGCTGCAAACCTTGCAGGTTGACCTTGGCTTCTCCGGAGGCGTTCGGGTCACCGATACCGATGGTGTGAATCACCACGCCTTTGGCGGCTGCCATGGCCGCGGCGTGGTCCGGGGTAATCGCGCTGCTGGTGTCGTTGCCGTCGGTCAGCAGGATCAGCACTTTCTCGGGTTCATGCGCCTGCTCAAGCAATTTCAAGCTCAAGCCGATCGCATCGCCAATCGCGGTGTTCGGGCCAGCCATGCCAATGCCGGTGTCATCGAGCAACAGCGACAGACTGGCGTGATCCAGCGTCAGCGGTGCCTGCGGATAGGCGCCGCTGCCAAACACGATCAGGCCTAGGCGATCGTCTTTACGTTTGTCGATAAAGCTGTGGACCACTTCCTTGACCGCCGCCAGGCGATTGATTTTTTGCCCGTTGGCGTCGGTGAAATCGTTGGTTTCCATCGATTGGGAAATGTCGATGGCCAGCATCAGGTCGCGCACCGGTTGTTGGCGTTCGATGGGTTTTTCGACCAGTTCCGGTCGAGCCGCCGCCAGCAACAACAATGCCCAGACCATCAGGTTCAAGACCAGTTGCCAGCGATTGCTGCGTGTCCCGGCCTGGCTCGGTGCCTGACCGACCGCGCGGCTCATGGCGCTGAAAAAAGGCACGCGCACGGCGCTGCGGGCTTCGCGGTAATCAGGCAGGAAGCGGTAGGCCAACCATGGCAGTGGCAAAAGGATCAGCAGCCAAGGGTAATCAAACTGCCACATGATGCTGCTCCACCCAACGTTTGCTGGTGTTGAACAGCCGCTCGCGCTGTTCTTCCTTGAGCGTCAGCAGTGTGCTGTCCGGCGCATAGGCCAACTGCGCGAGTTGCTGGCTGAAATCTGCCGGCAGGGGCTGCGGACTGTGGCGCACCAAAAACCCCTGCCAGTCCTCACCCCCAAGTGCTGCCACAGGGTATGTAGTGGGCATGGACAGGGCGACGCGTTTGAGCAGTTCCGGGAGTTCGCGCAGGGCCCTCAGTTGATCGTCACTGCTTTGCAGTTCAGCCAGTCGCACCAGCGCTTCACGCCGATAACGATCACGGCGCCATTGCCAATACCGCCGTGCGCTGACCAGCAACACGGCAAGCACCAACACACTGAGCAGCGCCCACCAACCCCACGTCTGCGGCGCATAACTGACCGGCGCCGGCAGTGCGATTTCCTTCAGTTGGTCGATGCTCGGGATGTTCGGATTCATCGCCGGCCTCTGCCGAGTTCGGCTCGCAGCTGTTCCTGCGCATCGGTCGCGGTACTGAACATCATCAGCGGCACCTGGCTACGACGCAGCAACGTCGCGACATCCTTGAGCCGACCGCTGAGAAAATCCCCCAGCGGCTGATGCACGCTGCGTTGCTCAACCGCCAGTTCCACCTGCAATTGGCCTTGGGTCACCAGTAAACGGCCGTTTTTCGGCAGGTTCAGCGCCAAGGGGTCATACACCTGCATCGCGATCACATCGTTGTGCGCCGCCAATTGCCGCATTAATTGCAAGGTGCGTTCACCGGCGCCGGCAAAGTCGCTGACGATGCAGATCAAATGATCATGGCCGGCCACCGCCAGGCAATGTTGCAAGACCTTGTCGAGTTGGTCCTCACCTTCGGCATCCGGGTTGGCGGCATTGAGCAGCTGATTCTGCTCGGCGATACGACTGCAAAAGGCCTCGATGCGTTTGCGACTGCGTAGCGGGGCGATGCTGTCAATGCGCTGGTCGTTGAACACCAGGCCGCCGACCCGGTCACCGGCGTTGAAGGTCATCCACGCCGCCAGCGCGCCGAGTTCGGCGGCAATCGCCGATTTAAAGCTGCGTTGCGAGCCGAAGAACATCGACATGCGCTGGTCGACCAGAATCAACGCGGGGCGATCACGCTCTTCGGTGAACGTGCGTACCACCGGTTTGCCGGTGCGCAGTGACGCTCGCCAGTCCAGATGACGCAAATCGTCGCCCGGTTGATAGCGGCGCAGTTCGTCGAAATTCAACCCGCGACCGCGCAGCCGCGAAGCATGGTTGCCGGCGAGGAGGCTGCCCTGGGGCTGGCGCGCCAGAAAACTCAAGTCACGGGCCTTGAACTCCAGCGCCATCAATTGCGCCAGAGAGACATAGACCAGGCCGTCCGTGCTTTTCATTTTCAACCTCAGGCCGGTATTGCAACTTTGTCGAGCAAGCGGTCGAGCACCTGGTCGGCCGTTACGCCATCCGCCACCGCGTCGTAACTCAGTTGCAAGCGATGACGCAGCACCGGGTGGACCACGGCGCGCACATTGTCCGGCGAAACGAAATCTTGCCCTTGTAGCCAGGCATCGGCGCGGGCACAGCGGTCAAGGCCGATACCGCCCCGAGGACTGGCGCCGATAGCGATCCAGCGGCCGAGATCGGCGTCATAGTCCGCCGGGTGGCGGGTGGCGTTGATCAGGTCGATCAGGTAGCGGTCGATGGCCGGCGAGACGTGAACGGCGCTGACTTCGCGACGGGCCGCGAAAACCACCTCCTGAGACAGTGCAAAACCTTGGGTCGGGGCCGTTTTAGCGCCTGCCGCAAATTCTTCTTCGCGCAGCAATCGCAACACCTGGCTCTCGTTTTCCGCGGTCGGGTAATCCAGCAACACCTTCATCAGAAACCGGTCCATCTGCGCTTCCGGCAGGGGGTAGGTGCCTTCCTGTTCAATCGGGTTTTGCGTGGCGACCACGATGAACAGCTCCGGCAGCACATGGCTGTTGCCGGCCACGGTGATTTGCCGTTCTTCCATGGCTTCCAGCAGCGCCGCCTGGACCTTGGCCGGGGCACGGTTGATTTCGTCGGCGAGGATCAGGTTGCCGAACAGCGGGCCGGGCTGGAACTGGATCTGGTTCTGGCCATCGACCTGATGCAGCACTTCGGCGCCGGTGATGTCCGACGGCAGCAGGTCAGGGGTGAACTGGATGCGGCTCATCTTCGCGTCCAGGTGCCGGGCCAGTGCCTTGACCGTGCGGGTCTTGGCCAGGCCGGGCAAGCTTTCCAGGAGCAAATGACCGTTGGCCAACAGCCCCAGCAGAATCTGGCGGATTACCTGATCCTGCCCAAGTACGCTTTCGGCGATGCTGGCTTGCAGGGCGTTGAGGTCATTGAGTGCGGTCATGGGCGTTTCCTTTACCAGGCGTATTGCAAGCGTAAGGTCCAGGTGTTGACGTCAGGGGAGCCAGTGCGCTCGGAGACGGTGTCCGAATAGGCGATCAACCCGCCAAACTGGGGCGACAGCATGAAGCCGACCGTGGCACCCAACAGGCTGCTTTCCTGTTTGTTGTCCTGCCAGTCACCATTGATTTTGGTCTCGCCGCCTCGGTTGTAGGTGCCATCGATCGAGGCCCACAGCGCGCGGTTGAAGGTGTAGCTGTAGTGACCTTCGATGGAATACAGCGCTTTTTGCTCAAGTGTGCCGTCGCCGTGGTAATCGTCGTTGTCGCCGTACAGCGAGACGTAGGTGTTGAGTTCAAGCCAGGTCGGGCCAATCGGCGTGCCAAAGGCAATTTCCGGCTTGAACGCCCAGCGGTTGGCGCCGATGTTGATGACCCGGTCCTTGTCGTAATCACCGGTGGGCGCGGTGATCCACAACGCCCCCGTCAGAAAGGTCTCGGGTGTCCAGGTGGCGAATTCTTGCGGGGTCAGCGCCGGGCCACCAAAAATGTTGTGCACCAGCACCACCTGCGTATCGCCCAGGCCACCGTTGTGCTTGGTGCCATTGAAGAACTGGCCATTATCGAACGAGGCGGAAACGTCGGCGTAAGGTTGCAGGACCTGAACCGCACTGTTACGCCCGTCGATGGCAAACGAGCGGGCAAAACGGGCGATGTACAGGTCCGCGTTCAGGGACAAGCCATCAAGCGGCAATGACGTATCGATCGGCGTGTTGCTATTAACGAGGTTGTAATAGCCGAACACCATGTTCAGGTCGGTCGGCAGGTTCTGCCAGTCACGCGCGTTGTCCGCTTGGCCCGCCAGTGGCGTCATGGATAGCGTGAGTGCGGTGAATGCGGCTTTCCTTGTCGTCTTCAGTCCCATCACGGTGCTCCTGCAGGTTTTGGGTGCGTGGTTCATGGCTTTGCGCCCACGAGTGTCAGTGGCGGCATTATCCATTGACCGCGGGTGTGCTTTCGGACTTGAAATGTCGAACAGGTTCGGGGCGCCGAGGCAGGTGACGCTGGCGTTATGGGGAGCGAGGCGAGTGCCGGATGACTGGGCGGCGCTGAGCGAAAGGTTCCGTGTAGGGTTAATTTTGTTGAGTGCGTCGGCGTTATTGGCCTGCACGTAAACGGCGGGCGAAAAGCGTGCTGCCGCCAACAACAAAGCGTTATTTTTTTTATGCTGAAACATCATTCCCGATTCCCTTCTGGCTCATTGGGTTACTCGGCACTTCCTGGCCGTTAATACGTAATCAATTTCCCACCAAGCCCGTAGGACAAATCTGACGCTAGCAGCTAGTCACGACTTTTCCAGTCAAAAGGATTAAATCTTTGATTTTGTGCACAGAACTTCGTTATTTGTGTGTACTAAAAAGTTAATACCAAATCATGGGGTTACCGCCGATCCTGGTGTTCAGGTGACGCCGGATTCACCTGATACACCGCGTAAAACAATCACGCGTGCACCCGGCAAACCCGGCCTGAAAATGTTCAGCGTTTTTTGGCCTCGGCGCGCAGTCGTTCTTCCTGCTCGCGCAGTTCCGGGGTGAACTCGGCACCGAAATCCTCAGCTTCGAACACCTGGCGAATCTCGATCTCGGCCTCGGTGCCCGGCATTGGGTTCGGGCAGCGCTTGACCCAATCGATCGCCTCCTGTTTCGACTGCACCTGCCATATCCAGTAGCCGGCAATCAGCTCCTTGGTTTCGGCGAACGGGCCGTCGATGACGGTGCGTTTGTCCCCTGAAAAGCGAACACGTGTGCCTTTGCTGCTGGGTTGCAGGCCTTCGCCTTCGACGAAGATGCCTGCCTTGACCAGTTCTTCGTTGTAGTTGCCCATGGCGGTCAGCAGTTCTTCGCTGGGCATGATGCCGGCTTCGGAATCCTGGCTGGCTTTGACAATGATCATGAATCGCATGGCTGTATCTCCGCTGGATTTGACTGGACTCGCTGACTAGTCGAATGAACGTCGTTTAAATCGACAGTGCTGCCAAATTAAAGACCAGTGATTGAGCCCGTGGGTTTTCGGTTGCCTTTCGTCAAGAACACCAAGTGGTGGCCGGGGAGGGCTGTACGCTATAGAGCAACCCGGGCTGCGTGCCTGCGGCCATGCGGGGTTTGGAAGGGTTGTATCCAGTTTCGCCAGCAAGACTTCACGATTTGTATCTGGGCATAGGTCGTCGGGCCATTTCGTGGTTAACTTCGGCCTCTTCAAAATTCTCCACCACAACGTTCAGAAGGACTCAGTTCATGGCTCAAGTCACTCTTAAAGGCAACCCGGTTCAAGTCAACGGCCAACTGCCACAAGCCGGTTCCAAGGCGCCAGCCTTTTCCTGGTTGCCGGCAATCTGTCCGACGTCACCCTGAAAGACTTTGCCGGCAAGCGCAAAGTGCTGAACATCTTCCCAAGCGTCGACACCCCGACCTGCGCCACTTCGGTACGCAAGTTCACTGCCCAGGCCAACGATGTCGCCAACACCGTTGTGCTGTGCATCTCCGCTGACCTGCCGTTCGCCCAGGCACGCTTCTGCGGCGCCGAAGGCCTGGAAAACGTGCAAAACCTGTCGACCCTGCGTGGTGCCGAGTTCATCGAGAACTACGGCGTTGCCATCGCAGACGGCCCGCTCAAAGGCCTGACCGCCCGTGCGGTCGTGGTTCTGGATGAAAACGACAACGTCCTGCACAGCGAACTGGTCAAGGAAATCGCTGAAGAACCGAACTACGAAGCTGCACTCGCCGTTCTGAAATAAGCGACAGCTTTACAATTGTTAACGGCCTGGCCCTGTCCAGGCCGTTTTCATTTGTGATTCAGTGTCTTGGCCAAACAACCTGTTACGTAAGCCGAAGGTAAATTGCCGGTAAAGCCGCTTTGCTTAATAGCCGCCAGTGCTTATCGTTCAGCCTCATGTAGAAGAAGCCCACGCGCCCAATGGTTGATCATTCAATGCAATCCTCCGCTTCCCGTAGTCCTCGTCGCTGGGCTGTTCGGCCTGCTTGTCCTGTTGGTCATCGCAGGCGTGTGCTGGAAATTCTGGCCCACCAGTGCGACTCACAAGGAGGGCACAGGGCAGAAAGCCGTGGCCGGCCATACCGGCAAGTCCGGTGGCATGCGCCCGGGCTTCGGCGGGGCGACCGGCCTCGGTGCCCGTGCGTGTGGCCCCTGCGGTCAAGGGTGATTTCCCGCTGTACTACAAAGCGCTCGGCACTGTCACTGCACTCAACACCATCAATGTGCGCAGCCGTGTGGGCGGGGAGCTGATCAAGATTTCCTTCGAAGAAGGGCAGATGGTCAAGGCCGGTGACCTGCTGGCAGAAATCGACCCACGCCCGTACCAGAACGCCTTGCTCCAGGCTGAAGGCACGTTGCTGCAAAACCAGGCGCAATTGAAGAACGCCCAGGTCGATGTCGAGCGTTATCGCGGCCTGTACCGTGAAGACAGTATCGCCAAGCAAACCCTGGACACCGCCGAGGCCCTCGTCGGTCAGTACCAAGGCACCGTCAAGACCAACCAGGCGGCGGTCAACGACGCCAAACTCAATCTCGAATTCACCAAGATCCGCGCACCGATTACCGGGCGTGTAGGCCTGCGTCAGCTGGACGTCGGCAACCTCGTCGCCGCCAACGACACCACGGCGCTGGCGATCATCACCCAGACCCAGCCGATCAGCGTTGCTTTCACCTTGCCGGAAAACAGCCTCGACGTTGTACTGGCACGCTATCGCACCGGGGCCAAACTGCCCGCCGAAGCCTGGGATCGTGGCGACACCCAATTGCAGGCCACCGGTGTGCTGCAAAGCCTGGACAACCAGATCGACGTCACCACCGGTACGCTGAAGTTCAAGGCACGCTACGAGAACCGCGATCAAGCGCTGTTCCCCAATCAGTTCGTCAACGTCCACTTGCTGGCCGACACCCTCAAAGGGGTGGTGCTCGCGCCGTCGGCGGCGATTCAGTTTGGCACCAACGGCACCTTCGTCTATGCCCTGGACGGCGACAAAAAAGTCACCATTCGCGCGTTGAAAGTCGGCGCCAGCGACGGGCTCAATACCGTGGTCACCGAAGGCCTGGCCCCCGGGGATCGCGTAGTGCTTGAAGGCACCGACCGCTTGAAGGAAGGCAGCGAAGTCGAAGTGGTCAATAACCCCCAGGAAGTGCCGGCCACCCCGACCGAACACCTGCAAGGCAAATCGGCGGCGGAGACGACTGAGCCGGTAGCCGCCGACAAGGCGAAAAAGGGCGGCGCATGAACATCTCGCGGCTGTTCATCCTTCGCCCGGTCGCCACGACCCTGAGCATGCTGGCCATTGTGCTGGCCGGTTTGATTGCCTATCGGTTGCTGCCAGTGTCGGCGTTGCCACAAGTCGACTACCCGACGATTCGCGTGATGACGCTCTATCCCGGTGCCAGTCCCGACGTCATGACCAGCGCGGTCACGGCGCCACTGGAGCGTCAGTTCGGGCAAATGCCGGGCCTGACCCAGATGGCGTCGACCAGTTCGGGCGGCGCCTCGGTGTTGACGCTGCGCTTCAGTCTCGACATCAACATGGATGTCGCTGAACAGCAGGTGCAAGCCGCGATCAACGCCGCCACCAATTTGCTGCCCAAGGACCTGCCGGCACCGCCGGTGTACAACAAGGTCAACCCGGCGGACACCCCGGTGCTGACCCTGGCCATTACCTCCAAAACCATGCTGTTGCCCAAGCTCAATGACCTGGTTGACACGCGCATGGCGCAGAAAATCGCCCAGATCAGCGGCGTCGGCATGGTCAGCATTGCCGGGGGCAGCGCCAGGCGGTGCGGATCAAGGTCAACCCGGAGGCTCTGGCGGCCAACGGTCTGAACTTGTCGGATGTGCGCACGCTGATCGGCGCCTCCAACGTCAACCAACCCAAAGGCAACTTCGACGGCCCGACCCGGGTGTCGATGCTCGATGCCAACGATCAGCTGACCTCGCCCAAGGATTACGCCAACCTCATTCCTGGCCTACGCCAACGGTGCGCCGTTGCGGCTCAAGGATGTCGCGGAAATCGTCGACGGTGCCGAAAACGAACGCCTCGCGGCGTGGGCCAATGAGAACCAGGCCGTACTGCTCAACATTCAGCGCCAGCCCGGTGCCAACGTCATTGAAGTGGTCGACCGGATCAAGGCTTTGCTGCCAAGCATCACCGACAACCTGCCGGCCGGCCTCGACGTCACGGTACTGACCGACCGCACCCAAACCATTCGCGCCTCGGTCAAGGACGTGCAGCATGAATTGCTGATCGCCATCGCATTGGTGGTGATGGTTACGTTCCTGTTTCTACGCCGCGCCAGTGCCACGATCATTCCTTCGATTGCCGTGCCGCTGTCGTTGATCGGCACGTTCGGCGTGATGTACCTCGCCGGTTTCTCGGTGAATAACCTGACCCTGATGGCACTGACCATCGCCACCGGTTTTGTGGTGGACGATGCGATCGTGATGCTGGAGAACATTTCCCGGTTTATAGAAGAGGGCGACAGCCCGCTGAATGCAGCGCTCAAGGGCGCGAAGCAAATCGGTTTCACCCTGATTTCCCTGACGCTGTCGCTGATCGCGGTACTGATTCCGCTGCTGTTCATGGCTGACGTGGTGGGGCGCCTGTTCCGGGAGTTTGCGATCACCCTGGCGGTGGCAATCCTGATTTCGCTGGTGGTGTCCCTGACCCTGACGCCAATGATGTGCGCGCGTTTGCTCAAGCGTGAACCCAAGGAAGAAGAGCAGGGCCGTTTCTACCGGGCCAGCGGCGCGGCGATTGACTGGATGATCGCCGCTTATGGGCGCAAATTGCAGTGGGTGCTCAAGCACCAGCCGCTGACGTTGATGGTGGCCGTCGGCACCCTGGCGTTGACCGTATTCCTTTACATGGTGGTGCCCAAAGGCTTCTTCCCGGTGCAGGACACCGGGGTGATCCAGGGGATTTCCGAGGCGCCGCAGTCGATTTCCTTCGCGGCCATGAGTGACCGTCAGCAAGCGCTGGCCAAGGTGATCCTTGCCGACCCGGCGGTTGAAAGCTCTGTCGTCCTACATTGGCGTGGACGGTGACAACTCGACGCTGAACAGCGGTCGCCTGCTGATCAACCTCAAGTCCCACAGCAATCGCGATGTAAGCGCAACCGAAGTGATTGCACGCCTGCAACCTGAAGTGAACAAGCTGGTGGGCATTCGCCTGTTCATGCAGCCGGTGCAGGACTTGACCATCGAAGACCGCGTCAGCCGCACCCAATACCAGTTCAGCATGTCTTCGCCAGATGCAGAGCTGCTGAGCCTGTGGAGCGGGCGCCTCGTCGAAGCGCTGGCCCAACGACCCGAGCTGACCGACGTTGCCAGCGACTTGCAGGACAAGGGTTTGCAGGTCTATCTGGTGATCGACCGTGATGCCGCTTCGCGGGTCGGGGTGTCGGTGTCGAACATCACCGATGCGCTGTACGACGCTTTTGGCCAGCGGCAGATTTCGACCATCTATACCCAGGCCAGCCAGTACCGCGTGGTGCTGCAATCGCAATCCGGGGAGAAGATCGGCCCGGATGCGCTGAATCAGATTCACGTGAAAACCACCGACGGCGGGCAAGTCCGCCTGTCCAGCCTCGCGCACATCGAAGAGCGTCAG
This sequence comes from Pseudomonas sp. S2_F03, assembly GCF_054668335.1. NCBI lineage: Bacteria > Pseudomonadati > Pseudomonadota > Gammaproteobacteria > Pseudomonadales > Pseudomonadaceae > Pseudomonas > Pseudomonas sp. S2_F03. Next base: position 6,432 of record NZ_CP162759.1, on the reverse strand, counting down.
GCGCAACTGGCAATCACCCACATCGGCCAGTTCCCCGCGGTGATGATGTCGTTCAACCTGGCACCGGGCGTGGCGCTGGGGCATGCCGTCGAGATCATCGACCAGGTGCAGAAAGACATCGGCATGCCGATTGGCGTGCAGACGCAGTTCCAGGGTGCGGCCGAGGCGTTCCAGGCCTCGCTGTCGAGCACCTTGCTGCTGATTCTGGCGGCGGTGGTGACCATGTACATCGTGCTCGGCGTGTTGTACGAGAGCTACATCCACCCGATCACCATTCTCTCGACCTTGCCTTCGGCGGCGGTCGGCGCGTTGCTGGCCTTGATCCTGAGCGGCAATGACCTGGGCATGATCGCGATCATCGGCATCATTTTGCTGATCGGCATCGTGAAGAAAAACGCGATCATGATGATCGACTTCGCCCTCGATGCAGAGCGCAATCAGGGCATCGACCCGGAAACCGCGATCTATCAAGCCGCGTTGCTTCGTTTCCGGCCCATTCTGATGACCACCCTTGCGGCGTTGTTCGGCGCCGTGCCGCTGATGCTGGCCACTGGTTCCGGCGCGGAATTGCGTCAACCGCTGGGGTTGGTGATGGTCGGTGGTTTGCTGCTGAGTCAGGTGCTGACCTTGTTCACCACGCCCGTCATCTACTTGTACTTCGATCGCCTCGGTCGGCGCTGGGGCCGTAAGTCTGAAGCCGTGGAAGCGGTAGAGCAGCCATGAACCTTTCCGGACCTTTCATCAAGCGCCCGGTCGCGACGATGTTGCTGAGCCTGGCGATCATGTTGCTGGGCGGCGTGAGTTTCGGCCTGTTGCCGGTGTCACCGCTGCCTCAGATGGATTTCCCGGTGATCGTGGTGCAGGCCAGTCTGCCCGGCGCGAGTCCCGAGGTCATGGCCTCGACCGTGGCTACGCCTCTGGAGCGGTCCTTTGGCACCATCGCCGGGGTCAACACCATGAGCAGCCGCTCCAGTCAGGGTTCGACCCGGGTGATCCTGCAATTTGACCTCGACCGCGACATCAACGGTGCGGCCCGGGAAGTGCAAGCCGCGATCAACGCCTCGCGCAACCTGCTGCCGAGCGGGATGCGCAGCATGCCGACCTACAAAAAGGTCAACCCGTCCCAGGCACCGATCATGGTGTTGTCGCTGACGTCGGACGTGCTGGAAAAGGGCCAACTCTACGATCTGGCCTCGACGATCCTGTCCCAGAGCCTGTCGCAAGTGCAGGGCGTGGGCGAAGTGCAGATCGGCGGCAGTTCGTTGCCGGCGGTGCGTATCGAACTCGAGCCGCAGGCGCTCAATCAGTACGGCGTGGCACTGGATGATGTGCGCAACACCATCGCCAATGCCAACGTGCGTCGGCCCAAGGGCTCGGTCGAAGACGGCGAGCGGTTGTGGCAGGTGCAGGCCAACGATCAGCTGGAAAAAGCCAAGGATTACGAGTCGCTCATCATCCACTACAACGGCGGTGCAGCCTTGCGTCTGAAGGATGTGGCCAAGGTCAGCGACGGCGTCGAGGACCGCTACAACAGCGGCTTCTTCAACGACGACGCGGCGGTGTTGCTGGTGATCAACCGTCAGGCGGGGGCCAACATCATCGAGACGGTCAACGAGATCAAGGCGCAGCTGCCGGCGTTGCAGGCGGTGCTGCCGGCCAGCGTCAAGCTGAACCTGGCGATGGACCGTTCGCCGGTGATCAAGGCGACCCTGCACGAAGCGGAAATGACCCTGCTGATCGCGGTGACGCTGGTGATTCTGGTGGTCTTCCTGTTCCTCGGTAACTTCCGTGCCTCGCTGATTCCGACACTGGCGGTCCTGGTGTCGCTGGTGGGCACCTTTGCGGTGATGTACCTCTATGGCTTCTCGCTGAATAACCTGTCGCTGATGGCGCTGATCCTGGCCACCGGTCTGGTGGTCGACGACGCCATCGTTGTACTGGAGAACATCTCCCGGCACATCGACGAAGGCGGTGCCACCGATGAAAGCCGCGTACCTGGGCGCTCCAGGAAGTCGGCTTTACCTTGCTGTCGATGAACGTTTCATTGGTCGCGGTGTTCCTGTCGATCCTGTTCATGGGCGGCATCATTGAAAGCCTGTTCCGTGAGTTTTCCATCACCCTGGCAGCGTCCATCGTCGTGTCGCTGGTGGTTTCGCTGACGCTGACGCCGATGCTCTGCGCCCGCTGGCTGAAGCCGCATACGCCGGGCCAGGAAAACCGTTTGCAGCGCTGGAGCCAGCGCGCCAACGAATGGATGGTCGGCAAATACGCGACGAGCCTCGACTGGGTATTGCGCCACCGCCGATTGACCTTGCTCAGCCTGTTTGTGACGATCGGAGTGAATATCGCGTTGTACGTGGTGGTGCCCAAGACGTTTTTGCCGCAGCAGGATACCGGTCAGCTCATCGGTTTCGTGCGCGGTGACGACGGTCTGTCGTTCAGCGTGATGCAGCCGAAAATGGAAACCTTCCGCCGTGCCGTGCTCAAGGACGATGCGGTGGAAAGCGTCGCCGGGTTCATTGGCGGCAGCAACGGCACCAATAACGCGTTCATGCTGGTGCGCCTGAAACCGATCAAGGAACGCAACATTTCCGCGCAAAAAGTCATCGAGCGCCTGGCGCAGAAATGTCGCAGGTCCTGGCGCACAGTTGATGCTGATGGCGGACCAGGACCTGCAATTTGGCGGCGGTCGCGAACAGACGTCGTCGCAGTATTCCTACATCCTGCAAAGCGGTGATCTGGGCGCGTTACGCGAGTGGTATCCAAAGTCGTCACCGCGCTCAAGGCGCTGCCGGAGTTGACGGCGATTGACGCTCGGGAAGGCCGTGGTGCGCAACAGGTCACGCTGATTGTCGATCGCGATCAGGCCAAGCGCCTGGGCGTCGACATGGACATGGTCACCTCGGTGCTTAACAACGCCTATAGCCAGCGGCAAATCTCGACGATTTACGACAGCCTCAACCAATATCAGGTGGTGATGGAGGTCAATCCGAGATGCACAGGACCCGATCACCCTCAAACAGGTGCAGGTGATTACAGCCGATGGCGCACGGATTCCGTTGTCGACCATCGCCCATTACGAAAGAAGCCTGGAAAACGACCGGGTCAGCCACGAAGGCCAGTTTGCCTCCGAAAGCCTGTCGTTCGACATGGCCGAAGGCGTGACGGTGGAGCAGGGCGCCGCAGCCATCGAAAGGGCGATTGCCACGCTCGGACTTCCCGAAGACGTGATCGCGAAAATGGCGGGCACCGCCGATGCGTTCGCCGCGACCCAGAAGAGCCAGCCGTGGATGATTCTCGGCGCGCTGTTGGCGGTCTATCTGGTGTTGGGTGTGCTGTATGAAAGCTACATTCATCCGCTGACGATTCTGTCGACCTTGCCGTCGGCCGGGGTCGGTGCATTGCTCTCGATCTACGCGCTGGGCGGCGAGTTCAGTTTGATTTCGCTGCTGGGCCTGTTCCTGCTGATTGGCGTGGTGAAGAAAAACGCCATCCTGATGATCGACCTCGCGCTGCAACTTGAACGCCATCAAGGCCTGGCACCGCTGGAGTCGATTCGCAGTGCTTGCCTGCAACGCCTGCGACCGATCCTGATGACCACGCTGGCGGCGATCCTCGGTGCCGTGCCGTTGCTGCTGAGCCGTGCCGAAGGTGCGGAAATGCGCCAGCCACTGGGCCTGACCATCATCGGCGGGCTGATTTTCAGCCAGGTGCTGACCCTTTACACCACGCCTGTGGTTTACCTCTATCTCGACAAACTGCGCCATCGCTTCAATAAATGGCGTGGGGTACGTACCGATGCTTTCGCTTTGGAAACTCCGCTATGACTGACCGTTCGCTTATCCATCTGGCCGCCCCGCTGGCCGCTGCCCGAGGCTCGCGTTTGCTTGAGCCTGGCGCTGTGCGCGGCAATGCTCAGCGCATGTGCCGTGGGTCCGGATTATCAGCGCCCGCAAGCGGCCGCGCCGGTGCAGTACAATGGAAGCGGCGGGGTGGCGTCAGGCCAGCCCCAGCGATTCCCTGGCACGCGGTGCCTGGTGGGAGTTGTATGGCGATCAGCAGCTCAATGGCCTGATCGAAAAACTCAACAGCTCCAACCAGACCGTGGCCCAGTCCGAGGCGCAATACCGCCAGGCACAAGCCTTGGTGCGCAGTGCCCGCGGGGCGTTTTTCCGACGGTTGATTTGACCGTCGGTAAAAACCGCTCCAGCCAGGGCACCGGCAGCAGCAATTCGAGCCTGACCAGCTCCTCCAGCGGTATTCGTGACACCTACACCGCCCAGGCCGGTGTCAGTTGGGAAGCGGACGCGTGGGGCAAATTACGCCGAGGCCTTGAAGCCGACACCGCCAACGCCCAGGCAGAGCTGGCGCCGACCTGGCTGCCATGCGTCTGAGTCAGCAGTCGGAGCTGGTGCAGAACTACCTGCAATTGCGCGTGATCGATGAACAGAAGCGCTTGCTTGAAGCGACGGTCGAGGCTTATCAGCGTTCGCTGACAATGACCGAAAACCAATACCGCGCCGGTGTGTCCGGGCGACGCGGTGGCGCAGGCGCAGACTCAACTCAAAAGCACGCAGGCAGACATGGTTGACCTGATCCGGCAGCGCGCCCAGTTCGAGAACGCCATCGCTGTATTGATCGGGCTGCCCTGGCCGAGTTTAGTCTGGCGGAAACCACCACCATTCCGACCTTGCCCGAAGTGCCGGTGGACCGCTTTCGCAATTGCTGGAACGTCGCCCGGACATCGCTTCCGCCGAGCGTCGTGATGGCGGACACAACGCCAACATCGGCGTGGCCAAGGCAGCCTATTACCCGGATTTCACCTTGAGCATGAACGGCGGGTATAGCAGAGCACCTATTCCAACTGGATCAGCGTACCCAATCGCTTCTGGTCGGTCTTACCGCAGTTGGCAATGACCTTGTTTGATGGCGGCCAGCGTCTGGCCGAAGTCGATCGCAGCGAAGCCGCCTACGACGAGACGGTACGGTACCGGCCATGACCGCGCTCGATGGTTTCCAGTGAAGCGGAAAACTACCTGGTGCAGCTCAAGGCGCTGAGCAGGAAGTCGGCGTGCGCCAGGAAGCGCTGGAGGCGGCGCGTATCTCGTTGCGCCTGACCCAGAATCAGTACAAGGCCGGTTTGATTGCTTATCTGGATGTGGTGGTGGTTCAGGCCACGGCACTGAGCAACGAACGCAACGTGCTGGATTTATTGCAGAGCTGGCTGATTGCCAGCGTGCAATTGATTGCCGCGCTGGTGGCGTGTTGGACGGGGCGTTGCAGGTCAGCGAAAACCAGTAGACTCCTGTAGCCGCTGCCGAGCCCCGCGTTTGCTCGTAGCAGCTGTCGAGCAGCGCGAGCTGCGTTAGCTTGTAGCAGCTTACCGTAGAGGGAGCACGTCGGCTGCGAAGCGTCGTGAAACCAGGCGACGCGGTGTTTCGTGGAAACCGCGCGTGGTGGATTTACGACTGCTTCGCAGCCGAACGCAGCCTCGCGGGCATCAAACAGGCGTTTCATCGGGTTGATGGCTATTTGGCTATTTTGTAAGTGCGTTCTTTACGCACTCAGTACAATCGCCGGCATTTGCCCCCAGAGTAAAACCTCTACGCCGGGCGCTCGCGGAGAAGTCTCATGCTGATCGGTAGCTATTCCCACGCTGGTTATCATTTCGCTCTGTGGCGATTCTGCGTCCTATACCGCGCTCGACCTGACCGGGCGTATCGCTACGGCCAGAGGCCGTGGCGGTATTTGTGGACGGCGGGTGGAGCCTTCGCCATGGGCATCGGGGTGTGGTTGTCGATGCACTTCATCGGCATGCTCGCGTTCAATTTGCCGATCGACCTGGGCTACGACTTCACCATCACATTGCTGTCGCCGCTGACCGCGATCCTTTCTTGCGGATTTGCCCTGCGGCTGGTCAGCCAGCCTCGGTTGCCGGCCTGGCAGCTGGCGTTTGGCGCGCTGGTGATGGGCGCCGGGATCAGTGCGATGCACTACACCGGCATGGCCGCGATGCGCATGCAACCGGTCATCGACTACAACCCGACACTGTTTGGCACCTTGCGCTATTGATCGCCGTTGGCGCCTCGGGCGGTTTCGATCGCCTTCCGGCTGCGACAGCACACCCTGCATGTCAGTGGGCTGTTCCGTGGCGGCGGCGGTGGTCATGGGCCTCGCCATCGTCGGCATGCACTACACCGGCATGGCGGCAGCGCGTTTCCTGGGGGCAGCTTCTATGGCTGCTGCCAGCGGCTTGAATGGCAAGGTCTTCGACAATCTGGTGCTGATCACCACGCTGGCGGTGTTGAGCATCGCCTTATTGACGTCAGCGCGCCGATGCGCGACTGGAAGTACGCACCGCTGACCTGGCGCGCTCACTGACCGAGGCCAACCGCGAACTGACCCAACTGGTCTTGCACGACCCCCTGACCG